>NZ_JBAQOK010000042.1:0-7318 GCF_049304695.1 Sphingobium sp.
AAGCCAGGGGAACCGATGTTCCCCCCGGTGCTTGAGGCTAAACAGGTTGACGCGGGATGGAGCAGCCCGGTAGCTCGTCAGGCTCATAACCTGAAGGTCGTAGGTTCAAATCCTACTCCCGCAACCAAAAACATAAGTATCAAGCCGTTCCGGATCATCCCGGAGCGGTTTTTTTTATCCCTTTTTTGGCGGATTTGCGCCGTTTCCTGAGATCGCAACGAGGATCACCAGAGCGCGGCAAATCCCAGGACGTCGATTTGCATTTGGGGGTATTTTCTGGGGTAATCGCCTGCGTCCAGCAGGAGATACCCCCATGCCCCTCAAGGAGCTCGAGGTTCGTTACGCAACGAAGCGTTCGAAGGATTATAAGCTGGCAGATGGCCAAGGCCTTTATCTGCTGGTCCGTCCTACCGGCTCGCGCCTTTGGCGCATGAAATATCGGTTCGACGGTAAAGAGAAGCTGCTTTCGTTCGGACGCTATCCTGAGGTTACTCTCGCACAGGCACGTCTGCGTCGCGCCGAGGCCAGGCTCGCCCTTGCCAGGGGCGAAGATCCCGGACCCAAGGCGGCAGCGCCGATCGTCAGCTTTGAGGTTGCCGCACGGGCCTGGCATGACAATCGGGTGAGCGCGCTGGAGCCTCGCCATGCAGCACGCATCCTTTCGCGTCTGGAGCGGGACGTGTTTCCTGTGCTGGGGCAGCGCGATCTCCAGCAGATCTCGGCCGCCGATATATTGGAGATGCTCCGGGCGGTCGAGGCGCGCGGGGCGCTCGATGTAAGCCGCCGGCTGCGGCAGCATGTCAGCCAGATCTATCTGTTCGCCATCCCGCAGGGCTGGGCCAGCCATGACCCGGCTGCCGGACTGGCTACCCTGCTGCGCCCCAAGCCACGGGTGCGCCATATGCCGCGCGTCGGGGTAGGGGAATTGCCTGCGCTCGTGAGGGCGATCCACGCCTATGATGGTGACGAAAATCCCCGGCGCCGGGCGGTGACGCGCGATGCTCTGATGTTCACGCTACTGACATGGGCGCGGACCAATGAGACGCGGCTTGCCACCTGGGAAGAATTTGAGGGGCTGGATGGCTCTGCCCCAATCTGGCGGGTGCCTGCTGAGCGTATGAAGATGGAACGGGAACATATCGTGCCGCTTTCGCGCCAAACTGTAGATTTGCTCAAGGCGGTGCGGATCTACAGCCCCGGCCACTACGTGTTTGCAGGCGACAAGCCCTCATCACCCATATCCCAGAATACGATGATCTATGGCTGCTATCGCATGGGGTATCGCGGACGACAGACGGTGCATGGGTTTAGGGGCATCGCTTCGACCTGGGCGAACGAAGCGGAATGCTATCGGCCTGACTGGATCGAGATGGCCCTTGCTCATGCCGATCGCGATGAGGTGCGTGGCGCATACAACAGCGCCCTCTATCTCACGCCGCGCCGGCGCATGTTGCAGCAATGGGCGGATTATGTGTTCAGCATGATCGAGGTGCCGCAAAAGGCTGACGCACCCGGTCGATCAATCAGTCTTTAGTAGGTGTTCGCTCATTATCCCCACGCTCTTTTTGTCAGGTGGGTTTGACCATCTTCTAAACGCGGGCAGGGCGCGGTGCCTTGGCAGGGCCAGGCTCACCGCGCGCGGCTTGCAGCTCAGGCCAATCTTGTGGGCGAGCTCCTTGCGCTGCGCGGTTATAGCTGTCGATCCGTCATCGACCCTTTGTCGCCATTTAGGCGCGTATTTTCGATCCCCAGATGCAGACCGACAGCTTTTCCATTACGTTCAATTGAGATTGGCCGATGGGCGTATGACGATTGGCGTTGTGATGTAGAGTTACCGCAAGCGGCAAGGCAGAATTTACCGACCCTACTGCGCTGAACGCTGGACCGGAAGGCGATGCGTTGCGGTTGATTACGTTACGGTCGAACGATCAGTTCAACACGACGATCTATTGCCATTCCTACCGATTGCGCAGGCTGGACGGCGAGCGAACGGTGCTGCTGGTGTCGCAGGCCGAAATTGCGCGGCAGGGCCTTAGCGAAGGCCAACGGGTAACGCTGGAGACTGCGATGGAACACGATCGGCGACGGGCCGTGACCGGACTGAAGGTCGTTGCCTATGATTTGCCGGACGGTTGCGTGGCAGGCTATTTTCCTGAACTCAATCCGCTGGTGCCGCTATCGCTGCGCGACCTGCTTTCGGACACGCTCGCCAGCAAGGCGATCCCAGTCAGGATCGAAGCCTGACCGGGACCCCGGTTCATTTCACCGCTTGAGCGCCCCCGGCGAACGGGCAGCCGTTGATCCGAACGCGGAAATCCGACGAATGCTTGTAGGCGCGGCGGCGCGCGCGGTTGATCCCGCCCAGCGGCTGATGGTCTGCCAGCGCATTCCATGGTGAAAAGTGCATGGTCTCGTCGATGCGCTGCACTTTCTCGTCGGACCAGCTGTCCTGCGGTTCGACGCGCAAGGTTGCCACCTGGACAAACGGTGCATCCTCTTCCTTCCACTCAACGCTGGCATCCTCGATCGGCTGTTTTTCGAGATTGCGAGCAAGCTGAACCTCGAACGCCCATTCGCCGGTGAGAGTGGCAGCATCCTGGCGGATCGTTTCGCGCAGACCATCGGGGCGGCCCGATGTTTCGATGATCGTGTCGGTAAGGGCCGTAAGCGCGGGTGAAAGTGGACGCAGGCGGAACTTGGCAACGTGATCGCCATAGCGGAACGGTACGGTGCTGAAATAGGTCTCGCCCAGTGGGTGGACCTGGGGCGACCCACCCATGCCGGCCAGCGCCTTCGATTCAAGGCCGACTGTACCGAGTACCGAGTTGATGAACCCCAGCACCGTCGACAGCGCCACCTTTGCGCCCTCGGCGCGGTCCGTTGTGGCGGCAAGGAACTTGAGCTTGCCTGCGAACTTGTCCGGCGTGGGCACGGCAAAGACCGGCCCGTTGACCATAAGGAAGTCCTGCCCATCGCCTTCCACGCCTGGAAGCCATTCACCCGACACACGCTCAACCTTCAGTGCGATGCCACGCGGAAGCACGACGTTGTCGTCGAGAATATCGCCGGGATTGGTCGAAATACGCAAAGCTGCGGGATAAGTGCCGGGGTTGGCGAACAGGCCCTGCGCAAGTTCGGGCGGCAGATTGCTGTCTACCGTGAATGTGCCTTCAAACAGGCCATGCGCCTTGGCATGAACTGCGCGAACCGCGTGGCCATAATCCTCGGCAGTGGTCTCCAGAATGTGGTCGAACGACTTTTCGAGGCTGGCATCCGTCTCTGCCTCATCGGGCTGTGGTTGTTCGAGATCGGTGCGGTAGCGAAGCGGAGAATCAATCATGGGGCGCCTTTCAGGCTGGCGACACAAAGGCGTCGGGTAGGAGGGGGATGATCTTGTCGAGTGTGAGCGGGAAGCTGCGCACGCGCACGCCGCAGGCGTTGTAGACGGCGTTGGCAATGGCACCTGCCGCGCCGCAAATGCCCAGCTCGCCCACACCTTTGGCCTGCAGCGGGCTGGCGGCGGCATCGCGCTCTTCCAGCAGGATCACTTCGAGCGCGGGCACATCGGCATGGACCGGCACGTGGTATTCGGCGAGATCGTGGTTGACGAGGTGGCCATCGCGCACGTCGAAGACCAGTTCTTCAGTCAGCGCGCTGCCGATGCCCCATACCATCCCGCCAAGGCATTGCGAACGCGCGGTCTTGGTATTGAGTACGCGACCAAACCCGAAAGCGCCCGTCATGCGGCGCACGCGCACCTCGCCGGTGAAAGCGTGCACACCGACTTCCGCAAAGAAAGCGCCATAGCTGGCTTGCGAGAAATCCTTGGAGGTCCTTCCCGGCTTGATCGAGCCGATCTCGGCAATGTCCTTTCCGTCGAGGAGATCGACGAGCGAACGCATTTGCCCGCCGTGGCTTGCCGCGCCATCCCTGATCTCCAGCGCGTCGCCATCGCAGTCCATCTGCTTGCCCAGTTTCTTTCGGATCGCCTCGCAAGCGCGCATAACGGCAGAGCCAGTCGAAATCGCGCCGAAGCTTCCGCCCGATCCGGCGCCCGGTGGCAGGGTAGTATCACCCAAGACGACCTCCACTTTGCTGACCGGCAGGCCGAGCATTTCGCCCGCGATCTGACCGAAGATGGCGTAAGAGCCCGTACCAATGTCAGTCTGATCAGTTTCGACCAGCGCGGTTCCATCTGCCTTGAGTGTAACTCGGGCCTCGGCGGGGATCACCATGTTGACGCGGGCCGCGCTCGCCACACCCATGCCGATCCACCAGTCGCCCTCGCGCGTCTGGCAAGGTTTGGGCTGGCGCTTTTCCCACCCGAACTGTGCAGCGCCCTGTTCCAGAGCCTCAACCAGCATCCGTGAGGAATAGGGTGTCCCTTGAACCGGCACTTTGGCTGGAAGGTTGCGCTTTCTCAGTTCAACGGGATCGATGCCGACCTTTTCGGCAAGTTCATCCATCGCCGCTTCCAATACCTGCATGCCCACGGCTTCGCCCGGAGCGCGGACGGAGCCTGCCGTCATGCGGCAGATCCGGGCGACTTCAACCTTGAGCAACCGGTTTTCACCGCCATACAGGAATTCGGTCGCCTGGGTGACCGGCTCGGCAAAGTCCTCGTCCGGCAGGTTGGAGACATAGGCTTCGTGTCCGAGGCCGATAAGCTTGCCCGCCGCATCTGCGGCTAGACGCACACGCTGGCGCGTTTCAGAACGGCGCATAACGGTCTGGAATACCTGCTGGCGGGTCATTACCACGCGGACCGGGCGGCCCAGTTCCTTCGCCGCAATTGCTGCTGCCACGGCTTCATGCGTGATGCCCAGCTTTGAGCCGAAACCGCCGCCGACATATGGCGCAATAATTCGGACCTTCTTGGGCGAAATCGACAGGCAATCGGCGATCTCTTTCACATTAAAGGCCAGCATTTGATAGCTGCCGCGCAGGATCAGTTGATCTTCCTGCCACTCGGCAATCGTCGCGTGCGGCTCCATCGCGGCACTGGCGTGCCCGGGGGTATCATACTCGACATCAATGCTGAACGCGGCATCGCGCATCGCCTGATCCAGATCGCCACCTTTGACCGGCTTGCTGTCTGACGGCGTTTCCACCTTGGCATCCGGGCTTTCCGGGTCGAAAGGCACCGGATCTGCGGCGGCATTGTACTCAACCTTGAGGACAAGCGCGGCATCGCGGGCCTGCTCAAAGGTTTCGGCTACGACCAGCGCGACAGGCTGTGCAAAGTAGTCGACTGTCTGGACATCCTGCGCCGGTGCCTTGCCCGCCGTGCCCTGCGTGGAACGTCGAACCATGGCCTTGTGGGCAAGCACGGCCAACACGCCGGACATTGTCATCACTTTGTCGCTATGGATGGTCTTGACCGTGCCTTGCGGGACGTCTGCCAGCACCAGCACGCCTTCGACGCAGCCTTCAATCTTCCACTCGGCGGAGTAAGTGGCCGTGCCGCTGACCTTGAGCGGTCCTTCCGGGCGATCGAGCGGCTTGCCGATCACGCCCTGCTTCATCGTGTCGAGCAGATTGCGCTCGTCGGGCGTGTTGTACATGTCGGCCAAAGTCATGCGCATGGGTCAGGCCCTTCCGGTTCGGGTGGCTTCGTTCAGCGTGGCGGCCAGAGCGCGCGCGACGAGCGGGATCTTGAAATCGTTCTTACCAAAGCCTTGTGCGTCCATGAGCAGGACTTCGGCCGCTTTTGCGAAGAGTGCGGGATTTGGCGTTTCCCCAATCAGCACTTGCTCAACCGCCGGATCCCGCCATGGCACCGTGCCAAGGCCACCGAACGCCAGCGCGCAGCGGGCGATGCGCCCCTCTTCCATCGTCAGGTCCAATGCCAAGGACACAAGTGCGAACGCATAGGATGCGCGATCACGCACCTTCCGGTAAATCTGCACCCCGCCTGTGGGGGCAGGCAGCCGCACACCCGTTATGAGTTCGCCCGCTTCAAGCACGTTGTCGCGCGAAGGGTCGTCACCGGGTGTACGATGAAATGCCGCAATCGGGATCTCACGCGCGCCTGCTGCACCTTCGACGAGAACAACTGCGTCAAGCGCAAGCATGGCAATGGCCATGTCGCCTGGATAAGTCGCGATGCATGAGTCGCTCGTGCCAAGCACGGCATGAATGCGGTTGAAGCCATTGCGCGCTGCGCAGCCCGATCCGGGATCGCGTTTATTGCACGCCTGGGTGGTATCGTAGAAATAGCCGCAGCGGGTGCGTTGGCAAAGATTGCCGCCGGTGGTAGCACGGTTGCGCAGTTGCGGGCTGGCACCGGCGAGGATCGCTTTCGCCAGGAGCGGCCAGTTTCCCCGCACGCGCATGTCGGCCGCACAATCGGCATTGGTGACAAGGGCGCCGATGTTCAGCCCCTCACCGTCAGCCGTGATGTCACCAAGCTCGGTGCGGCGGAGCGAAATGACCCGGTCCGGCGCTACGACTTGCAACTTCATCAGATCGACCAGATTGGTGCCGCCAGCGATGGCCACTCCACCCTGTTTCAACGAATGGAGCGCGCCTTTGACCGACGTGGCATGGTCCAGAACAAACGCCTTCATGCTGATGCTCCCTGCCGGTTTGCGTCCAGCGAAATAACCTCTTCCAGCGCAGCAATGATGTTGGAATAGGCACCGCAGCGACACAGATTGCCGCTCATCCGCTCGCGCAGTTCCTCAGGTGTCGGAGATGGCCGTGTGGTTAAGTCGTCCGTCTCTGCGCTCGCCCATCCTTCGGCAAGCTCCTGCAGCATGGCTTTAGCCGAACAGATCTGCCCCGGTGTGCAATATCCGCACTGGAAGCCGTCGTGCGTCACAAACGCACGTTGAAGGACTGAGAGGTCGTCAGCGGCTCCGATGGCCTCGATCGTTTCGATCCGGTCACCCTCATGCAACTGCGCCAGCGAAAGGCAGGAATTTATCCGCCGTCCGTCGACCAAAACCGTGCAGGCACCGCACTGTCCGTGATCACAACCCTTCTTGGTGCCGGTCAGCCTAAGGTCTTCGCGTAGCCATTCGAGTAGCGTCCGCCGCGGATCTGAAGGTAGTGGTTTGGAAACACCGTTCACGATGGCCACGGCAATACTTGAACTCATGTCTGCTGAACACCTTGTCGCTTGAACTGCGATTTGGGAACGCACAGACTGGCGCAATGATCCTGCTGCTTATGGCTTTATCACCTTCGGGTGTGGATCGGCGTGCAAAAAGGACCCCGTTAGCGGGGTGATCGGCGTCTAAAAGGGACCCCTCATTTCGATGGTTTAAGCAGCCGGCTGGATTTTCAGGCGGCGAGATCGGGATGTTGGTTTTGG
>NZ_JBAQOK010000043.1:0-38597 GCF_049304695.1 Sphingobium sp.
GTCTTTCTAGGCGTCATGCTTCTGTCGCTGGCGCTGGTGCCGTTGCTCGGTCGGGACTTCTTCCCGGCGGTGGATTCCGGTCAGATCGCCCTGCATGTGCGGACGCCTGCGGGGACGCGGATCGAACAGAGTTCCGCCACTTTCGCGCAGGTGCAACAACATATCCGCAGCGTGATCCCCGATGCGGAAATCGAAACGATGGTCGATAATATTGGCATCTCTCTGGCGGCGCTGAACAATATTTATGCCAATTCCGGCACGGTCGGCTCCAATGAAGGCGATATCCTAATCACTTTGTCAAAGGATCACGGGGATACGAATGAATATGTACGTGCATTGCGCCACCAGTTACCGCTCAAATTCCCAGGCGTCGATTTTGCTTTTCTGCCGGCAGACATGACGAGCCAGATTCTCAATTTCGGATCGCCAGCCCCTCTCGATATCCAGATACGCGGGCGCAACATCCCGGAAAATCAGCGATACGCGCAGAAACTGTTGAAAAGCGTGCGGCAGATTCCGGGGCTGGCCGACGCGCGCATTCAGCAATCGACCCGCTATCCCCAACTGAATGTCGATGTCGACCGCGCACGCATCGCGCAATATGGCCTAAGCCAGCGGGATGTGACGGCCAGCCTTGGCACTGCACTTGCCGGTACGGCGCAAAGCTCGCCCGTATTCTACCTCAACCCGGAAAACGGCGTGTCCTATCCTGTCGTGGCGCAATTGCCGGAACGGGACGTAGGCTCCGTCGCCGATCTGGCCGCGCTGCCGGTCGCAGGCGGCGTCGATGCAGCATCGCAAACGCTTGGCGGTGTCGCGCGGATCACGCGCGCCAACACACTGTCCGTGGTCAGCAAATATGACATTCAGCCGGTCATCAACATCTATGCCACCACGCAAGGGCGTGATCTGGGTGCCGTTGCGACCGATGTGAACGCCGCCATCGTCGCGCTGGAAAAGAACCTGCCGAAAGCATCCACCGTTACCCTGCGCGGCCAATATGAAACGATGAACATAGCCTTCAACGGCCTTGCATTCGGCCTGATCGCGGCGATCGTGCTGATCTATCTGGTGATCGTGGTGAACTTCCAGAACTGGATCGATCCGCTTGTAATCATCGGCGCGTTGCCCGCCGCATTGGCAGGCATTGCGTGGATGCTTTTCCTGACCGGCACCACCTTGTCCGTGCCGGCACTGATCGGCGCGATCATGGCAATGGGCGTATCCACCGCCAATGCCATCCTTGTCGTCAGTTTCGCGCGCGAAAGGCTGGCGGAAACGGGCAACGCTGCAACGGCCGCACTGGAAGCGGGCATGGTTCGCCTGCGCCCGGTGCTGATGACCGCGCTGGTAATGATCATCGGCATGTCGCCCATGGCGCTGGCCCTGGGCGAAGGCGCGGAACAGAACGCGCCGCTGGGCCGTGCGGTGATCGGCGGTTTGGCGTTCGCCACAATCGCCACGCTGGTGCTGGTGCCCGCGCTGTTCGCGCTGGCCCACCGCAAGGGCGCCCCCAAAACCCGCACTATCGAACTGGAACCGAGCCATGTCTGATCCCACCCCATCACGGACTTCATCGCGAAAGGGCCGCCTTTATGGTGCGGCGGCAGCTGTTGGCGTAGCGCTGCTGGTGGGTGGCGGCATCGTTGCCCGCAATGCGGACCATACCGAACAAGCAGAATTCGCCCGCGCCAATGCATTGCCGACCGTCAATGTCTTGCACCCACAACCGGCGGAAGCAGGCGCCATTCGTCTGCCCGGCATGTTGGAACCAGATAACGAAGCCGCCATCCATGCTCGCGCCAGCGGCTATGTGGCGCGGCGACTGGTCGATATTGGCGATCATGTGCGTGCGGGGCAGGTTCTAGCCGTGCTGGACGCGCCGGAGGTGGAACAACAATTGGCACAGGCGCAAGCGGACCTGCGCACGGCAGAAGCCAACCGTGGACTGGCGCAAACTACGGCCGTACGTTGGGACGCGCTGCGCGCGAAGGACGCGGTATCGCAACAGGAAACCGATGAAAAGAGCGGGCGGCTAGCAGCGGCAACGGCCCTTGCCAGTTCGGCCCGTGCCAATGTCGAACGATTGCGCGCCACGCTCGGCTTCAGCCGTGTTGTGGCACCTTTTGCAGGCCGGGTGACCAGCCGCAACGCGGAAATCGGCGCCCTGGTGAATGCGGGCAACGGCGCGGCCAGCCCCCTGTTCACCATTGCAGATGACCGCCGACTGCGCCTGCGCGTCCGTGTGCCCCAGGCCTTGTCAGGACAGCTGACGCGGGGCGTGTTGGCCAGTCTGACCGTGCCGGAATATCCGGGCGAGAGTTTCGACGCCGTACTGGCACGCACAGCAGGTGCGGTGGACCGGGCCTCGGGCACGGTGCTGGCCGAGTTCGAGGTGAACAATGCAGGCCAGCGGCTTAAGCCGGGCGGCTACGCTGAAGTGGCCATCCCGATGGCGGCAGGCACCGCCGTAACGCTACCCGCCAGCGCGCTGATTGTCACACCGAAGGGAACGATGGTGGGGCTGGTCGATCGCGAAGGGCGCGTGACGATGCGCCCGGTTATGATCGGACGGGACGATGGCGCCAGCGTGCAGATCGCTTCCGGCCTGACGCCGCAGGCCCGCGTGATCGCCACTCCTCCAGAAGCGCTGGCACAAGGCGATCGGGTTCGCATCGTCCGCAACAGGGGGAAAGGTACTGCCAATGCGCAGAATTAAATTCGCCGCGCCCGCCCTGCTGTTGATGGCGGGCTGTTCCATGGCGCCGCCACTCAATATTCCGGCCACGCCGGTGGCGGAAAGTTACAAATATGGCGCACGGTGGCAGGATGCCGCGCCGGCGGACCGGCAGCCGCGAGGGCAATGGTGGCGTGATTTCGACGACCCTGTACTGGACGACCTGATCGCGCGGGCGGACGAGGGCAGCCCAAGCCTTGCCGCAGCAGTAGCCCGGCTTGACCGCGCGCGGGCGGAGGCGCGCCTTGCGGGGTCGGATCTTGTCCCCACGCTGGATGCCCGCACGGCCATTTCGCGCGAACGGCTTTCCGCTGGACGGCCCATCGGTCCCGGCGTTCCGATAACGGCGGACCAGTATATTCTGGGCGGTGCGCTGAACTATGAAATCGATCTTTGGGGCCGGGTGCGCGACAGCGTAAGGGCTAGCGAAGCGGACGCGGGAGTCGAAGCGGCCAGTCTCGCCTCCGTCCGCCTCAGCCTTCATGGCGCGCTGGCGGATGCCTATTTCCAGTTGCGTGGACTTGACCGGGAAGGTGCCCTGCTGCGCCGCACAGTGGACGCTTACGAAGCGTCAGACGCACTGATCCGCATCCGCCATGAAGGCGGCATCGCATCGGGCGTGGATCGCAGCCGATCGCAGACGCAACTGGCCAATGCTCAGGCGCTGTTCCGGCAGATCGCCGCGCGCCGGGCAACGCTGGAAAACCGCATCGCAACACTGATTGGCATGATGCCCGGGCAATTTGCCATTGCCCCCACCGATAGCATTGGAGCTTTGCCCGCCATTGCGCCGGGCCTGCCATCCACCCTGCTCGAACGGCGACCTGACATTGCCGGAGCACAGCGGCGACTGATCGCTGCCAATGCCCGCATCGGCGTGGCGAAGGCGGCCCGGTTCCCTCGCATCGATCTGGCATTGGCGGGTGGTTTTCAGGCCAGTGGTGCGCCCCTTGTCAGCGCCCCAACCGGATATTGGGCGCTGGGACCATTGTCGGCGGTGCTCAACCTGTTTGATGGCGGGCGGCAGCGGGCTCGGGTTGCCGTCAGCGAGGCGGAATACAACATCCTCGTCGCCAATTACCGCGAAACAGTGCTGAACTCCTTCCAAGAGGTAGAGGATTCGCTGGCCAGCAACGCGGCGCTGGCGGCCGAGGAAGCCGACCGGCGGCGGGCCGCGCAGGCCGCTGCGCGCGGGGAAGAACTGGCGTTGGACCGTTATCGCGATGGCGCGGCGGACTATCTGGAAGTCGTTACCGCACAAACTGCCGCCCTGGCTGCGCAACAGGCCTTCATCACTGTGCAGACAGCGCGGCAACGGGCTGCGATCACCCTTGTTCGCGCTCTTGGCGGCGGGACGCAGGACAGGATCGAACCGGCCGGTGGCTGATACGGATCCGGCTGAGGCTAGCCGGGCTGCAGCGCAACGAGATCGATCAGTGCGGACATCCCGCCATGGCCGTTGCCTTCGCGAATATCCGCATCGTAGCTCTGCAGGGAAACAATATCCCACCCGGCAAAGGCTTCGCGCAGCATGCTTTGGGTATAGAGGTTGTCTTCCACTTTCGGCCCGCCGGTGCCATATTCCAGCTGTTCCGGGCGATAGCCTTCCAGCAGCAGAATGCCGCCGGGCCGCAAAGTTCTGGCAAAGCCGGCGAACATCTTGGCCCGCAATATGGGATCGGCAAATTGCACGAAGATCGCGACGACCGCGTCAAATGCAGCCTCCGGCCAGTCGTAGGCGGCCAGATCGACCTGCTCCAGCGTCAAGGAAACGCCACGCTGTTGCGCCAGCCTGCGCGCCTTCGCGATTCCGGCGGCGGATATGTCGGTTGCGGTAACGTCCAGCCCCTGTTGGGCCAGATAGACCCCATTGCGCCCTTCCCCATCGGCCACCGCCAGCACCCGCCCGCCTTGCGGCAAACGGCCCGCTTCACGGCGCACAAATGCATTGGGCTCGGTTCCAAAGACATAGTCTTCCGAAGCGAAGCGACTGTCCCAGAATGCGGCTGAATCCATACGATCAGTCATGCGCTGCCTTCCATGCTCCCATCGAACCAAGATAGATGTCGAGCTTTTCAAAACCGCGGCTGGCCAGCCACCCTGCGGCGACCGTCGCGCGCATGCCGCTGGCGCACATCAGGGTGTAATGCCGCTTCTTGTCCAGTTCCTGCCAACGGTCGTTAAGCTGGCCGACATAGATATGGTGCGATCCGTCGATGGCAGATTTGGCCCGTTCGTCTGCATCGCGCACATCCAGCAACGTCCACCCTTCAGCACCACCTAAACGGTTTTCGACTTCGTCCGTGTCGATCATGGGTGTCTGCTGCACAGCTACGCCTTTCGCGGCAGCGGGCACCATGCCGACATAGCCACCCACCACATTATCCAGCGCGATCCGGACCAGATGTTCCAGGGCGGCGGCCAGTTGATCTTGATCTGAAGCGATCAGGGCGACGCTGTCCCCTTCGCGGATGAACCAGCCAGCAAAGGCGGAAATCATATCCACCGGCAGGCTCATTGCGCCGGGCAGATGGCCCGAGGCATAGGCCATGGGCTCGCGGATATCGACTAGGTGATCCACTTTGCGGTCCCTTAACTGCGCGAGCGAAAGGCGGCGGGGGCGCATCACAGCCGGCGGCGCACTGCCCCCGTCCACATTCAGCCGCTCCATCAGCCGGAAATAGGGCGGTTGATAGTGGTTCTCGTTCACTTTCAATCGAATGAATTCCTCGCGATCCGTGATCTGGAGGCGCGGATTGTTCAATCGCTCATGCCCGATGGTGGAGAACTCGCGATCGGCCATGCCTGATCCGCAGACCGAGCCGGCACCGTGAGCCGGGTAGATGATGGTCTGATCGCCGAGCGCCAGCAGCTTGCGGAGGGAATCGAACAGCAGCCCGGCCACTTCCTCGCGCCGGTCGGGATAAAAATCGGTGCGGCCGACATCGCCAACGAACATGGCGTCGCCAGTGAACACGCCCACCGCCTTGTCCGGATAGGCGGTATCAAACAGCGCGTAAGCCAGATGGTCATCAGTATGGCCGGGTGTTTCCATGGCCCGGATTTCCAGTTGGCCGATGGCATAACAATCACCGTCCCGCGCCGTCGTCGCATAAACTATGGGCCGCTCCGGGTTCGGCCCATGCAGCACCTTTGCACCCGTCATGCCGGCGAGCACTGGCGCGCCAGATACAAGGTCTTCGTTACGATGAGTCTCGAGGATATACGTGATCTCAAGCCCTGCTGCACGTGCCTTCTCCAGGTAGATGGCGCAGTCGCGGCGTGGGTCGATCACGGCTGCCTGCCCGCCCGACCCCACCAGATAGGACAGGTGGGAAAGGCCCGGCGTCTTGATCTTTTCCAGCAGCATAGTTCTTTCCTTCTGGTATGGGTTTCGCGCCGCGACGACTGCTATTGTCAATCCGTAACGAGGGGCCAGCCCTGGCGTTGCAGGAGGACCAGCGTCGTCATCGCGGACAGATCGAGAGTGACCGCCGGATCGATGTCCTCCCGCGCAATGCCCTGTCCAGCGGTGGCCTGGCCACAGACATGGATTTCAACGCCAGCCCGCTTGAGTGCGGCAATCAGCGGCGTGTTTGGGTTGGCGGAGTTGAACCGCTTTTGATAGGCTTCGTCACGCAGAATCAACGGTGTGGCTGGCCCGTGGATGATGACCTTGATATCGCCCGGTTTGGTGGACACGCCGCTCGATGCGAGCAGATTGAGATAGCGCGCGACCCTGTCGAGACTACGGTTGACCCCGTTTTGCCCACGTGCCTCGCCGGTGATTTCGAACAGCGCACGCATATCATCCGTCGCGGCGGGACGGTTGGCAACCTGCGCCATGGGCGCAATCGCGCCATAGTCCGCGACCGCAGGATGCCTCGCAACTTGAGCGGATGCGGGCATGCAAACAACCAATGTGGCGGCGCCCCCCAGAATGAGTAATTTGTTATAAATGCTCATCATCTGTCTTTCCTTCCGACTCATTAGCTAGCCTGATCAGCATCTCGCTGCTTAGCATCTGCGGCAGCTCCCGAACCGGACTTTTCGACGGCGCGTAGAGATAGTAAGGGATCGAATTGCGGCCGCGGCTGGCGAGGAAGCGCGTGATCTCTGGATCGCCCCGCGTCCAGTCGGCAACGAGCATCGTCACACCCGCCTTCGCGAATGCCGCTTGCGTGTCCGCCCGGTCGATCGCCACTCGCTTGTTGACTTGGCAGACGAGGCACCAGTCTGCTGTGAAATCGACGAAGACCGGTACGCCCTGCGCGCGCAACTCAGCAAAGCGCGCTTCACTGAACATTTGTACTCCGGTATCTGCGGGAGCGGTCGCGGCGGCCGGGCGCGGCAGCTCTACCGCGATCGCGACCAGAAGCGCCGCCATCACCGGTGCCAGTCCGACCAGGGCGGAGCGCCCCCCGCTTTGTCGCAAGCCCACCCACCATAATCCCATCGCGGCCAGCGCGGCGATCAGCAGGCCCATCGCAAGCCCGTCCACGCCGCTTTGCCGCCCCAGGACCCAGGCCAGCCCGATCGCGGTCAGCAGCATCGGAATCGCAAGAATGCGGCGGAAGGTTGCCATCCACGCGCCAGGTTTCGGCAGCCAGCGTTGAAGTCGGGGCACGAAGGCGATCAGCAGGAATGGGAGCGCCATACCAAGGCCTAGGCCTGCAAAAACCGCCAGCGCAGCTGGCACCGGCAGAACCAGTGCCGCGCCCAGCGCGACGCCCATGAAGGGGCCACTACAAGGAGTCGCGATCAGCGCAGCAAGCGCACCGGTGCCAAACGCGCCGAGGCCGCCTTTCTTCGTCATCCAATTGCCGGACAAAGTGGGGCCACTCACTTCGAACAGACCAGCCAAATTGAGCGCGATTGCCAGCGACAAGAGCATCAGCAGCAGAATCATCCGGGGATCCTGAAGCTGGAAAGACCAGCCAATGTCATGGCCCATCGCGCGGGCGCCGACCAATATTGCGCCCAGCGCCGTGGTCGTCGCTACGCTCCCGGCAAAATAGGCAAGCCCTTCCACTTTCGCGGTGTGCCGGTCAGCGCCCGATCGAGCGAGGCTCAGCGCCTTGAGCGACAGGATCGGGAACACGCACGGCATCAGGTTGAGCAGCAGCCCGCCAAGGATCGCACCGGTAAGTGCAATTCTGAACGCGCGCGTGTCGGTTGGCGCGGCACGCTTAGAGCCCTGCGCCGGAGTGGGCTTGTCGGCAACGTCGGGGAGAACGGCGGCTGTGGAGGCTGGCGCCGACTGTGCAGGGGCTTCGGCCCTCGGATTTTCACGGGCACCCGAAGCCATCAACGCGAAACTGCGCTTACTATCCGCAAACACGCCGCGAAAATCTGAAGGCGTGGGCGCAGCATTGTCCGATGCGGCGACAGTCACGCGCCATCCACCTTCCCGGCGTACGACGGTCTGCGGCGCCGATGCCGCGAACCAGCCATCTTGAGCGGGAAACAGGCGCACCGACGATGCATCCAGCCTGGCTTCGCCATCAATGTCGAAGCGCCAGTCTCCACTCTGACGCCAGACCACCAGTTTAAGCCTGCCTTCCACAGGCAGTGCCGCCTTGGCGGCTCGGAAAGCCGGCGCCGCAGCTGCATTGGTTGTTCCATCACCCGCCGTTAGCAGCAGATCGAGCGTGGCGCGTTCGGGGACACACAGCGTGTCCGAACAGGCAAGCCATGAGAGGTTAACGCGCAGCGGGATGGCAGTGCCCGGAGCAACATCGTCGTTCAGGTTCAAATCTGTAAGGAGCGTGAATGCACCTTTGTGAACATAGCTTGCCAACCCCGCGAGCTCGAGCAGGGTTGGTGCGGGATGGCGCAGGTCACCCATGGTTACGCCGTCCGGCACGGTCCAGTTCGCCTCTACCGAGAGCCCGCTGTCGCCCGGATTGACCCAATAGCCATGCCAGCCAGTGCGTGGCACCATGCGGATAGCGATGCGCGTTGTCGTGCCGGGCTTTGGGGAACTGGATTCGGCCAGCACCGACGCATTGATATTTGCCGTGCCCTGAGCGGCGATCGGTCCAGCGATGAAACCAAGCAAAGCGGCTGCGAAGAGTGCGAAAAACCTTATCGCAAGACGCGGTAGTCGATCAATCATCGTCCTGGCCGGCGTTTTCATTGTGATGCAGTTCCGTTCGGATCGCGTCGCGCAAGCGCCACTGCCTCACGCACCCCGCGCAGATCCATGCCGCCGGGGATGAGATAGGGGCCGATCAGCATACCGGGCGTGCCTTGAAGGCCCAGCATTGCTGCGTATCGGCTATTGCGATCCAGCACAGCATCGATCTCAGCCTTGTGCGCGGTGAGGTCAGCCTGCAGTTTCGCCCAATCCACCCCCGCCTTGCCTGCTGCGGCGCGAATATTGTCCGATGTCAGCTTGCCTGTCATAGTCATCAGCGCATCGTTGAACGCGGCATGCTTGCCTTGCCATTTGGAGGCGATGGCTGCCCGCGCGGCTTCGGTGGACGCAGCGCCGAAGACCGGCCAGTCACGAAAGACCAGTTTCACCTTGGGGTCTTCGTTCACCAGTGCTTCGAGCGACGGGTGGAGCTTGCGGCAAAAGGGACATTGATAGTCGGAGAAAACCACGACAGTGACATCGTGCCCCTGCGGCGCGATGGCCGGGGCAACAGGATCATTCTGGATTTGCGAGCGGATGCGCAGCGCGTCTGCGCTGGAGGTGTCACTCGACGCCTGACGAGCTTGCGCCGGGTCGGCATCACCGCTCCAAAGCGCCACGCCGCCGGCCAGAAGTGCGGCCATGCCGATGCCAGCGGCGATTGTCAGTGTCTTCATCTCATTGGGTCCTTTGCAGATCACGCATCCCTGCGGTCAGCGCCGCCCGGGATATCTCGCCAGCATGGAGACCGGCAATTTCGCCCGCCTTGTTGACGAACAGGGTGGTTGGAAGCGCCACCGAAGCGACAGCCTTGCCCAAGACGCCGCCCGGATCATTCACGATTGCCCGGTTGGCCAGGCCCTGCTTGGCAAGAAACGCACGGATGGTCGCAGCGTCCTCACCTTGATTGACGAGCAGAACCGGAACTTTGGAGCTTTGCGCCACGTCGATCAGCATCGGCATTTCGCGACGGCACGGCGGACACCATGTGGCCCACAGATTGATAACCATAGGTCGCCCCGGAATGCCCAGCTCGACCGGTTTGCCATCGAGGTCCGTCAGCATCAGGCGCGGCATCGGTCGTACATCCGGTGCAATCAAGGTGGCCGCACCGAGATGAAGTACAAAAAGACCTGCGACCGTGGCGGTCAGGGCAAGACCTGCAGGTTTGCGCCCCAGCATAACCAAGATGATGATCAACGCCGCCGCAGCGCCTGCCCAGACCGAGAACCCGCCCTGCCAGATTGCAAGCATGGTCCAGGGTTCGGCGACAAAGGCATCAAGATTGGCAAGAATAAAGCCGATGCGCGCTGCAACCAGTCCGGCGAGCAAGGACAACCATCCAGCACGCATTGCCCTACTATCCAGCCGCGCGGCAATCACACCCGCGATCGCCAGAAACGCCCAGATCGCTGCAACAGCGATCAAACGGTCTGTAGCCATAGCAAGTGGGCCGATCTGTATGACGCCATCCATTGTGGTTCTCCTTGCCGCCCTTTCTTAAGGCAGGCTTAGCATCCAGCTTAAGGCGGCGGTAAGGTGGGCAGGGAAAGGAGCAGAAATGCGGATTCTGCTTGTCGAAGATGATGATATTCTGCGCGACGGGATCGTGGTGGGGCTCGGCCTTGAGGGGTTCGAGGTCGATGCCGTCGCCTGTCTTGCCGACGCGCGCGCCGCGATAGGAGATCATGCTGGCGTCGTGCTCGATATCGGCCTGCCAGATGGCTCCGGTCTCGACCTGCTAGCGGAATGGCGACGGGCCGGCGTCGAGACTCCGGTACTGCTGCTGACTGCGCGTGACATGGTCACGGACCGGGTCGAGGGCCTTGATCGCGGTGCCGACGATTATCTGGGCAAACCCTTCGATCTTACTGAATTGTCAGCCCGCCTGCGCGCGATTATGCGTCGAGCCAGTGGGCGGGCAAGCGGCGATCTGGAACTGGGCGCGCTGATAATCAGCGAAGCGCGTAGATCAGTGGCCTTGGATGGCAAGGAAATCGCCGTCTCTCGCCGGGAGTTTGCGATCCTGCATGCTTTGGCCGAGCGCCCAGGGCACGTCCTGTCGCGCAGTCAGCTGGAAGATCGCATCTACGGCTGGCAGGAGGAAATCGAAAGCAACGCGGTGGAGGTACACATCCACAAGCTCCGTGCGAAACTCGGCCGGACCCGCATCGAAACGGTGCGTGGTGAGGGTTACCGGATTACACGATCATGACTGCGTTACGGATCCGTCTGTTCATTCTCGTCGCTGGCGTGACCATGCTGGTCTGGGCGGGTGCAGCAGGCTGGACGAGTTTTTCAACCAGGGCTGAAGTGGAGCGGGTGCTTGATGGTCGGCTGGTAGAGGCAGCGCGCATGGTCGCTGCGCTCGACGTTCCCGCCAGCGGGCCGGCGCAGCGACTGGCACCGGCGCCTTACTCCCGACAGCTGTCCTGCCAGATCTGGTCGTTGGACGGCGCTTTGGTCGGCCAGTCAGCCGGAGCGCCCGATGCGCCGTTGGCCGGCGGCGCACCCGGCTTTTCCAGTCGCCAGATCGGGGATGAACATTGGCGCGTCTACACACATGTCGACGCAGCGCGTGGCATCAGGGTGATGGTCGGCGACAGCCTGGCGGTCCGCCAGCATCTGGTCAACGATCTGATGCTGGGCTTGCTGTTGCCCGCAGCGGTTGGGCTGGTTGCGCTCGCACTGCTACTTTGGTTTGGCGTCCGGAGCGGTCTTTCACCACTCGCTCGTATTGCCCGCGCAATCGAGCTGCGTTCGCCACAGGCCCTTGAGCCGCTCGCCGTTGACCCCGTGCCCGAAGAACTGAGGCCTCTAGTGCAGGCAATGGACGATCTGCTCGCCAGACTTGAGGGGGCCAGACGGGCGGAGCGCGACTTCGTGGCCAATGCCGCGCACGAGCTCCAGACCCCGCTGGCTGGACTCAAAACCCAGGCGGAAGTGGCCCGTCGCGCCACTGACTCGGCTATGCGCGACCATGCCCTGGAGCGGATTGCTATCTCGGTGGATCGCACCAGTCGACTGGTGCGCCAGCTGCTGGAGCTCGCCCGGCAGGAGGGGCGAGAGGCTGAACCGGCCAACCGCTTCTCCCGCGTGAGTGACGTGGTGAGCGGCGTCGCCAGCGACTATGCGCATCTCGCCGCGACGAGCGATCGGCCAATCGTCACCGCCTGTACGCTGCGCGATGTCGAACTTGCCATTGATTCCGAAGCCCTGCGCCTGGCGCTCGGCAATCTGGTAGAGAACGCTCTGCAGCATGGGAGCACCGGCCCGGTGCGGATCGAGTGCGCCGCAAACGAGGGATTCGAGCTGCGTGTCGTCGATGGTGGCGCGGGCATCGCGGCGGAAGAGGTTGAGCGCGTGCGCCGCCGGTTCGAACGCGGTCCTCGCGCCATGTCGGGCGGCACCGGGCTTGGCCTTTCGATTGTCGAGGCAGCAATCGCTCCCGCCCAAGGCGTTCTTCAATTTCGTTCGAATGATGCCGGCTTTGCCGCCGTGCTGCGCTTTCCATCATATCGTGTCCGGAAATCGAGCAATGGTGCCAACTGACGTTCCCCCCGATCAAGCCGATGTAGCCCCGCGCAAGGCATTCAGCCGCCGCGACTTTGCCGTGTTAACCGGACTTGCCGGAGTGGGGTGGCTCGGAAGCTGGGTACTTCGCGAAAGCGCGCCTTTGGCTCAGGACATGTCTTCAAATGGCAGAGCGCAAACCGCCGCAGACCAACGGACGAGTCGCTCGGCCGGGAACCCGGATGGGTCAGTGACCATCGTTGCGTTCAATGATTTCCTCTGTCCGATCTGCAAGGTGACCGCGCACGTTCTTGCAGCCGCTGTGAAGCATGACGGTGACGTGCGAATAGAGTATCGCGACCTCGCATTCTTTGGGCCAATGGCAGAGCGCGCCGCCCTGGTCGGCCTCGCGATGGACCGACAGAGTCTTTATCCCGCCTATCACGACCGTACGATGGCAATGCACATACCGCTGAACGAGACAGTGCTGCGCGATATTGGATACGATATAGGCGCGGATTGGGAACAGGCCACAAAGGATCTGAAAGACCGGCGCCAAGCATTTCTAAGCCGTTTGCATCAGGACGCCAATCTTGCCTTCGGTCTCGGTATCCGCGGCACACCTGCGTTCCTCGTCGAAAGCCTCCTCGCCATTGGCCGTAAGACTGAAGATGAATTCCTGGGTATATTTGCCAAGGCTCGGGACTTGGCTCGCGTCGCTAAATGACTAAGCCCGGCCAAGAGCCAACGGCCGAAGTAAGGAGCCAAGGCACTGAAATCGCCGCGCGCGAAGAATGCTTTGGCGTCGCGCTCAAGGGCCAGAACGACTGCATGGCTGGTCCCGGAACCACGCGCCGGCACATCGACCACTGATTATCAGGGCAACGCCTGGAAATATGTCGATACTGGAAGCTGCGAGGCCTCTGGTGGGTCGTTGGTCGAGCGCTCCGAAAATCCACCTCCCGCCGCCCAGAAGGGCTGAAGCCGTAGGATCGCACGGATGCTGGCTGACATGAAACTCCGGGCAAACTTGCCCCACTTGCCGCGAATCCGCTCGAGGCCCGACCGAGCCGAACTCGATGCACGCATGGCGCGGATGGGCGGTGCCACAGCCGATCCTCATCGCGGGGCACGAAAGCTACACCAGTCTGGCGAGAATTTGGGGGATTTCGGAGGCTGAGATCGTGCCCCACAACGTGGTGTAGGTTCGCTGGGATAGCCACAGCGACCTCCGGCTAAGCCGGATTGATCATGCTGCCATGGCAGGCAACGTGATGATGGGATTATCGCTTAAACCTGAGACGCTCTCAAGTGTCATGTAGCGGCAGCGTTGGACGGCCCATTCGTCGTTCTGTTCCAGAAGGATAGCGCCGACGAGACGGGTGATGGCTTCTTCGTTGGGGAAGATGCCGACGACATCAGTGCGCCGCTTGATCTCGCCATTGAGCCGCTCGATCGGATTGTTGCTGTGCAACTTGGTACGGTGCTGGGCGGGGAACGTCATATAGGCCAGCACATCTTCCTCGGCATTGTCCATGAGAGCAGCCAGCTTGGGTACGGTGGGACGTAGTTGATCGGCGACACTGCGCCACTGGGCCTTTGCGGCTTCGGGCGTTTCCTGTGCGAAGGCGGTGGCGATGAATGCTGACACGACCCGGCGTCCGCTCTTGCCGGCATGGGCCAGCGCATTGCGCATAAAATGAACCCGGCATCGCTGCCAGGTGCCGCTGAACACTTTGGCGACGGAAGCTTTTATGCCTTCGTGGGAATCGGAGATCACCAGCTTCACGCCGCGCAGACCCCGACGGGCAAGACTGCGTAGAAATTCGGTCCAGAAGACCTCAGCTTCGGAATGACCGATAGTCATGCCGAGCACTTCGCGCCGGCCATCGCTGTTAACGCCGACGGCAATGATGACCGCGACAGAGACAATGCGACCGGCTCGCCGCACTTTGATGTAGGTCGCGTCCATCCAGAGATAGGGCCAGTCGCCTTCGATCGGACGATCGAGAAAGGCCTTCACCCGCTCGTCGATCTCCACGCACAGTCGGCTGACCTGGCTCTTTGAGATCCCACTCATGCCCATGGCTTTGACCAGATCGTCCACAGAGCGGGTCGAGATCCCCTGGATATAAGCTTCCTGGATGACGGCCGTCAGTGCCTTCTCTGCCATACGGCGGGGCTCCAGAAACCCTGGAAAATATGTTCCCTTACGCAGCTTGGGGATCCGCAGCTCGACCGTGCCTGCCCGCGTCTCCCAGTCCCGATCCCGATAGCCGTTGCGCTGCGCGAGGCGCTCGGGATCCTTGTCGCCATAGGCCGCGCCCGTAAGGTCGCCCACTTCCAGCTCCATCAGCCGCTGCGCGGCAAAGCCGATCATATCGCGTAGAAAATCGCCGTCGGCTGTCTTCCCAACCAGGGCGTGCAGGTCCATCTTGTCATTGGTCATCGGTGGTCTCCGTAAGTTGAGTCTCGCAACCCAAACTTATCCGAAGTTCGCCGGTGACCACCCGCGAAACTGACCGGCCGCTACAGCGCTTGTTCGATGAGCGCGCGTCCGGTCAGCTTCGCTACCCTCAAAACCTACACCACGCGCCGGGACACGACCGCCAAAAAATCGCAGCTTGGGGCCGACTGGGCCATGTCGGAAAATAGCGATTCCTGGTTGTCGTCTTCGGCGCGACACGGGATTGGGCGCGCCAGTTTGGCCTTGATCCACTCGTCTTCGAGGTCGCTGGAGCGGATTTGATAGGGCGCGTAGCGCATGACCTGCTCGGCGGCGATATGCCATTCCTGAGGAAGCGTTGGATCTTGACTTGCGGGACTCCGAGTTTGGCGGCCGCGTCCGACATCGTGAGCCATTCGCCGTTCTTGTCAGAAGACCGGTAACCGCTGATCTTGCGCACCACATGGCTCACTGGCGTGTTCAGTCTGCCCAATTTAATTGTTAAGGCAATGATTGCATATTGAACGTAATCGGATGATGGACTAGGTAGCCGCGCATGCCCCGCGACCGATCCAGAACCAGCCCCGTCACGCTTTTTGAACTCACGAACGCTTTGCAGCCGATCCGGCGTGTCTGGGTTCAGGCAGTCAGTCTCGCACTCGTCGACTTCGGACTTCCCGCATCGCTCATTTCGGCGCTCATTCTGGCGTCCCGTCATGGAGACAAGGGTGTCAGGCAGAACGCGCTGGCCGAGGAAGTCGGGGTCAATCCGGGCGGCATGGTGCGCATTCTCGACCAGGCCGAAGCCGCCAACCTGCTTGAGCGGCGCGATTCTCCCGAGGACCGGCGCATCAAGACGATCCATGTCATGCCGAAAGGTCGTGACCTTGCGAAGAAGATGGAAAAGGCGGTCACGCGGCTCCGCGACGACCTCCTTGGTGATCTTCCTTCGCAGGACATCGAAACGACGACGCGCACGCTGCGTTTGTTCGAGGAACGGATCGGTCAGTTCCTGCAGCAGGCGCGGACGGGCCGATGAAAGTCAGCGCCGATCAGCTGATCTTCTCTGTTAAGCTGTTCGTCGCGGGCATGATCGCATTCGCGATAGCGGTGCGGATCGGCCTGCCCAATCCTTACTGGGCACTTGTCACCTGCTGCGTCTGCATGAACCCCATGAGCGGGGCGATCCGGTCGAAGGCCGTCTATCGGTTCACCGGAACTTTCTGCGCCGGCTTCGTCACGCTTGCCATGGTCGCGCTGTTTGCGAGCGCGCCGCTGCTGCTGATCGCGGCGTCGGGAATCGTGGCAACCCTGGCGTTCGGTATTTCTTTCCTCGACCGCACGCCGCGCAGCTACGGCTTCCAGCTTTTCGCGATCACGCTCATGCTGGTGGCCGTCGCCGGCGTGGATCATCCGGAGATCATGTTCGATACCGTTGTGGCGCGGGTCAGCGAAATCACCCTCGGCATCCTCGCGACGACCCTCGTTGACGGCGTGATCGCTCCGCGTTCTCTTGAAGGTGCGCTACGCGCGCGCCTGCATCGCTGGCTGCCCAGCATCGAGACCTGGGCGAAGGATGTCCTTGATGGCCATGAGGCGGACGCCCAAGGAGAGCATGACCGGCTAAAGACGCTGGCCGACATCACATCCCTGTCACAGCTGACCGGAGCGCTGCGCTACGATCCGACGATCCATCGCGATGACCTGCGGCACGCGCTCGCGATCCAGCAACGCCTGCTGCGCATGGTCCCGCTCCTTTCCGCAATCGGCAGCCGCATCGCGGGCCTTGGCGAAGCGGAGCGCTTGGCCCTCCGACCCTCTCTCGCCACGGCCAGGGCCCATCTTGATGCCGGTACGGAACCGCCACCCGATCTGGCCGATGCCGTGCGCGCGCTTCCGCTCGATGCCAGTGACGCGCGCGCGTGGCAGCAGCTCATTCATGATGCGCTGGCCGACATGCTGGCCGAAATGCTGACGCTCTGGAGCGAAGTTTCGCGGATCGAGGCGGCGTTGAGCGGAAAGGCGAAGCTTGCGCCCGCGCTCGCGCGAACAGTCAGCGAGACGCGGGCGTTTCCGCTCAACCCCGACATTGATCACGCTGCCCGGATCGCGGCGGGAATCCTCGTAACCTACGCCCTCCTCTGCGGGCTCTGGTATGCGACGGGCTGGCATCAGGGCGCGAACGCGGTTCTGCTGGGCACCGTAACGCTGGCCTTTTTCGGTGGCGGCGACGAGCCGGGCCGAGCGATCGGAATGTTCGCGCGTTTCGCCCTGCTAGCGACCCTGCTGGCGGGGATCCTGTGCTATGGCCTGCTCCCGCTCGCCGCCGATTTCTCGACCTTTGCGTTGATGATGGGCCTGTTCATGCTGCCGCTGGGCGTCTGGGCGGCCGTCAATCCGATGGCGACGCTAATCCTCGCCTTCGGGCTCAGCAACATCAATCTCCAGGGCCATTATTCGCCGCCCGATTTCGGAACCTTCGTCGAGGCGAGCGTCGCCAGCATGCTGGGCATATTCACCGCCATTCTCGGTGCCGGCCTGTTCCGTACCTGGGGCGTGCAGCATCAGCTTCAGCGCGTCCTCCGCATCGAAGCGCGCGAGATCGCGCGGCTGAGCCGGTCGCCCAGCCGACGGTTGCGAGACAGCTATGTCCAGCGGGCGCTCGACCGCATTTCGGTGGTGACGGCGCGCCTTGCCGCAGCCGGGCAAATCGAGCGGAGCGCCGGCCTGCTCATCCGGCTGCGGGTCGGCGCGAACGTCGCCGACCTGCGCTCGATGGGCAACGCGCTTCCCGCCGATGCGCGGCAGGCGACGGATCGGGTTCTCGATCAACTCCGCAGCGAGTTCGACAAGCCGCAGCCGTCGTCCCGTCTGCTCGCGCTCATCGACGAAGCACTTGATGCGCTCTGGCCGGGAGATGGTTCGCCCGGCGCTCGCCCCGACCGCGCCATTCATGCCTTAGCGGGTCTGCGCATCGCCCTGTTCGAGCGCGCGCCGGCCTGGGTACCGGCGACATGATCGGCGAAATCGACATCGCGGGCGTGTTCGTTTCGCCGCTGCTCCTCTGCGCGATCCTCGGCTTCGCGATGCGCCTGCTGCTGTCGCGGGTGCTCGAGTCCATCAGCTTCTACCGCCTCGTCTGGCAGCGCCCGCTGTTCGACACCGCCCTGTTCCTCATCCTGACCGGCACCGCCTTTCTGGCTCTACGCCTTGTCACCGCATCCTGAAGTGCCCGCCATGACCCTAGATCGCGATACCCTCCTCCGCCTGCTCAAGCCCCTGCTCACCCTGCTGGTGGTGGGTGCGGGCGTGTTCGTCTTCTGGTACCTCTATAATTACTACACCTACGCGCCACAGACGCGCGACGGGAAGATCAGGGCGGATGTGGTCCCGCTCGCGGCAGACGTGTCGGGCCGGGTCGAGCAGGTCCACGTTCGCGACAACCAGGTGGTCAGGCGCGGCGACATCCTGTTTACCATCGACCATGTTCGGCTGCGCAATGCCGTTGAGCAGGCCGAGGCCGCTGTCGCCACGGCACGGGCAACGTTGAACGCCGCCGAACGGGAGAACCGCCGCTATCAGGCCCTCTCTGATATCGTCTCGGGACAGCAACGTGACGACCGCCGCTCCACCGCCGAGGAGGCCCGCGCACGCTATGCCCAGGCGATCGCTGATCGCGATCTCGCCCGCATCAATCTGGCGCGCGCCGAGGTGCGTGCGCCGGTCAACGGCATCGTCACCAATTTCTCGCTCCGTCCCGGCGCCTATGCGGCCACCGGGCAGCCCGTGATGACGCTGGTCGATTCCGACAGCTACTATGTTGCCGGCTATTTCGAGGAGACGAAGCTTTCGCACATCCGCCCCGGCGTCCGCGTCACGATCCGGGTAATGGGCGAGGATAGGCCGCTTTCTGGCCATGTTGAAGGCCGATCGGCGGGCATTGACGATCGCGAACGGACGACCGCGTCCGGGACGCTACTCGCGAATGTCAATCCCACCTTCAGCTGGGTCCGTCTTGCCCAGCGCATCCCCGTGCGGATCGCCATCGACAAGGTGCCGCCCGGCATCGATCTGATCGCGGGCCGGACGGTCACCGTGACGCTCAATGGCGCGGAAAATGCGCTCGGCCCCGGCCGGAGCGAATGACGATGGGGCGCGTCGGAACGAAAAGGCTGCTCGGACTGATGGGCGCGCTGATGCTCGCTGGCTGTGGCACGGTCGGCCCCAGCTATCGGGCGCCGCCCTTGCCCGCAGGCATCTCGGATCGGCCCGCAAGCTTTGCCGAAGGAAAATCGCCCGCCTATTCGGCTGAACCCTTGCCCCAGCGCTGGTGGCGCCTCTACGCTATTCCCCAGTTCGATGCGCTCGTCCAGGAAGCGATCGAGGCCAACACCGACCTCAGGGTCGCGGCGGCCAATCTCGAACGCGCGCGCGCGATTGTCCAGGAGGTCGAGGCCGGCGCGGGCGTCCAGACTTCCACGGCGGGCGGCGTATCGGTGGGCGAGCCGTCCAATCTCGGTCTCGGCTCGCCCAACGGGACCCATGCGACATTCGACGCCGGCGTCGGCATATCCTATGAACTCGACGTCGTGGGCCGGATTCGGCGCACGATCGAAGCCGCGCAGGCCGATGCGGAAGCGCAGGCCGCCGCCTATGACCTTGCGCGCACGACGGTCGTGGCCGGAGTGGTCGGCGCCTATGGAGATGCCTGCGCGGCCGGCGCGCGGATGACCGTTGCCCGCCATTCGGTCGAACTGCAGCGGCAAAGCCTCGCCCTCACCGAAAGAGGCGTGCGCGCCGGCCTCTACACGTCGCTCGACGCTACCCGCTCGCGCGCGCTTCTGGCTCAGCTCGAGGCAGCGCTGCCGCCGATCGAGGCAGGCCGCAAAGCTGCACTATTCAGTCTTGCCGTGCTGCTCGGCCGGACGCCCGAAGATTATCCGCCCAATCTCGCGACCTGCCGGATCATCCCTTCCGTCGACCGCCCCCTGCCGATTGGCGACGGTATGGCGCTGATCCGGCGCCGGCCTGACATCCGCGAAGCTGAACGCCGGCTTGCGGCTGCGACGGCGCGCATCGGAGTGGCGACGGCGGACCTCTATCCGAGCGTCAGCCTCGGCGCATCGCTCGGCACGACCTCGCGGAGCGTGGGCGGGCTGGTCGACGATTCGGCGTTGCGGTTCAGCTTCGGCCCGCTCATCTCGTGGTCCTTCCCGAACCGACGCGTCGCCAGGGCGCGGATCGCGGAAAGCGATGCAGCGGCGCGCGCGACGCTGGCGGCATTTGACGGAAGCGTCCTCGCAGCTCTCCGCGAAACCGAGACGGTCCTCAGCACCTATGCCCGTAATCTGGACCAGAATGCAAAGCTCAGGCGCGCGCGCGATGAGAGCCGGAGGGCTTCCGGGCTCCAGGCCCGGATAACCGGGGGCGGTCTTGGAACAGGCCTTGAACTGCTCGACGCGCAGCGAAGCCTTGCCACGGCCGAAGCAGCGCTGGCGGCCTCGGATGCGTCCATCGCCTCGGATCGCGTTCGGCTGTTCCTTGCGCTCGGCGGCGGCTGGGGAGGAGCCATGGCGGGGCCATGATGACCGAGCCTTCGCGAGGCGTACGCTCCGCGGATGTTTGATGGGGCCGAATTACAGAGGAGCAGCCCCGCCTCGATAGGTATCCTTTGTGCTGACGGATCAGGTCCCGGTGCCCCTCCACGCCGCAACTGACGCCATGGTGGCGGGAATTGAACGATCCGCTGCTCGATCAACTGATTTGACGGGCGCCGTTCTCCAACCCGTCGATTGATATCGCCGAAGCGCGTGTTCGGCACCCGGCAGCCTGATCATGTGGTGGGGTTGGTCTCGCCTCATGAGTATCCAATTCGGCACGATGCTCGCCAATGATGCACTTGTGGGTTGTTTAATCGCATCCCGGTCAAGGCAATTTCGATCTTCGTCGATCTATGGTTGTGAGGTCGTAAGCTTGGCTGGTTTTACAAGCGCCCCCATCTTCCGCCTGCGGGTGATGCCGTCTGTCGGGTACAAGGTCGTATACGCGGTCAGGACAACTCCCCGCGGGATAGATCTTCGTCGGACAGAAATTCTATCCAATCACACGTCGAGGCCGATAAACTGCTCTATGGTTGTCTCCGGTCCGATGTTGCGTCCGGCTATGCGGTCGTGAATCCGTATTTCATCCTATCTGGGGCAACCCCCGTCAAAGACATCGCAATCGCCCCGGGGCGCGTTACCCCGCGAAACTCTGTATAATCGCAAGGGCCGCAGGATGGATGCCGAACAGGCGGGTTGCCCTGTGCCAAAAGTCATCATTGCGGTGGGCAGGGCCGCCGATTCTTGTATTGGCAAGTCCGGACAGATACCGTCATTATTTGCTCATAAGGGCTGAAGCTTGACTCCCCGCTTCTGTCCATCCCAGTCCAAGCGACTTCTGTATGGCAACATAGCTGGCGGTGAGGGCCGCAACCGCACTGTGCAGGTTTGCCTCTGCAAGCCGCTGCTGGCGGTCAGCCTCAAGAGTGTCGCCTCTCGAAATGACCTGCCGCGCATAGCGCTGCCGCATCAGCGTTGCCGCTTCATCTGCGGACCGCTTGATTTCGGCAAATGCGGCGACGTTTCGCCTTTGCTGTGCAAAGCGCGCAAGCGACGTCTCCGCGTCCTCAAGCGCGCCGAGCACTACCTGCCTATATTGTGCCTCGGCTTCATCGCGACCAGAGCGTGCCTGCGCTATCGCCGCTGACGTTCGTCCAAAATCGAGCAAGCCCCATTGCAGCTGAGGGACGGCGATGTTGGAAATATTGCCCAGATCTACCAGGTCTCCGATGGACGTGCCGCCAATCCCGAGAATCCCCATGAAGCTGATTTTCGGAAAACGAGCTGCTTCCGCGACCCCTATCCGGGAGGTTGTGGCGGCGAGATTGCGCTCCGCAGCGCGGATGTCGGGACGACGGCGCAGGAGCGCCGAAGGGTCTCCGATCGACACCCGCGCAGGGGGGATCGGGATATCGCGCCGTGGCGTCAATAGCGGATCGAGAGATCCCGGCGCTTCACCGGCGAGAACCGCTAGCGCATTCATATATATTTCGATCTCAGCATCGGCCGCGGCGAGATCGCTGATCGTGGCCTGAACCGCGCGGTTCGCTTGGCCGACAGTGAAGGCCGGGATTGTGCCTTGCCCGAAACGCTGCCGGGCTAGGGCGAGTTGCTGGCGCTGAAGGTCGAGACCTCCCCGAAAAGCAGCGGCGCGCTGCTGCCGGTCACGAAGATTGGTATAGGTCTGCGCGACTTCAGCGCTGAGCTGAACCTTTGCGTCTGCAACATTATACGCCGCTGCCGCCGCCAGCGCGTTTGCCGCTTCGATTTTTCGCACCTGCCCGCCCGCGAGATCTATTTCCCAGTTTGCGTTCAGACCAAGGTTGTAGAAACGCAGAGACGTGTCCGCATCCTGGGCGGATGAAGGTGCCGGAACAGGTGTGGGTAGAGTACTTCCTTGACTGGCCTGGAGATCGATCCCGGGAAGATCAGCAAATATGGCCGCGCCCTGAGCACCAGCCGTCGGCAGGCGGTTTGCTCGCTCCTGGCGTACAGACCCACGGGCTTGGCGAAGTCGGGCCTGCACAACATCAATCGAGGGATTCGCGACAAGAGTGCGCCGCTCGAGCTCATCGAGAACCGGATCTTGCAGCGTCGTCCACCATTCGGCGAGTTCGGGCTCGCTGGTCGACGCATCCGCTGGTTGACGAACGAATGTCGGCCGCGGCGCGGCTTGGCCGAGCTCTGGTGGTCCGGAATAGTCCGGGCCGACCACACATCCACCAAGGAGCAGCGGAAGGATGAGACCACTTAACTTTGCCATTACCACCTCAATGCATCGTCAGCGACATCCCCTTGGGGAGCGGGCGAAGGAAAAACACGAACGGAAGCGTCACAAAAGTCGCTACCGCCATCGTCAAGAATATGTCGTTATAGGTCATGACGAACGCCTGCTGCTGAATTGTGCCAGCGAGCGACTGAAGGCCCGCGTCCATATTTCCCAGAGTATGAGACATCCCCGCGATATACTCCTGCACGCTTGGATCGTTTGCCCACAGCGTTTCCTCCATCCGTCGGCTGTGGAGTGACATACGCTGGTCCTGGAACGACGTCAGGGCCGCCAGAGCGAATGAGCCACCGAGGTTTCGCGCAGCATTGAAGATGCCTGAGGCATCTCCAGCATCCTCCTTGCTGACTGAGGTAATGGCGGCCTGGTTCAGAAAGAGCATGACAAAGATCATCCCCACCCCGCGCAGCAGCTGACCGGTAGTAAAGGCTTCGCCTGCGGATTCCACTGTGAGACTGGTGTTCACAAAGCAGCTAGCAGCCATAAGCGCGAGGCCAGCGCCAACGGCCAGCCTGATGTCGACAACCCGCATCAGAAACGGCACGAACGGCATCACAAAGAAGGCAGGAACGCCCATGAGAAAGATGACCTGTCCGGTCTCGAGGGCATTATAGTCGGCGATAAGCGACAGGAACTGCGGGATGACGAAGGTCGATCCGTACATCACCATGCCCAGCGCTAGCGCCATGATAACGACACTGCCGAACTGTCTGCTCATGACGATTCGCAGCTTAAGGACGGGCTTTGCTGCCCAGATCTGTCCGATCGCCAACATCACAAACCCTGCTACGGTTATAAACGTCAGCCGGATGATAAGCGTCGATTCGAACCAGTCTTCACGGTGCCCCTCCTCGAGCACGATCGTCAGTCCTCCAAGGCCAAGGATCAGGCCTATAATACCCAACCAGTCGGCCTCGCGAAGATAGACCCAATTCGTACGTTCGTGCGGCAGGCCGAGCAACAGGAGCAAGAGGAGTATCCCGCAGACCGGAACATTGACGAAGAAGGCATAGTGCCAGCTCAAATTTTCCGTCAGCCAGCCACCGAGCAAGGGGCCAAGAACGGGTCCCAAGATTACGGTCATTCCGAAAAGGGCCATCCCGATGGGCTGCTGGGGTGGCGGGAGTCGCTTTGCGACAATCGTCATGGCGGTGGGTATCAGCAGCCCTCCCATAAGGCCCTGCCCGGTTCGTCCGATGATCATCGTCATAAGGTCGGTGGCGATGCCGCATAGGATGGAGAACCCGGTAAAGGCAGTCACGGAAATGAGAAGGAGGGTTCTCAGTCCCAAAAGCCGTTCAAGCCAGGCGCTCAGCGGAATGACGACGATCTCGGCAACGAGAAAGGCGGTGGCGATCCACGTTCCCTCAGTGCCGGTTGCTCCGATTTCGCCTTGGATCGTTGGCAGTGCCGAGTTGACGATCGAGATGTCGAGGGTCGCCAGCAGTGCGCCGAGCGAGCCGGCAGCAACAGCGATCCAAGCGGTCAAGTCCGCACGCGCGGAACGAGCTGCGTCTGGAGATGCTGTGACCGTGACCACTGTCAACGCTTCCGGCTTACGGCCTGACGGAGTCGATCCATCTCTCCTCTGGCTGAACGCGTATCGACCGTTACTCCAACCGACATTCCCGGCACAAGGAGCGTGCGCACTTCGAGAGGAGCATCGATTGCAATGCGTACAGGCACGCGCTGTACGATCTTTGTGAAGTTTCCGGTCGCATTCTGGGGGGGGAGCACCGAGAATTGGGCGCCCGTGCCAGGGGCGATACTGGCAATACGCCCGGTCAGTTCGACGCCAGGGAGCGCATCGATTTCGATGCCAACAGGCTGGCCGACGCGCATAAGCCCCAGTTGAGTTTCCTTGAAGTTCGCCTCAATGAACAATCGATCGACAGGAACCAGTGTCATCATGCGTGTGCCGGGCTGCACGAATTGCCTCACACGGACAGCCAGATCGCCCACACGGCCATTGATTGCAGCCTTGAGCACTGTCGATTCGACGTTGACGCGCGCCACCTTGAGTTGGGCACGCGCGGCCTCTGCTTGCGACTGGGCCTGACGCACCTGCGCGCCCAGTGTACCGACACGCCGTTGCGCGGCGATCAGCGCCGCCTGCGCAGCATTGGTTCGCTCGCGAGCTTGTCGTGCCTGCGTCTGAAGCTGCGCGAAACGCTCCCCTGGCTCAGCGCCTGATGCGGCAAGCGGCTGATATCGCGTAACCTGCTGTGCGGCGAAAGCAGCCTCGGCGCGCGCCGCGTTGAGCTGGGCTTGCGCTTGCGCTATGGCTGCCTGCTGTTCGGAAATCTGAGAGCGCGTCGTATCCCCCGCAGCCGTTGCCGTTTCGATCTGGCTGGTAATCTGTTCGGTCTGCGCCCGATATTCGCGGGGATCGAGTTCAGCCAGAGACTGCCCCTGCCGAACCGTCTGATTCTCGATAACGAACACCCGTTCAACATATCCGGCGATCTTGGGCGCTGTGATGACGGAATCTGCCGCAACATAGGCGTTGTCGGTCACCTGCATGTATCGGCCCCGGTTCTGATGATCCAAGTACCAGACAAAGCCACCGATGAGCAGCAGGATCGCGCCAATGAGCATCGCGAGGCGAACGCGCGGCGATTTAAGCGGCGACACCGCAGATTCGCCGAGGCCCTCAGGATCCGCCGAAACAGTGGCCGACTTGTCCGCCATATAAATTACAATCCCAATGTTGCGCGGTGTGGTTCTGTCTTGCAGCATTAAGGAGTGATCGGCAATTGCATATTATATGGAACCTCAGCATTACGCAGAGATAACCCGCTCCTTGCCCGCCGCCGCTGGACCGGTCCTACACCTAAGCCGCATATCAGGCTGTAGCTCCCCCAATCTTCAAGCAAGAATCAAAAGATACCGAGGAGCGGTTTGCCAGGCTGGTGCACAACACAGAAACTGATGGCGCGTGATGCCGAGCACTCCGACGCGAAAAATTACTTTCCCGATCGGGCGGTCGTTAAGAAGTGAGCCTCGAATTGGTGTCCCGTTTCAATCCCCACAATTGTGGCCTATGGTGATATCAGCCAGGGTCACACGAAAGGTGACCCGGCACTTTGATCGGTTGGGCCGCCGTCACCTTGCCTGGAAGCAATAATATAGATTGTTTCTGGCCCGAGTAGCTTTTCGTTATTCCCGCCCCGGCCCATTACCCTGCAATGCCATAGTTCAAGAGATAATGCGCAGCGTCACACAGAGGCGTCGAATTCAATAGCGTCAGCTTTCGTCGCTAATTTTTGCTCCCCGGACAGCGCCGCGCGAGCGCTGTTCCACGAAGAAAGCCGCGGCGTGCGAAGCCGGCGTCAATCGCTGCCGCCAGGCGTCTTTCGGCCGGAGCTGCGCCCGAAATCTCCCGAACTAAGCCCCGAAACGGTATGATTGTGTTAACAATAGTTTTCCCTCCAGCCTCGGCCAGCCGACCAGCCCTGTTCTCTTTTTTGTTGTTGCCGACCGCAAAATCAGGTCCGAGGACGCTATCGAGCTCCGTAGTTGCGGCCTTGATCTGCGCACAGGATTTCAAGCCGGCGAGACCATATGGATTTTCTTGCGCTCTTTCCAGAATAGCTGGAATTTCGGTTTTGGCCGCGCCAATATCTTTCGCCGGCTGCGTGACGATTTCCCGACCGCGGTCAACTGTCTCATCTTTTCTGGCGGGTTGCTCGGGGGTTTGTGCAAGAGCCGCCATGGCAAAAACAAGTATCATCATCCGCCCAATATCCTGAAGACAAGGTTGAAAGCATAAACACGACCGCTGTGGGGTTCGCTGTTACCTCGCTTGAAATAACAGCGGCTGCCCGCCAGGGCATGACGATCACATTGAGTGGCGCCCGTGAAGAACGGGCGCCACTATGATCATTGACCGCCGGTCAATGCTGAAGGAAGAAGTGCCTTCCCATTGGTGAGTTCTTGCTCAAGTGTGGGAACGGCGGTTCCCGCGACTTGCTTCAAGGCTGGGTCGGTGCCGTCTTGCGCATAGCCTTTGTTGATGGCCCATGCCGCCTGTAGTACCTGGGCGGACTGGGATAGATAAAGATTATCGAAGCTGCCGCGCGGCGTCTTCTGGAGCAGCTTCACGAGTGCGGCTCTGTCGGAGGAAAGCGATGACGATGGCGCTTTTATTGTCCGCTGATCGTTGCGCAGCGCGGCCATGAGTGCTTTCTGCGCGATTTGCGCTTCGGTCTGAACACGTTTGGCAAAAGCCTTCACATCGTCACGCTGAGCCTTGGTCACGGCGAACTGCGCTGCTTTTATTTGATAGAGGTTCGCATCCGATGCAGCCATCACAAAGGCTGGCTCATTCTGTCCAGCTATCGGTGTTGTGCCGGTATCCATGCTCGACATTGAACCTGTGTTTGTTGGTGAAACAGCTTGGGCGAGAGCCCCTGAACCTGAAAGCGCTAGCGCGCCCGCGGCCATAATGACTTTCAGCATAATACCTTCTCCGTAGAATAGATTTCGAGCGGTCAAGTGGCCGCATCACGTTAAGCGTGACGACGTCGTAACGATGCTGTTGGATAATCGTTCCACCATCGCCCGCATTGCATAAATTAAATTGTCAAATGAGTGTCACTTAAATCGACAGCGGACTGCATTTCATAATCCGATAGCAATATTAATCATTGCGAGATTTGACTTATCACATGGTCGATATGCTATCGCTTATTAAGACGTAGAATCCGGGATTATACTATCTTGCTTACTCTGGCTCCGATCGGGTCAGCCCTTCAGATAAAAACAAAAACTCGTAGATACCTACGAAGCTATCTGGCGCATGGCGATTTTGTACATGCTTTCGCGCCCTAAGATTGTAGAGATCGGCGACAAGTTCATGATCAATTTATCCCCTGCTTGCGTTCCATTCGATCCTTCGATGTATCAAGCGCGCGCTCCGTGGAATGCTTCCGCGCTGCTTGCGCGGACCAATCCGTCAATTCTGTGGTTGAGCGAGCTACTGCACGATCGAAAGCGGCGACTATCCCGCTCGTGGTATTTGCGGACGCTGGCTCCTGCACCAAGAAGCGCTTGGCCTCAACGGGACGACGATCAGTAAGGTCAAACAGGGTTGCATCGCCTTCGATAATGACAGTGGGCGGTGCTTTTTCACCCCCATCTAGGGCATACCGTGCTTCGAATCGCTCGATATCAATCTGCAGCGCATGCGATGCCCCGGTGGCATTTCTGACGCCCGTCAGGCGCACGTCAGGTGCCCGCGCCGCATATTGACGCATCAGCGCCTGGGTGAAAAGATCGGGGACCGGCGCCACCCAACGAACCCCCTTAAGGTAGAGCGCACGTTCCCCCCGCGTGGTGAGCATGCGATCGCCCTCTACCTCCTGCGAGAACCGGGGGCGAAGCAGAGATACAGAGCGAGTCGGGAGCGCACCCTGCATCCCGGTGACGGACGTGGGCTCAACCACGCCAAACCTGAAAAGGTCAGCGCGCTCGCCGCCGCCTAGCAGGTTTCCACAGCTACCCAGCAGCAAGGCGCTCGACAGAAGTGCAAAAGTCCGATTCCTGGTTGATAATGTCACTTAGGCAACTCCAGTTCAGCACCCCGGCTTTTGGCCAGAGCTTCGCGGGGACTTTGTCGGATCCCGCGAATTAGCCCGTCCAGCGATTCAGCTGTTTCTTGCAAGGTCAGCATGGTCGCATTGATATTAGGGATCGTGGTCGTACCGATATCGGCGCTTTGCGTGTCGAGTTTGGCGATCACGCCGCGAGCCTCATGAACTGCCGATTTGAGTTCGTTTGCCGCCTGGGAGATATCGGCGAAGGCGCGCTTGCCATCGCCATCGGCAATCTGCCGAACGGCCGAGGCCGCGCCCTGAATATCGTCAGCCGCCCGATCCAGTTTGGCGAGCGCGGAACCGGCATGGGCGAACATGGTCCGATTGGCCGCCAGTTCCGCCGTAGTCATTCGGACATCGCGAATGGCACCGCCGATGTTGGCGATATTACGATCAGAAAGGACCTTGTTCACACGGCTCAGTGCCTCGGTCGCGCTTGCCACCACCTGTCCTCCGCCTTGCAGCAATGAAGACATAGCGTTGGGCTTGCTGGCGATGACAGGCCGCTTACCGTGATCATTGGTCTTGAGCAGCGGCTTGCTCGGCGTGCCCGCGCTGATTTGCACGATGCTGACCCCTGAGATGCCCTGACTTTCAGAGGATGCGACCGAATCTTCGCGCACCGGTGTCCCGCGCGTCAGTTCGATATCCGTGATCACACGGTTGGGGTCGCGCTGGTCGAGGCGGATTCCGCCGATTTCCCCGACCTTGATGCCGTTGAACTGCACTTCGCCTCCAACGCTTAAACCTCTGACTGGCCCATGAAACACGATCTGGTAAGAATCACTTCCTTTGGCCGAACCGCCGAGCCAGACCACAAAAACAAGCGTGGCGATAAGCAACGCGATGGAGGCGGCGCCTACCAGAGCATAGTTGGCATGGCGTTCCATCAGCTTTCTTTCTCTTTTTTCGCGGCACGGCCGCGCGGTCCCAGAAGATAGCTCCGGATCCACGGGTGATCTGACCGTTCAAGTTCTTTGATCGTTGCAACAGCGGCGATTTTCTTGTCAGCGACAACCGCAACGCGGTCGCAAATCGCGTACAGAGTATCGAGGTCGTGGGTTATTATGAACACGGTGAAGCCAAGAGCATCCCGCAATGTTCTGATAAGATCATCGAATTCGGCTGCAGCAATTGGATCGAGGCCGGCAGTCGGCTCGTCGAGAAAGAGGATATCAGGATCCAGCGCGATTGCGCGGGCTACCCCCGCGCGCTTGCGCATTCCGCCAGATAGCTCGGCAGGCTTCAAGCAGCCTGCATCTTCCGGCAAACCAGCAAGCTTGATCTTCAGCCTTGCAAGATCGTGCACATACTCACGTGTAAGTTTCGTATGTTCCAGAAGTGGCGCCTCGACATTTTCTTGTACGGTGAGAAAGGAGAATAATGCGCCTTGCTGGAACATCACCCCAATCCGACGCTCGACTTCACTGTGCGCTTGCGGATCGCGGATGTCCTGCCCGAATATCTCGACGGATCCGCCATCGGGCTGCTTGAGGCCCAGGATGGTGTTGAGCAGCACCGACTTACCGGAACCCGATCCGCCAACCACACCCAATATCTCACCGCGCTTGACCTCAAGGCCGAGATCCTCATGGATGACCTTGTCGCCAAAAGCCGTGCGCAGGCCTTTGACGCGAATGGGCACGTCTTCGGCATCGGTTTCCACAAGCGCCCTCACAGATCGAGCGCCATGAAGATAACCGCGAAAATCGCATCGAACATAATGACCATGAAGATTGACTGGACGACCGCGGACGTCACATTTTGACCAAGGCTTTGGACGTCGCCGCCGACCATAAGGCCATGCCGACAGCCCGCAGCAGAGATGATCAGAGCCAGAAACGGCGCTTTGCACATGCCTATCCAGAAATGCTTAATGTCCACCGTTTCGAGCGTACGCTGGATGAAGAAGACCGGGCTGATATCAATCGTCACCCAACTGACCAAGAGTCCGCCAGCAAGACCGCCGATATCCGCGCAGAAGGTCATAAGAGGCATCATGAGAAGCGCGGCTAAGATGCGCGGGATTACCAGCGCATCGAAGCGGTCCACGCCCATAACCTGCATCGCATCGGTTTCCTGGTTCATCCGCATCGAACCGATCTGAGCGGCAAAGGAAGATGCGGAACGTCCAGACAGAAGGATGGCAGTGATCACCACGCCGAACTCGCGCAGGATGGCCACGCCCACCAACTGGATCGTGAACACCTCAACGCCAAGCGTTGTCAAAAGGTTGGTGCCAACGAGCGCAATGACCGCGCCGATGAAGAAGGTCATGATAAAAACTATCGGAAGCCCATTAATGCCCGCGTCCTGCATGAACGCGACAAGCGGCGTCATGCGCAGTCGGCGAGGATCGCCAAGGGTACGGCCGAGCGCCACAATAAGCTGCCCAGTGAACACCAGCATCTGGTAGGCGTCATCGGCGATCCCGACTAACTGACGGCCGAAGCGCTCGAAAAATCCCAGAACACCAGTGACGCCAGCCTTACCGGCCGTATCTTGTTCAAGGGCAGGTCGAACAAGGTCTATCAGCCTTTGCAAATCCTCTCTTTCGCCAAAGTCTATATCGGCGTCTGGAGCCATGGACCGCAAAAGCAGGAGGGCACCGGCAGTGTCGATCCGCCCCAGAGCAGAAAGATCGAGACGCTGCACGTCTAGACTCCCGGCCGACTGGGCACCCAGGCGCCCTGCCGCATCGCCCAAAGCAAGCGAAGTCCAGTCACCGCTCACATGCAGAGTCGGGCCGCCACCCTCGTCAATATGCCAATCTGCCGCGATCATCGCACTAGCAGCATGGGAATTGAGCAGCGGACGATTTCGGCTCCTGCTGGCATCAACGCCACGCAGCGCATATCTTGAACCTTGGCATGGTCAAGCATTGGGGTCTCACGATGATGATCGAGCAATGGCACGCCATGGGCCAAGAGGTGCCAGCTTCGTCGCAGTCATAACTTTATCCTCTCCCCTTGCCATGCCATCGAAGATTGAGCAAGGACATAACATATGGAACCTCAGGAAGTTCATTTGCGCGCACTCGCGACGGCCTTTGGCTGGACCTGGTACAGAATGCGGCGGCTGATCGACACGCACCTTGCGTCCCAAGGAGCATCGATGGCCCGTCTTAAGCTGCTGGTATATCTCGCCGAGCAACCCAGCCGCTCAACCGATATTGCAAGCTTCTTCGATCAGGCCCCGCGCACGGTAACCCAGGCGATTGACTGGTTGGAGCAGAATGATCTGGTCACGCGCTCGCCCGTTGAAGAGGACCGTCGTGTAAAGCTCGTGGAAATCACGGACGCAGGCAGGGCGATGCTGGAGCAGGCCCTGCCACTCTACGATGGCATTGTGGCGAAGACCTTCGGCAGCTTGACCGCGGAAGAACTGGAAGCATTGGATAGGGCGATCCTTCACCTCGACAAGGTCGTGGATCAACTCGAAACGCAAGCTGGCTTCCGCCGAGGTCGCGTCCCCACGCTCAAGGCACATAATGATGGCTGATCCTCATTTGATGGACGGGCCTGAAGCGGTCGCATTGAAGGAGCGGGAGCGGTTCGCACAAATCCTGCTTCTGTTCGGGCGACACGGCCTCAAGGGAATGGCCTCCCGGCTAGGTCTCAGACTGGGTGGTGAGGAACCATTTGATAGCGCTCGACCAGAAGCAGTCGTTGCGCTGCTGCAAGATATCGGTCCTGCAGCGGTCAAGTTCGGGCAGATTCTTGCAATGCGAAGTGATCTGCTGGAGCCCGATTGGATCGATGCGCTTTCGAAACTTCAGGACCGGGTTCCGCCGCTGCCGTTCGCCACCGTGCGACCACTTATCGAAGAGGCGATCGGCGGAACTGTGGAAAGCTATTTCGCCTCCTTTGAAGACGAAGCGATTGCGGCCGGCTCGATCGCTCAGGTCCATGCAGCAACGCTGCTCGACGGCAGGGACGTTATCGTCAAGGTCCGTCGTCCCGGGATCGAGCGGATTGTCGACGCCGACCTTCGGCTGCTGCGCCGCGTCGCCCGGATCGCAGAGCGCCGCATCCCCGAGATCGCGCGACTAAAGCCGGACGAACTGCTGCGCCACTTCGCTGAAAGTATCGATCGGGAAATGGACCTTGGCGCGGAAGCTCGCGCCAGCGATACGATCGGAGAGTATCTCAAAGCTTTCGGCGTGCGAACGGCTCGCTTTGACTGGGAGTTGTCCGGCAGGCGTGTCAACATACAGGAGCGGTTTCGAGGCGTTCCGGCAAGCAATCTGGAGGCGGCGCGGCAAAGCGACCTTGATCTCATTAGCCTCGCCAGCACCTATGCGCAGGCGATCCTCCACATGATCGTCATCAATGGTCATTTCCACGCCGATCCCCACCCCGGCAACGTCTTTTTCCTGGAGGACGGAACGCTGGGGCTTATCGACTTCGGAGCGGTGGGGACGCTTCTGCCGCGACGCCGGGAAGAATTGGTACGGCTTGGCCTGGCGATCGCGGCGGAGGACACAGGCGGGGTCGTCGATATTCTGCTGCTTTGGGCGGGCGACCCTGATGTTGACCGTGTCAGGCTGGAAGAGGCCCTGGCCGAACTGATCAACCGTTTCAGCAATGTTCTGCTCGAGCAAATTGACCTTACCGACATTTTCCAAATCGTCTTTGCGATACTGCGCGACTTTCATCTCGCGCTCCCGCCCGATCTGGCACTGGTGCTCCGGACGCTGCTCACGGCAGAGGGATTTGTCCGGCGCATCGATCCGACATTCGACATCACTCGAGAACTGGCTCCGCTGGCAAAGGAACTGATGCGCGAGCGAACGAGTCCGGCGCGATTGCGTGGCGAAGCGGGCAAGCTGTTTGCAGCGCTTGGAAGAGCCGCCTTGTCAACGCCGAGCCTGGTGGGACAGATCGAGAGAGTTGCGCGTACCGGATCGATCACCGTCAGTATCGCACCCAGGGATCTTGAACGATTGCGCGGCGATGAGCGCAACAGCAGAGCCACTCCCCAGCTCTACCCCGCAGCATTGGGAATATGTGCTGCAATCCTTTTCGCCTCGGAACCGATCATCGCCGGGCTGCTGTCGGTGCTTTCCATTGCCCTGGCAATTGGCGAACGAGTGAAGCGGCGGTGATCACGTTCCAAATCTCGCGAAAATTAAAAGCTCATTTGTCGCGCTACCGGCTCCAGGATTTCTAGGTCACATGGAAACGCGTTCGAACTGGTTGAAGGTGAGCCTTGTTGTCGGCCTGCTCATAACCGCCGTCATTGGGTTCACCCTGTGGCTCATCCAGTCACGTGAGGCTGACGGGGCCACGTATGAGGTGCAGTTTAAACAATCGGTCGACGGCGTTCAAATCGGATCGGGCGTCAACCTTCTTGGTGTTCCCGTTGGGAAAGTAACCCAGGTCCGGCTCCAACCTTCAAATCCGGATACGGTCGTGGTCCGGTTCGTCCTTACCAAGGACATCTTACTCCATCGCGGCGTGACAGCGTCGGTCGATAAATCATTCTTCGATGGATCGGCAGAGATAAGCCTGGCGGGAAGCAACAAGCGTGAACCGGCACTTACAGTTCAAGCGGGACAGCCATTCCCGCTTGTACCAGTGAAGACCGGCGGCCTCCTCAGCGGCGACCTCAATCCAGGCGAGATGATCGCCAAGATATCGTCAGGTGCCGAGAGCATCGCAAAGAAGCTGGACCCTGCCGGTCAGCGATCCATCGAGGAACGTCTTGGCCAACTCGCGCTGCGCTCGCGGAACTGGAAAAGCGATGTCAGTCAAATCGCGGGGGAGGCCCTGCAGGAAGACAGGATCCATTCTCTAGGGAATGTAATGGCTCGGGCGGGAGACGACGCGGAGAGGCTTCGCCTGAGGCTCGAGGCATCGCCGGGCGGTCTTCGCGACAGCCTCGGCCGGCCCTTGCATGATGCCGAAGGCAAGGCCCGGTCTCTGGGCCTATCCATTGCACACGCACGGCCCCGGATCAGGCAATTGGAAGGGGATGCGCAACAAATCGCCGAAACCGCCCGCTCCGTTCGCGAACCAGTTCGACGCGTGGGCGATGCGGCCAAGAAGATTGACCGGGAAGGCTTGGGATCTCCCAAACTACCTGACTACCGGCCCACGACTGAGGAACGGAAATAGATGATCGCGATCGACCGCTCAGGAACGGACCAACCCTCGTCTTCATGCACAGGCGCGCAATCAGCTTCTGTGAAGCACGAACTCAGGACGATAGAACAACCCTCTCAATTCTTCGCGCGTGTGTGGATGCAACGTCCTGAAGTGGCGCAAAGGCAAAGCCAAAAATGGACTAAGGGGTTTATCTTCAATCGGGCCTGCAGGATCGAGACTGGTGGATGACCGGGAAGAATTGCAAAATCGATGGAGCCGCTGGTATCAGCCTGGCTGCTGAAGTGAAGGGCGAATGCAGGGCGATGCCCGTCTTGCTTGCCCACGGGGCGGGTCAGACTCGCCGCGCCTGGAAGCGGGTAGTGCAAGATCTGGTCGAGGCGGGGTTTCGCGCTATCGCTATAGACATGCGTGGGCATGGCGATAGCGACTGGTCGAGCGCAGGTGCGTATGACGTGCGCGACTTTGCGGCCGATCTCGTCGCGGTAGCATCAGGAATGGATCGCAAACCGGCTCTGGTAGGCGCCTCCCTCGGCGGCCTTGCCGGAATGATAGCCGAAGGAGACCTCGCCCCAGGCAGCTTCGCATCGCTCACTCTTGTAGATATAGCCCCGCGTATCGAGCCGGGCGGCGTGATGCGGGTGGTCAGCTTCATGCAAGAACATGTCGAGACTGGCTTTTCGTCTCCGGAAGAAGCTGCACAAGTCATTGCGCGCTACATGCCACATCGTCGCAAGCGCAGAGCGGGTGGTGGCCTACGGCACTATCTCCGGCAGAAAGAGGATGGCCGCTATTACTGGCACTGGGATCCAGCATTTATTCGCAATATGGTGGCTGCACATTGCAGCGACACCGCGCATCAGGAGCAGCAAGTCAATATATTATACAAGGCTGCCGCTAATTTGACGCTACCGCTGCATCTGATCAGGGGCGGATCCAGTGATCTTGTCTCGGAAGGCGCTGTCGAACATCTGCGCGAACTGGCACCGCATGCTGAATATACCGACATTATCGATGCCACGCATATGGTCGCAGGCGATGCAAACGACGCCTTTTCTGCCGCAATTCTCGGCTTTTTAGGGCGCCAGTCCAGCTTCTAGAGGGACGAGCATGGGAGAAGAGATTTGCTCCTGATCATCGAGGGTCGGACGACTTGCTGTGGAGAGCGCCATACATTGGTGGGTTTGCCTAAGATGACACTCGGTAACTGGCTGCTGCCTCGCTCACTGGACTGCTATCCATAACGAAGGTGACGAAAGTTGACGACCAAAAATCTGACCGGCATGCTGGCCAAAAAGATGCCGCAGGAAACAGGCACCGCGCGCACAAAGGGCGAAACCCTGTTCCAGCTATTCTTTGCGCTCATCCAATGGCCTTGGCTGTTGAAAAGCCTTTATGGGGGAAACAAAGCTGAAAAAAATGCTGTTCTTGAGCGTATAAACCTTGAACAGGACGCCTTGCCTCATCTTGGCAGCTGGAAAGCAGACACTTACCTTCTTCACAGGATTGTTGATGAGATTGAAGTCCGACAACCGAAAAATGTTGTGGAATTAGGTTCCGGAGTAACTTCGCTGGTTATCGCCAAAGCATTGTCGCTTCACGGTGGCGGGCATTTATACAGCTACGATCAGTATGAACCGTTCGTTGAGCAGATGGGCATTTGGCTCGCTGAGCACCACCTGTCGGCAAGTTTCAGCCATGCTCCGCTGAACTTTCGGGACCAGGCCTGGCCTGGATTATGGTATGCCTTGCACGACCTTCCACAGACAATTGATCTGCTTGTCATAGATGGACCGCCTTGGTCAATTCATCCCTTTACCCGAGGAATGGCGGAACGCCTTTTCGAACGTATCGCACCGGGAGGCCTTATCATGCTCGATGATGCAGCAAGACCGGGAGAAAGATACGTGGCGCGACGCTGGAGGAAAACCTGGAGAGACTTCGAGTTCAAGTTCGAAGGCACGGGCGCCAAAGGCTTGCTAACGGGACGGAGGATCGACAGATCGGATAATCGCCAAAAGTGACGCTGTAATGCATTAGCGACTTCCGTTGCTGATTCGTAAGCGGTGTTTTCAGCCCACGTCGATCCAGGGCATGAGTTTGTCGACGGCATTGGCCTGATGACCTGCGGCGAGGCGCGAGAGCGTAGCCGTCAACCAGTCGTGCGGGTTGATGGCGTTGAGTTTGCAGCATTCGATGAGCGTGGCGATCACCGCCCAGTTATCGCCGCCTTCGTCCGATCCGGCGAACAGGGCATTCTTGCGGTTCAAGGTGACGTGACCCCCTGGTTTCCACCAGCACGGATTAGAGCCCTTCAGCTTTGTTGCGCATGAGCGCGGGTTGAGCAATGGCCTGCGCAGCGGAGCCCGTAGGGCGTAGCGAAGCAGGCCATTGCTTATCCAGTTCAGCGGCGAACGCCGCTGGGGTCTCGTATCCCAGGGATGAGTGCGGCCTCTCCTGGTTGTAATCCTGAGCCCAGGCGGCGATCACCACGCGGGCATGGTCCAGGCTGAGGAACAGCGTCTCGTTGAGCAGCTCGTCGCGCATGCGGCCGTTGAAGCTCTCGACGTAGCCGTTCTGCATCGGCTTGCCCGGCGCGATGTAGTGCCACTCGACCCCGATCTGTCCGCACCAGGCGAGGACCGCGTTCGAGGTCAGCTCGGTGCCGTAGTAAATTGGGAAGCAGGTTCTGGAATGGTCCGGTTGCCTTGATGGAGACAAGAGCGCGTAGCGCCCGCCGGCTTCATCAAGGCGGTCATGATCGCCCAGCAGGTCTCTAAAGTGAGGTTGTCGAGACGACACTTTGGAGGCTGACCAACCATGACCAAGCTCTCTTCTACACCCGCAGGCGCCGTGCTCGTAGCGATCGATATGGCCAAAAACCGCCAGGAGGTGCTCATCGAGCGCCCTGAAGGAGGACGGCGCAGGCGCATGACGGTGCTCGCGACCAAGGCGGACTATGATGGCTTAGCCGAGCAGCTCGCCGCCATTGGCAGGCCCATCGTGGTCGGCTTTGAGGCGACCGGCAATTACCACCGGACCCTTGCGCATCGCTTGCTCACTGCAGGGTTCGAGCTGCGGCTCATCTCCTCGGTTGCTTTGGCGCGCACGCGAGAGGCGTTGCACAATGGCTGGGATAAGAATGATCCCAAAGACGCGCAGGTCATCCTCCACATGCTACGGATCGGTGCCACCCAACGCTACGTCGACCCACTTGCCGCCGGGATCAACGATCTGCAGGAACTGTCCAAGACCCACGAGGTCGTGTCTAGGATGAAGACGCAAACCTGGCATCGCATCTTGACCCACTACCTTCCGCTGTATTTTCCCGAGATCGCGCGCTTTGCCGGCAACAGCCGGTCGGATTGGTTCCTGGCGATGATCGAGCGGTTCCCGACCCCGACGAGCATCACCTCGCTTGATCGGGAGGCCTTCTCGGCCGAGGTATGGCCCCTGATCGGGCGCAAGGTCTCCAAGGCGCGGCTGATCAACGATGTGTATGAGACAGCGTGTGCTTCTACCGCGTTACCAGTGCCAGAGGACTCTACGGCGATCACCATGTTCCGTATGGTCATTGCGCAGGGACGAAGTCTCATCCAGCAGCGCGACGAGATCGAGCGGCTTGCCCATCTCAGGCTCGCCGATGACGTTGACTACCAGCTGCTGCGCAAGATTCCCGGCATCGGTCCGATCAATGCACTGACGATCCTGGCAGAGGCAGGCGATCTTCGCCGCTTCAGCCATCATCGCCAATTTCTTAAGTTCTGCGGCCTCGATCTCGCGACCTGCCAATCAGGCACGTTTCGCGGTCGCACGAAGCTATCCAAGTACGGCAACGCACGATTGCGCCGGACCTTCTGGATGGCCGCCCAAGTCGCCGCGCGCCAGCGCGACAACAGCTTCCGCGACAAGCTCGGACGATATACCGCCGGGCACGCGGACGATGCCGATCGTCGCCGAAAGGCGATGACGGCGCTCACCGCCAAGATGGCGCGCGTGGCTCACGCGGTCGTCAAGACGGGGACAGAGTACCGACCGTTCGTCGAACGGTCGGATGCCAGGTGGAAGGACCCCTCTCTGCAAGTGCCGTGAGGGCGCGAAAGCGACCCTGTAGATAATGTTCGGGCCTTCCACCTGGGTGCGTATCTCGTTCTAAGGACGGTGAGGACCA
>NZ_JBAQOK010000044.1:0-1513 GCF_049304695.1 Sphingobium sp.
TAGAGCGGTTTCCACACGATCTGACTCGTCAGGGATTCCCTTCGCGGCGCCGTTGTGATTCAGCCTTCCTGCTGGTGGCAGGAGGCCAGCATGGATGGCACGAACGCTATCACAGGATCTTCGGGACCGAGTTGTCGCAGCGATTGATGGTGGGCTGAGTTGCCATGCGGCAGCGGCCCGCTTCGGGGTCAGCGTGTCGAGCGCGATCCGCTGGCGACGGCTTGCGTTGGAGCATGGCCGGGCCGTTGCCAAGCCGCGCGGCGGTGACCGGCATTCAGGTAAGATCGAAGCGCACGGCGGCTTCATTCGGGAACTGATCGCAGAGCAGGGCGACATGACCTTGGTCGAGGTTCAGGCGCGGCTGATCGAGCGTGGGGCCCTGGTCGGTATCGGCACGGTGCATCGCTTCTTCGTGCGTCACGGGATCACGCGCAAAAAAAGACCGGTCACGCGATCGAGCAGGACCGTCCCGACGTCCTGAGGCAACGGCAGCATTGGTTCGACGGCCAGATCGACCTCGAACCCGAACGCCTCGTCTTCATCGACGAGACGTGGACCGCCACCAACATGACCCGCAGCCATGGCCGCTGCCGGAAGGGCGAGCGGCTGCGGATGGGCTTCCCGCACGGCCACCGCAAGACCACCACGCTGGTCGCGGGCCTGCGCATGGATGGCATGGTCGCGCCGATGGTGCTGGACGGGCCGATCAACGGCGACTGGTTCGAAGCCTATGTCGCCCAGGTGCTGGTGCCCGAACTGCGTCCCGGCGACGTGGTCATCATGGACAACCTCTCGAGCCACAAACGGGCCGCCGTGAAGGAAAGGATCGAAGCTGCCGGCGCGACCCTGCGCTTCCTCCCGCCATACAGCCCGGACTTCAATCCAATCGAAAAGGCCTTCTCCCGGCTCAAGGCCATGCTCCGCAAGGCAGGAGAGCGCACCGTCAGCGGCCTGTGGGACCTGATCGGCAGGCTCGTCGATATCTTCAAGCCCGACGAATGTGCAAACTACTTCAAATCATGCGGCTATGAACCGGAATGAATGGAAACCGCTCTAAACGGTCTCCCACATCACAAATAGAGGCAGGCATGCTGTTGCGCGGCCTCCCGCAAGGCAAGATCAGCAATCCATTCTTAGTCGACGCTCGTTGCCGCCCCCGCCAGCATGAGATCCACGAGAAAGTCCAGAAGCTCTCCGCTTGTGACCTCGTGCGGTTCGAGCAGGCCCTGGAACATGCTTCCCTCGTGGACAGCCAGGATCAGTCGCGCGATGCGCGGGAGGTCCCGGGCAACGATGCGGGAGTCCTCGCGAAGGATGTCGGCGAGCGCGCCCTCGATGATGACGAGGATCCGCCCCTGCCGTTCGGCATAGTGGCTCGCCATGGCAGGATGGCGCAAGGCATAGAGGCCGAACTCGGCCTGGAGCAGATACCAGTCCCGATCGAACGGATAGCTGGCGATAAAGGCCTTGAGGAAATTGTCGGCCGTCGAGCCGGGCATGGACAGCGCTGAGG
>NZ_JBAQOK010000045.1:0-132967 GCF_049304695.1 Sphingobium sp.
GGCTACGCCCTCACGCCACTCCCCCCGGCATGTAACACGATGGCCTGGTTTTACGCCGCCGAATGGCCGACTTTTGCTCCGCCGTTGACATTCCTGACTGCGCGAATTGGCGCCGCCCGATTTATAGCCTGTGGACCATTTGCCATAGACATGAATGTCCCGGCTCAGATCGATCGCAAGGTTGACCATCGGATCGACCCGCGTCCAGCTGGCGTCCAGCCCGATTTCGCCCGACACGCCATTCCGGTTGACCGGCAGTAAGCCGTTGACGATTTCAAGCGCGCCGTGCTTGCTGTCCTTCGTCCAGCGCAGGCCTCCCGTCAGGTGAACGGCGTCGTTCCAGATGTCCGGGGTCCAGTTTGCCTGACCGAATGCGCCGATGCTTTTGGTGGTGACATGGCTGGCACGGTCGATCCGCTGCGTTGCGGGATCGATGAAGCTGGCAGTGTAAGTCGATCCGGCGACATTGGTGAAGACATTGGTGTTAAACGCCTGCGCATCGTCAGCGACATGTTCGCGATAATAGAGTGCGCCAGTCACGAACTTGACCCGGCCTATATCGCCGATCGCCTGAAACTCCTGGCTCCATTGATTCTGGTCGAACCGGGCCAGGCTGTCGCGGGCGAACTGGAAGCCGTTGAAGCCTGTCACCGGATTGAACGTCGCTGCTGGAATCGACATTGAACTGGCAGCCGAACCATTATCGAATTGGCTCTGGCTTAGCTTTCGATAGGCAGTGATCGACTTCAACATGATCTCTGGCGCTACTTGCCAGTCGAGGGTCAGGCGATGGCCATGCACTTTGCCGACACTGGGCATCTGCGGCACGCCGACATTAGCAGTGCGCACACGATCCGGCTGGATCGTGGCGGCGGCGGCAAGCCTGTTCGTTCCGGCAGCGATCAGGTTCAAATATTGCGACGTCGATTCATCCTTGGAAATATCAAAGCTGTAATCCGCGCTGAAATCGGACGAAGGACTCCACAGCGCTTCGACATGCAGGCCGCGCTTGTCATATTGATTGAAGCCTTCCGATCCGGCAAGCGGGTTCTTTACCAGCGGATCGCGATGGGCGATGACGCCGTCGATCTTCAACGCGATATTGTTGAAAGACGGCAGGTCGATATGGACTTCGCCTTTGTAGCTGCCGAAATTACCGATGCCGCCAGTGCCGTTGACGTGAAATTCGCCGGTTGGCTTTTTGGTCACGATATTCACCGCGCCGCCTTCAGTATTGCGCCCGAACAGTGTTCCCTGCGGGCCTTTGAGCACTTCGATATTCTCGATATCGAACAAGGCGGTGCCTAACCCCTGAGCACGGCCGAGATAGACGCCGTCGATATACATGCCCACGCCCTGATCGCGCGCTGGCTGGTTGGCGTCGGACAATACGCCGATGCCGCGAATGTTCACAATCAGCGCCGAATTGCGGGAATAGAATGGTGCGATCTTTAGCGACGGGATGGCGCCGTCACCCAGATCGAGCAAGGATGTGACATGCCTATTGACCAGATCTTCAGCCCGCATCACCGACATGGAAATGGGCGTGGATTGAAGGTTCTCAGGCCGCTTTTGGGCGGTAACGACAATCGCCTCAAGCCCCGCGCCATCTGCGGCCGCATCAGGCACGACTGTGTCGGCGGCATAGGCCGACATGGTGGAGGCCGCGAGAATGAGGCCGGAGGCCGTAATGGCCATCCGGCTGCGCATGTTGATCATGATGTCCCCTTTGGATCAACCAGCTTTTCCCGCCGGTGTTGCCGTGCGCTTAGGGGGACATTGTTTCGTCTAAACGTCTGATCGATTACCGATTTGCGACTGTTCGAATGTTTGCAATGTAGCGTCCCAGCCACATGGTCTCATGACATGCCGGGCAAGTTACGCGGTGCCTGTCGGTGACGGATCAGCCGCCCAATATTTGACGATACAGGCCGACATAGGCATCGGCCATTTTCTCAATCGTAAACCTGTCGCCGACTGTTTTGCGCACTGTCGCCCTGTCCAGTTCATCGATCCGCGCCAGCGCTTCTACGGCTTCATCCGGGCCATCCACCAGGAAACCATTTACGCCATGCTGGATCAGTTCGGGCATCGATCCGCGGCGGGTGGCGATGACGGGCGTGCCTGACGCCATCGCCTCGATAACGGACAGTCCGAATGGCTCGTCAAAATTGATGAGGTGAATCAGCGCCTTGGCCGATCCCAGAGCCACGATCCGCGCTGTGCCGCCGACGGGGCCGTGGTAATGAACGAGGCTGTCGTCAGTCGCGGGCGATACCTCTCGCTCATAATAGCCTTGATCTTGCACGATGCCATAGAGGTCGAGCGGCTGACCGACCTCGCGGGCGAGGGCGATGGCCTCCTTGGCGCCCTTGTCGGGATGGATGCGGCCAAAGAAGAGCAGCCTGTCGCTTCCTTCCGCGTCGAAGCTAAATTCGTTCAGATCGACGCCATGATGGATCGTCGCGGCATAACGTAGCGCCGGGTGACGGTCCGCCTCACTGATTGCGACATAATGGATGCGATCCTGGAACGGCGCATACATCGGCAAAATCCGATCGGACGAGAAGCCATGGATGGTAGTGACGATCGGCGTATCGACCAGGTGAGCAAAGGCATGGGCGGGGAAATCGGCCTGATTGTGGATCAGGTCGAACTGGTCCGCTTTGCCAAACAGATGAGCCAGATGGCGGAATTCCCACACTTTCGCGTCGATCGACGGGTCTTCGCAATAGGGGGCTGGGACGACGGCGTCCAGGGTCGCGCAGGTCACGCTGTCCTGTGTCGCAAACAGGGTGACGTCTATGCCGCGCGCGACCAGCGCCTCCGTCAGCAGGCTGGTGACCAGTTCCCACGGGCCATAATGGCGTGGCGGCGTGCGCCAGGCGATGGGCGCCAGCATCGCAATCTTCATGTCAGACGATATCCTCAAGGCGCAGGATCAGAGCCTCATTGGCCCTCACGCTACTGTCGATTGGCGCAAGTGCCAGTGTAGATGCCAGTATAGTCGCTATCCGCGTTCCGGGCGGTAGGAGCAAGCTGCGTATCTGCGCGGACAGATTGAGGACGATCAGCAGGCGATCGCCCCTATGCCCTCGTTCGTAGGCGAGTACATCCTTATCGGCCCCAGCTGCGCGATAGCTGCCGATAGAAAGCGCCGGTGTCGATCGGCGCAGGGCGATAAGGGTGCGATAAAGCGTCAGTATCGAGGCCTGGTCATCCTGCTGCGCTTTGACATTGCGGCTTGGCCAGTCTGCGTTGAGGGGCAGCCATGGATCCCCACTGGAAAAACCCGCATTGGGGGAAGCATCCCACGGCATGGGCGTCCGCGACCGATCGCGACCGATGTCGAGCGTAGGTTGCTGCATATGCTGGGGGTCGCGAATGCGGTCTGGCGGGATGTCCACGCGCCCGATACCAATTTCGTCGCCCTGATAGAGGGTCGGCGTTCCTCGCAAAGTCAGTAGCAACATCGCCGCCACCCGAGCTTGCGCATCGCCGATCCGCGCTGCGATACGGGGGGCATCATGGCTGCCGATGACCCAGTTGGGCCAGCCGAACGGCGGCAGGGCCGCTTCATAGTCCGCGATCAGCCGGGAGAGCGTTTTTGCGTCCCAGGCATTTTCGATGAGCTGGAAATTGAACGGCAGATGGACTTGCGGTCGATCCGCCGTGCCGTACCAGCGGGCATGGCGATCATTGGGCAGGAATATCTCGCCGATCAGAACCCTGTCGCCATAACTGTCTGCCAGCGCCCGCATATCGGCGGAGATCGCATGGGCTTCGGGCTGGTCGGTGGAATGACGCTGGATCAGCCGGTCGCGTTCGGTCTGTTCAGGCGTCCAGTGCGGGTTGGGCGGATTGTCGGGCAGGCCGTCGGCCTTGAAGATGTGCCACAGGACGTCGATGCGAAAGCCATCGACGCCACGATCCAGCCAGAAACGCAGCACGTCCATCATCGCGGCGCGCAGGTCCGGGTTGCGCCAGTTGAGGTCTGGCTGTTCCTTCAGAAAGGCATGGAGATAATATTGCCCCGTCGCCGCGTCCCATTGCCAGGCCGATCCGCCGAAGTCGCTGATCCAGTTGTTCGGTGGTCCGCCATCGGCCTGCGCATCGCGCCAGATATACCAGTCCCGCTTGGGATCGAGCCGTGAGGATCGGCTGGCGATGAACCATGGATGCTGGTCGGAACTGTGGTTCGGCACGAAATCGAGGATGAGTTTCAATCCGCGCGCGTGGACGGCGGCGAGCAGGCGGTCAAAAGCAGCGAGGTCGCCGAACATCGGGTCGATATCGCAATAATCGGCGACGTCATAGCCGAAGTCGGCCATGGGAGAGGGGAAGATCGGGGACAGCCAGACCGCATCGACACCCAGCGATACGATATGGTCGAGGCGCGCTTCGACCCCGGTAAGATCGCCCACGCCATCGCCATCGCTGTCCTGAAACGACCGGGGATAGATTTGGTAGATTATGCCGCTTTCCCACCATGGATGAGCGGCAGGCGGGGTGTTGGACATGCGTGCGTCCGATTAGCGGTTTCGGGGAGCATGGGGTAGCGCCCCACTGTCCCGCCCGTCCAGCAATATGATGCCGGTCCCATCTGGACCGCCGTACCGGGCAGATGGCGAATGCGCCGAGTAGGGCAAAACCATGCCGGTCGGGTAGATGGCGGCACTGAAGAGGCGAGCGCGATCGTCAGGAAGCCTGCTGCCTCCAGCGTGGCGGCGAGAAAGACGAGCGGTTTGCGACGTGCGGTCGGACAACGCGCCGCACAGCGGTGTCGCGACCAGGGTGACGAAGGCGCCGATCGCCAAAATCATGCCCAGCCAGCGCCCTTTTTCGGCTTCGCTGGCGATGTCGCCGACTCTGATTGCCAGAGTGAGGACCACAGGTGTGAGCAGTGCGACCCATATGCCAAACTGCGCCAGAACATAGATGGCGACGAAGCCGATCGACACGGGTTGGCGGGTTGCCGGGGTCGGCGAAAAGGTCGTTCATGCCGGGATAATCCCTGATGTCCGGCGCGACTCCGGCCAGCGCGCAAAAGCGGTCCGACCCCATCAGAAACGTGCCGCCGGGCAAATGGACCATGCCGTCAGTCACTGGTCGCCGCCCTGAGCACAATCCCCGCGCCGCGCGGATAGGCCGGTGGCGGACCATCGTCGGGCAGGTCGGGGCGCTGCGCTGCGACATCGGCCATCGACCGGGGGAGGGAGAAGGGCAGGCGACCCTTTGCAATGGCCCGGCCACGCACGACGTCCAGCACGGCTGCGTCGCTTGCGCCGAAGGTGACGATCAGTGCGCGGGCCATGGGTTCGATCACGGTCAGGACCGCCGGGCGATCCATTTCTACCGCGACGATGGTGGGCACATGCGCGGATGCGCGCGCGATGGCTTGCACATCCGGGTCGCTGGCGCGGAAATCCAGTCGCCCTTCATGTTGGCGCGCGCCAAAGAAATGATGGGGGTGGAGCGTTTCGAACGGCGTGGCGGTGCGGACCAGTGCGACGTCGGCCTGTGCTGGATCATCCACCACGACGAAACCAGCCGCTCGTGCCGCCACGGGATCGACGCCATGCAGCCATATGCGCTTTCCGGGGGCGACCGGCAGGGTGGCATTGTCGTTGCGCAGCAGCACCTGGCTGGCGCGCTGAACGGCGTCGGCCTGGCTCTGGGCCAGTGGATTGCCCACTATCCTGGCGGCGGCGTGCGCATCGACATAGGGATTGTCGAACAGCCCCTGTTCGAATTTCAGGCGCAGCACGCGGCGGACGGACTCGTCGATCCGCTGTTCGCTGACAAGTCCTTTGGCGACCGCATCCAGAATCGGCGCCGCGTCGTCCGCACCGCCGAACTGGTCGATGCCCGCCTCTATGCCCTTAGAAAGCCGGGTGGTCTTGTCGGCGCTTTCCATGCCCCATGGCATGCCGATCGATGCGGGTGTCTGCGGATTGGCGGCATCGGGAGCCATGCAGGCCTGCGGACAATCGCGGGTGATCGACCAGTCGGAAACGATCAGGCCGCGATACCCCTTGTCGCCGCGTAGCAGGCCGGACAGCAATTGCTTGTTGAAGCCGCCGCCGACGGGTTCCAGCGGCTTGCCGGCGACCTTTGGACCGCGCACGATGACATAGGTGGGCATCACGCCCGCGCTGTGTGCCTCCAGCGCTCCGTCGAAGGCGCGAACATGATCCACGAACGAGGCGTCGGTCAGCGTCGCGTTGCGCCCGTAGACATTATGCCCGTCAAACCCTTCCGGTTCCGCACCATAGCCGACCCAATGTTTGACGATAGTGGCGACGCCCTGTGCGGTGACGCCGTTGCGGCCCTGCTGGAACCCCTCGACATACGCGCCTGCCAGCCGGGATACGGTGTCGGGATCGGAACCGAAGGTGGCGGAAAAGCGTGCCCATCGTGGTTCGGTGGCAAGGTCGGCCTGGGGCGACAGGGCCATGTGGATGCCCACGGCGCGATATTCGGCGCGGGCGATGTCGCCAAAGCGGCGTATCGTCGCTGCGTCGCCCAGTGCGGCGAAGCCCAACGTATCGGGCCAGAGCGAGAAACCGCCGCCGGTCGTACTCGCGCCCAGCGTCGCCTGAAAATGGTGGCGCGGATCGGTGCTGATCGTGGCGGGGATGCCAAGGCGGCCAGCCTCCGCCAGTTTCTGCACGGCGTTATTCTGGGTAGCGAGGGCGGCGGGGGAAACGACCAGCCGGGTGATGAAGCTGGAGATATGGCGGTCGCGCAACAGGGCGGTGGTCGCGGTCTGATCGTAGATCGTACCTGCGAAACCGATCGAGGAGCCGGGCGTAGGCAGCGTGCCATGCAGCATCATGCCCGCTTTTTCCGCCAGCGTCATTTGCCTCAGCAAATCCTCGATGCGCTCATTGATCGGCGCGCGTACATCCTCATAGCGGTCGAGGCGGCCATTATGGTTGAGGTCGCGCCAGCCTTTGGGCGGCGATGCTGCGCCCGCCAGCGCCAGAACGAACAGCGACGCCGTAGCGATCCTGAGCAAGCCTGGCATCGCAACTGTTCCTTCCCGCAAAAAGCATCGACCGGACTGAACCCGGTAAATGGCGCGGCGACCAGAGCCGCCGCGCCCGATGATCAAAATTTCATGCCGAGAGTGGCGCCGAAATAGCGATCCGCGTCCTTATTGAACGTGCCGACCAGATCATAATTGCCACCCAGGAAGGATGTGTGGCCGATGCTGGTCAGATAGTTTTCGTCGAACAGGTTTTTGACGAACAGGGTCAGGCTGTAACGGCCATCGATCTGCTTCACGCCGATGCTGGCATCGACCAGCGCATAGGCGGGCTGTTCCAGCAGTGGATCCTGTTCGACCGAGAAGTTCATCTTGCTCTGGAAATTGACGCCAACCTGCGCGAAACCTGCGAAGTCGGTGCCCGGAATGTCCGCTTCGTAACGGGGTGCAACCGTGATCTTCCACTTCGGGCTGACCGGCTGGGTTGCGCCGCGCAGATTCTGCGTCGGGGTAACACCCGCCGCAGTGCGGTAGCAGATATTGGTCGGCATGCCCGACAGGACGGGCGCTGCGGCGTTCAATTGCTGAGGGCAGTTCAGACCGTCGATGTCGATCGTCGCATCCGAATAGGTGACCGCGCCGGTCAGGCTGAAATGATCGTCGGGACGCACGGTCGCCTCGATCTCAAAGCCCTTGGTGCGTGACTTGCCTGCGTTGGTGGACACGAACTGGACCACGCCCGCAGCGATGTCGGACCGGTTGGCCTGTACCTGAAGGTTCGAATAGTCCGCCAGGAACAGCGCGGTGCTAATGCTAAGGACGCCGTCGGATGTTCGACCCTTGAAGCCGATTTCATAGGCATTCACATGTTCCGGCTCCAGCACGCGCTGGTTCGCGAGGTCGGCGGAGATTTCCATCTCGTAACCCAGTCCCTTATACCCGCGGGTATAGCTGGCATAGACCTGGGCATTGCGGCTGAATTCATATTGTAGGCCGGCCTTGCCGGTAACCGCAGTGTCGTCTGCCGAAATAGATCCGCTGACCGGCGCATTGCCCGGCAGGATTGCGTCACCCGGAACGAGGGGGGAGATTCGGCTGCCGCCATTCGTGCCCTTTTCATATTGCACGCGCAGGCCGCCAATGGCTTTCAGCCCGCCGACGATACGATAATCGACCTGGCCGAAGGCGGCGATGCTATCCTGCTTCAGCCGGATGTTGCTGGCCGAGGATTGGTAGATGGTGTTGGCTGGCGCGCATGGCTGGCCGAAGGTTCCGGCGGTGCAGCGGGCGCGGCGACGGTCGAACGGACGCTTGATATCGGAATGCATGTAGAACACACCGGCGACATAGTTGAAGTCGCCGCCGCCATTATTGGCGATGCGCAGTTCCTGGCTGAAGGCGCTCAGGTCGACCTGACCATGGTTCTGGCTCCACATCGCATAGGATGCAGCCGCGCCTACGAACAGGGGCACTGTGCTGTTGATGCGCTCGATCGGCTGGTTCACGTCCAGATTATAGGATTGATAGGCGGAGATCGACGTCACGGTAGCAGCGCCCAGATCCCAGTCGGCCTGCAACGAATAGGTTTGCTGGTCGCTGTTGGAATAGGTGACGGTTTCGTCGTTCAGGGTCCGGTTGGTGCGTGTGGCGTTGATCGGGCCGACCAGCGTCTGGAGATTGGGATTGGTGATCGCGATCCAGGTCGATGCACAGCAATCCGCTTTGGTCTTGCGATATTCGCCCGCAAACAGCAGGTTCAGATTGTCGGTCGCATCCCATTCCAGCTTGCCGCGCACACCCCAGGATTTGGACCCGTTGTCCCAGCTGTTAGTGGCGATGTTGCGGGCGACGCCGCGCACGTCGTTGTAGAAACCGGTGACGCGGGCGCGCAGCGTATCGGTGATCGGGCCGGATACGGTGCCACGCGCGCGATATTCGCCATGTTCGGCGATTGTGAATTCGCCCCGGCCTTCAAATTCGCGCGAAGGGCGGGCGGTCGTGACGCTGATGACGCCCGCGGTTGCGTTCTTGCCGAACAGCGTGCCCTGCGGACCGCGCAGCACTTCGACGCGCTCGATGTCGGCCAGGTCGGTGAAGCCCTGCGTCTGGCGCACGGCGACGACGCCATCGACGACTGTGGATACCGACGATTCGACGCCCTGGCCAAAGAGCGCGGTGCCGATGCCCCGGATACGGAAGCTGTTGTTCGTAGGGGTCGCGCCCTGCTGGAATGTCAGCGAGGGCACGGCCTGCACCAGCGAACTGCTGTCGTTGATCTGGCGATTGGCGAGCGCGTCGGCGCTTACGGCCGTTACGGCCAGAGGCACGTCCTGCAAGCGCTCCGCCCGCTTTTGCGCGGTGACGACGATATCGGTCCCGTCGAGTACCGGCGATTGCGGCGCGGCGTCCTGCGCGAATACGGCGTTAGGCGCGATCGCGACGCCCAGGCTGAAGATGGACACCGCAGTGCGGTGCATCATCATGGCTTTGGAAAAAAGCATATATCCTCCCCTGTCGACGCATTGGTTCGCGCGTCATCATTACATCATCAACGAACAGCGGTCCCGCCGCTCGGTTGTAGCGCTAAATCAAGAAGGGAGAGGAAAGTGTCAATCGAGAAATTATAGCGCTACATTATTCCGGCGTGCATGCGGATTTTATGCCACAGGGCACATGCGGGACATTTGCACCCATGAGAAATATCGCGTTAAAGTGATCTGGGGATGTCCATGCCCGCCCCTTTACAAGAAGGATTCCTCATGGCCCGTACGGGGCGCCGCGCCAGCCAGGCCATCACCATCCAGACCGTGGCGGAACAAGCTGGCGTGTCGGCGATGACCGTATCCAATGTGCTCAACAACAGCCCGCGCGTGCGGGAGAGTACGCGGAAGTCAACTGGACGCCTGCTTTGAGATTGCGGTGCGGCTGGGAGGCCGATTGCAACTGCCCTGCAATGCCATGAGAAAGGGAGCGCGTACCGGGGGCGCGTCAGCCTTGTGCGGCAGGCGCTGCTTAAAACTCCACCGGGGTGCCAGTCGCGGTGGCGGGGCGTGCGCCGCGTGCGGCTCTGACGTTTTTCGAGATCTCCATCGTGAAGCCATAGCGTAACGGGTTCAGGGGCACGCGATAGGCTTCCAGCGGCCTGCCGTTTGCGCTCCAGCTATCGGTGCCGCCGACGCCGCTTTGCACGGCGTCGATCATCAGGCTGACATGACCGTGGGGTACTATATCGCTGCTTTTGCGGGTGCCGGGCGGGCGGCGGGAGAGGTCTTCATAGGGGAAGGCGAGGATGTTAGCGGAGAGCGGCTGGTCGCCGCGCACTGTCAGGGTCGGCTGGTTTGTGCCGCGCACGGACAGCCAGCGGACGCCGACCTTGTTGCCGGTTTCCTGCGGGCGCATATAGTCGTGGTTCTGGTCGGCGATCGCGCCGGCCCAACGGCCCAGTGGTGCGCCGGCCTGTCGGTCTCCATAGCTTTCATGTGGCCCTTTGCCATACCATTCCACGTCGGTGAAGTCGGTGGGCATCTGGAAGGCAAGGCCGACGCGCAGCGGATCGGGCAGGGTGGTGGCGAGCGGGGTGAATTGGGCGTCCACCGAGACGCTGCCATCGCCATGCATCTGGTAGCGGCTGGTGAAGCTGGCGACGTTTTCGCCGACGGTAAATTCCAGAGTGAGGACCACAGCTTTTGCACTTCGCTCTACCTTGAGGGCTTTGACGGTCCGCTGGGTCGAGGCGGTTTTCCAGATGTTGTGGGTGCGATCGACGCGGGTGCCGATGTCGTTGTCGGTCAGGGCGCGGTAGAAGTTGGGGGTGCCGCCTGAGAGCAATGTGCGACCGTCCTTACGATAGGTGATCAGGCCAGTGGCGCGATCGACCTGGAGGTCCATGCCTGCTGCCGATAGCGTCAGTGCTTTCTTGTCATCATTTATACGGACTGGCTCAGAAGATACTGATTTAATGATGTTCTGGACGGGAAGGACGAACTGATCCCAGGCGATTAGATGTCCGGCGGGTATCAGCGCCTCGCTTCCGGCGCGCGCGCGCGCGGTCAGGGTGACGACATATTCATGCCCGGCCTGCCGATCCTGCGGGACGGGGACGGCCAGTGCCTTTTCCTCTCTCGCGGCGACGTTCATGGCAGGCAGGTCGCCGCGTGCGATTTCGACGCCGTCGTCCATCAGTATCCAGCCCAGATCATAATCGGCGAGGTTGCGGAAATCGTTGCGGTTGATCGCGGTAAAGCGTCCTGCCGCTGCATCCTGCGCGCGGAAGGTGATGGGCTGATAGACTTTGCGCAGTTCGAACAGGTGGGGGTTGGGCGTGCGATCCGGCTGGATCAGGCCGTCGCCAAATTCGATGTCGCCGCCCGGATTGGGACCGTAGAGATTGCCGGTCCCCCAATAGGGTTCGCCATTGTCGTCGCGGGCATACATGGACTGGTCTACCCAATCCCAGATGAAACCGCCCTGCAATTTGGGATTGGCGTAGATGGCGTCCCAATAGTCGGTGAGGTTGCCGCCGCTATTGCCCTGCATATGGGCATATTCGCACTGGATCAGCGGCTGGGTGAAGCGTTTGTCGCGTGCATATTCAATGGTTTGCGCGACACTGTAATACATGGGTGCGAAGATGTCGGCATAGGCGTTGGGTTTGGGTTCTTCCAATGTCCCCCAGCCCAGATAGTTGATGAGGCGCGTGGGGTCGCGGCGACGGGCTTCGGCGGCGGCCTTTTCAAATGCCGGGCCGATGCCCGCTTCATTGCCCAGCGACCAGAAGATGATGGACGGGTGGTTCTTGTCGCGCTCGACCATGTTGGCGACGCGCGAAACATGGGCGGCGTCCCATGCCTTGTCATAGCCCAACTGGTAAAGTTCACGCTCCGCATCGCCCTTCCACCCCATTTCCATATAGGCGTGGGATTCGATATTCGCCTCGTCCATGACATAGAGGCCATATTCGTCGGCCAGATCATACCAGCGCGGATCGTTGGGATAGTGGGACGTGCGCACGGCATTGACGTTGTTGCGCTTCATCATGATGATGTCGCGCCGCATCGAGTCCATCGAGATGAGGTGGAAGGTTTCGGGATCATGTTCGTGGCGGTTGACGCCGCGAATATAGACCGGCTGGCCATTGACCATCAGCTGGCCGTTGCGGATCGCCACATCGCGGAAGCCGACGCGCTGCCGGGTCGCCTGCACGACCGCGCCCTTGGCATCGACCAGTTCGATGAGCATGGTGTAGAGGTTGGGCGTTTCCGCCGACCATGGGCGTATGTTCGCTATCCGGTCGGTGAGGCGAATGGATTGTTCCGTGCTGCCGGGGCGGACGGCGGCGGTGCGGCTTACCAAAGCCTTCGCACCGTCCAGCAGGGTGACGCGCACCGATGCCGCCTTGCTGGCGGGCAGCACCTTGGCAGTGACGTCCAGCGTGCCGTCGCGCCAGTCGTTAGTCAGGCCAGCGCGCACGGCAAAATCACGGATGCGCGTCTTGGGCGCGGCCATCAGGAAGACGTCGCGTTCGATGCCGGACACGCGCCAGAAATCCTGATCCTCCAGATAGGAGCCGTCCGACCAGCGATAGATGCGCAGTGCGATAGTGTTTTTGCCGGGGCGCAGGAAACGCGTGACGTCAAATTCGGACGGCAATTTGCTGTCCTCGCTATAGCCGACCTGTTGCCCGTTGACCCAGACATAATAGGCCGATCCCGCCGCGCCGATGTGCAGGATGACGTCCTGCCCCGACCAGTCCGTCGGCAGGTCCACGTCGCGGCGGTAGGAGCCAACGGGGTTACGATCATGCGGGATCAGCGGCCGGTTGGCGGGGAAGGGGTAGGTGATGTTGTTGTAGCGCGCCTGATCGTAACCCTCCGCCTGCCAGTCGGCGGGGACGCGGATCTGTTTCCAGCCGGACACGTCGAAATCGTCGCGATAAAAGTCGGCGGGTGCGCGATCGACATTGGGCGAGAAATGGAACTGCCACTGGCCGTTGAGGGAGAGGAAGCGTTTCGACGCCGCCGGATCGTTCGCCAGCGCGAGGTCGCGGCTTTCGAACGGGAAGGCCGTAGCGCGCGCGGGCAACTTGCCGCGTTCGAAGACCGCCGGATTTTCCCAGTCGGGGCGGCTGGCGTCGATCTGCGGCGACAGGGGGACGACCGGGCGGCCCTGCGCAAAGACAGGCGCGGTCGAGGCGAGTAAAGCGAGCGCGATCAGGCGGCGAGCAGGGACGATCATTTCGGGTTTCCTGGTGCGAAGGGGAATTGCAGCGCCTTGTACCAGTCGAGCGGATGCGCGGGGGCGGCGCTGCCCGGCGGCAGGGGGCGTTTCGCAATGGACTGGAAATAGGCGATGCAGGCGTCGCGCCACCATATCGCTTCCCGATGCTGGATGGCGAGGAAGGTTTGCGTCTGGGCGAAGCGGTCGGCGTCGATCTGCTGCGCCAAGCCGTTCCATGTCGCCTGCATGGCCACCACGTCCGCGACGCCTGCATCATAATGATGGACGAGCGCGTTCCACAGCGTTTCGCCGAACGCGAGTTTCTGGTCCCAGCCGACATGGTGGAACCACAGCAGGTCGCGTTCCGGCGTGGTTCTGGGATCGGCCAGCCTGCGGGCCAGTGCGGGCGCATATTGAGCGATGGCGTTGCTGCCGGTTTTCGTGCGGTCGAACCCGATGCCGCTGGCGTCGGCGCGATGATAATAGACCGGGTTCCATTCCGGGCGAGCGAGGTCCGACACCCATGGGCCGGGACCATAATGATGGCCGGTCGCCATGATATGGGCAAGGCCAAGCGGGGTCATATAATTAACGGCGGCTTCGCGCGATCCCATCATCATGGTGACGATAGGGTCGATGACGGACGGGGCGGGGGAGAAGGTCTGCGCCGCCCATTCGCGCGCGACCGCCTGCGCCGACAGGTCCGGGTTCCACGCCATGCGCCCGAACGCATACCAGTCGGCCTGGTTGAAGACAGAGCCACTCCACGTCCGGTCCGTGCCGATATTGGCGACGCCCGCGATGCCAGTCAGCCGGTGGTTGTCGAGCGATCCGTCGATGACTTTCGCCACCGTCGATCCCTTGCCCCGCGCCATCGTGTCGGCGCGCAGCACTTCTTCGAACAGGGGGCCAAGATAGGTCAGGTGGGTGCGCTGGCCCAGATATTCCTTGGTAATCTGAAACTCCATCATCAGCGGCGTTTTGGGCATCGCGCCGAAGAGGGGGTGGAAGGGTTCACGCGGCTGAAAGTCGATCGCACCATTTTTGACCTGCACAATGACATTGTCGGCGAACTGGCCATCGAGTGGCTTGAAATCGCTATAGGCCTGTTTGGCGCGGTCGTCGGGATTGTCATGGGCATAGACGAAGGCGCGCCACATCACGATGCCGCCATGGGGTTTGACGGCGGCGGCGAGCATGTTTGCGCCATCGGCATGGGTGCGCTTGTAATCCTGCGGTCCCGGCTGGCCTTCGCTATTGGCCTTGACCAGAAAGCCGCCGAAATCGGGGATGGTGGCGTAAATTTCGTCGGCCTTGGCTCGCCACCATGCGACGACGGCGGGGTCGAGCGGGTCGGCGGTTTTGAGGCCGCCCAGTTCCATCGGCGCGGTCCATTTGACCGATAGATAGACTTTGATGCCATAGGGACGAAAGACGTCGGCGAGCGCGGCGGCCTTGGCAATGTAGAAGGGGGTGAGGCTTTCCGCTTTTGCGTTTACATTGTTGAGGACAGTGCCGTTGATGCCGATCGATGCATTGGCGCGGGCATAGTCGGTATAACGCGCGCCCTTGTCATCGGGTAGCGTCCACCAGTCCCAGATCGACGATCCGGCATAGCCGCGCTCGACCTGACCATCCAGATTGTCCCAATGGTTGAGGAGGCGCAGATCAATGCGGGGGCTTTCGCGCACGTCCAGTCGGGCGAGTGGCGCGCCGCTGGCTGCGAGGCGCAGATAATGGAAGCTGCCATAGAGCAGCCCCCTGTCGCTGTTGGCGGCGATCAGGGTTACGGCCTTGCCGTCGCGGGAGAGGGAGCGGATGGCGTAACCTTCCGCACCGAGTTTCGTCAGGCCGGGGGCGAGGCGCGCGATGTCTGGCGAATCGGTCGGGGTAGCGAGCCAGAGTGCGCCGTCGCGGAGCATGGCGTCGGTGGCGGGGGCTTGGCCGGTGAGGCCCGTGAGACCGCGTGTCAGTTCGGCGACGGCTGCCTTCACGGTTGGGGAGTGGCCGGGGGCGGTGATGCTGTGTGGCTGAATGGCCTGTGCATTGGGCACGGGGCGATAGCGCAGCCAGAGATCATAGCCGTCTTCCGCCCACGCACCCTGCGTGATGTTCAGAAAAGCCAGCATTATCAATGCCAGGCGCAGCAACCTCTTCATAGCCTCTCCCCGTGACCGGTCAGGCAATCCGCCTTTAAGGGGATTGACAACAGCCGGGCCGTTCCTTGATGGTAACGCTATCAATCATGCTACGGCAAGCCATAATGTCGGCATGAAACGCGTTTGGAGGGGTGGCTTGATGCGAAATCGGCGATTTATGGGTGCGATATCCGCGCTGGCTTTGATAGCCGGGGGAAGCATGGCGCAGGCCGCTCCGCGCGCGTCGGCCAGCGCGGCGCACAAGGCGATCTACAAGGACGGCAGCGCCCCGGTAGAGGCGCGCGTCGATGACCTGCTGGCGCGGATGACGCTGGAGGAAAAGATCGCGCAGATCACCACGGTGTGGGAAAATAAGGTCAGGATTTTCGACGCGAACCTGCAACTCGATCCGTCGAAACTCTCGTCCACTTTCCCCAATGGGCTGGGCCATTTCGCTCGCCCGTCCGATGCCAAGGGCGCGGTCAGCCCGCGCGTGGTCAAGGGGCGCGATCCACGCCAGACCGTCGCGCTGGTCAACGCCCTGCAAAAATGGGCGATGACGCAGACGCGGCTGGGCATCCCCATCCTGTTCCATGAGGAAGGGCTGCATGGCTATGCGGCGGTCGGCGCGACCAGCTTTCCGCAGTCGATCGCGATGGCGTCCTCCTTCGACCCCGACATGGTGCGGGCGGTCAATGGCGTGATCGCGCGCGAAATCCGATCGCGCGGCGTGTCGCTGGTGCTATCGCCGGTGGTGGACATCGCGCGCGATCCGCGCTGGGGGCGGATTGAGGAAACGTTCGGGGAAGACCCCTATCTGGTCGGGGAAATGGGTGTCGCTGCGGTCGAAGGACTGCAAGGCATGGGGCGTAGCCGGACGCTGGGACCGGGCAAGGTGTTTGCCACGCTCAAGCATCTGACCGGGCATGGCCAGCCGGAAAGCGGCACCAATGTCGGACCCGCACCCATATCGCAGCGCGAGTTGCGCGAGAATTTCTTTCCCCCCTTCGAGCAGGTGGTCAAGCGCACCGGGATCGAGGCGGTCATGGCCTCCTATAACGAGATTGATGGGGTGCCCAGCCATGCGAACCGCTGGCTGCTGGAGGATATATTGCGGCGCGAATGGGGGTTTGCCGGGGCGGTGGTCAGCGATTATTCCGCGATCGACCAGTTGATGAGCCTGCACCATATCGCGCCCGATCTGGAGGGGGCGGCGATCCGGGCGCTGGATGCCGGGGTGGACGCTGATCTGCCGGAGGGATTGTCCTACGCCACGCTGACCAAAGCGGTGCGTGAGGGGCGGGTGGCGCAGGCGACGGTCGATCGGGCGGTGCGACGAATGCTGGAATTGAAATTCCGCGCGGGGCTGTTCGAAAATCCCTATGCGGATGCGGCGAAGTCCGTTGCGATCACGAATAATGCCGAAGCGCGCGCTCTGGCGCTGAAGGCGGCGCAGCGCTCCGTCATTCTGCTCAAGAATGACGGAGCGCTGCCGTTGAAGGCGCAAGGCACGATTGGCGTGTTCGGGCCGAGCGCGGCGGTCGCACGGCTGGGCGGCTATTATGGGCAGCCGCCGCATACGGTTTCCATCCTCGACGGAATCAGGGCGAAGGTCGGCGCACGGGCCAAGATCCTGTTCGCGCAGGGTGTGAAGATTACCGAGAATGACGATTGGTGGGAAGATAAGGTGAAGCTGGCCGATCCAGCCGCCAACCGCGCCCTGATTGCGCAGGCGGTCGATGCGGCGAAGGGGGTGGATCATATCGTGCTGACGCTGGGCGATACGGAACAGTCCAGTCGTGAGGGGTGGGCCAGCAACCATCTGGGCGACCGGTCGAGTCTGGACCTGCCGGGAGAGCAGCAGGCGCTGTTCGATGCGTTGAAGGCATTGGGCAAGCCGATCACCGTGGTCCTGATCAACGGTCGGCCCGCATCCACGGTGAAGATCGCGGCGGAGGCCAATGCTCTTGTCGAGGGATGGTATCTGGGCGAGCAGGGGGGCAACGCGATGGCCGACATCCTGTTCGGCGACGTCAATCCGGGCGGCAAGCTGCCGGTGACAGTGCCGCGATCGGTCGGGCAGTTGCCGGTCTTTTACAATTACAAGCCGAGCGCGCATCGCGGCTATCTGTTCGACAAAAACGCGCCGCTTTATCCGTTCGGTTTTGGCCTGAGTTATACGACGTTCGATCTGTCGCCTCCGCGCCTGTCGAGTGCGACTATGGGACCGGGTGGGACCGCCACGGTATCGGTGGATGTGCGCAACAGCGGCGCGCGGGAAGGCGACGAGGTCGTGCAGCTTTATGTCCGGGACAAGGTGAGTTCGGTGACGCGCCCGGTCAGGGAATTGAAGGGGTTCCAGCGCGTGACGCTGAAACCGGGTGAAAGCCGCACGGTGACGTTCACGGTAGGGCCGGAGGCTTTGCAGATGTGGAACGATCATATGGAGCGGGTGGTCGAACCGGGCGCGTTCGAGATCATGACGGGGAGCAACTCGGTTGACCTTAAATCCGCGACGCTGACGGTGACACCATGAGCGCGCCGGTTTTTGCGCGCCGTCAGGCGCTGGGCTTGATGGCGTCCACGTCGATGATCGTTGCGATGGCCGCGCCGGTGAGGGCGGCGTCCGGTCCGCTATACAAGGATGCGAGTGCGCCCATCGACCTGCGCGTGCGCGACCTGCTGTCGCGCATGACGCTGGAGGAGAAGGTCGGGCAGATCATCGCGCTGTGGGCGCGCAAGGCCGACATCATGGACGTTCTGACCTTCTCTCCGGCCAAGGCCAGCGCTGCCTATCCGGCTGGATTTGGCCAGATCACCCGCCCGTCCGACAAGCGCGGCGCGCCGTCGGGATCGACGCAGGCTGGCGGTACTGGCGCGCGGTGGCGCACGCCCGCCGATACGGTCGCGTTCATCACTGCCGTCCAGACATGGGCGATGCAGAAGACGCGGCTGGGCATACCGGTGCTGTTTCATGAGGAATCGCTGCACGGTTATATGGCGAGCGAGGCCACGATGTTCCCGATGGCGATCGGGCTGGCGGGCAGTTTCGATCGTCAGTTGATGGAGGATGTCCAGTCCGTCGTAGCGCGGGAGGTCCGTGCGCGCGGCGTGCATCTGGCCCTGTCGCCGGTGGTCGATATTGCGCGCGATCCCCGCTGGGGCCGGATCGAGGAGACATTTGGCGAAGACCCCTATCTGTGCGGCGAGATGGGCGTCGCTGCCGTGCTGGGGCTTCAGGGACAGGGCAAGACGCTTGCGCCTGGCAAGGTGTTCGCGACGCTCAAACATATGACCGGCCATGGCCAGCCGCAGGGGGGCGAGAATGTCGCGCCCGCGCCGATCGCGCAGCGGGAATTGCGTGAGAGTTTCTTTCCGCCCTTTCGCGCAGTGGTGCAGCGGACCGGGATCGGTGCGGTGATGCCAAGCTATAACGAGATTGATGGCGTGCCCAGCCATATGAACCGCTGGCTGCTGACCGACATATTGCGCGGGGAATGGGGTTTCGACGGGGCGGTGGTCAGCGATTATGGCGCGATCCACGAACTCGACACGATCCATCATGTGCAGCCGGACCTCGCCGCAAGCGCGCGGGCTGCGTTGCAGGCGGGCGTGGATTGCGAACTGCCCGATGGCTATGCCTATAGCACGCTGGTGGAGCAGGTGCGGGCGGGGACCGTGCCAGAGGCAGCCGTGGACATGGCCGTGCGCCGGATGCTGACGCTCAAATTCCGCGCTGGCCTGTTTGAAAATCCGTGGCCGCAGAAGGATTATGATCGGCTGACCGGCAATGCGCAGGCCCGTGCGCTGGCGTTGAAAGCCGCGCACCGTTCGATCGCGCTGCTCAGCAATGACGGCATTTTGCCACTGACGGCGGGACAGCATAAAAGGGTCGCGGTAATCGGACCCAATGCCGCCATCGCGCGACTGGGTGGGTATAGCAGCGAGCCACGGCAAACGGTTTCCCTGTTGGAGGGGGTCAGGGCGAAGCTGGGCGGCCAGGCGCAGGTCGTGCATGCACAGGGCGTGTTCATTACCCAGAGCGAGGACCGATCGGCCGACGCCGTACTGCTGGCTGATCCCGACAGGAACCGGGCGCTGATCGCGCAGGCGGTGGAGGTTGCGCGCGGGGCCGATGTCGTGATTTTGGCGCTGGGTGACACCGAGCAGACGAGCCGGGAGGGCTTTGCGAAGAACCATCTGGGCGACCGCACGACGCTGGACCTGCTAGGCGAGCAGAACGCGCTGTTCGAGGCGGTGAAGGCGACCGGTAAGCCCGTCATCGTGTGCGCGATCAATGGCCGTCCGCCGAGCTATCCGACCGTGGCGGCGCAGGCCAATGCGCTGCTGCTATGCTGGTATCCGGGGCAGGAGGGCGGCACGGCGATGGCCGACGTGCTGTTCGGGCACGTCAATCCCGGCGCGAAGCTGCCAGTCACGGTGGCACGCGATGCGGGGCAGATCCCGATCTTCTACAACCGCAAGCCTTCGGCGCGGCGCGGTTATGTGTTCGAGGAAATCGACCCGCTTTTCCCCTTCGGCTTTGGGTTGAGCTATACATCCTTCACCCTGTCGCCGCCGCGCCTGTCGGCTGCGCGCATTGGCACGGGGGGCAGCGTGAATGTGGAGGTGGACGTGTCGAACGACGGCGCGCGCGAAGGGGATGAGGTCGTCCAGCTTTACGTCCATCAGCGCACCGCCAGCGTGACCCGACCGATCAGGCAGCTCAAGGGCTTCGAGCGCGTTACGCTGAAGCCCGGCGAGCGGCGCACCGTGCGGCTGACGCTTGGCCCGGACGCCTTTGCGCTGTGGAATGGCGCGATGGATGAAGTGGTGGAGCCGGGCGTCTATGACATCATGGCGGGGTCGAACAGCCGGGACGTGCAGTCGGTGGCGCTGGAGATCGTCTAGGGGCGGGTGAGGCGGAGCAGCCCCACCTCCGTTCGTTTCGAGCCTGTCGAGAAATGGAAGCGCAGTGCCACGGACTTCTCGACTTCGCTCGAAGCGAACGGAGGGTGTGAGGGGGGCTACGCAGCGGGGCGGTGTTTGGCGCGTTCGCGCTGGAGCAGTTCATCGACCTTGGCGGCCAAATCCGCCTGCCTGAACGGTTTGGCAAGGCGCGGGACGTCGGGGGGGACGTCGGTGCCGGCGGCGGTGTAGCCGGTGACGAGCAAGGTCGGCATGTGGGCGTCGAGGCCGCGCATTTCCGCGATCAACTGGCCGCCTGTCATGCCGGGCATCAGATAGTCGGTGACGAGAATATCAGCCTCAACCCCCGATCGCAGCGCCTGCAAGGCGTGGCTGGCCGACCCATATTCCGTGACGAGATAGCCGATGTCGCGCAGCATTTCCGCCGTGGCGGTGCGGACGATCTTTTCGTCGTCGACCAGCAATACCGTAGCGGCATGGCGCGCCATCACTGGCTCGGCCTTTGTCCAATCGACATTGATCGCTTTTTCCTCAGTCGCGGGCAGCCACAGTTCGACCTGCGTCCCCATGTCGGGAACGCTGTGCAGCAACAATGTGCCGCCCGATTGCGCGGCCAGCCCATGCGCCATGGATAGGCCCAGGCCCGTGCCACGCCCGACGCCCTTGGTGGAGAAGAAGGGTTCGGCCGCGCGGGCGAGCGTCGCTGCGTCCATGCCAAATCCGGTATCGGCGGCTGCAATGCGGACATAGCGTCCTTCCTCCAGCCCCGACACATGGCTGCTATCCGTCTGGATCAGGACGGCGGTCAGGGTGAGTGTCCCGCCATCGGGCATCGCATCGCGCGCATTGATCGACAAGTTGAGCAGCGCGAGTTCAAGCTGGTTGGGATCCACGCGCGCAGATGGCAGATCGTCCGCCATGTCGAGGATGACCGCGATGGTCGGCCCCAGCGACCGGCGGATCAGTTCGACGATTCCCTCGATCAGCGCGCGAATATCGACGGCTTTGGGCTGCAACGCCTGACGCCGGGCGAAGGAGAGCAGGCGCTGTGTCAGGGTAGCGGCGCGGTCTGCCGCCTGAATGGCGCCGTCGATCAGGCGCTGGGTACGCGCATCGTCCCCGTGCCGGCGTGCGATGAGATCCAGATTGCCCACGATGGGGGTCAGCAGATTGTTGAAATCATGGGCGACGCCGCCCGTCAACTGGCCGATCGCATCCATCTTGTGCGCCTGGGCCAGTTGGGCGTCGGCTTCCTTCTGATGGGTAACGTCGGATACGACGCCCGCCATACGGGTGGGAACGCCATCGTCGTCAAAGCGCACCCGGCCCCTGGCGACGATAAAGCGCCGCTGACCGTCCACCCTCGTTATCGAACATTCAATCTCCAGCGATCCGCTGACCATGGCGTCGTCGAACGCCGCTGCAACCGCTGGCCGTTGATCGGCATCCACATGCCTTAAAAAGGTCGCAACGTCCCATTGCGGCAGAAGGCGGGCATATCCGAATATTTCGTCATGGCGCGCGGTGCGCCGGGTTTCGCCGGTTCGCAGGTTGATGTCCCAACCGCCCATCCCGGCTGCATCGAGGGCAATGGCCAGGCTTTCACGGGCGGTTTCCAGTTCCTGGGTCCGATCAATCACTGCGCGTTCGAGTGTTGCGGCAGCGTCACGCAATTCATATTGGCGTTGTCGCGCTTTCAACGCCGATCGGATCGCGCCCAACATGGCCTGTGCATGAAGCGGGCGTTCAAGCAGGACTACATTGCCCAGATTGTCGAGCCTGCTGGTGGCAAAAGCGGTGCGTGGCGTGCGCGCGCCATTGGCCAGCACGACGAACGGCATGTCCGACCATTTGGGCTGCTGCGTGATCCAGTGTACGATGCCGACTGGTTCCTCCGCCGCCAGCGCTTCCTCGGTAATCAGCACGGCTCCGGCCCCGGCTGCCAGTTCCGTCACCAGCCCGGCCTGATCCCGGCATATGTCGGCGGCCAGATCATGCTTTCCCAGAAGGTCGGCGGCAATGAGAGCGTCGCGCCCGCGAGGAGCCAATATGAGAATGCGTTCCTTCACTAAAGGCTCTTGTCCCGCGACATCATCAGCGCCTCACCGCCGCCCGAAAAGGTTGGCACGCCAGTCAGGACGCCGCGAAATTCACGCAGGGGTTCGCCCACATGCAGGCCGTTCTGGCCAATCTGAAATTCGCGAATGGTGCGTTCGTGCGCGGCCGTGCGGGTCTTGATGACGGAGATAGCCTGACGGACTTCGCCATGGGCTTCGAAATAGCGCATTTGGAGGACGGTGTCGGACAGGTAGCTCAGATCGATGTCGGAGCGGACCTCGCCGGTAATGCCGTGGAGGCCAAGGATGAGCAGGCTGACCACGCCTTTCTGGCCGAGATAGCTGAGCATTTCATGCATCTGGAGTATCAGGAACTGCTCGTTCGGCATGGATTGCAGATAGGCGTTGAGGCTGTCGATGACGACCGTCCGGGCGCCATGTTCCTCGACACTGGCGCGCACGGCACCTGAAAATTCGCCCGGCGACATTTCAGCCGGATCGATCGCGCGAATTTCCAGCAAGCCGCCATCGATATAGGGTGTGAGGTCCATGCCGAGCGACGCGCTGCGGGTCAGGAGCGTCGGCAGGCGTTCATCGAAGAGGAAATAGGAGGCTTTTTCCCCACGCTTGAGCGCGGCGATCATCAACTGGATGCAGGCGGTCGTTTTCCCGACGCCCGCTGGACCAGTCAGCAGGCTGGACGTGCCGGGGACGAGGCCGCCGCCCAGCAGTGCGTCGAGCGCGCGCGAGCCGGTCGATACGGGCGGTCCGGCTTCTCTGTCTTCATGGTCGGCAGCAACCAGACGCGGATATACGCATAGCCCGCCCCGTTCGATTTCGAAATCATGATAACCGCCGCGAAAGCGCATGCCGCGCATCTTGACCACATGCAGCCGCCGACGCTGCGCGCCAAAGCCCGACAGGGTCTGGTCGAGCGAGATCACGCCATGGGCGATACTGTGCAATTGCAGGTCGCTGCCGGTGGCGCTTTTATCGTCGAGAAACAGGACGGTGCAGTTCTGAGTCGAGAAAAAATGTTTGAGCGCGAGGATCTGGCGGCGGTAGCGGATCGGGCTTTGCGCGAGCAGGCGCAGTTCCGACAGGCTGTCGAGAATGACGCGGGCGGGCTTGAATTCCCGCACCTTGGCCATGATGTCGCGGACGGTTTCGCCTAGTTCCACTTCACTGGGATGCAGCAGCGTCTGTTCCTGATCTTCGCCCAGACCGTCGGCGGGGACCATTTCGAAGATCGTCAGCGCATCGAGTGACCAGCCATGAGTTTTGGCCACGGCGGACAGTTCGACCTTCGTTTCTGCAAGCGTGATATAGAGGCCGCTATCGCCGGTCTCCGCGCCCGCCAGCAGAAAGCCCAGACCCAGGGTCGTCTTGCCGGTGCCAGGTGTTCCTTCGACCAGATACATGCGGTCGGGCGTCAGGCCGCCGCCGAGGATATCATCGAGTCCGGTAATGCCGGTGAGAGCGACTTCAGGCGGTAGGTCGTCCAAGTGCATTCCTCTTATACCATCTGCCTAAGTCGAGCCATTTACTGGAGCGAGCGGCGGTGTGACGGCGATCCGATACGAAAATTCTTACGAAAGCATAACGAGCGCCCTGTTGGCTGGTTCCGTCGAGTAACGGCGACGGATTTTCTTACCTGACATAATGATAGCGGTATCATTGGCGAAAGATTTCCATTAAAACCCCGCCTTATCAACGAAGATTGAGGCGGGAGAGAGTGGGATGAGGCGGTTTTTGGGATTTGCGGCATTGGTCCCCCTGCTGCTTGCGAGCGCATCGGCGCTGGCGCAGGATGCAGCCGCGATTGCCATAAATGATGCGGGCTATTTCGAAGGGGCGGGTGTCAATATCCTGGCCTTTTCCAACAGCTATGATGGGCTGTTCGCCGATTCCAAGATTGGCGGCATTGAGATCATCCAGCAGGGATTGCGCAGCGCCACCAATGGCGACGTGCGCCTGTCGCCCACGCCCGGTCAGTGGGATCCGGTCGCCATCGTGGTCAAGCGCTCCGTGGACAAGGGCGCAGGGACGATTGAAACGCGGATGCGCTATTCGGAGCTGAACTGGGACTATGTCGTCTGCGCCGAACGCAAGGGCACGCAGGTCGTCATCAGCGTGATATTGGACAAGCCTGTGCCGAAGACACTAGTGGGGAAGGCGGGCTTCAACCTCGAATTTCTGCCATCGGCCTATTTCCATCACAGCTATCTGGCCGATGCGACGACTGGCATTTTTCCCCGCTATCCCGCCGATAGGATGACGGTCACGGCAGAACGCAATGCGGCGAGCGGACGCAGCGAAGGTCCGGGCGCCGAACCCATGCCGATCGCGAAGGGTTCGCGCTTCGTCCTGGCGCCCGAAGATCCCGCGCGGCGGATCACGGTCAGCGGGGATGCGCCGATCATGCTGTATGATGGCCGCAATCAGGCGCAAAATGGCTGGTTCGTGCTGCGATCGATGCTGCCGGTGGGGAAGGTCGGCACCGTCCTGCAATGGAATGTGGACGTCAATGCGGTGACAGGCTGGCTGCGCACGCCAGTGATCGCGCATAGCCAGTTGGGCTATCTGCCCGGCGGCACGAAGGTCGCGACGGTCGAACTGGATCGCAATGACGCGAAGCGCGCGCCGATCCGGCTGCTGCGGATCGGCGATAGGGGCGCGATCACGCCGGTTGCCACCGGGCCTGCGCGCGAGTGGGGCGATTATCTGCGCTATCATTATCTGCAACTCGATTTCAGCGCAGTAACGCAGCCGGGCCTTTACATGCTGGAATATGGCGACGTGCGGACTGCGCCCTTTCGTATTGCGCGGGACGTCTATGCCAATGCCTGGCATCCTACGAACGACGTCTATTTCCCGGTCGCAATGGACCATATGTCCGTCAACGAAGCCTATCGGTCCTGGCATGGCGATTCCCATCGCGACGACGGGCGTCAGGCACCGCTCAACCATGAGCATATCGACCTGTATCGGCAGGGACCGACGACCGACACGCCCTACAAACCGGGCGAGCATATTCCCGGCCTGAATGTCGGCGGATGGTATGATGCGGGGGATTTCGATATCCGCACCCAATCGCAATATGAAGTGATCCGTTCGCTGGTCGAAAGCCGGGAACTATATGGGCTGGATCGCGATACGGTCAGCGTCGATTATGCGCGGCGGCATGTAGAAATGCATGTTCCCGACGGCAAGCCCGACATCGTGCAGCAGGTCGCGCACGGGACGATCCAGTTGCTGGCGCAGTTCGATGCGGTCGGTCATGCTATCCATGGGATAGTCGAGCCGGACGTGGCGCAATATACCCATCTGGGCGACGCGGTGAACAAGACTGACGGGCTGGTTTACGATCCTGCGCTGAAAGTGGGCGAGGTGCGCAACGGGCGTAGTGGGACGCCCGACGATCGCTGGGTGTTTACCAGCAAGTCGTCGGCGCTCAACTATGGCGCGATCGCGGGACTGGCGGCAGCGGCGCGGGTGTTGAAGGGGCAGGATGACGCTCTGGCCACGCGCGCGCTGACGACAGCGGAGAAGGCCTGGGGGGAAGAACAGACACACGCGCCCGACATCTTCGTTCATGGCAATACCACGGGCGGGCCATTAGATGCGGAGTCTTTCGCGGCGGCAGTCGAACTGCTGCGCGCAACGGGCAAGCGCATCTATGCCGACCGGGTGATGGCGCTATGGCCGGGCATCGCGAAGAATTTTCGGGGCAATGCCGTGACGGCCGCTGCGGCCATACCCTTCATGCCTGCATCCTACCGCGCGGCGATGGAACCGATGGTACGGCAATGGGCGAAGGATAGCGAGGCGGCGGCGCGGGCCAATCCGTTCGGCGTGCCGATCACGACCGGAGGCTGGGCCGGGTCGGGCACGGTGATGGGGTTTGCCCTGACCAGCGCAGCGCTGCATCGCGCTTTCCCCGACATCGTGTCGAACGATGCGGTGTATCGCGGCATCGCATTTATGACGGGGCATCACCCCGGCTCGGACATTTCCTTTGTGTCAGCAGTCGGCACGAAGTCGAAGGAAGTCGCCTATGGCAACAACCGGGCGGACTTTTCCTTCATTGCCGGGGGCGTGGTGCCCGGCGTGCTGGTGGTGAAGCCGGACTTCCCAGAGAACCATGAGGACTGGCCATTCTTCTGGGGCGAGAATGAATATGTCATTCCCGAAGGCGCGGCGTGGATCGACCTGGTGAACGCGGCGGATCGGTTGGGCAAGCCGTGACACCCGACCTGCGTTCGTTTCGAGCGCAGTCGAGAAATATAAGCATAGCGCTTGGCTTCTCGACTTCGCTCGAAGCGAACGGAGGTGGGGTGAGGCTTAAGGACTTAGACGGGTTGCAGGCCGTGGGCGATGATCTTGTCGATCAGGTCGCGGTGGCGGGGCAGGCCCGTGCGCAGGCGCTCGGTCTGACGGGCGTTTTCGCGTAGCGCCTGTTCGGCCAGCCGATCGTCGCGGGCCAGTGCCTCGATCTCCACTTCCGTGCGGAAGCCCATGCCGTAGATGACATATTGATAGCTGGCGGCGGGGAAGACTTCTTCGGCCCGGTCGAATTCGTCATGGAACCAGGGCGAATGATAACGCCATAGGAGCAGCAGTTCCTGCAAGCGGTCGGGGATGCTGTCCGCCCGCACATTGTCGCGCCAGAAATCCGTGTCGGTGCGTTGTGTCAGGACATAATGGAGCTTGAGGAAGTCTATGATCCGGCCCCAGCGATAGAGCGTCGTGGCGTTGAAGCGCGATGCGACGACGTCCATGACTTCGCGGCAGGCGGGCAAGCGTTCGGCAATGATCTTGGCCGACAGTTCGATCAGCACGATGGCGGATGCTTCGAGCGGTTCGAGGAAGCCAGCGGCGAGGCCCACGGCGACGCAATTGCCCTTCCAGAATGTTTCGCGGTGGCCGGACCGGATGGGAATCTTGCGCGCGGTCAGCCCTTCGGCGGCGGGGCCGATATAGGCGCGCAGCTCGCGTTCGGCTTGCTCGTCGGAAATATGGCTGCTGGAATAGACATGGCCGGTGCCGCGCCGGGTGGGGACGCCGATGTCCCATATCCAGCCCGCGCTCTGGGCGGTCGAGATGGTGTGCGATGCGATCGGGGCGTCCGGTGCGTCATAGGGCACCTGCATGGCGAGCGCGGTGTCGCAGAATAATATGTCGCTGCAATCCTTGAACGGCACGCCCATCGCTTCGCCGATGAGCAGCGCCTTGAACCCGGTGCAGTCGATGAACAGGTCGCCCGCTATGTCGCCCGCCTGCGTGGTGGTGACGCTGGCGATGTCGCCATTGTCGGTCCTGTTTACCCGCTCGACATCGGCCAGCACATGGCGGACGCCCAGCTTCATGCAGCAATGGCGTTGCAGGAAGGGCGCGAATTTGCCCGCGTCCAGATGATAGGCATAGTTGGCGATCGCGTCATATTCGGCTGTGGCGATCGTCTTGGGCGCAAGGCCATCGTCGCAGATCGCGCCCTGCGGCGTGACGGCGTCGCAAAAGCTGCTGGTCGCGCTATCCGCCATCCAGTGGGGGACCAGATTGACCTGCCCGAAACTCTGCGGAAGCATGAGCGGGTGATAATAGCCGTCGTCGGCCGCGCCGGTGGTCCAGCGGTTGAAGCGCGCGCCCTGTTTGAAGGACGCGTCACATTCGCGGAAGAAATCGGTTTCCGATACGCCCATGCGCGACAGCGTCGTGCGCAGGGTCGGCCATGTGCCTTCGCCCACTCCGATGATCGGGACGTTGGGGGATTCGACCAGCGTAACGGTGAAGCCACCGGGCATTCGGCTTTGGTGATGTGCGGCGATGACGCCTGCGGTCAGCCATCCGGCGGTGCCGCCGCCTACGATCACGATATGCTTGACAGGATGCATCATGGGATCAGGCATCATAAAAATATGGGGGGTGTCAACATATGTCGATACCCCCCAAGGTGGGGACATTTAGAAGCGGTAGCGCGCGCCAGCCGTAAAGCGACGGCCATAGGCATAGACGTCGAGCAACTGGTTGGAATAGCGCCCGTGGGTGCTGACCGTTTCGTTGGTGATGTTGAGCGCTTCGCCGAAGATGCTCAGCCGTTCGTTGATTTGATAGCTGGTGCTCAGATCAATCTGGGTGCTGGCGTTGACGAAGGTCGGTTCCGCGCCAAAGGCCGAGTTGTTCTGCGCCTGACCGAACTGTTGCAGATATTCGTCGCGCCAGTTGATCGCGGTGCGGAACTGGAAGCCATGCTTGTCATAGAAGGCCACCAGATTTGCCGAATTGGCAAGGCCCGTCACTGCAAAGCCGCTCTGCGACAAATCGGTGTCGTCATAGGGCTTGTTGGTTTTCACGAAGGTGGCGTTGGCGTTGAAGCCGAAGCCGCTGTCGCCAAAGACATGCTGCCATGCCAGTTCGACGCCTTTGATCACAGCCGACGGTCCATTGACCCGCTGGGACACGGTGAAGACGGCTTCGGCACCCGTCGAAGGATCGATCACGCCGTTGATACCCTGGCGCTGTGTCCCGGCAACGACGAAGTTCGACACATCCTTGATGAAGAAGTTCACCGACGCGTAGGAGTTGCGCTGATAATACCATTCCGCCGCGAGGTCGAAATTGTCGGCGAGATAGGGTTGCAGCGAAGGATTGCCGCCCGTCGCCGTCAGTGCGCCCACGCGCTGTCCAACACCCACGTTCAGCACGGGCGTCAACGTGTTCAGCGCCGGACGAGTCAGCGTGCGCGATGCGTCGAAACGCAGGTGCAGCTTGTCCGTCAGTTCCAGCTTCATGTCCAGGCTGGGCAGGAAGTAGGAATAGCTGCTCTTGGTCGTGATCGGCTGCTGATCGCCAAAGGCGACCGTCAGCAACGTCGGATCGGCGGTGCTGCCTGCGATGGAGACAGGCAGGCGACCGATGCCCGACGATGCCAGCTTCGTGATTTCTTCACGCGCGCCGGCATTGAAGTGGAACGGCATCCCCGCAACATCGGCTTCAAAATTCACACGGACATAGGCGGACCATGTTTTTTCCCGGACATCCTGCACGCTGCCGGGATCGAGAAGCAGGTCGAACTTGCCGGTGTAGGCGGTGCCGCAGCAGCCATAGTTGTAGCCGGGGATGTTCTGTGCCTGCGGATTGCCCAGACCCTCCAGATAGGCCTGATAGGCCCGTGCATCATAGGCCAGCAGGCCGGGTGGCAGGCTGCCCGAGAAACCGGGGATGAAGTTGTTGGTGCCGATCGTGCCCTGGATCAGGCTGGCCGGGATCAACACGCCGCTGCCCTGACCCGAAGGGCCACCATAACCGGCATAGGCCTGCCAGAAATTGTTGGTGAAGGTGCTGCTATTTTGCAGTTTGAAGCGATCTTCCATGTAGCGGCCACCGAACTTGATCGTCAGATTATCCTGTTCCCAGGTCGCGCCCAGCCGGAACTGCTTGATGACGTCGCTGTTGAGCTGCTGCTGACGCACGGTGACATGCGAACCCAGTATCGACGGGTCCGTCCAGCGCGATGCATCCCCGTTCGGACCAAAAGCGGTGAGTTCCGGGAAGGCCTTGCTGCTGCTGCCGCTCACGCGGATGCCATTGGCGGTGCCGAGCAGACCGCCATAGCCGATGTCGCCATTTTCGCTGGTGATTTCGCCACCGGGGTTCTGGCGGCTCTTGGAATAGCTGCCGTCAGCCTCGATCTTCAGGTTGGGAGTCGCATCCCACTTGACGTTCAGACCAACCTGATTGGTTTCCAGCACGCGGGTGTCGGTGCCTGCGGTGAAGTCGGTCGGCGAACCCTGCTGCACGAAGTCGATCGTCGTGCCGTTTTCATCCTGTTTGACATTGCGCATCGAACCCTGGTTGAACCAGACGCCGAAGCCGGAAATGTCAGTGACGATCTTTTGCCGCGAATAATTGTCGTCCAGCGTCAGAACCACGTCGTCGGATGGCGCCCATTGCAGGGCGATGCGACCATCAATGCGCTCATCCTTTGTATAGCGCTGATCCGCGCCATATTGCTGACCATACCAGCCGACGACGCTCTTGCGGTCGGATGCGGAGGCAGTGGTAGCATCGGATGGATTACAGGTGGCCGCTGAACTGCCCGCCAACTGGCAAGGTGCGAACAGGCCGCCCTGCCAGCCCGAGACATAGACGCGGTTGGTTTGCGTATCGCGACGGGTATAGATGCCATCGACCAATATGCCCAGCGTGTCGTCGGCAAAGGTCTTGCTGAACAGTGCGCCGACGGTTGGCACTACCTTGCCCGCTTCGTCCTGCACGGAGCCGGACGCGCTGAATGCGACGCGGGTGCCGGGGCTGTCAAAGGGCTTGGGATAGGAGATGTTGACGGTTGCGCCGATCGAGCTGCTGGACAGCGACACGTCGGGGGTCTTGAGGACCGCGAGCTGACCGACGAAATCCGCGCCAACGGACGAGAAATCGACCGAGCGTCCGCCGGTTGCCGTCGAAATGCGGCGGCCGTCGATCAGCGTTTCGTTGAAGTCGCCGCCAAAGCCGCGCACCGTGATGCCATCCGGCTCGCCGCGCGAACCGGAACGGTTAATCGACACGCCCGGCAGGCGCTGCAACGATGCAGCGACGTTGGAATCGGGGAATTTGCCGATGTCTTCGGCAGAAATGACGTCAACCACGCCTGCGGAGGTACGTTTGATGTCCAGATTGCGTTGAAGCGACCCGCGGATGCCCGTCACGACAATGTCGGCGGCGGCGACGGCGCCGGCCTGGTCTGCGCTGTCCTGCGCGAAAGTCGGCATTGCGCTCGACAATGCGAGGAAGCTGACGGCGCCTGCCAGCACGATTTTCCGCACGCCCATCTGACGATGGCGACTGGATGGCACGCAAAGATGCTGTAAAATCATTCTATCCTCCCCTGTATTCACACCCATTTCACGCGGATCTTTTCGTCCGGCGTGACAGCTGTCGATGGCCATAGAACCTGCTGCTGCAACAGCGATGGTTCAGTGCCCTCTTGAGCTTGTCCAATTGGTAGCGCTATCTTAATTGCTAATCAAGAGAGTTTGTAGGAGTATTATTCGAACCTGCACGTTAGGGAATAATCGAAGGACAAGGTGCGCGGTCATGATCTCTCACGCCATGGATCGAACGTGCCGGATAAAAGGGACAGGAGGAGATGTCGTTGAATTCGCTTGAAACGCTCGACCCGGCTGAGCACGGCCAATTACGGCTGAAGCGCGACTGGCGCGCCCCGAACCATTTCGTCCGCATCGTACCGAGCGAATTTGCGGCGGCGGCGGTGGCCTGCCCGCTATTCTTTTCCAAGCACCGCGACACCGGCGCTTTTTATCCGGGCGCGGCGCTGGGCCTTGGCCCCGACGACTATTTGATCGATCTGCCCGATGGCAAGCCAGCGTTCGAGTCGGCGGAGTTCATCAGGGAAGGGTTTTACGCCACCGAAGATCATATATCGATCGACGCCGACCATCCCCGGTTCGACAAGGGGGATGGCGCACGCCTCTTTGACGACGGCGGTGTTCCCGCGGTGGCGTTGCGCCGGATCCAGAACGCGCTGCGCACGCTGATCCAGGGCACGCCGGAAGCCGACCAGTTTATCGCAGCGTTGCTGGCGCACCGGCTGATCGAACCTGTCGACATCGATCTGCGGTTCGATGATGGCGAACGACTTTCGTTGCAGGGACTGTTCTCGATCAGTCTCGACAGGTTGCATCGGCTGGATCAGACCGCTTTGACGTCCCTGTTCAGCGCGGGCCATCTGCAACTGGCCTATGCCATGATCGGATCCCTGCGACAGATCGACATTTTCGCGCGCAGGCGTAACGCGCGCCTGACGCAGATGTAAGGCAGGGCCGTGTCGGCAAATAGCGTAGACTATATCGATGCTGCCGATGTGCCGGATGGTGCGGCTATGTCCGCCCTGGCGGTCCGTTGCCGACCCACCGTCATCCGGGGTCTGTGCGCGCAATGGCCTGCGGTCCGCGCAGCCAGAGCGTCGGATGCACAGGCCGCAGCCTATGTTGCCCAGTTCGATGCAGGCATATCGACCGAGGCGTTAGTTGGCGATGCCGCGCTTGGCGGACGCTATTATTACGACAGCGACCTGACGGGCGTCAATTTCACGCGCGAAACCGCCGCTGTCGTCGATCATCTGCGCCATATCGTGACAGCGGGCACGGACACAGATGCACCTACACGATATCTGGGTTCTTTGCCGATCGACCAATATCTGCCGGGTTTCGCGCAGGATAATGGTCTTGCCATCCTGCCGCCCTCCGCCGCGCCGCGAATATGGATGGGCAACGCGTCTGTCATCGCCTGTCATTATGACAGCTACGATAATCTGGCATGCGTCGTCGCCGGGCATCGGCGATTCACGCTATACCCGCCAGAAGCAATCGCCGACCTCTATGTGGGGCCGATCGACTATACATTGGCGGGTCAACCCGTTAGCCTGGCCGCCGGATCGATGGACAATGACCGCTATCCCCGTTTCGCCAATGCGCGCGATGGGGCGATGATCGTCGATCTGTCGCCCGGCGACGCGCTTTATCTGCCCAAATTATGGTGGCATCAGGTCGAAGCGCAGTCGCCCTTCAACATATTGGTCAATTACTGGTGGGACAATTTCAGTCATGGTCCCGACGCGCCCTATACCAGCCTGCTTCTGGCGATGATCGCGATCGCCGAGCGCCCGGAGCCGGAACGCGCGGCGTGGCGCGCTTTCTTCGATCATTATGTGTTCAGGCCGGACGGACATCCCCTGGCGCACCTGCCCGCTGAAAAACATGGGATATTGGGACCGCTGGCATCGGGCAATTATGGTCGCATTCGCGCGCTGGTGATGCGGCTTTTGCGAGGCGAGTGATCGCCGACCTGTCGAGGTCGGCGATCTTGCTTCATCCGTTGGACTTAAGGCTTTTTCTTCAGCATCCCGTGCATGTCGATCCAGCGCACGAAGGCGTCGAACCATCCGGTGCTCGTGGTCGCCTTCTGGTACATGCCAAAACCATGGCCGCCCCGTTCATACAGGTGAAATTCCACCGGCCGCTTTGCCGCGCGCCAGTCGTCAATCAGGGTGAAGGGACGATTGCCGAACAGCGGATCATCGGCGGCGATCGCGGCAAACATCGGCGGGGCATCGGCCGGCACGCTCATCGTGCCCAAGGGACCATAGATGTTGCCGATAAAGGCCGGCTTGGCGTCCTTGGTCGACAAAGTGGTCGCCATCGTCAGCATCGCGCCTGCGGAAAAGCCGATCATGCCGATACGATCGGGATCGACATGCCATTCCGCCGCACGGCTACGGATCAGGCGAAAGGCAGCGCTGGCGTCCGCAATCTGCGGCGCGATGTCGTTCCCGATGGCTGCTGGTGCAGGCGCGGGCGTGCGGGCGGTGCCGGAGAACATCTCCTGCATCGACTTTTCGAACCCGGCCATGTCGGCGGGCGTCTGGCGCAGGCGATATTTGATGACAAAGGCAGCGACACCCTTGGCGGCCAGCGCCTTGGCGACATCCCAGCCTTCATTTTCCATCGACAGGGTGCGGAAACCACCGCCCGGCGCGACGATGACTGCTGCGCCGGACGCCGTAGCCGGATCGGGCAGGAACGGCGTCAGCGTCGCGACCGTGACATTGCGCGCGAACTGGCTTCGATACTGGCGATGCCATGTTTCCGTGGCCTTCGCGCCGGGTAGGGGACCAGTACCCAGTTCGATCGCGCCCGGTTGAGCGGGTGCGGCGATGGGGACCATCTTGTCCTCCTGTGCCTGACCGGGCATCGGGATCAGCAGGCAACATGCCAGCCCGAATGCAGCCAGTCTGGATGGTTTGGAACGTACAGTGCCGATTAAGGGCTTTGACAGTCGCGATGGCATGTTCTTCTCTCCCATGGTGATTTCATGCTTATCGTCGGCTCGTTATTTCGGAAGCTCGACCATTTTCGTTATGCTGTAGCGGGCATTTTGTTTACCTGCTCCATCCGTCGGCTGGCCGCTGCCCACGCTCAACTGATAGGTGCCAGGTATCAGGGCGCGCACGCCCTCTGCGGTCACGAAACTCAGGTCGCGGGGCGACAGGATGAAGTCGACAGGCTTGGTCTCACCCGGTTTGAGCGAGATGCGCTGGAAACCGCGCAACGCGGTTTTGGGCGCGCCATCGAAGCGGGGCGGAGTAATGTAAAGCTGCGCAACGTCATCGCCTTCGCGCCCGCCGGTGTTTGTGATGCTGGTCCGCACCCGCAAGCCATTTTCCACCGCGCCGTTCACTGGCTCGATCGATGCGGAAGCATAGCGGAAGCTGGTGTAGCTAAGGCCATGGCCAAACGGATAGACAGGCTCTCCCTTGAAATAGCGATAGGTGCGGCCTTCCATGCCATAGTCGGTAAATGGCGGTAGATCCTTGATGCTCTTGTAGAATGTCACGGGCAGGCGACCGCCCGGATCGGCCTTGCCGGACAGAACGTTGGCGACGGCAAGGCCGCCAGACTGTCCGGGATACCAGGCTTCGACGATGGCGGCTGCGTTGTCCTTGGCCCAGGACAGGTCGATCGCGCTGCCGTTCATCGCAACCACGATCAGCGGCTTGCCGGTGGCCCTGGCTTTTTCAAGGAAAGCGCGCTGGTCAGCCGGCAGGTCGAGCGTCGTCTTGTCTCCGCCGGAGAAGCCCTCGACATTGACGGGCATTTCCTCGCCCTCCAGGTCCGACGTCAGGCCGATGACCGCGACGATGACATCGGCATCCTTCGCGCCTGCCGCCAGATCGCGATCCAGATCGTCGGTGATACGCTTCCAGAAGATGCCGGGGTTGGCCGACACGCTGCTTTCGCCCTGAAGCCGGATTGCGAAACGCTGCCCCTTCGTCATGCGGACTTCGCTCAGCTTGAGCGGTTCGGCCCAGCGGGAATATTCGGCGGCGGACACGACGGGCTTGCCGTTCAGGGATATGTCGCCGGTCACGCCAGTCAGGGCCAGACGATAGACGCCGGTCTCCGGCGCGACGAGATAGCCGCTCCACTGGATTTTATGCTCTTTGGATACCTGCTTATATTCGGACGCCCGTGAAGTAAGCCCATTTTCCACGCGGGTCAGGACGGGCTTGGATGCGAACTGATCCTTGGCCGTGGCGTTGAAATAGTCTGCCCTCAGGCCCGGCTTGCCATCCAAAGTCAGCAACGCCGAGTTCGGCACCGGATCGCCATCGGTGATCGAGGCGCTGAACGGCACGACTGTCACATTGGCCCCCGGCATCGCCTGTATCAGGCCATTCGCGACCGATATGGGCGGCGCACTTTTGGTAGAGGAATAATTGCCACGCAGCACGCGCGTGGCGTCGGCAAGCGGCCCGGCAAGCGCGATCCGGGTGCCCGGTTTGAGTGGCAGGATGCCGTCATTCTTGAGCAGGACGAGGCTTTTTTCCGCCGTCCTGAGCGCCAGCGCCCGGTGCTGCGGCGTGTCGATGGTCGATACGGGCGTGCGGTTGGGCTGGCGCGTGGTCAGGCCCGGCAGATCGCCGTTGCGCAGGCGCGCGGAAAACAGGCGGGTCAATGCGGTGTCGATGTCACCGACGCTGATATAGCCGCGTTTCAACGACTCCTTATATCGGTCGCCAAGACCGGTCTTGCCGCTTAGCGTGGCGTTGTTGCATTCGCTGTCGACGCCATATTTCAGCGCCACCGCGACCCCGGTGGCCGCGTCGGGCGCATATTTATGATGGTCGTATATATCGACGACGGCATCGCAATCCGACACGACATAGCCCTTGAATCCCCAAGCGCCGCGCAGATAATCCTGAAGCAGCATGTGGCTGCCGCAGGCCGGTTGCCCGTCCACCCGGTTATAGGCGCACATGATGGACCCGGCCTGTCCTTCGACTATCGCTGCGCGGAAGGCGGGCAGATAAGTGTCCTCCAGATCGCGCGGGGTCGCAAAGATATTGTCGGTGTGGCGCGTGGGTTCGGGGCCGCTGTGGACGGCGAAATGTTTGGGCGTGGCCACGACATTGGGCAGCAGCGGATTGTCGCCCTGTATTCCTTCGATGAAGGCCACCCCGATGCGGGCGGTCAGAAACGGGTCTTCGCCATAGGTTTCCTGTCCACGGCCCCAGCGGGGATCGCGGAAGATGTTGATATTGGGCGACCATGTGTCCAGCCCGGTGCCGATGCGCCCCAGATGCCCGGTCTGGCGCCCCAGCGTGTGGAGCGCCTGCACCTCCGTACTGATAACCGATGCGACATCTTTGATGAGTGGCGCGTCGAAGGTGGCGGCGAGGCCGATCGGTTCAGGGAAATTGGTGGTCGGCACCGCGCCCATCGCGCCATGCAGGGATTCGGTCCACCAGTTATAGGCCGGGATGTTCAGGCGCGGAATGGCGGGCGCGACGTTGAGCAACTGATCGACTTTTTCATCGACCGTCAGCTTCGACACGATCGCCTGCGCCTTCGCATCGGCTTCGCGCATGACGTCGGGCGTCTGGGCGATGCCGATGCTCGAAACCGTGGCAAGCAGCATCCCGCTTGCGGCGTGCAGGGCGCGCAATCTTGTCATTATCGTTTCTCCCACCGGCAACGCATCGCTTGCCGCCGTCATGCTCATCTCAATGAATGGACGGGGGAGGTCAGTCCCCCGTCCGCCGGTCAGGGCTTGGCCGCAGCCTTGCCGTTGGTCACGAAGGGATTGATCGTCCTGATCGTGCCATCCGGGTTGTAATGCAGCTCCGTAACCTTGACGTTGCGCAGCCGTGTCTGACCCGACAGTTGCGTGTCTGCGTAAAACAGCCACCAGCGGCCATCCCACTGCGTGATCGAATGATGGGTGGTCCAGCCCTCGACCGGCTCCATGATGCGGCCCTTGTAAGTGAAGGGACCATAAGGGGAATCGCCGATCGCATAGGCGAGATAATGGGTGTCGCCGGTCGAGTAGCTGAAGTAATATTTGCCCTTATATTTGTGCATCCACGACGCTTCGAAGAAACGGCGATCATGGTCGCCGCCCAACAGCGGCTTGCCCTTTTCATCCAGGATCTGCACCGCCCTGGGCGTTTCGGTGAATTCCAGCATGTCGCCGGTCAGCTTGGCGACGCGCGGCTGGAGCGCTGGCTTGTCGTCCTGACCCAGGTCAGTCTTGGAGCCGTTGGCGTCATAGGTGCCGGTCACGTTGCGCTGCAACTGGCCGCCCCAGATGCCGCCGAAATAGATATAGCTTGCGCCATCGTCATCGGTGAACACGGCCGGGTCGATCGAATAGCTGCCCTTGATCGGCTGCGGCTGCGGCTTGAACGGTCCCATCGGGTCTTTTGATGTGGCGACGCCGATGCGGAATGCGCCCGCTTTATCCTTGGCGGGGAAATAGAGATAATAGGTGCCGTTCTTATAGGCGGCGTCGGGCGCCCACATCTGCTTGTCGGCCCATGGCACATCCTTGACGTCCAGCGCGACGGGACCGACCGTCACCTTGCCGCCGATCTTGTCCATCGACAGGATGCGATAGTCGCGCATTTCGAAATGCGCGCCCAGATCGTCTTCGGGCGTCGGGCCATCGATGTCATGGCTGGGATAGACGTAAATCTTGCCGTTCCACACATGGGCTGACGGGTCGGCGGTATAGATGTCGGTGACGAGCGGCTGCGACAGATAGTCGGATGCGGGCCGCATGGTCGCTGCGCCTTTGGCCTCGCCGGTGGCATTGGCGGGGTGAGTCTCTTCTGCTTTTTGCTGACACCCAACCGTCAGCAACGCCAGCAAAACCGGCATGGCTTTCAACCTGCTACGCATATGCACGCTCATCCTCCCTCGATTTTCTCAATTGTAGATAGCGCTATCATTTATGGGACGCAACCTGCGTGAAGATTGCGGATCGCCATAGCGAAGATTGAAGACGAGCCGATGTTGCTCCAGCAATTTAAAAATCCGCATCTCCGGCAGAACCGCTAGGGAAATAGGGTCGATCAAATAAGGTAGCGGTAACAAATAGACTTGTGTCGTGGCCCGAAATGGGCATTAATGCCGCAGGGGACGTTCCGGCACAGGGGCGACCCGATGATCAGTGGAGGAGCGAAGGCGATGTTTCCCAGCAACCGCGCAAGGGGGCTTTCGCAGCTCGGCTTCGTCGCTTTGGCCATGGCCGCCTATCCCGCGCTGGCCGCGCCCACATTCGATCCGATGTTCAGCGACCATGCCGTCATCCAGCGCGACCAGCCCGTGACCGTGACCGGGCGCGCCGATCCCGGCGAAAAGATTTCGGTTCTGCTGGCGGGCGTGAGCCGGGATGTCCGGGCCGACAAGCAGGGACGGTTCGAGGCACGGTTCGATGCGCTGCGCACGCCCGGCCCGGTGACGCTGGAGGCGCGCGGGACATCCGGCAATGTCGTGGTGCAGGACGTGGCCGTGGGCGACGTTTTCCTCTGTTCGGGCCAGTCCAACATGGAACTCGAAGTGCGCCGCGCGCAGGATTCGCAGGGGCAGACACGCGCGTCCGCCGACGACAAGTTGCGGTTGATGCTGGTGGCCAAGGCGTCGGCGGACGAACCCTTGCGCGACTTCAAGCAAGCGCCCGCATGGAAGGTCGCCGAGCCGGACAGCGTGCCGGAATTTTCCGCCGTCTGCTATTATATGGCGCGCGAATTGCGCAAGACCGCCAATGTGCCGATCGGCGCGATCGCCAGCAGCTGGGGCGGATCGCGGATCAGCCCGTGGATGGGTGCGCGGGCGCAGGCGGCTGTCGGGCAGGGCGCAAAGGCGACGATGCTGGCGCTGCACGCGAAGGATCCCTACGCTGCCGAACGGGCCGCCAGCGCCGAATGGGAAAGCTGGTGGCGCAAGGCGACGGGCGATGCCGCAGGCAAGGAGCCGTGGCAGCCCGACAGCGCGCTGGCGTGGCAACCCGTGCCGCGCATCAGTGCCTGGGAAGAATGGGGCGTGCCTGCGCTGGCCGATTATAACGGCATGATCTGGTTCCGCCGCGAGATCGACCTGACGGCGGAGCAGGCGAAGAGTGCGACGGCGCTGTCGCTGGGCCTGCTGGACGATCTGGGGCGTGTCTGGATCAATGGCAAGCCGGTCGGGATGAGCGCGCGGGCATGGCAGCCCAGCAGCTTCGACCTGCCGCCGGGCGTGCTGAAGGCAGGACGCAACGTTCTGACCATCAATGTCGAGGATGGTTATGCCAATGGCGGACTGTCCGGTCCTGCCAGCGAGATGAAGCTGATCTTCGGCCAGTCCGGCGCGATGCCGATTGCCGACGGATGGCGCTATGTCATCGCCGCGCAGTCGCCGCCCGACGCGCCGCGCGTGCCATGGGGGGACGTGACCGGATCGGGGACGCTCTATAACGGCATGATCGCGCCTCTGGGGTCGATCGGGTTGAAGGGCGTCGCCTGGTATCAGGGGGAATCCGATGCCGATCTGCCCGGCTATGCGGAGCGGATGACCGCGATGATGGCCGATTGGCGGCGGCAGTTCGGCGCGCCCGACCTGCCCTTCGTTTCGGTGCAACTGGCCGCCTATGGCAAGCCGGAGACGCAGCCCGCCGAAAGCGGATGGGCAGCGATGCGGCAGATACAATATCAGGCGATGGCGCAGGACGATCATGCCGGTCTGGCGACCGCGATCGATCTGGGCGATCCGTTCGACATCCATCCGGGCGAAAAGCAGGAAGTCGGCCGCCGCCTCGCGCGCTCCATGCGCGCGCTGGCTTATGGCGAAGCGGTGTCGCGCACTGGGCCGCAGGGGGCACGCGCACTCGCCAGTGCCGACGGCGGCGCGATCGTCCAGTTCACGGGCCTGACGGGAGCCTTGCACACGCGCGGCGCGACGCAGGCGATCGGTTTTGAACTATGTGGTGCGGCGGCGGGTAGCTGTCGCTTCGTTTTGGGCAAGGTCGAGGGCGAGCAAGTGACGCTGGCGGGCGACGGTCGTCCCGCGACGCGGGTGCGCTATGCCTGGGCCGGTACGCCGCTGGTCAACCTCTATGACGAAGCGCCGCTGCCAGTCGCCACCTTCGAACTGCCGATCACACCGGCACGCTGACAAGTGCAGAACATGGGAGCGTGAGGCTGCATCGATAGCCCATGTTCCCGACAGGAGAGGATAAGAGCATGCGCCATACGCATTTTTTGAAGGCTGGCTGCTGGCTGGCGTTGACGGCCGCGAGCGTCGGGGTGGCGCATGCACAGGCCATCCGCGTGCAGATCGACACGAACCGCACGAGCGCTGCGGTCACGCGCCATGAGTATGGCATGTTCATCGAACCCATTGGCGGGCTGGTCAACCGGACCCTGTGGGCGGAAATGCTGGACGACCGCAAATTCCATTATCCCGTGCGGGTGGAGGGCCAGGATGAGAAGGTGCCCGACACAGTGGAGGGACGCCCCGCGCCTGTGTTTCGCAAGTGGCGGCCAATCGGCGGTGAGGATGCAGTCGCCATGGACGCAGCCATGCCCTTCGTGGGCAAGCATAGCCCGGTGGTCACGCTGTCAGGCACGACGCCGCGCGGCATGATGCAGGGCGGCATGTCGGTTGTCGCGGGCAAATCCTATGTCGGTCGCATCCAGATGAGTGGCGATCCGACCGCGAGTGTGCAGGTTGCGCTGATATGGGGGGAAGGCCCGCGCGACCGGCAGGTGGTGACGCTGCCCACGCCATCGACGGGCTGGGCCGAACTGCCCTTTGGCTTTACCGCTGACAAGGCGTCGAGCGACGCACGGCTGGAGGTGACGGGCACGGGTAGCGGGCGTTTCCGCGTGGGGGCCGTGTCGCTGATGCCTGCGGACAATATCAACGGCTGGCGCGCCGATACGACCGCGATCGCCAAATCGCTCAATTCGGGCATGTGGCGGCTGCCCGGCGGTAATTTCCTGTCCAACTGGGACTGGCATCAGGCATTGGGACCGCGCGACAAGCGGGTGCCGATGTTCGATTATGCGTGGAGCGCGATGCAGACCAACGACATAGGCATGGACGAATGGATGGAATTGACGCGTATTCTGAACGTCGAACCCTATGTCACGGTCAATGCGGGCCTTGGCGACGCCAATTCGGCGGCGGAAGAGGTCGAGTATCTGAACGGCGCGGCAACCAGCGAATGGGGCGCAAAGCGCGCGGCCAATGGGCACCCCGCGCCTTATGGCGTGACATGGTGGAATATCGGCAACGAACCCTATGGCTGGTGGCAGATCGGCAAGACGTCGCTGGCCTATTATCTGATGAAGCATAAGGAGTTCGCCGCCGCGATGCGGGCGAAGGAGCCGGGCATCACCCTGATCGCATCCGGCGCGATGCCCGACCAGCTGCATCCCCGTGACGTGAAGGAAAATCCGTCGCTGCAAAGCATCCAGCACAAGTTCGGCACCGAAGAGGATTGGACGGGCGGCTTTTTTGCCGATGCGATGGGCACGTTCGATGGCATTACCGAACATTGGTACGACCGGGGTGAGGAACGCCCCGAAGCGCCAGCGGACGAAGAACTGATCGAATTTGCCCGATCGCCATCCAACCATGTGCGTATGAAGGCGGAGGAATGGAAAATCTATCAGCAGAAATTCCCGGCCATCGCGACGGCGAATGACGGCAAGGGCATTTTCATGTCGATGGACGAATATGCCTATATGGCCAAGGATGGCGCAACGCTGAAATCAGCGCTCGCTTACTCCATGGTCATTCAGGAAATGCTGCGCCACACGGACTTTCTGCGGATGGCGGCGTTTACTTCGGGCGCATCGACGATGGACATCACGCCGACCGACGCTGTGTTGAACACGACAGGTCTCGTCTTCAAACTCTATGGCGAACATTTCGGCACTGGCACCGTGCCGGTCGCGCTCGATGGTAATGTGCCACAGCCTGATCCCAAACATGTGGTGGGTTCCGCCCATCCGCAGGTAAAGGCGGGCAGCGCGACCTATCCGCTCGATATGGTCGCGGCGCTCAGCGCGGATGGTAAAAGCCTGCGCATCGGCGTCGTCAATGCCACGTTCAAGACGCAGAGCATGGGCATCGACCTGACCGGCCGGCGCACACGCGGGCAGGGCAAGGTCTGGCGGATCACCGCCAAATCCCTGTCCGCCGCGAACAAAGTTGGTGCGAAGCCCGGCGTCACGATCGCCCAGGCGAAGGTTCCGGCATTGGGCAGGACGCTGACCGTGCCGCCCCTGTCCACGTCCGTGTTCGAATATCCGATCGACAGCGCTGCCGCGCGCTGATCGATCGGCGTCTGGAGGCGTGCCGGTCAGCGCGCCTCCAGACTGCGCACGCCATAGATTTTGCTGTCGCCCTTGCGCGCGGTCAGCGTCACGGTCGATTGGGTGTTGCGCGTGGGTTTGAGCGGATAATCCACGACCACCCATTCATTCTGTTTGCGCATTTTCCGCCGCTCGACCGCGATTTCCTGCCCATCGACGGCAATCGCCATGTCGCGGTCGGTGTCGTTGCCCCAATAAGTGATCTGAAGCATGGCTGGGCCGGGCCGACGCTGGATAGTGAACTGCATCTGCGCGCCTTGCGGCAGGGACCGGTTCTTTTTGCCGTAAAATTCGCCGCCTGCGCCTGCGGTGGCGGTGAGGGCATGGTCGCGTTCAGGCTGCATTTCGCCGATGTGGAAAATGTCGATCGTGCGGCGGGCCAGATCGGCGCGGTCGGCTTCCGCCGCCATATAATCCTGACGCCCCGCCGCCCAGCTTTGTGGCGTGAAGGTGCGGAAATAGACGGCAGCACGGCGGTCGTAGAGCGGGAAAAAGGGCACGATGTCATGCTGCTGCCCCAGCACGTCGGTCGCGCGATAATGGTGCGGGCGATCGGACAGTGCGGTGAGCGTATCCTGCACGGCGCCCCTGACCAGCAGCGCCGGGGCAGGGCCGTCGAAGCGCGTGCCCGCCGGGGCCAGATCGGCGGCGAGGACCAGCGGACCGCTCATATAGGCAAAGGTGTCCGGCGCACCCGACAATGGCTCCGACCGCAATGTCATCGGAATGGACAGCGCAATCCGGTCGCCCGCGCGCCAGCGCCGGTCGATGCGCCAATATCCATCCTGCGGCTCCAGCGTCAGCGGGTTTCCGTTCAGCGCGACGGTCGCACCGGTCGCCCAGGCGGGGCGGCGGATCGCGATCGTGGTCGCATGGCGCGGCGCACGCGCCACCGTCAGCGCGACCGCGCCATCCTGCGGATAGCGTGTGTCCAGATCGATCTTCATGCCGCCGGGCATATCCAGCGTCGATGGCACGAACAGGTTGACGAACAGAGTCGATCCGTCGCGCCAGTAGATGGAGTCGGCATGTTTGGCGTGGCTTTCCATGCCTGATCCGACGCAGCACCAGAAACTGTTTTCCGGCGTCGAATAATCCCGCTTCGCACCGCCCTCCATCGGCATGAAATAGACGAACTGCCCGGTGTCGGGGCGCTGATGGGCAAGCATATGGTTAAACTGTGTGCGTTCATAATAATCGAACCAGTCGGCCGTCGGCGACCAGCTGAACAGATGGCGGGTGAGCTTGAGCATATTATAGCTGTTGCACGCTTCGCAGGTCGCGGTGGTCAGTTGTTCGCCCTGATGATCGGGCTGGCCGAAATGTTCGCGTTCCGAATTGCCGCCGATGACATAGCTGTGGCGGTTCAGGACCGTGCGGTGGAAGAAGCGCGCGGCGTCGGCATCATGCGCATCGCCGCCGACTTCATACAGGCGCGCGAGGCCGATGACCTTGGGGATCTGCGTGTTGGCGTGCAGCCCGGCCAGCTTGTCTTCGCCGCGCATCAGCGGATCGACCACTGAATGATGGCGCAGCCTCTTCGCAACCGACAGCCAGCGCGGATTGCCGGTCAGCGCATAGAGTTCGGCATAGCTTTCCAAAATGCCGCCATGTTCGACCGACAATATCTGCTGCACCTGTTCGTCGGACAGTGCTTCCACGATGGTCGCGAAATAGCCAGCCACGCCGATCGCGATTGGCAGGGCGGCCTTGCGACCCGCCAGTTGATGCGCGTCGATCAGGCCCGCGACGATCTTGTGCAGCGCATAGATGGGCACCCATGCGCCGTTCAGTTCCCATGTCGTGCGGATCTCGCCACGCCGCAATTCCTCGAACACGATCTTGCAAGGCACATAGTGACCGTCGCGCATGACGGTCATGCCGCCCAGATAGCCGTCCCCTTCGGCCTGCTGTATCCGCTGCATGGAGGCAAGCGCGCTGTCCAGCTTCGCCGTCAGTTCGCCGTCGCCGCTATTGGCGATCATCAGCGACATGGCCGACAGCCAGTGGCCCATCGTATGCCCGGCGATGCTGTCGCTTTCCCAGCCGCCGTAAACTGGCGCGGGCGCTGGCAATCCTGCCGAGGTGTAGAAATTATGCAGCAGCCGATCGGCATCGAGCGACAGCAGATAGCGCCGGTTCGCTGCCATCGCGTCCGCAAAGGGCGAGGGCTTGAGCATGACGTGGCGGCTGGCAACTGGCTCGGCGCGTTGTGATCGGCGCGGTGCTGCCTTCGCCAGGACGGGCGTCAGGGGTAGCAGCAGACTGGCCGACGACAATAAAGCGCGACGGGTGACTGGATAATGCATCGGGATCCTTTCTGGTTCGCTTTTACGGTGGGTATGTCAGCGGCGCAGCGCCGCGTCGCCCCATGTGACGGGCACCGCATTGCCCTTAGCCCCTTCGGCGCGCGTGACGAGTTCGATCAGGTCGATGCCCTTTACGTCCGCCGCCAACGACCGTGGCGCATCGCCACGCCGCATGGGGGGCGTACTGGCGAGCAGCTTGCCATTGCCATAAAGGAAAAAGCGCACCGACTGCGCGCCGTCGAGCGCGCTGTCGTCCACGCCGACGCTGGCGGCGAAACCGGCAAAGCCCTTGTTGCGCACCTCCAGCCGCGAATTGGCCAGCACGCCGACGCCCGATGCAAAGCCCTTGCCCCCGACGAACAGCGGCTGGTCATAGGGCGTCGCATCCGGCATCGCGCCGCCCCAGCCTGCATAGATTGGCCGCTCGCCTATCCCCCGCGTCCCGCGCCATCCGGGAATGGAGCGATAGACATTATGGTCGGGCTGTGGGTGGACCGTGCCGTCCACGGCCGGATTGACGCTGCCCGGTTGTTCCGAAAGATAGAGGCCATCGGCCAGCGCGCGTTCGCCCGCCGCGCGGAAAACCAAAGTCTGGCGCGGTGCAACCTTAAATTTTACCTCTTTGGTAAAATCGCTCCTGGCTCCGCTCCACAGGTCGGTCAGAGCGACAGTGCGATCGCTGCGGAATTTCAGATGATCGGCGGTCAGCACGGCATCCACCGGCGCCAGCCCGCGATTGAACAGCGCGACTGCCTTCTCGCCATTGGCGAGCGTCTTGACCAGAATCTGCAACTCGCTGCTGTCGAAGGCCAGCACGGCCTGATTGCCCGCCGGATCCTGATTGAGGGCGATCAGCTCAGCATTGCCGAATATGTCGATCAGCGCCTTGGGCGTCGTGCGCAGATCCGCGCCGATAAGCAGCGGCGCGTTCATCATCGCCCACAGCGCAAAGTGCGACCGCGCCTCGGTCAGGTGTTGCGCATCAAAATCGCCCGCGCCGATGAACAGCATGTCGGGGTCGTTCCACGATCCGGGATGGGCGTAAAAGGCGCGGCGCACGGCACTGTCATAATTGGTCAGCATCCTGGCCCAGTGGGCTGAAATATCATCGCTGGTGCGCGAAATATTGCCGACATCCTTGCCCCAGGCGCGCACGTTCGCGCTGCCCCAGATGCACAGCGACAGCATATAGTCGCCGTCGGCATTATGGCGGACAAGCGACTGGTTGATGTCGGAAAACAGCGCCTTGACCGCCGGGACGTTCGACCGGGTGATCGACGTCTGGTCGATCAGCGGGGTGAGCGCACGAAAACGCCCGCTCGTCACCCGCTCCTCGTCCGCTGCAAAAGCGCGGATGCCGCAGCCATCGACCTTGATCGCGTCGAACCCCCAGTCGGCGAAAAACAGGCGGATGTCCTGATCGATATGGCCATAGAGGCCGACTTCACGTTCAGCCACGTTGCCTTCGGGCAATTGGGCGGGACCGGTCGAATAGGCCTGCGAACAACTGTTGCGGCCAAGGTCGGAATAAATGCCCGCCTTGAAGCCCATGGCATGCAGCCTGTCGGTCAGGGGACGGAAAGAGGGATCGCCCTTGCCAGTGCGGGCGGACGGGAATTTGTCGGCGCGGATAATCAGCTTGCCGTCCCCGGTGCGGCGTTTCAGCCACCAGCCATCGTCGATGTTGATATGGCTATATCCTTTTTTGGCCAGCCCCGTATCGATGATGCGCTGCGCAGACCCAAGCAGCTTTTCCTCGTCAATCTCCGTCTGGAACGCGTTCCAGCTGTTCCACCCCATAGGCGGCAGGTCGGCACGCCCGCCCTGATAGGCGCTCCAGCGACCCGTGGGCGCAAGCGGATCAGCGGTCTGCGCCGACAGGGCGGTACTGGCGCACAGCGCGGCGAGGGGCAGCAGGCGGCGGAACAGGGTCATGCGAAATCTTTCATTGTCAGTGCAACCGGCGTCCCGGCTTTCAAGGTTAGGAGGCGATGACGCTCGCCAAGACGGACGGTCCTTTGCCCGTCCATGGCGGGGCGCAGGCTTGCCCGAAGGAACTGGCCATCCTGCCACCACAGATCGATGGTGCAGCGACCGCGCGCGCGCAGGCCCATGATGTGTCCCGTCGCCCACGCGCGCGGCAGGGCGGGCAACAGGTGGATCGTGTCGCCATGGCTGTCCATCATCATTTCCACGATCCCCGCCGCGCCGCCGAAATTGCCGTCGATCTGGAAGGGCGGGTGCGCGTCGAACATATTGGGATAGGTGCGTTCCGGTCCCAGCAGGAAGCGCAATATGGCATGGGCACGATCCCCATCGCGCAACCGCGCCCACAGGTTGATGCGCCACGCCGTCGCCCAGCCCATCGCACGGTCACCGCGTATGTCCAGCGTCCGGCGCGCGGCGGCAGCGAGCGCAGGCGTCTCTCCCGGCGTGATCTGGTGCGAGGGATGCAGGCCATAGAGATGCGACACATGGCGATGATTTTGCTCAGGCGCGTCACCGTCCCAATCCTGCTGCCATTCCTGCAACTGGCCCTGCCGCCCGACCTTGTAAGGGGCGAGCCGCGCGCGGGCGGCGCGGATCTCCGCGATCAGGGCGGTGTCGGTGCCCAAAATCGTCGCGGCTTCACGCGTCCGGTCGAACAGATCGCGTAATATGGCCATGTCCATCGTCGGCCCGGCGCAGATGGTGCCGCCATGGCCATGGGGGTTTTCGGGACTCATCGACGGATTGGTGACGAGGAAGCCAGTCGTCGGATCGGATTGCAGCGTGTCTAGGAAAAACCGCGCCGCACCGGCCATCAAGGGATAGATGGACGTCAGGTAAGCGGGGTCGCGGCCATAGTCATAATGGTCCCACAAATGGATACACAGCCACGCGCCGCCCATGGGCCACAGGCCAAACTGCGCCCCGTCGATCGGTGCCGTCGCGCGCCACAGGTCGGTGTTATGATGCGCGACCCAACCGCGCGCGCCATACATGTCCCGCGCCGTCCGCGTGCCCGTGACAGCCAGTTCGCGCACCATCGCGACCAGCGGCTCTACACATTCGGCCAGCCCTGTCGGCTCGGCGGGCCAATAATTCATCTGCGTATTGATGTTGATCGTATATTTCGATCCCCACGCCGGTTTCAGGCTGTCGTTCCACAAGCCCTGAAGATTGGCGGGCTGACCACCGGGTCTCGACGAGGCGATCAGCAGATAGCGGCCATATTGGAAATACAGCGCGGCGAGCGCCGGATCGTCACTGGTCTGCGACGCTGCGATGCGCTCGTCGGTCGGCAGCGCTGCGGCGGGCGTGGCGCCAAGGTCGATGGCGACACGGCGGAACAGTCGCTGATGCGCGACGGCGGTATCGGCGGCGATGCGCGCAAAGGGGCGGCGGCGGGCTTTTGCAATGACGGCGGCCGTGTCTGCGACGGGATCGCCGCCGATGTCGTCAAAGCGGCGAAAGCTGGTTCCCATGGCAATGGTCAGCGTCACCGCCTTCGCCCCCCGGACGCGCAACCTGCCATCAGGCGCGTGGTTGATGGTCCCGCCCTCCACCCGCGCAGACAAGCGCGCGGCAAAGCGCAGGCCACCCTCGATGCCCATGGTTGCGCCATTGCGCCCGGTCATCAGCAGCCCCGATGATCCGTCCTGCACCACCACCACATCGCGCTGCGGCGAGCGCAGGCCGATATCGACGTCCAGATTGCCCGCACCGGAGGCAGTCAGGCGGACGGCCACGACCTGATCGGTGGGTGAGGCGACGACTTGCCGTACATGAGTTACGCCGCCCGCCGTGAAACGGGTCGTCGCGATCGCGCTGTCGATGTCCAGATCGCGCCGATAGGCGCTGACCTCCCCCAGCCCCGAAAAGTCGAGCGCCAGATCGCCCAGCGTCTGATAAGCCATTTGTCCCAGTGGCTTGGCCATCACCGTGCGGTTGGCCAGCGCCTCCGCCTCCGCGATCTTGCCCGCGAAGATCAGCGCCCGTATCTGCGGCAGCATCGCTCTGGCCTGCGGGTTCACCGGATCATAGGGCTGCCCCGACCAGAGCGTGCTTTCGTTCAGTTGCACGCGCTCCTGCCCCGTGCCGCCAAAGACCATCGCGCCCACGCGGCCATTGCCCAGCGGCAGCGCCTCCGTCCACACGCTTGCAGGCTGGCGATACCACAGTGCGAGTGGCCCGGCAGGCGGCGCCGCCCCGCTGGCCGCGCGCGCCGGTCCAGCCGCCAGAGCCAGCGTGCCTGCGGCCAGACCCAGACCTGCTTCGCGCCTGCTAACGGTCATCCTTACGACCCGGCGGGCAGGGGCGACAGGGTGAAATCGTCCACGTCGAGATAGCCGCCCCTGCCGGTGGGATTATAGCAGGACAGGGCAATTTGCTGCCCCTGAAATGTCCCCGTGCGCCAGTCGAAGGCGAGCGGGAAAGTGCCGCCAATATCCGTCCAGCGTCGATTGTCCATGCTATAGGCAAAGCGGCCCTGTTTGGCGTCGAAATCCATGTCGGTGCGCAGCCATAGCGTGCGCGCCTTGATCGGCTGCGAAGGGACGATCACCTGCGTGCGGGGACCATTGGTGGTGGACTCCGTCAACTGGACACGCAGCGCCTGTGCGCCCTTCGCACCACCCGCGACGGCAAGCTGGGCATTATATTTCCCAAAACTGCCAAACCCGCACAGGTCGCCAGCCTTGATGCCGCTTGTGTCTATTTTGACGACGCCGCGCATCCGTGGTCCCTGTGTTTTTTGCGTCAGCGTGTTGCGCGCACTCCATATGCCGTCGGCCTGCGTCGCGTGCAGGCGCAGGAAACCGGGACGCTGCGTCAGCGACCATTTGCTATCGTCGGGATTATGGTTCCATTGCCATTGCAGTCCCAGCTGGGACGCAGAGAAATCGTCGGACGAAGGGGGTTCAACGAAGGGATGGCCCTGAATCGGCTTGCGCGATCGGTCGGGGACATGATCGGGCTTGTCGGGCGTGCCCCAATATGGCCAGTCGTCCTTCCAGAAGATCGGGCTGATATTGGTCATGCGTCCGATCGCGCCCTTGTCGACCATGACGAAGCCATACCAGCTACCATCGGGCATATCGACCATCGCGCCCTGATGCCCGCCGGTCGTATCGTCGATCGAAGCCTTGGTTTCCCATGGTCCCCACAAGCTGCGTGACCGCGATACCGTCATCGCCAGCTTGCCGGGAATGGAATTGAACAGATAATACCAGCCCTTGTGCCGGATGATCTTCGATCCTTCCGCACCCTTGTTATAATAGGTTTTGCGCACAGCGGTGACGGCGGACAGATCTTTGTTCAGCGTCAGCAGCGTCACCGTGCCATCGGTGCCGATCGACGTGCCGAGATAGGCCGTGCCGTCGCCATCAATGAACAGCGCCGGGTCGAAGGCTTCGCGGTCCAACTCCTTATACGTCCATGGCCCGTCGATCTTCGCCGATCGATAGATGCGCGTCTTGTGCCCCACCGGCGTCACCGCAAGGTAGAAGAGGCCTTCGTGAAAGCGCAGGCTGGCGGCATAGAAGCCGTGCCGATAATCGCCGCCATTTTTCAGGTCGTAGCGCGGGTCGCCGTCCAGCCGGTCGACCACATGGGTGACGATGCGCCAGTTCACCAGATCCCTGGAATGGAGGATGGTGACGCCCGGTGCATTGGCGAAGGTTGTCGTGACGAAATAGAAATCTTCACCCACGCGGATGATGTCGGGATCGGGATAATCGGCGAACAATACCGGATTGCGATAGGTGCCGTCCCCCTGATCGGAACGCCACACCTGCGCGGAAAGGGTGGAGCCAAGTGCCAGCGCCGCCATGGCAAGACCGGCGCGCAAAGCGGGGGAACGGGGCATCGTCATACTCTCCGGCCCTCAGTCAGCGGGCGTGTAATGATAGGGACCAACGACCGTGCCGACGAAGCCGCCCGCCTTCCTGGTGCTGAGCAATGTCGCATCCAGCCCGGCCTTGAGCGTCTTCTTAGCTCCCTTGACGCCATAATCGAACGCCAGCGTGCCGCCGGTGGCGCGAATGGTCAGCGTCACCGGGCCTGTGACGGCGATCGGCGCTGACGCGACCAGCGTATCGGCATCCGCCGCATCGCGGGTGTAGAGCGCCACCACCGGCTTGCCCGCGATCCGGGTCAGGCCGAAGAAGATATTGCTGCGGTCGCTCTGCACGGCGGCCAGCCCCGCACGGTCGCCATCCTTGATCGGCGTGTAGCGCAGCGTCGTGGATATGGTAGCATTTTCATGCTGCTGCCGCCGTCCGACGAAGCCAGGCACGCCGTTCAGGTCGCCGATCGCCGCTCCGCTATCCAGTTCCAGCGCGCCGCCGACTAGGCGATAGAAGGGCTGATGCGGGGTGCGGATGCCGATCCACTGCATCGACAGACTATTGCCGTTGAACTCGTCGGTGTAGGCAAAATTGCCGCTGGTCGGCAGTGCGGGCTTGGGCCGGGCGGGCAGGCGTGGTGCCTTGACGATATGGGGGATCGCTTCTCCCTTGGGCAGGATGATCGGCCAGCCGTCCTTCCACGTCACCGGCAGCAGGAATGTCTCACGCCCGATATTATAATAGTCGTCGGCATAGGGGCGCACGGCCAGGAACGTCGCCCACCAGTCGCCATTTTGCGTTTCGACCAGCGTCGCATGGCCCGCCGATCCTATGAAATTCGGACGCTTGGGGTCCAGGTCGCGCTGGGTCAGGATCGGGTTGTTCGCATAGGGGATATAGGGGCCGCGCAAATCCTTGGATCGCAGCACGACCTGCGAATGATTGACGCTGGTGCCGCCCTCGGCTGCGGTCAGATAATAATAGCCGCCCTTTTGGAAGATATGCGGCCCTTCGATCCAGACGGGCTTTTTACTGATGTCTACGCCGCCATTGATCAACTGCGTGCTGGGACCGACCATCTTGCCAGCGCGCCAGTCATATTCCTGAATCCAGATGGCGCGATGCCCGGAATAGCGGGGCGGTTCATCAGGCGCGCGATTGTTGACGATATAGGCCTTGTCACCCTCCCAATAGATGGACGGGTCGATACCCTCGAACGGCAACCAGATCGGGTTGGACCATGGCCCTGCCGGGTCTTTGGCGGTGATGACGAAATTGCCCTTACATTCGACGCAGGTATTGACGATGTAAAAGATACCGCCGTGAAAGCTGATGTCGGGTGCGAACACGGCTTCCGATATGCGGCGACCGTTGAAATCCAGCTGTTCGGGCCGATCGATCGCATTGCCGATCTGGGTCCAGTTCACCAGATCCTTCGATTTGAAGATCGGCAGGCCGGGATAATGAGCGAAGGAGGAATTGACGAGATAATAGTCGTCGCCCACGCGGGTCACGGACGGGTCGGGATAATAGCCCGACAGGATGGGATTGCGATATTCTCCTGCCCTGGGAGCGCGCGCGCCCGGTTCCTGCCCCTGATAGGTGAAACGCTCGAACCGTGCTGGGTCGGCCTGCGCCGGGGCAGCGGCCAGCGACAGGAGCGGAAGCGACAGCGCCGCAAGTGCCAAAGTCCGATATGCCATTCCATTCTCTCCCATCACCGCCTGTTTTCCTGCGATTGGCGCAACTGATAACGCTAACATGTGTCATTGTCGAGGCGCTTGGCTTCCCTGCTGCGATCCTACCGAAAGCAGAAAGCAGGTCAATAACTCCTACAATAAAATTGACGGCTGCCTGCGATGTTCGGTGAAGCGACAATCGACAAATCCGCTATAATGGCCCAAGGGGAGAAGCGCGCAGGAATGGCAATATATGTGGTGTTCACTATGGTGGACGCCGTTCGTTTCCAGCTCGGCTCGATCGGCGGAAACGGTAAGAAGGGGGCAAGATGGCGAGATCGGATCATCCGGCACGAGGGGCGACCATCGTCGATGTTGCCGCGCGTGCAGGCGTATCGTCCATGACGGTATCGCGCGTCATGAACGGCCGCTCCGGTGTCAGCGCCGATACCCGCGCGGCGGTGGAGGAGGCGATCAAGGCGCTGTCCTACACGCCCAATGTTGCGGCGCGTAATCTGGTGACGTCGAGCGAGCTGCGCATCGGCGTCATCTACTCCAACCCCAGCGCCGCATTCATGAGCGATTTTCTGACCGGCGTGTTCGAAGAAGCATCGGCCCGTGGCGCGCGCCTCGTCCTGCTCAAGGGGGAAGGGGGTGGGCCGCCGCCCACCGCCGCGCTGGAGGATATGGCCGCGTCCCGGATCAGCGGAATCCTGCTCGCACCGCCGCTGGGCGAAGCGCCCGAAGTCCTGCGCGTCCTGCGCGACGCAGGCTGCATCATAGCTGCGGTCGGCGCCTATCAATCGCCCGACACGATCTGCGTACGCATCGACGATCGCGCCGCTGCCTATGAAATGACGCGGCATCTGCTCGATCTTGGCCACCGGCGACTGGGCTTCATCCTGGGCAACCCGGATCAGGCGGCCAGCGCGGAACGCATGGCGGGATTCTACGCGGCTGTGCGCGAAACCGGCGGCGTGGATGTTCAGGTGGCGCAGGGTGACTTCACCTATATGTCCGGCCTTGCGGCGGCGGAGCAGCTTCTGGGCGCGGCCAAGCCACCAACCGCGATCTTTGCCAGCAATGACGATATGGCCGCAGCAGTGGTTTCCGTGGCGCATCGCCGTCATCTCGATGTGCCGACCGAACTGACGGTCGCCGGGTTCGACGATACGACCGCCGCGATCACGCTCTGGCCGCCGCTCACCACGGTTCGCCAGCCCGTGCGTGCGCTGGCCGCCGAAGCGCTCAGTCTCCTGATCGCGGAGATCGGCCTGCACGGGCGCAAGTCACGCGTGCCGCGCGAACATATCCTCGACCATGAAATCGTCCAGCGTCAGTCGACCGGCGTGTTCAGGCCCACCTCTTCATAAATAAAGGACGCAAAGTCGGCAGGCGTTGCAGCGCCCGACATATCCTGACAGGCCATACCGACGAAGGTGCCGGTGAAGTTGGGCAGGCCCGGATAGGTGACTTCGTCGGACAGGATGCTGGCATCATATGTGCGCGGCAATATGTGCCACGCCTCCTCTTCTTCTGCGCGCCAGGCAAAGGTCAACTGGTCGCCATCCACCTCCGTCCGTAACGCGATAGGGCCGGGGGGCAGGGGGGCGATGATGTCCAGCGTCGTGCCTTCCTCCCATTCCGGGGATGCGGACATCAACTGAAGCTGCCGGACGCCATCGTCGGCGCTGATGTGCAGATAGTAGAATTTCGTGCTGTTATAATAATAGATCAGCCCAGCCGCCTGCTGGAAACAGCGCGGCGCGAACGACAGGCATGTGGTCGCGGTAAAGCGGAAATCGGTCTGGCGTCGCGCGACCAGTGCCTGTTCGAACAGGCTGCCCACTGTTTCACGACCATAAAGGCGCAGACAGCCGGGCCGTGCGGTCAGGCTGAACAAGCGGTCGGGGAAGGGTGTGCGCAACCATTGGAAATCATCTGGCAATGTCGGACTATTGAAACTGCCGTCCCATGGCTCGATGGGCCATGGTGCCCAAGGCAGGGATGGCGCCACCGGGCAAGGATCGGGACGCGCGTCCCCCGTCAGCGTGCGCAACCAGCCATCGTCATCCCACCGCATCGGCTGGATCGCCGTTTCCCGACCCATGATACAGCGTTCGCGGCCCGGCAGGGGGCGGCCGCACAGATAAGCGAGCCATGTCGTGCCATCGGCCAGTTCGACAAGGTCGCCATGCCCGGTCCGGGCGATCGGAATGTCGCGCTGCCCCGCGCCCGTCAACACGGCCCCGTCCGGGTGATCTTCATAAGGGCCACATAGGGTGCGCGATCGCGCCATAACGACGGCATGATCCCATCCGGTGCCACCTTCCGCGACGAGCAGATGATAATAGCCGTCTTTTTTGTAGAGATGCGGCCCTTCGGTAAAGCCACGCTCCGTGCCTTTATAGATCAGTTCCGGTTGCCCGATCAGCACCATGCGTGCCCGGTCGAGTTCCTGAAGCTGGATACCGGCGAAACGGCCCTGTCCCGGCCGATGATCCCACAGCATGTTGAGCATCCAGCTGCGCCCGTCATCATCGTGGAACAGCGCTGGATCGAAACCGCTGCTGTTGAGATGGACCGGGTCCGACCATTCCCCGTCGATTGTGTCGCAGGTCACGACATAGTTGGGGAAATCACGCAGGGACACGCCCCGCGCGCCATTGACGGTCGTCGCGCCATAGCGTTTCACGTCGGTGAAGATGAGCCAGAAACGGCCATCGGCATAGCTGAGGTCCGGCGCCCACACGCCGCAGGAATCCGGTTCGCCGCGCATGTCGAGTTGCGCCGCGCGCGCGAGCGGACGCCCGACGAGCCGCCAGTGGATCAGGTCGCGACTATGATGGATCTGGACACCGGGAAACCATTCGAATGTGGACGTGGCGATATAGAAATCATCGCCCACGCGCAGGATCGACGGATCGGGATTGAAGCCCCGTATGATAGGATTGGAGATCGTAGTCATGCTGGCTTGCGTACCAAAGTCCATAGAAGAACAGCGCCGAGCAGGTCGAGAACGCCCAGCAGGATGAAGAAGGGACCATAGCCGACGTCATCGACCATCTGGCCCAGGAACAGGGTGAAGACGAGCACGCCCAGATTGCCGGCAAGGCCCGCCATGCCTGCCACGGTTGCGACTTCATTGCGGCGGAACAGGTCGGACGCCATGGTGATGACGGTGACGGACAGCGTCTGATGCGCAAAGCCGCCAATGCATAGCAGTGCGATCGCTGCATAGGGATTGGTTGCAAGGCCGACAAAGGCCATGCTCGTCATCATCAAGGCCCCCAATGTGAAGGCCCATCGCCGGGCGTCGATCAGGTCGACATTGCGCCGCTGGAGAAAGGTGACGACGGCAGGGCCGAACAGGCATCCAAGATCGGCGGCGAGAAAGGGAAGCCATGCGAACAGCGCGATCTGGCCAAGATCGAAACCGCGCACCCGCGCCAGATAGAGCGGCATCCAGAAGGACAGCATGCCCCACACCGGATCGGCCAGCATCCGCGGCAGGGCAATGCCCCAGAAATCGCGCCGCTTTGCCAGTTCCAGAAAAGACGGCTTTTCCGCGCGCGCCGCGAGCCGTGCTTCCTGCCCGGTGAGAATGTAATCCCGCTCGCCCTCGCTCAGCCGTCGGTGGCGCGCAGGCGTTTCATAATAGAAGAACCACAGCAGCGCCCAGAGAAGCCCGATCGCACCGGCGATGATGAACGCCAGTCGCCAGCTATGCATCATGACTGCGAAGGCGACCAACGGTGGCGCAAACACGGCGCCCAACGACGCGCCGATATTATAGATGCCGCCCGCAAGGCCGCGTTCCCTGGCAGGAAACCATTCGGCAACCAGCTTTTGTCCGGCAGGTTGCGCGGAACCCTCGGCCAGGCCCAGCAGGCTGCGTAGCGCAGCAAAGCCGAACCAGCCGTTGACGAAACCATGCGCCATGGTGATGAGCGACCACGCCACCACGCAGATCGCAAAGCCGATGCGCAGCCCGACGCTATCGAGGAAATATCCGGCCAGCGGCTGGAGCATGACGCCGATCTGAAAGGCGCTGGTGATCCATCCATATTGCTGGTTGCTGATGGATTGTTCGGTCAGGATAACCGGCGCGGCAACGCCCAGCACGGACCGCGCCAGATAGTTGATGACCATCGCGCCCACGAACAGGCCGATGATGGTCCAGCGTATCTTTCCGATCCGCGTGCTCGTCACGATGTGCGTCCGATAACGTTAACGTAGAAACAAAGCGCGATCGACGTTCGACCGCTCCGACGATGCGGTTCCGCCCCTGCCAATGCCGTCTTTTCAGTCAAGGGCGTCATCCTCAATCACCTTATCTTGTCGGACTATTGACAATAAAGCGCGAAGTTATCAATAGGCTTGTTAGCGCTAACGAAGTTTCTGTCGATTCCCTGTCATGGGGCGCGGAAAATAGCGTGGGCTTCGGGGCATATGCCCCACAATGCATGTAAAAGCATATCTTGGGGAGAGCAGGATGTCAGGTTTCAATTCTCGTATTCGTTTGGCCCGCGCACAGTCCGCTATGGCCAGCGCCTTCGCCTTGTCCGCGTGCCTGCTGGCAGTGCCCGCATTGGCTCAGGCCGAACAGGAAGCGCCGCCCCAGAGTGGCGCGCAACGCAGCAACACCGCCGACATCGTCGTCACCGGCTCGCGCATCAAGGCAAGCGGCTATACCGCGCCGACGCCCACGACCGTGATCGATTCCGGCGCGATCGAAGCCAATGCGCAGCCCAATATTTTCACCACCATCGCGCAGCTTCCGTCCTTGCAGGGGTCTTCGGGCACTGCCACCAACACGTTCAGCACCTCGAGCGGCCAGCAGGGTCTCAGTTCCTTCTCTCTGCGCGGAGTGGGTGCGATTCGCACGCTGACGTTGCTCGACGGGCAGCGCGTCGTCGGCGCGAACGTGACAGGTGTGCCTGACATCAGCCTGTTTCCGCAATTGCTGATCCAGCGTGTCGATGTCGTGAACGGCGGCGCGTCGGCCTCCTACGGCTCCGATGCGGTCGGCGGCGTCGTCAACTTCATCACCGATACCCGGTTCAAGGGTATCAAGGGCAATGTGCAGGGCGGCATCAGCAAATATGGCGACAATGAACAGGTGCTGGTGCAGCTGGCCGCCGGAACCAGCTTCGCCGACGACCGCATCCATCTGGTCGTCAGCGGCGAATACGCCAATGAAGACGGCGTGGGCGGTGGTGAGTTCGGCCTGGGTCTGGCTGGAGGGCGCGACTGGTTCAAGCAGACGACCCTGATCGATCGCGGCGTCACCAACGATGGATCGCCACGCTTTGTCCTGCGCGATAATGCGCAGGCCTATAATTACACCAAATATGGCCTGATCACCTCGGGACCGTTGCAGGGGACTGCGTTTGACGAGGCGGGCAACCCGTTTGCGTTCCAATATGGCTCCAACGGCGTTCCGGTGCGCAGCGGCACCAATAGTGCGGTCAACGGATGCTTCCCCGGCTTCTGCGTCGGCGGCGACCTGTCGGGCAATGTCGACGCAGGTCGCACGCTTCAGTCGTCGATCGAACGCATCAACACTTATGGCCGTTTGGGCTTTGACTTTGCCGACAATGACGAACTCTATTTCAGCTTCAACTATGGTCAGGTGAAGACGCAAAATCAGCCAGTCGGCGGTATGAATCGCCCAGGCCTGACCATTCAGTGCGCCAATCCCTTCGTACCCGATTCGATCAAGGCGGCCTGCACGACGGCCGGGATCACCAGTTTCGGATATGGCACCAGCAACGCCGCGCTCGGCAATACCCAGGTTCATACCGACCGTCGCCAGTATCGCGGCGTGATCGGCGCGAAGGGCGAGTTCGGCCTGTTCGGCACGGACTGGAGCTATGACAATTATTTTGAACATGGTGTCAACTTTACCGACATCAGCGTGTCCAACATCATGCTGTCGAACCATTTTAATCAGGCAATCAACGCGACCACGATCAACGGCCAGATCGTATGCGCCGATGCAACAGCGCGGGCGAACGGGTGCCAGCCGCTCAACATCTTCGGTGGCAATCCGTCGCAGGCCGCGCTCGACTATATCATCCCGCAAAACGGCCCTTATCAGCGCACGCGCCAGACGCAGGACGTGGTCAGCATCAATTTCTCCGGTTCGCCGGTGGACCTGTGGGCCGGGCCGCTCTCGATCGCGTTCGGTGGCGAATATCGCCATGAATTTTATCGCGTGCGCGCCGATCCCTATGGAGCGGGCTTCGACAATACCGGTCCTTCTGCCGAATATCCGACGGACCCCACGCTGATCGCGACGGGCAACAACTGGTATGCGGGCAATTACAAGAACGGTCGGGGCGGCTACGGCGTCAAGGAAGCCTTTTTCGAGGCGGACCTGCCCGTCATCAATTCCGACACTTTGGGCAAAGCCAACATCAACGGGGCCGTCCGCGTCACCGACTACAGCACGTCGGGCGTCAACTGGACGTGGAAGATCGGCGGCACATGGAACCTGCCGATCGAAGGCGTGCGTCTGCGCGGCGTAACGTCGAAGGACGTGCGTGCGCCCAACCTGTCGGAACTGTTCGCAGCGCCTGTCACGACGACCCTGCCCAACTTCTTCGATCCCTTCACCGGTCGTAACGTGCTGGCGATCCAGAACACGATCGGCAACACACAGTTGCGCCCCGAAACTGCACGTAACACCACCTTCGGCGTGTCTTTGTCGGGTGCATCCTGGCTACCCGGCCTCAGCCTGTCGTTCGATTACTACAAGCTCAAGATCAAGGACGTGATTTCCAGCATCGGCGCAGGCGACATCGTCAACCTGTGCTTCCAGAATGTGCAGCCCGAAACCTGCAGCGCGTTCAACCTCAACAACCAGAACGGGCCGAACTTCATCAATGTCCAGGCGTTCAACCTGGCGTCGATCGACACCAGCGGCTTCGACATCGAAGCAAGCTATCGCTGGCAGCAGCCGCTCGGCCTGCCGGGCAGCTTCACCGTGCGCGCGCTGGCGACTCACATTCGCAAGTTCGTGACCGACACCGGCATCATCGGCACCATCCCTGTCGATTCCGCCGGGGTCAATCTGGGCAACACGCCCGACTGGAAATGGCTGGCGATCCAGAGCTACGAGAATGACAAATTCTCGTTCATGATTCAGGAACGCTGGTTCAGCGATGGCGTGCTGGGCAACCAATATGTCGTGTGCCAGCCGGGCAGTTGCCCTCAATCCACCAACAATGCGCCGACGATCGACCAGAATTTCATGCCCGGCGCATTCTATATGGACATTGGCGGCACCTATAATATCACCAAGGCGATCACGGCCTATGCCAAGATCGACAATCTGTTCGACCGCGATCCGGCCAAGTCCCCTTACTTCGTCAATCCGGCGCTCTATGATGTCGTCGGGCGCATGTATCGCGCGGGTGTTCGCTTCCGCTTTTGACATGCAAGGCATGCGGGTTGCGGATCATGGCGATCTGCAACCCGCATAGCCCATGAAAACTGGGGAGAGACCTGAATGAAACGATTTGCCTTCATCATGGCGGCTGTGGCTTTATTCCCCCCTACCGCACTGCCTGCGGCCTCTCCCCCTTCTTCTGCCAATGCTTCCGAACATCAGCGTATGATCGTTCTGAGCGATATAGAGGCGGACCCGGACGACACCCAATCGTTCATCCGCTTGTTTCTCTACGCCAATGAGATTGATCTGGAGGGTCTGGTCGCCACGACCTCCACCCACATGAAGCAGGATCTGCATCCCGATTCCATTCGCCGCATCATCGGCGACTATGCCAGGGTGCAGCCCAGTCTGACGTTGCATGCACCCGGTTACCCCACGGCCACGCGACTGCAATCGCTGGTCCGTACGGGGCAGCCGACCTACGGCATGGCGGCGGTGGGCGTCGGCAAGGATACCGACGGATCGCGGCTGATCGTCGAAGCGCTCGATCGACCCGATCCGCGCCCGCTGTGGATATCCGTCTGGGGCGGGGCGAACACGTTGGCGCAGGCTCTGCAAAGCCTGCGCGCGACCCGTTCGCCCGAAGCCGTAGCGCGGATGATCGCCAGGCTGCGCGTCTATACCATCTCCGATCAGGACGACAGCGGGGCGTGGATTCGCGCGACATTTCCCGACCTCTTCTACATCGTCAGTCCCGGCGGCTATGGCGCTGGCACATGGACGGCAATCCACAGCCGGATCGACGGCGCGGATAATCAGGTGATCTCCAACGGCTGGCTGCGCGACCATATTCAGCAGGGGCACGGCCCGCTGGGCGCGGCCTATCCCGATGTCTCCTATGGGATGGAAGGGGACACGCCTGCCTATCTGTCGCTCATTCCCAATGGCCTGAATGTCCCGGACCATCCTGACTGGGGCGGCTGGGGCGGGCGCTATGAACTCTACACTCCAGCCGTCGCGACCACCGACCCCAGCGGCTTTACCGGCAACGTGCCGATCGAACCGGAAACCCGACCGATCTGGACCAACGCCATCGACACAGTTACGCCGGTTCTGCCTGCCGATTTTGGCCGATCCGTCGCCCCGGCCGATCGATCGATCAAGGATTTCCGCGCTACGCTCTGGCGCTGGCGCACGGCGTTTCAGAATGACTTTGCCGCCCGCATGGACTGGACGACGCAGTCCTACGCGCAGGCCAACCACCAGCCCGTCGTTCAACTCGCCCATGCCGACAGGCTGACGGTAAAGGCGGGACAACGCTTTATCCTCAGCGCGCGCGGATCGACCGACCCCGACGGCGATAGCCTCAGCTACTACTGGTTCCATTATCCAGAAATCGGCCGATGGTCGGCACCGATCCTGTCCGGCATTGCGCCCAACATTCACACCGTGGATTTTACTGCCCCGGCCGTAAGCGAGCCGCGCGAGGCGCATTTCATCGTCGCCGTTACCGACAAAGGGACGCCCGCACTCACTCGCTATCGCCGGGTGATTGTGAGGATCGAACCCTAAGATGATGATGCGGCGGATTATGTGGGCGCTGGCGCTGCTCTGGACAGGCCCGATCGCGGCGCAACTGCCGCCCATGCCCGACATTCCGCAGGTGTCGCCGCCCAATCATGCGGCGGATCATCATTTCAAAATCGTCATTCCCAACCGTCCAGACCCTGAACCGCTCATCATCCATGTCGCTCGGCAGGGATCGGACGAGGGTGACGGGTCGGCCCAAAAGCCGTTCGCCAGTTTCGCCCGCGCACAAAAAGCCGTGCGGCTGGTCAACGCCACCCATGACGTCACCATATCGATCGCACCCGGCCTGTATCGGCTGACCACCCCGCTGCGCTTCGATGCGCGCGATGGCGGACAGAACGGCTTTACCGTGCGCTGGCAGGGGATGCCAGGCGCGCGCGCCACGCTGTCGGGCGGCGTGCCGGTTTCCGACTGGCGCCTTGTCGATCGCCAACGCAACATATGGGCCGCATCGATCCCGCCCGGCATGGACCCGCGTCAACTTTCGGTGGCCGGGCATCTGGCCTCTCGCGCACAGGTGGAAATCCCCCGCGCCGCGCTTTCCTTCCACCCATGGGGTCTGGAGATAACCGATCCCGCCTGGCGCTTCCTTGCGAAACTGCCCGATCAAAAGCGGCTGGAGGTCGAGGGGATGAGCTGGTTCACCCATCGCCACGCCATGGTCGATCGTATCGAGGGCAATAGCATCGTCATGCAGCAACCGGGCTGGCGCAACAATCTGGTCGGCTATGACACGATCGCGCGGCCCGTATCGGCCGAAGTCGCACGCCTTTTTCTCGTCAGCTCCCTCGCCTTCCTGCGCGAACCGGGCCAGTGGTTCGCCGATCCCAAAGCGGGCCTGCTCTATTACAAACCCCAGCCCGACGAGGACATGGACCACATCGAAGTGGTTCTGCCACGGCTCGATCATCTCCTCTCCATCGGGGGCAGCTATGACGCGCCCGTCCGAGACCTGCAATTCCGGCACCTGCAATTCAGCCATACAAGCTGGCTCGGCCCATCGGGACCGGGCGGCTATCCCAGCCAGCAAAGCGGTGCCTACCTCGCAGGCGACCTGACCGACTATCCAGCCGATCCCATTCGCGATTGCAGCTGGGGATGCTGGTCGTTCGAGAGGATGCGCAACCGCTGGAACCAGCAACCCGCCGCCGTTCAGGTCGCCGCCGCGCAGCGCATAGTCTTCGACGACGATCTGTTCACCCAACTGGGGCAGGTGGCGCTGGGCATCGGCAACAACCCTGACGCGAATGCCAGCGGCATCGGCCTTGGCACGTCGGCGATCGAGGTGACGAACAACCGTTTCACCGACTTGGCTGGCGGGGCGGTGATGGTGGGCGGCACTCGCGCCGACGCGCATCATCCGACGCTGCCCGCCATGGGGCTGCGCGACATCATCATCCGCAACAATCGGATCGATCATGTGTCGCGCGATTATAAGGAACAGTCGGCGATCCTCGTCACCTATGCGTCCGGCACGATCATCATGAACAATGACGTATCGGACACCCCCTATGACGGGATCGACGTGGGCTGGGGCTGGGGCGCGAATGATCCGGGCGGCAGCGCCGAATATTGGCGCAATCAGCGCGGCTATTACGACCAGCCGGGCAACATAGTCTATGATACGCCCACGACCCTGCGCGATACCGTCATCATGGGCAACCGCGTGTCGCGCGTGAAGCAATGGTTCCCCGACGGCGGCGCCATCTATCACCTGTCGGCGGACCCCGGCGCGTTGATCGCGGAAAACTACATATCAGACGTTGCCGGTTCGGGCGGAATCGCCATCTATCTGGACGAAGGATCGCGCTATGTGACTGTGCGCAACAATGTCATCGACCGGGTAGGGGGTGTCTGGCTGAACCTCAATTCGCAGTCGCACATAGCGCCAAAACGCACCGCGCTCGACAATCAGGCGATCGGCAACTGGTACAACAGCGGCAGGCTGAACGGCGAATGGACGCCCTATCTCAACAACAGTGTCGAAGGGAATGTCGCGGTCAAGGGCAGCAACTGGCCCGCGCAGGCTCAACGCGTCATCGACGCCAGCGGCGTGAAGACGGCGGCGTCAGCGTCCAAAACGCACTGACGCCGCAGTTCCCGGTCCTCACACCAGCCTGTTGGTCCGCACCAGTTCGCGATACCAGTCGGCGCTCAGCTTGGGCGTGCGCTTCTGCGTCTTGAAATCGACATGGTGGATGCCAAACAGCTTGGTATAGCCATCCTCCCACTCGAAATTGTCCATCAGGCTCCACACGAAATAGCCTTTGACCGGTATCCCCTCCTGCGTGGCACGCTGGAGGTGGGTCATATAGTTGCGCAGATACATGACGCGATCGGTGTCATAGACCTTGCCGTCTTCGGCCACCTTATCGTCGGCGGAGCAGCCATTTTCCGAGATATAAAGCGCCTTGGGCTTCCACATCTCATGGATCGCCCGCATGCCCCAATAAATAACTTCAGGCGTGACGAACAACCAGGGGGACGGCATGCGCGGGGCTTGGGCCGGGTGGGGCAGGATGGTATAGCCTGCGGGTGAGGACGCGTCGGCCCGGACGCTATTGCCGGTATAGACATTGACCGACAGGAAATCGATCGGACTGCCGATCACCTTCATGTCGCCGTCCTTGACCCTGGGCGCATCCTTGCCCTGCGCGGTCAGATAGCTGTCGAGATAGCGCCCCTCCATGATCGCTGTCAGGAACATGGCGTTTTCCGTGCGCACCGCCTTCTTCACCGCGTCGATATGCTCGGGCGTTTCGATCGCGGGGACATAGACGCTGGGATTGTCGGCAATGCCGATCTGTGTCCCGCTTCGCGTCGCGCCGCGCAGTGCCTGCACCCCCAGCCCGTGCGCCAATACGCCATGATGCCGGATCTGGTTGACCTGCCCCATGGGCAGCTTCAGCCCCGGCGCTTTGCCCCCGGTCATATAGCTTAAGTCCGTGAAGCAGCGCAGTTCGTTGACCGTCATGAAATGCTTCACCCGGTCATTCAGCTTGCCCGCCATATAGGCGGCATAATCGGCAAAGGCGTAGGCAGTGTCGCGGTTCTGCCACCCGCCCGGCAGCGCGGCGGGCAGATCCCAGTGGAACAGGGTGACATGCGGCGTGATGCCAGCCGCCAGCAGCCCGTCGATCAGCCGGTTATAATAATCGACGCCCTTCTGGTTCGGTTGTCCCGTTCCATCTGGGAAGATGCGCGACCAGGCGATTGAAAAGCGGTACGCCTTGACACCCAGCGCCTTGAGCAGGGCGATGTCGTCCTTGTATCGATGATAGCTGTCGCACGCGACGTCGCCTGTGTCGCCATTAGCGACCTTGCCGGGCGTATGGGAAAATATGTCCCAGTTGGTCGCGCCACGGCCATCTTCCTTCGCCGCCCCCTCGATCTGATAGGCCGCAGTGGCGCAGCCCCACAGGAAATCGGGCGGAAAGGATCGCGCGCCTGATCCCGCATCCGCTGCCCCGCTTTGTGCTGCCATGCCAGCCGACGGCGCGATTGCCGCGCCCAGCGCCGCCGCGCCGATCCCCAGACCCAGTTCGCGGCGGTTAAAACCTGTCATGTCTTTGACTCCCGTCATTTGCCAACCACCTGCACCAGACCGCTTAATGCCTGTCCGGTCGGCAGCTTCGTCTTGCTGGTCAGCGCGCCTTTGCGATCGTCCCACACCAGTTCGGCCTTGGTCCCGCCTGATCGATAGGCGTTGGTCTTTCCATCATCGTCGTAGAGCGTAAAGCGCGCATCCGCGCCCGGATAGACCCGAATGCTGGAAATCGCCTGTTTCTCGGCCGTGCTGTTGATCGCCGCGCCCATCGGGACGATCGACCCGGCCTTCACGAACAGGGGAATGCGATTGATCGGCGTATCCACCTCGACCGTTTGTCCGCCTTCATGGCGCTGGTTGGTCCAATAATCATACCATGCCGTACCAGCCGGCAGATAAACCGACTTGCGCGTCTGCCCCTGCTCCGTCACCGGCGCGACCAGAAATGCAGGGCCGAACATATATTCGTCGCCGATGGTCGTCGCCTTGGGATCGTTCGGAAAGTCCATGAACAAGGCCCGCATGAACGGCGCACCCGTGTCATAGGTGTGCCGCCCCAGCGCATAAATATAAGGCATCAGCGTATAGCGCAGGCGCAACCAGTCGGCCAGGATCGGCTCGGCCGCCGTGCCATATTCCCACAATGCGGTGCCGGGCCGCTGCCCGTGAATACGCAGCGTGGGGGTGAACACGCTATATTCGAACCAGCGCACGAAGAGTTCGGGGTAATCGGGGTAGGTCGCGTCCATCGCGGTCGCGCCCGCCGGATCGACCAATATGGGATGCTCGGCCTTGGGACCGCTCGGCCATTGCCATCCGCCGATGTCGCTGCCCCAATAGGCCAGCCCCGACGCGGTAAAGCCCAGACCCGTGGGGATCTGCCGATGCAGTGCTTCCCATGTCGATTTGACGTCCGACGACCAGAACAGGCCGCCATTGCGTTGCGACCCGAGATAGGCAGCGCGCGCCAGGATCATGTTGCGGAAACCGGGTCGGTCGCGTTCCGATCCTTCCGCAACGCCCGTCGTATGCACCAGCGGGAACAGGTTATGGTATCGGTCGCCCGACCCCTTCGCATAAAAATAGCCGTCGGGGATCAGGTCCGGCTCCGTCTCGTCCAGCCAGAACCAGTCGAACCCTTCGCTCGCAATGTTGTCGCGGATCTTGCCCCAGAACCAGTTGCGCGCATCGGGGTTGGTGCTGTCCAGCAGCGCGCCCGCCCGGTCGAACCGCATCGGCAGGCCGTCGATCGGGTTCCCGTCCTTGTCGTGCAGGAACCAGCCCTTGTTCGCCAGCATGTCGAAATAGCGCGATTCCCGCTCGAACCGGGGCCACACGCTGATGATGGAACGCATGCCCATGGCGTTCAACTGGCTGTTCATCCCCTTGGGGTCGGGGAAATAGGTGCGGTCGATGTCCATCTGGCCCATCCGCGTCCAGTAGAACCAGTCCAGCACCATGACGTCGATCGGCAGGTTCCGCTGGCGATAGCCATTGGCGATGTCGAGCAACTCCTTCTGGCTCTCATAGCGCGCCTTGCTCTGGATCAGGCCGAACCCCGCTTTGGGTGGCAGCGGCGTTTCACCGGTCAGCTTGGCATAACCGGCATAAAGCTCGTCGGTCGTTTTGCCCGTGATAACGAAGAAGGAGACGCGCTCGCCCACCTGGCTTTGCCAGCGGGTCGTGCTGTGCAGCCCCGGCCACACCAGCGTGCGTGCGGGATTGTCCCACACGATGCCATAGCCTTTGTTCGTCACCATGAAGGGCACGCACACCGTCTCGCCGGCAGGCGCATCATAACTGTGAGCGCAATCGATCTGCCGTCCCTTCAGGTCCAGCGTCCCTTCCTGATTCTGCCCCAGCCCGAAATAATGTTCGTCGGCCGGCGCGTCGAAACTGGCGCCGACCTTGAACGTCTTTTCGCCATTGACCGTCACCGGGGCCATTTCCCACCCGGTCATCTTGGTCAGTGTCGCGCCGGTCGCGTCCCGGACGGACAGGCTGACCGGTGGCAGCGACGGCGCGAAATAGCGCTCCATCTGGCTGGGCGCCTTGGGCCACGCCTTGGCATCCACCGTCAGCGACAGCGCGGCGGAGGTGAAGATGTCGCCGCTGGCGTCCGTGCGATGCGTCCAGCCGGTCGCATCGGACTTGGCATTGGGACCATCGCCCGGCGGCGCCTGAGCCAGCGCGGGGTCGAGCGCGATCGTGACGCGCACGATATTGGGCGCATAGGGTTCGATCGCCACACGGCTGCCATGCCGGTCCAGCAGCGCCATTGGTTCGGCCAGCGCCGGGCTGGCCATCGCGATCAGCGCGGTGGAGGCGGCCCATAGCGTGGACCGCGACTTCACACTCTTCATACATCGTCTCCCTGTTATCAAAGACACGGTCGAAGCCGGTCCGCTCGAGTCGAAAGGATCGCAGGCAAACGCCGCTTTTACGACCCCGATTTCCTACCCCGCAGCGTCCAGCCCCTCCCTGTTTCGACGGCCCATCCGAACCGAACGGCATATTCATATCATTTTCATGAATGAATTACTATTTTCATCTTTGTAAAAACGCGCTATTGGCCACTCATAATCTGGCGCTGCGAGGGGCAGCCCAATTACAGGGGAGGATCGTCGATGAGAACGATGGGGCATATTTTCGGCAGCGTGTCGGTCATGGCACTGGCGCTGGCTTGCGCACAGAATACAGCATCTGCGCAAACCAGCGCGAACGACACGGCGGTCGATTCTTCGACCGAAAAAGACATCGTTGTCACCGGCCTGCGCCAGAGCCTTGCGTCAGCGCAGGCGATCAAGCGCAACGCGGAACAGTTGGTCGATTCGATCACCTCGCAGGACATCGGTCGCCTGCCCGACACCAACGTCGCCGAAGCGCTGCAACGCATTTCTGGCATTCAGATCCAGCGTAACCGGGGCGAGGGCAGCGCGATCGCCATTCGCGGCCTGACGCAGGTGCGAACCGAACTCAACGGACGCGACATTTTTTCCGCCAATGGTGGACGCGGTCTATCCTTTGAAGAAATCGGCCCTGACCTGTTGTCGGGCATCGACGTTTATAAAAACCCGTCGGCTGAACTGATCGAAGGATCGCTGGGCGGCACCGTCAACCTGCGTACCCGCATGCCGTTCGACGCGCCCGGCCAGGTCGTGTCCGTTATCGGCAGCACCACTTATTATGACTTCGCCAAGAAGCAGCGCTTTGGCGGATCGGGCCTGTACAGCAATCGCTGGGAAACCGGCATCGGCGAAATCGGCTTCCTGGTCAACGCGTCCTGGCAGCAGACCTCGTTCCGGCAGGACGCGGTGCAGATGGAGCCTTATTATTTCCACGGCCCGATCCCGATCGAAGGGGCCACGGTCATCGACTCGCCCGTGCCGGGCTATGAAAATCAGAATATTCAGGTGCCCCATGGCGGCGGCTTCAACGATGCCGTCGGTAACCGCAAGCGGTTCAGCGCCGCAGCGGCACTGCAGTGGAAACCCTCCGACAAACTGGAATTTTACGCCCAGTTCCTGAGCGCCCATTATCGCTATCACGACTATGGCCTGTCCTTCTTCGCTTATAACAATCCCCTGAACCCCACGCCCGGCTCCACCTTCACGGTCGAGGATGGCGTTGCCACGTCGGGCACCCTGTCCGACCCGGATGGCGCAGCGGTCGTCTATCAGGGCAATCGCAAGACGATGACCAATGACTATTCGGCGGGCATGAAGTGGGAACTGGCCGACAACCTCCATGCATCGATCGATTATCAGCATATTCAGTCGACTGCATCGGTCGAGCAGGTCAACCTGACCCTCAGCGTGCTGAATCCGACCCGGTCTGTCGCTGGCCTTGGACAGAATTATAATCTGGTGTTCGATACGCGGGGGAACATCCCTTCGCTGTTGATCGACAATCCGGGATATTTGGCCAACCCCGCCAACTACGGCTACACCGCCATTCAGCCCTATGCCGAAGATAATAAGGCGAATGCGGACACGATCCGTGCCGACCTCGACTGGGACTTTGATGACGCTTCCCTGCTGAAGAAGATCAGCGTGGGCGCACGTTATTCGGACAAACAGGCGATCAACCGCAACACGACCTGGGGCACCTGGACCACGATCGGATCGACCTGTGCCAACTGGTCGTCGCGCGCCAGTTGCTTTACCGGCGCGGACTTCCCGCAATTCATGGAACCCAACGCCCTGCAAAGCTCGCTGCTACGCGGCCAGGCATCGGACAGCGTCTTTGGCAAGGTCTTGCAATGGCGCCTGAGTTCCGCCGCCAATCCACAGCAGGCCTTTGACGACGTGAAGACCATTTCAGGTCAGAATATCGCGTTCCGATCCTTCGACGCGCCTGACGCCTTCAATGGCACGGTGAAGGAAAAGGATGCTTCCGCCTATTTCCGTGCAGCGTTCGGATCGACGCTCTTGGGCATGGACTGGGATGGCAATGCGGGTGTCCGCTATGTCCGCACGGAACAGTCGGGTCGCGGTTTCCGTACGCTCATCTATCGTGCGCCCAATTCCACGCCCGTGACCAACCCCGACGGCACGATCACGCCGCCGTCGACCACCACGCTCATGGACCCCTATGTCGGCGACCAGACCTATACGAAATGGTTGCCCAGCCTCAATCTGCGGCTCAAGATGACGGAGCAGTTGCAGGCGCGCTTCGCCTTCTCGAAGAATATCTACCGCCCCGACTTTACCCAGATCAACCCCAGCTTCACGCTCAGCCCGATCTACACCGGCAACAGCAACACGCCCCAGACAGTCGACGTAAACCTGCCCTACAACGCGCAGACCAACCCTTATGCCGGGACCGGCACGGTGGCGGGCAATCCCAACCTGAAACCGCAACGGGTGACATCGTTCGACGCGTCGGTGGAATGGTATTTCGCCCCCACAGGCTACGTCTTCGCAACGCTGTTCAAAAAGAACCTGCGCGATCTGCTCGATAACCGCACCTATGGCCTGACGCAGAATGTCGAAGGTCTGGGCAATGTCGAATTCAACGTCACGTCGATCGTCAACGTGTCGAAAGGCGGCGTGAAGGGCTTTGAAATCGGCGGCCAGCGCTTCTTCGACTTCCTGCCGGGATGGCTGTCGGGCTTCGGTGTCCAGGCCAACTACACCTTCGCCGACAGCAATGCAGGCGTCGTTGCGCAGGGGACGGTCGGCAGCACCAATCTGGTCGAGGTGCCCCTGATCGGCCTGTCCAAGCACAGCTACAATCTGATCGCGCTTTATGACAAAGGCGGCATCAATCTTCGCCTCGCCTATAACTGGCGCGGCAAATATCTGCTGACCACGACGGGCGTAGGCACCCAGACCTTGCCGGAATTCGTGCGTCCCTATGGCGTACTGGATGCATCGGCCAGCTACGACATCACCCAGAACCTGTCCTTCACCATCGACGCATCCAATATCACCAACACGACCTATCGCAGCTACCTTGGCGCGCCCAACAATCCCCGCGACTTCAAATATGATGATCGCCGACTGTCGGCACGCGTGCGCATGCGCTTCTAACGCCTGTTCGGACGGACGCCTTGTGTCCGTCCCGACGCTCGGGCAGGGTCTGCACGCCCTGTCTGAGCGCGCAATAGACGGCATGGGGGGAGGAGAGATCATGAGCGAAGGCGGCGTCCGCAATGTCATCATCGTGGGCGGGGGCACGGCTGGCTGGATGGCCGCTGCGGTTCTGGCGCGCGGACTGGCGCGGAACCGGGTTTCGATCACCGTCGTGGAATCCTCGGCCATCGGCACCGTGGGCGTGGGCGAAGCAACGATCCCGCCTATCCTCAAACTCAATGCGCTGTTCGGTCTGGATGAGGATGAACTCGTCCGGCGCACGCAGGCCACCTACAAGCTGGGCATTGAATTTCGCGACTGGCGCGAACGCGGCCATCGCTATTTCCATCCGTTCGGATCGGTCGGCGCCGACCTGAACGGCGTCCATTTCCACCATTATTGGCTGCGCACGGGGCAGGGCGACATCGCCGACTATTCGCTGCCCGCCGCCGCCGCGCAGGCCGGGCGCTTTGCCCGCCCGGTCGATGATCCGCGCAACGTCCTCTCGCGCATCTCCTACGCCCTGCATTTTGACGCGACGCTCTATGCGGCACTGCTGCGCGAAACGGCGATCGCCAATGGCGTCACTCATGTCGAAGGGCGCATTACCGACGTTCACCTGCGCAGCGCGGACGGCTTTGTCGAGCATCTGACGCTGGACGATGGGCGCACGATCAGGGGCGACCTGTTCATCGATTGCTCCGGTTTCCGGGGGCTGTTGATCGAAGACGCGCTCAAGACCGGCTATGAGGACTGGTCGCACTGGTTGCCGATGGACCGTGCGCTCGCAGTCGGATCGGAATCGATCGAAGCACCGCATCCCTTCACCCGATCGACCGCGCGCGACGCCGGATGGATGTGGCGCATCCCGCTGCAACATCGGGTCGGCAACGGCCATGTCTATTGCAGCCAGTTCATGAATGACGAAGACGCTGGTGCGCAGTTGCTGGCCCAACTGGACAGCAAGCCGCTGGGCGACCCCCGTCCGCTCCGCTTCGTCACCGGCAGGCGCAAGCAGGCCTGGAACCGCAACGTCGTGGCACTCGGCCTGGCGTCCGGCTTCATCGAACCACTCGAATCCACCTCCATCCATCTCGTGCAGCAGGGGGTCACGACGCTCCTGTCGCTCTTCCCCGCCGACCGCATCGATCCGGCGGAGGTCGCCTGCTATAACCGAATGATCCGCAACGACTTTGAAAGCGTGCGCGATTTCGTGATCCTCCATTACAAGCAAACGCTGCGCCGCGACACGCCGTTCTGGCGGCATGTGGCGGACATGGCCGTGCCCGACACGTTGAACGAACGCATGGCGCTGTTCGCCGCCAATGGCCGCATCCTGCTGGAGCCGGGCGAATTGTTCACCGAAACCAGCTGGGTCGCGGTGATGCTGGGGCAGGGCCTTGTCCCGCGCGGCTATGATCCGCAGGCTGATCTGCTCGATGAAGATGACGTGCGCGCAAAGCTGGATCGCATGCGCGGGCTTGTCACGCGCGGCGCGCAGGCTTTGCCTCGGCATATGGATTATATCCGCGATCATGGCGGGTCTGCAGCCGCCGCCTGACACGCTGCATCAGGGCTGCTCGTCCAAAGTGTAGATGCGCTCGGCTGCCACCCATTTCACGTCCGCCGGGGCGAAGGGCAGTCGCCGCTGGAACCGGTCCATCAGCGTCTCCCACGCCTGCACATCAGGATCGGCAGCGTCAGCCGCCGCCTTGGCGCTCGCGCAAAAGCCCGGTCCGCTTTCCATGATCATGACCAGTCGATCGCCGACATGCCAGATTTCGAGCGATGCGATGTCGCTGTCGCGGATGGATCGGGTGACAGCGTCGGGCGGACCACCCGCCCGATGCCAACGGCGATAGGCGGCGATGCTTTCGTCATCGGGATGGATGTCCAGCACCAGCACATGGCGCGTCGTGGCTTCGGTCATTGGCTCTTCCCATCCACGCGATCGACCGTGACCAGCATCACGTCATTGCTGTCGAACGCCAGCGTCCGGTCCAGCCGCCCGTCGGCCGCCACGCTGACCATCTCATCGGCTTCCGGCCCATCCTGCGTCATTGCCTGAAGACGGGCGACCTGCCCGCTATCCAGCGTCCTGGGGCTGCCCATGTCGATATAGGCGGAATAGGCATCATTATGGCGATAGCCCGTCCGGTATGTGCGCAACCGGTATCGGCCCGGCGTCAATCCCACGACATGTACCGCAGCGGGCGCGGATTTTTCCGCCGGGACGATCCGCGTGAAAAAGGACCGGTTGCTGACCGGCTGCACCGGCTGATGCCAGTCCCACACCAGCAACCGGACGCCGCGCCCGTCGCTGCTGGCCCAGCTATGCGGATCGACCGTCGGCACCGCACGCCCCTGCAACGCATGCAGATATTTATAGGCGAACCAGGCAGGCTTGCGAATGGATTGCGGGTTCATCAGCCCGAATCCGCCCTCGAACGGCGCGGTCGGCGGCCCCGGCTCCTCGAACAGGTCGCTATAGGTCCAATAACTCATGCCCTGCACGATGCCCTCGACCGCCTTCAACTTGGTCAGGATATAGGCGGCGCTGATATAACTGTCATGGACCGAATCGCGCGGGCTGTAACTGGTGCTCCATTCGGTGAAGAACAACGGCACATCGCGAAAGGCCGATGCCTGGATCTGCGCGCGCACATTGCGCACGTCTGCGATCACGGCGTCGGGGTCCGCCGACAGCTTGTTATCCTCCTTGCCCTGCTCGTCCAGGAAACCGCCCGACACGCCATAGGTGTGGGTCGTCACGAAATCGACCGGCACGCGATGCGCGGCTGCATAGGCCAGAAACTCGGGCACCCACGCCGCGCCCGCCGTCGATGGGCCACCCACGCGCAGCGCTGGATCGATCGCCTTGATCGCCTTGGCCGTCACATCGTAAAGCTGGAAATAGGCTTTCTGGTCGGCGCCCTCCCAAAATCCGTCGAGATTAGGCTCGTTCCACACCTCGAAATACCATTGCCGCACCTCGTCCACGCCATAGCGCTGCCGCACATGGCGCACGAATGCGTCGATCAGCTTGCGCCAGCCGTCGATCTGCGGGTGAGAAGTGTTTCCCTTCCAGTAAAAGATCGAATTGTCCGACGTCTTGAGCGCTTCAGGCGTAAAACCCAGCTCGACGAAGGGGCGTAGGTTACGCGCCCGCAACTGATCGTACAGCCTGTCGATCCCGCTCCAGTCGTAGATCGTCCGCCCCTTTTCCACCCGCACCGTGCGCAGAACGTCGTGAAAGATCGCGTGGAAGCGGATGGTGCGAAACCCCAGTTCCGCCTGCGCCGTCGTCAGCTGCGCCATGCTGTCGTCGCGCATCAGCGTGCCGGGATAATCTGACCCCACCGACAGGTCGAAAAACCGGTCGATCGGCGCCCCAGCGCGCGCCACATCGACCGTGATCGTCCGCTGCGCTTGTGCGGCCACCGGCGTCGCACTCGACAGCAGCGCCGCGCCCAATGCCATCGCGCCGATCATCGCCCGCACGCTCATCAGCGATAATGGCCCATGGTGATTTTCAGGACCTGCGGCCGATCGGTCAGGTTCAACCCATAATCGGTCTGGTCCCCGTTCCAGATGCGCGACATGACCCATTTGCCATTGTCGAATCGTCCTTCCTCCGCCCGCAACATGATGCCGTTGCGCGGCGATCCGGGCTTGGGTTCGAAGGACACCCGGACATGATCGCCCACCAGCAGGAACTCGTCCGCCGACAATTGTATCACGGCAAAGCCCCCGACCGGCTTGTCGGCCGCTGGCGTTGGATCGGCCTTGAAGAAGGTCCATTCCTTCATGCCGAACTGCCACTGGCCCCATTCGCCCTTGATCGCCCAGTCGCCCATGACCGTCGAAATGGCCGATCCGTCGTCGGGCTTTGATCCGCCCCATGTCGGATGCTCGAACGCCATCCGCGCCCAATCGCGCATCATCGATCCGACCGATCGATAGGGCAGGGCAAAGGCGTCCAATATCTCCTCGTCCAGCGCCTTGGCGCCCAGCGGGTAATTCATATAACCGCTGCGATCCATGCCGAACGGCGCAAAGCCGATCGCGCCACGCCCGATCGCGGGATAGAAATAGCGCGCGAACAATAGCGAATTGCCGATTTCCGGCACCATCAGCGCATTGTCGGGACGCGCATATTTGTCGAGGTAGAGCATCACATTGTCGCTCTTCCCATCATAAATATCCGGTGCCTCCAGATCGATGGCCGGCGCCCCGGCCTTCCATATGTCCAGCACGTCCTGCTGCGGACCGCCGCTCGCGACGCCATAGGGGTCTGGAACGTTGGATGGCCCGGCGAGCGCCGCATTGGCATACATGGGCAGCGGCTTGACCGCCTTGCCCGCCACCGCAATCGCATTGACGTAAATGGCGGTGTACCATGTGTTGAACATGCGGTCGGCTTGCGGGCCGAACGCCTGCGCCCATGTGCCCTTATGGCCGGTAGCACGCGCCAGAGTAGCCGGGATCGGCTGCGCGAACAGCTTGTTCGCCTCCGCACTATAATCGCGCGGCATGCGGTAACTGCCAGTCTCATTTTCCACCTGCACCATGATGACGCTGTTGCGCGCATCATGATCGCGCAGATATTCCATCATCTTGACGAAGGCGCGCTTGTCCGCCTCCAGCGTGCGCGTGCCATGCGCACTCAACACGCCATGATCCTCACCAGTCTTGGTCTTGAGGCGTGGAAAGCGGCGGCTGTCCATCTTCACCCAGTCGGGTGTATAGGCATAGCCGGTATTCTTCCATGTCCCGAACCACAGCAGCACAAGCCTTTTGTCGTGCGCCCGCGCCTGATCCAGCAATGTCTGGAGGAAGGAAAAGTCGAACTGCCCCTCGACCGGCTCGACCTGCTGCCAGGCGACCGGTATTTCCAGCGTATTGGCATGGATCCGGTCCAGCACTGGCCAGATCGTGTCGAGATAGGCGGGATAGTTGCTGGCATTGTTCGCCTGCGCGCCCAGCATCAGATACGGCGCGCCATCCACGATCAGCGCGTGCCGCCCATTGCGGCTTTCGATTTTGGGGATGGGCGTGGCGACATCCGCATCGGCAGCGTACAGGGGCGACGCAAGCATCAGGCCCGTCATCGCGGCCAAAATCCGAAACTGTTTCATGTCCCCTCCCTTGGCGATGGCGTCGGCGCATATTGCACGGATGCAGGCCATGCCCGTTGCCCGTTCGACCGCCTAATTCGTCGATGGCACGATAGTCCTATTTTTCTGAAAGAAAAAGCTATTGCACTAATAAAAATCATCGCCGTCGCGCGCTGCGGCATGATCGCGCGGAAATTCGCAGTGATCTCATGCGCTTGCGCCTTCGCATAGTCATCTGAAAGGCGTATATCGACGGGCAGGAAATATTTGCAATATGAAAACATATTTGCAAATATGCGATTTACGTCGTCTGGTGGCTACGGATGTCCGATCCTGTAAGCATGGCGGGCGATAAGAAGGGGAGGGCGGGAATGAGCAGGTTCAGCAAGCGCGATATTCTGGCCGGATCGATGGCGGCACTGGGTATGGGCGCGGCCGCGCGCGCCGCTGGCGCGCCACCGACAATGCCCAAACCGGCCCCGCAAGCCCTTCCGATCGCCAGGGGACGTTTCGACAGCAGCGTCGAATCGCTCAACGGCTATGACGCGCCCGAATGGTTTCGCGACGCCAAGTTCGGCATCTGGTCGCACTGGGGACCACAAGCCGTGCCTCGACAGGGCGACTGGTACGCGCGCTTCATGTATGTGCCCGGCCATCCCCATTATGACCATCATGTCAAAACCTACGGCCACCCATCGGAATTTGGCTATAAGGACATCATTCCCCTGTGGAAGGCGGAGCGTTTCGATCCTGAAGCATTGATGGACAAATATGCGGCCGCAGGCGCAAAATATTTCGTGTCGATGGGCGTCCATCATGACAATTTCGACCTGTGGAATTCCCGCCATCATCGCTGGAACGCAACCGCTATGGGGCCAAAGCGCGACATTGTAGGCGCATGGCAAAAGGCCGCGCGTCGCTGCGGCCTGCGCTTTGGCGTGTCGGAACATCTCGCCGCCAGCTATAGCTGGTGGTATCCCAATCATCTTTATGACCAGTTCTGGCCGAAGCTGGGCTTGGCCTATGACGGTGCGGACCCCCGCTTTGCCGATCTCTATCACGACAATCGCGACGAACCCTTCCGCAATACGCCCGAAAGTTGGTACACGCGCAACGCCGCCTTCCATCAACTCTGGTTTCGCCGCATCAGCGACCTGATCGACAATTATGACGTCGATCTTCTCTACGCCGATGGCGGCCTGCCCTTTGGCGAAGTCGGTCGCTCTCTCGTCGCTCATCTCTATAATAAGAGCATCAGCCGCACCGGAAAGCTGAACGCCGTCTATACCTGCAAGGATTCAGGATCGGGCGAGTTTCATCGCAAAGCCGTCGTCCAGGATGTCGAACGCGGCGTTCTCAAGGGCATCAATCCCTCTCCATGGCAGACGGACACGTCGAACGGCGACTGGTTCTACAGCGACAATTTCGACTATAAAACGCCCGCACAGGTCATCACCATGATGGCCGACATCGTCAGCAAGAATGGCAATATGCTGATGAACGTCGTCCAATATCCCGACGGCAGCCTGCCGCCCCAGTCCGAACAGTTGCTGGCCGAACTGGCCGCCTGGATGAAAATCAACGCCACCGCTATCCACGGCACCCGTCCATGGAAAATCCATGGCGAAGGTCCAACCGAAGCGGCCGAGGGGATGTTCAAGGAAAAGGTCGACTATACCGCCCGCGACATCCGCTTCACGACCAGGGGCGACACCCTCTACGCCATCGCGCTGGGTGAACCGGCTGGCAGCGTGGCGATCACGGCGCTGGCCAGCGACAACCCGCATGAGCGCCGTCGCGTCCGCCGGGTCCGCCTGCTGGGTCATCGCGGCACGATCGCCTTTCAGCAGACTGGACAGGCGCTGGTCATCACCATGCCCGGCACGCTCCCGTCGCGACACGCCAACGCATTTGAAATCACCTTCGCCTGACTGCGCTCCAGTCTTTCTTATTTGGGATGTTCAATCCGATGCTTCCTCGTCTTTCTTCCGTAGCGCGCATGGCCCTGACGATCGGGCTATCCGCCGCCGCCATCGCGCCTATGACCGCCCCCGCCGCCGCGCAAAGCGCGCAGGGGCATCCCGACTGGCCAGGCAAGGGCGACCTGTTCGTGGGCGCCTGCTATCAGCCGATCGACCGCTCGCCCGAACAGATCCGGCAGGACATTGCCATCATGAAAGGCGCGGGCTTCAACCTGGTACGAATGGGCGACCTGTCCTGGGATTCCTTTGAGCCGGAGGAGGGGCGCTTCACCTTCGAATGGTTCGATGATGTCATCGCCCAGATGCACAAGGCAGGAATCAGGGTCGTCGTGGACATTCCCGGCCAGCCAGCCCCGATCTGGATGCACAAAAGCTATCCCGGCGTGAATCTCGTCAATCAGGACGGCGCAACGCTCAACGCCGCGACTCGCTATTGGGACAATATCAGCGACCCCGACTATCGCCGCCTCGCCAAGCGCCTCGGCGAAAAGATGATGCAGCGTTATGCCAACAATCCCGCCGTCATCGCGCTGGGCTATGACAATGAAATCGGCAACGGACAAATGTCCTATTCGGAAGCGGACCGCCTGCGCTTCGTTGGCTGGCTCAAGACGAAATATGGCACCATCGACGCGCTCAACAAAGCCTGGGCGACGCAGCGCTGGTCACGGCGGATCAACAATTGGGATCAGGTTGACCTGCCCTATGGCAACGGCCCCGGTCCCAACGAACGCTATCTCGACCTCAAACGCTATTGGTCGGAAGATACGATCGGCGCGCTCAAGGATCTGGAATCGATCCGCAAGCGCTTCGCGCCCAACCTGCCGGTCGCATCCAATTTCTGGCCGACCGCTTGGACGAAGGGCTTCGATTATCTGCGCTCGTGGGACGAAGTGTCCACCTACGGCGCGCAGGGCTTTTACCCCGGCGATCCGATGGGCGCGGGCTTTGAAGTGATGATGAACAAGGCGTCCCACCCGACGCCTGTCTGGTTCAACGAATTTACCGCAGGCGGTGGCGGCTATTATGGTACGCCCGGCCGATCGCGCATGTGGGCCTATTTCGGCTTGCTCTATTATGCCCAGACCTTCCTCGCCTGGACGTTCAATTCACACATCGGTGGCGAGGAACAGGGATTGTTCGGGCTGGTCGATCATGATGGCCGTCCGTCATGGAAAGTGAACGAATTCGGCCAGTTCGCCAAGGAATTCAGCAAGCTCAAGACGATGGGCTTCCCCCGCTATCGCACGCCCCAGGTCGCGATCCACTATTCCTTCGATACGATGTGGCTGACCAGCCCGCCGCCCGGTCCCAATACGATGCAGGAATATTTCAAGGGCAAATATGGCGAACAGGTCAAGGCCGGGTTCGAACCGCTCTACCGCGACAATATCGATGCCGCCGTGATTGACATCGGCCACGACGCCATCGACACATATAAGCTGGTCGTGCTGTCCAGCGCCTATGTCATGGACAAGCAGACGACCGATGCCATCCGCAAATATGTCGCGGGCGGCGGCACCGTTATCATGACCGGCTATTCCGCGAAGGTCGATGAAACCGGCAAATGGTTCGAAACGCCGCTGCCGGGCGGCTTGACCGACGTGTTTGGCGTGCGCACCAATGCCTTCTACCGGTCGAAAGTGCCGCTGACCGTGTCGCTGGGTGGCGATGCGCTTACCGGCACCGACGATTATTATGAAGTGCTGGAACCCAGTTCCGCAAAGATGCTGGCCAGCTTCACCAATACCGCCGAACGCAGCCCCGCCATCACCGTCAACCGTTTCGGCAAAGGCCGCGCCATCTACCTCGCCACTGCCCCGCAATCGGCCTTTCTCGGACCGCTCATCCGATCGCTCTATGGCGAATTGGGGATCGATCGCGGCCCTGTCACGCCCGAAGGCGTCGTTGCGCGCAACGTCGAAGGGCGCACGCTTTACGTCAACACGACCGACACGGCCAAGAGCGTGCCGATCGAGGGCAGCAAGACAGGCGTGATCGGCAATCGCCGCTATACCGGCCAGCTTGATCTCAAACCTTATGACGCGGAATTACTGCAATAAGGCCGCCGAATTTGACAGGCGGCCTGCGCCATATCATGGAGTTCGTCTCCAACGGCGGGGGAAGGGACATTGATGCGCACCGGCCCTAAAGCAAGCTATGCGGCTCCAGCAGTCGAAAAGGCATTCGAAGTCCTGGAGCTTCTGGCCAACCAGCCCGGTGGCGCATTGATCAGCGAGATGGCGGTCCTGATGGACCGCTCCGTCGGTGAGATATTCCGCATCGTCATCGTGCTCGAAAAAATGGGCTATCTGCAAAAATCGCCCAAGGACGACCGCTACACCGTCGCCTATAAATTGCTCGACCTTGCCTATCGCGCCACCCCGGCACAGGATCTGGTCGCCATCGCCAAGCCAGCCATGCGCCAACTGGCGATGGACAGCGGGCAATCCTGCCATCTGGTCGTCATCAACGATGACGCAGGCCTCGTCATCGCGCGCGAACAAAATCCCGGCACACGCGGCTTTTCCCTGCGCATGGGCGCGCCCGTCGATATGCTGACCAGCTGTTCGGGTCAGGTTCTGCTGGCATTCTCCCCGGAAGAAGTCCGCAACCATGTCATCGACCGCGCCATCGGCGCGACCAGCAGCCGGATCGATCGTGTGGCGCTGGAACGGCGGATGCCGATTATCCGCAAACAGGGCCATGAAAAGCGCAAAAGCCCCATCACGCGCGGCGTCACCGATCTTAGCTATCCCGTCTTCGGCTTCGACGGCGGCGTCGTCGCTGCGCTCACCATTCCCTTTCTGGAACTGATCGACGGATCGCAGATGGTGGATATGGATACGGCCAGGGCGCTGCTGAAGGCTGCTGCCAGCGATATGTCCGTCGCCATGGGTTACAAGCCGGACTGACGTTTCCGCGCGTTAGTCGCGCCTTCCAGTGATTTGTCGCCGCTCGACGGGATCTTCACCGATCCCGCATATCCGCGCGCCTTTGCCATATCGCAAAAGCGTCATTGCATTTGCGGGAATAATATTTCATATTTGGAATTAATAATTTACCTGGGGAAGGTCATCCATGAAAGCGATTGTGTGCCAAAAGCCGTTCGAACTTTTGGCGACCAGTCGCGAAGCACCCGTCCGTCAGGCCGATGAAGTGCTGATCCGCGTCCGCCGCGTCGGCCTGTGCGGAACCGATTATCATATCTTCAGCGGCGACCAGCCCTTCCTCAGCTACCCCCGCGTCATGGGTCATGAAATCAGCGGCGAAGTGATTGAGGCACCAGCGCAATCAGCCCTTTGTCCGGGGCAGGCCGTCACCGTCAATCCCTATTTGCCTTGCGGCCATTGCGTAGCCTGTCGCCGCGCCAAGCCAAATTGCTGCGTCAACATCGCGGTGCTGGGCGTGCATACCGACGGCGGCATGTGCGACGTCATCTCCGTCCCTGCACATGCCGTCATCGATGTGGATGGCCTGACGCTGGATCAGGCCGCGATGGTCGAATTTCTGTCGATCGGCGCGCACGCCGTCGCCCGTGTCGGCGTGGCGTCGGGCGACCGGATACTGGTCGTGGGGGCAGGGCCGATCGGCGTTGCGACCGCGTTGTTCGCACGGCTGGATGGCGCGCGCGTGACGCTGATGGACACGCGGCAGGGACGTCTGGATTTCGCCCGCTCGGTACTTGGCTTCACCGACGTGCTGCTGGCCGGTGACGACGCACCCGCACGGCTTGCGGCTGAAACTGATGGCGAATTTTTCGATGCGGTGTTCGACGCGACCGGCAATATCCACGCCATGCGCAGCGGTCTCGATTATGTCGCCCATGGCGGCACCTATGCGCTGGTCAGCATCGTCAACGGGGATCTGGTCTTTGCCGACCCCGAATTTCACAAGCGCGAAACGACGCTGCTCGCTTGCCGCAACGCGTTGAGCGCCGATTTCAGGCGTGTTATCGACGCTATTCGCAACGGAGACATTCCCATCGACGTCCTGCATACGCACTCGATTCACATGGACGACATGCCCACCAAAATGCCGCAACTGATCGCGGACGCCGAACATGTGTTAAAGGCGATCACGATCATCTGACCTGAAAAAATCGCAAAAACATGGAATGAAAATGGGGGATGCAGGATGGGAGAAGGAATGGATATTGCGCCATCGCCGGGGCATGATCCGCATGGGGTTGTGGGGGCGACCAGACAATCCTTCATCCTGCCCGGATACCGTCTGGGCTTCGCGCTGGTCATCAGCCTGTTCTTTCTATGGGCGCTGGCGAATAACCTGAACGACATACTGATCCGGCAGTTTCAGAAATCGCTGGGGCTGGACCGGGCGCAGGCCGGTTTCATTCAGTTCATATTCTATATCGGCTATTTCACCATGGCCATGCCCGCTGGCCTCATCATGCGGCGCTTTGGCTATAAGGCCGGCATCCTCGTGGGGCTGGGCCTGTACGCAGCAGGGGCGTTTCTGTTCTTCCCCGCATCCATTGCGCGCACATTCCCCATGTTCCTGACCGCCCTGTTCGTCATCGCCGCTGGTGCAGCCTTCCTCGAAACCGCCGCCAATCCCTATATCACCGCCTTTGGCGACCCCGCCAGCGCGTCGCAGCGGCTCACCCTGGCGCAGGCCTTCAATGGCGTGGGCGGCTTTCTGGCCCCTGTCATCGGCGGCCTGTTCATTTTTTCCGGCGTCGAACATTCGCGTCAGGCGATCGCCGCCATGGCCCCGGCCCAGCTGGCCGCCTATCGCGCGGCGGAGGCGCAGACTGTTCAGCTTCCCTATCTTATGCTCGGCGGCCTCGTCCTGCTCGTCGCGCTGGCCTTCGCCTTCGCCCGGTTGCCGAAGCTCGATCATGGCGCCGATCCGGGCGAAGCGGGCAAGGGCCAGTTGCGCCGCGTCCTCTCCCGCCCCCAGTTGCGCGGCGCAGTCATCGCCCAACTCGTCTATAATGGTGCGCAAGTCGGCATCTGGAGCTTTTTCATCGACTTCGTGAAGGATACGCTCCCGATGGTCAGCGAAAAGCAGGCGGCCTTCCTCCTGTCGTTCAGCCTCATCCTCTTCATGATCGGGCGATTCATGGGGGCGGCGCTCATGACGCGGGTCCGCCCTGCGATCCTGCTCGGCCTCTACGCGCTCATCAACATCGCCCTGACGGGAACGGCGCTGGCCTCAACCGGATACATCGCCGTCGGTGCGCTGGCGCTGACCAGCTTCTTCATGTCGATCATGTATCCCACGATTTTCTCGCTGGGCGTCACTGGCCTTGGCCCGCTGATGCCGCTCGGCTCCTCCTGCCTCGTGATGGCCGTAGTCGGCGGCGCGATCATTCCGCCACTGATGGGGCAGATCGCGCTGCAAACCGGATCGCTGCACCTCTCGATGCTCCTGCCCATCCTCTGCTTTATTGTGGTCGCCCTGTATGCACGCACGGCGGCACGCGTCGCATAATGGCGTGAACATCCCGCACACACCTCTCCTGCAGCAACTCGGCTTCGGCGCGAGTTCGCTGGGCAATCTCTATGCTCCCGTCAGCGATGACGAAGCGCGCGCAACGCTGGAGCGCGCATGGACGCGCGGCCTGCGCCATTTCGACACCGCCCCTCATTATGGCCGTGGTCTGTCGGAACGGCGATTGGGCGACATGCTGCGCGGACGCGATGGCTACAGCCTCTCGACCAAGGCGGGGCGGCTGTTGCACCCGGATGCCGCCATGGGACGAGGTGAACTGCATGATGGCTTTCAATCGCCCATGCCTTTCCGCACTAGCTATGATTATAGCGCCGACGGAATCCTGCGCTCGCACGAAGCCAGCCTCCATCGCCTCGGCCTGACGCACGTAGACACGCTTCTGGTCCACGACATCGGCACGATGACGCATGGCACGGACAATCACCGCCATTGGGATGCGCTGACGTCCGGGGGCGGGTTGAAGGCGCTGGATAGGCTGCGGGGGGAGGGCAGCGTCACGCAGATCGGCGTCGGCGTGAACGAAATCGATGCCTGTCTGGCTGTCATGGCGGAAATACGGATCGACACCATATTGATCGCAGGCCGCTACACGCTGCTCGATCAATCCGCGCTGGATCGCCTGTTGGACGCCTGCCTTGCCAGCGGGACGCAGGTCTGGCTCGCCGCGCCGTTCAACGGCGGCATCCTCGTGACCGGAACGCAGGCGCTCATGCCGATCTACGACTATGCCCCGGCATCCGCACGCATCATCGCCAAAGTCCACGCGATCGAAACCATCGCCGCTCGGCACGGGGTCGCGCTCCCCGCCATTGCCCTGCAATTTCCGCTCCATCACCCCGCCATATCCAAAGTCATCGCCGGTTTTCGCAGCGCGGATCAAGTGGAAAAGGCCGTCGACTGGATGGCCCATCCCATCTCGCCAGACCTGTGGACGGACCTCAAACAGGCCGGCATCCTGCACGACGACGCGCCCATTCAGCCAGCCCTGCCAGCAGGATAGACACCATGCAGCTCATCGACGCGCACCAGCATTATTGGTCGCTGTCCACCCCCGGCCATGTCTGGCCGACTTCCGCCGAAGCCGCTATCCATCGCGATCGCGGGCCTGCCGATCTTGCCGCCGAAGTGAAGGGCCGCCTGTCCTTGACAGGCACCATCCTCGTCCAGTCGCAACCGACCGATGCGGACACCGACTGGATGCTCGCGCTCGCCGACCGCGAAGCCTCCGTTCTGGGCGTAGTTGGCTGGGTCGATCTGGCCCACGCGCAAGCCCCGGCGCGCATCGCAAAACTGGCCGGGCACCCCAAATTGCGCGGGCTGCGGCCCATGCTCCAATCGATCGCCGACACGCAATGGTTGCTGGACGATGCCCTCTCGCCCGCGATCGAAGCGATGATTGCGCATGGCCTGCGCTTCGACGCCCTCATCCAGCCGCGCCATCTGCCCATGCTCTACCGCTTCGCGCGGCGCTGGCCGGACCTGCCGATCGTGATCGATCATGCTGCCAAGCCTCTGATCGCGGCTCATGGCCTCGATCCCTGGCGCGCGGACATCGCGCGGCTGGCCGACGCGGGACTTATGGTGCAAATATTCGGGTCTGCGCACCGAACAGGCCGTTGGCGCGTCATCTGCAGATCTGGCCCCTTATGCCACGCATCTGCTGGACTATTTTGCCGATCGCCTGATGTGGGGCAGCGACTGGCCCGTCGTGCATCTGGCTGGCGACGACTATGCCGACTGGCATCGCACAGCCGCTGCATTGGCGGGGGTGGATGGCCCAGCGCACGATCGGCTTTTCGCCGGAGCGGCGCTGGAATTTTACGGCGTCGGGCCATCACATCCTGGGGCAATCATCCCTTTTTGACGGCCGGTAAAAATTTTCGCGCGCAATGACAAAACCCTCTATGCTGTGTGTACCAGCCGTCCGGTCCTGCGCGCTGGTGCAATGAGGGCATATGATATTCAACGATTTTCTCAGCCACCGTCGAAAAGACCAGATGCAGCCCGAAGATCGCGCCGCCCTTGAAGCCTCCGTCAGCGACGTGCGCACCCTGCCTGCGCGTACGACCCTCATCCGTCAGGGCGAACCTGTACATGTCAGCACCTATCTGATGGAAGGGCTGCTGTGCCGATATATGGACGATCGGGAAGGGCAGCGGCAGTTGGTCGCGGTGCATGTTCCCGGTGATTTCGTCGATCTTCACGGCTATCCGCTCAAATATCTCGACCACGACATGGCCAGCATCACCGCATGCAAGATCGCCACGGTGCCCCACGCCAATATCGACATATTGGTGCGGGAGAGGCCTCAGCTTGCCAAGCTGCTCTGGTTCAGCACCCTGATCGATGCAGCGATGCACCGCGAATGGATATTCCGCCTGGGGCGCCTGGACGCCGCCGCGCGGGTCGCACATTTCTTCTGCGAGATCGAAGCGAAGCTGCGCGTCGTGGGCCTCAGCGATGGCATGCATTTCGACCTTCCCATGACGCAGCATGATCTTGGCGAAGCCTGCGGCATCACCCCCGTACATATGAACCGCATGCTGCGCGTCCTGAAAAATCGGGGGCTTTTGCACGTGCAGGGGCGGCAGGTGCATGTCCTCAACCGCGCCGGGCTGGCGCAACTGGGTGAATTCGATCCGGCCTATCTATATATCGAAGGATGAGTTGAGGAACCAGCAAGCATCCTCCTCCGTTTCAGGACGCCAGTCTGGAGGAGACGCTATGCGCATTACCGATGTTCACGATAAAGCCGGAAACGCCGTGGCCGATCATGGCGTCGTGCTGCTTGATGGCCCCAATGGCGTCGCCGTCTCCATGACGGCGGATGCCGCCGAACAAACAGGGCAGGCGTTGATCCGCGCCGCCATCCATGCGCGCGGGCAATCGGTCGACCCGTCCTGACAGGATCCCGGTGATCCGGTTTTCGTCATAATCTAAATCAGTGGGCGGAACAATCCTTCGCGCCAACCGCTCCACATCATGCGGGTTTGAGCAGGCTAGCAAGTGGTGTCCGGGCGACTGGCTTCCTCTCTTCTGCAATCGATCCGACCTATTGCGGTTTAGGCCAACTTATCGATCCGGGCGGATAGCCCCTGAAACATCCGACAGGTGGAGTTGCTCATGCTCATTCGTGCTGGTTATGATCTTGCTTTCCGGGCTTATGCGCCAACCCCGATGATCTCCATGCTGTCGGTGCGCCCGGATCGGCTGGCCGATCTGCGCACGCCCCATATCATCGACAATGATCGCGGCATGGCGTTGCAGGATTTTACCGATGCTTATGGCAACATCTGCACCCGTTTCACGCTCCAACCCGGTATCACGCGCCTGTCCTGCGATTTCATGATCGAGGACAGCGGCTTGATCGACCCGCAAAGTCCTCATGCGCAACAGCATGACGTGAGCGATTTGCCAGCGGACGTGCTGATGTATCTGTCGGGTAGCCGCTATTGCGAAACCGACATATTGTCCAACGTTGCCTGGGGTTCGTTTGGCCATATAAACTCCGGCTGGGACCGGGTGCAGGCGATCGTGGATTTCGTCCACAATCACCTGACCTATGGCTATTGCTACGCCCGCAACACTCGCACCGCTGCCGAAGCCTATCGCGAAGGCGTTGGCGTATGCCGCGACTTCGCACATCTGGCCGTGACCCTCGCGCGCTGCATGAACATCCCCGCTCGCTATTGCAGCGGCTATCTGGGCGACATCGGCATTGATCCGGTCGATATCCCGATGGATTTTCACGCCTGGTTCGAAGTCTATCTGGGTGGCCAGTGGCACGCCTTCGACGCCCGCCATCGCGTGCCGCGCATCGGCCGCATCCTGATGGCCTGTGGCCGCGACGCTGCCGACACCGCATTGACCACTGCTTTTGGCCCTGTCGATCTGGTGAGCTTCCACGTCCACACCGACGAGGTCACTGCTGCCACGCGATTTCGCGAAGCGCGCATGGACATCGCCGCCTGACCTGACACCCTCGCCATTTCGGCGACAATAATCACAAGAGGACATAGCATGGCCGACACATCGAAAAGCGCCCCGACAACCACTGGCGGCGAAACGCATCAGGTCGCGGGCGCATCCGCCGACGCAGCCACCGTCCTGACCACCAATCAGGGCATTGCCGTTTCCGACAATCAGAACAGCCTGAAGTCCGGCGCACGCGGTCCCACGCTGCTGGAAGATTTCGTCCTGCGCGAAAAAATCTTTCACTTCGATCATGAACGTATTCCAGAGCGGATCGTCCATGCCCGCGGTTCGGGCGCGCACGGCTATTTCGAAGCCACCGACGACATTTCCGACCTGACCAAGGCCGCCCTGTTCAAAAAGGGCGAAAAGACCGAAATCTTCGCCCGCTTCTCGACCGTCGCTGGCGGCGCGGGATCAGTGGACACGCCCCGCGACGTGCGTGGCTTCGCGGTCAAATTCTACACGACCGAGGGCAATTGGGACCTCGTCGGCAACAACATCCCTGTCTTCTTCATTCAGGACGCGATCAAATTCCCCGACCTCGTCCACGCAGTCAAGATGGAGGCCGATCGCGGCTATCCGCAGGCGGGCAGCGCGCATGATACCTTCTGGGACTGGGCCTCGCTCATGCCCGAAACCACCCATATGCTGATGTGGGCCATGTCGGACCGTACCCTGCCGCGCAGCCTGCGCACGATGGAGGGTTTTGGCATCCACACCTTCCTGCTGGTCAACGAAGCGGGCAACGCCAGCTATGTCAAATTCCACTGGAAGCCCAAACTCGGCCTGCAATCGACCATCTGGGACGAAGCCTTGAAACTACAGGCCGCCGACAACGACTATCATCGCCGCGACCTGTTCGAAGCGATCGACACCGGCAACTTCCCCGAATGGGAACTGGGGATTCAGGTCTTCGACCGGGCCTTCGCCGATGCGCAGCCCTATGACGTGCTCGACTCCACCAAGCTGATTCCCGAAGAAGATATCCCCGTCCGCATCATCGGTCGCATGGTTCTCGACCGCAATGTCGATAATTTCTTCGCCGAAACCGAACAGGTCGCCTTCTGCCCCGCGAATATCGTGCCGGGCATCGATTTTTCGAACGATCCGCTGTTGCAGGGTCGTCTCTTCTCCTATCTCGACACACAGAAGTCGCGCCTCGGCACCGCCAACTTCCACCAGATCCCCGTCAACGCCCCGCGTTGCCCGTTCCAGAATTTCCAGCGCGACGGCCAGATGCAGATGAATGTTCCAAAGGGCCGCGCCAACTACGAACCCAACAGCCTGGCCGATCATGGTGAGGAAGGTGGCCCGCGCGAAAGCCCCGCACGCGGTTTCGCCACCACGACCGCACCGACCGGCGAGCATGAAAGCGGCGATAAGCTGCGCGTGCGCCCCGATACTTTCGCCGATCATTACAGTCAGGCGCGCCTCTTCTACCTTTCGCAAACCCCCAGCGAGCAGGCGCATATCGCCTCTTCCTTCGTGTTCGAACTTTCGAAGGTCGGCCTGCTCGATCAGGTGCCGGGCCGCATGCTCGCCAACCTGCGCAACGTGGACGAAGATCTCGCCAAGCGCGTCGCCGACGGCCTCGCCAAACCACTCCCCGCCGCCGCCAAACCTGCCAAAGCGCCGGTCGACATGCCACCGTCGGATGCGCTCTCCATCCACAAGAACATGAAGCCCACGCTGGAAGGCCGCGCCGTCGGCATCCTGATCGCAGACGGCACTGACGCCGCAGAACTCAAGACAACGATCGCGATGATCGACAAGGCCAAGGGCAAGCCCGTCATCGTCGCCCCCAAAGTCGGCGGCGCCAAACTGTCCGACGGATCGCAGCAAAAGGCCGACGGCCAACTCGCCGGCACCCCCAGCCAGTTGTTCGACGCAGTAGCGATCATCCTGTCGAAAGAAGGCTGCGCGATGCTGATGAAGGAAGGCGCAGCGGTAGAATTCGCCATGAACGCCTTCGGCCACTTAAAGGCGATTGGCGCAAACGAAGCCGCCAAGCCGCTGCTGGACAAGGCAGGCGTCGAACCCGACCAGGGTATAACGGGCCTGAACGACGGTTTCATCACCGCCGCCAGCGCCCGCTTCTACGACCGCGAACCGGGCGTGCGTATCTTGGCCTGATGGAAATGACTGCGCGTCTCTGGGTCTATTGGCCCGGAGACGCGCAAGTATGAAAGTAAATGGAACTCATGAAATTAAGGTTCCATTTTCTTTTGCATAGCAAGTACGTCTGGCAGGCCGATTGATTATTGTCGAAAGCTATTTTCGATGTCTTCGGCAGAGATTCGTTGATGCGTTTGAACCGCTAAGAGAAGCTATGCTCAATTTTTCGTAGTTCGTCAGCGATACTGTCGTTCTCGAAAGCGGAATTTCGAATTATGACTAGGTTTGTGACACAGTATCTGTTCGCAGGCAGTGCCGCGCATGGTGGAGTTCTGATAAGCTGGCAATTCGAGAGGCACGGAGCCCGACCAAACGAAAAATTCTGGACAAAATTTTAAAACGTCTTCTCGGTATGATAAGGGTGCCGATGAGCATCCAAGCCTCCTACCGGCAAATAGGTCATCTAACACTTACAAGGCTCGCCGAAGACGCCCTCTCTGATATTTGGCGCGCATCGCCTCAAGCCATTGTGGATAAGAGCGAGAAGTAATTTCACGTTTGGCATGTTCCAAATTTAAATAATGCTCATCGAAGTCACGCTCAAATGCTCCAACGCCGACTGCCAAATCGTGAATAATTTGAGAGAGGTATTCAAGAAGCCGATGCTTGCATTTAACAGAATGAGCATTCTCTCCGTTTATCTGCTGCGTATGTGTCGGCGAGTAATCATCGTTTTCGGAGTTGAGCGGCCTTACCCACTGCCCGTGGGCGAGCTTGTTTCGCACCTCAACTATTGGTCGTAGGTCATCGTTTATAATGCTCAAGAGCGCTGCATAACGGGCTCTTGGAGTAAAAGGCAGCATTTGTGACAGATTAGCGGACGGAATTTGATATCGCTTCCTGAATCCTCGTTCCAACGCTGCTTTCCAAATTTCAATTTGTGAACCCGCGCTTGTTATCTGGAGCCGATCGGCAGGACTGAATCCATTGGGCTCAAAAAGCATCTTCCTTAGACGATCCTCAGCCCAAGCGCCGAGCAGAAGCATTGTCGTCTTGAGCAAAGCATCGGAGGTGGTGTCGTCGCACCGAGCTAGGGATCCGTTTAGCTCACGCAGCATTCGTTCGAGCGCCGTATCTACCGCGCGCAAATTCTTCACATGAGCTTTGTAGAGATTCTCAGGCGTTGCTGGCATTCATGTCATCCCCGGTCATCAAAAGGCACTTAGAAAATGCCCTTTGATGACCGGGAATCGAACCCAGTTAGACTCCCCGGAGGGCGTGTTTCCATTACAATATCATCCGAGTTTTCTATTGTCAGGCTGGGAGACTCACGTCAAGGTTGCTCGCCCGGATGTCTGATTGGCGCACGTCAAGCCTGACCGAGGGTTCTCGACTTAACCTGACGTTCATTGCCGCACTGCTGAATGGGGTGAGGTGGCCGACACCCGACACCGTAAACATCAGTTATCTCTGCAACCCGGCTATGTTCCGGTCATTCCGCAACCGGCCATTGCACGACGGATTAATCTTTTTCAGCAACCCGAGCACCCCCTTCAATCCATCAACGACAACATCTCCGAAATCGAGATAAACGTAAACGCGACCGAACTGTCCGCCACGCCATAGGGCATGAAGATCTTGTCCCCGATCCGCGTCGCGCCGCATGTATAGACGACATTGGGGACATAGCCCTCCCGCTCATTTTCCGCCGCCGCCAGGATCGGTTCGATCGACCGGCGCAGCACCTTCGACGGGTCGTCCTTGTCCAGCAGCACAGCCCCGATCGAATATTCGCGCATCGCGCCGACGCCATGGGTCAGCAGCAGCCAGCCTTCGTCCAGTTCGATCGGCGCGCCGCAATTGCCGATCTGCACCAGTTCCCACAGATATCGCGGCGTCAGGATCAGTTCGCCTTCGCCCCATTCGGTCAGCGTGTCGGACTGGATCAGGAACAGATTTTCCCCATCCTGCCGCCCGATCATCATATATTTGCCGTTCACCTTGCGCGGGAACAGCGCCATGCCCTTGTTGCGCGCGGCGCTGCCGCTGAGCGGGCACAGGTCGAAGCTGCGGAAATCCGATGTGCGCAACATCTCGGACTGAATCTCACGGCCATTATAGGCGGTGTAGGTTCCCAGCCATTCGGTCGATCCGTCATCATGATGAAACTGGACCATCCGCAGATCTTCCAGTCCATTGGCCTGCGCCGACGTGATTGGAAATATGACCGTGCCCGACAATGTGCTGTCGGCATGACGATAGATGGTGACCGGCCCGGTCTGCTCGGTTTCCTCGTCGCCCAGCGCATCCGCCGCCGTGGCGAAGGGCGGTTCATGGGCCAGATGCAGGTCGCCGTCCTGCGTGATGATGCCCTCGCGAAAGGCGATGGAACTGATATGGCCTTCACCCACTGCGCGCAGGGAAATGACGATACGCTGGCTACCCTTGGCCATGCCGCTCTGGTCGGGGTGCGGCACGACGCTGGGGTTCATCAGGGCGGCGGCGGCATAGCTATATTCGTGGCAGAAATAAGCGCCCAGCAACTGGCATCGCGCGTCGCTGATGCCCCGGTCGTCCAGCTTCATCAGCTTGGCGATCTCGGCAAAGCGAGTCATGAACACGCGCCGCGTCTGCCAGTGGCGTGCGTCGAATCCCAACAGGACATGCGTCAGTTGATCGTTGACCTGCGCCTCGCTCAGCGCCAGCACCGCTTCGGTGATGCGCTGCGTGCGGCTGGGCGTGCCCGGCTGCGACTGCCAGCTCAAGTGAAAAGGCCGAACCACGACTCGTGTGGCATCGGCGGTCAAACGCAGCGGCAGCGCATCAATCTTCTGCAAAAAAACAATCCCGTGCAGTCATAGCCGATCAGGCGAGAGCAGGCGCTCCCGTCGGATCGCGTTCTGCCACGACTGACAGGCTTTGGGAAAGCCTCTTCATCGCACAGGATGCTAATTGCAGCGCGATCAGCGATTCGGCGCCCTGATTAAGGTTCGCGCCGAGTGGTGTCAGTCCATCGAAACACCCGCCGGTCGTCGGAGTCGCCAGCGGCGTATCCAGATCATTCTGCCCCAGGAACCAGCGATAGGCCGCATCCGCCAGCATGATCCAGCGCGGATCGGGATCGACCGTCCACGCCGCGATCGCTGCATCCACCGTCGCCTGCGCTTCCAGCGGCTGCTGGTCGTAGGGCAGGGGTGCCTTGTGCGCGCGCCCGAAACTTTCCGATCCGACAGCGCGGAAATAGCCTTCGGGCGTCTGCTGCTTGTCGGCAATCCACGCCAGCGTATCCCGCCCGCGATCGATCAGGTCTTGCCGGTCAAGATGCCGACCCGCGACCAGCAATGCTTCGGGCAACCGCGCATTGTCATAAGCCAGCACCGCCTCGAACCATGCCCAGTCGGGCCGCCGCGACACATCCATCAACGCAGCGATGCGATCGGCGAAGTCCTCCATCACTTCCCGCGCCCGCACATGAGTGGGGTCATGATCCAGCAGCGCACCCACGCCCAATATGACGAAAGCCTGCGCTCGCGGCGAATGAACCGACGCCATCGGGTCTAGCGCCACGTTGAACAACCGGGCGGCCCACTCACGATGCGTGGCGAACTGTCCGTCGCGTATGGTGACGCCCAGCGCCCAGAGGGTACGGCCGCAGCTATCCTCCGACCCCTCTTCCTCGCACCAGCGCCGGTCATAACCCATGAAGTTGCGGAAGCGCCCGCAATCAGGGTTCCACGCATGCTGGATGAAGCTGGCATAGGTGGTCATCCAGTGATTGCGCAGATCCTCGTCCATATCTTCGATCTGCGTCATCAGGATCAGCGCGCGGGCATTGTCGTCGATGCAATAGCCGTGATTGCGGTCGGGAATCGTCAATATGCTGTGCTGCAACATGCCCGTCGCGTCGCTCATGCGCAGCACGGCGGTGGCATCGGCGGGCAGGACGGCATATCTGCGCCGGGGGACCAGCCGGGCCGGGTGTACGGCGATCGCCGCCTTGATAAGGTCATTGACCCGCCGCGCCAGCGCGCTCCAGATCATCTCGCGGCCATAGCCATAGGCCCGTTGTGCATAGCTATCGAGCAGCGCATTATCGGACAGCAGCCGCACGATCTGCGCCGCCATCGCGTCAGGATCGCGGAAGGGGACGACCACGCCGCGCTCTTCCGCCAGGATTTCCACCGCCTGTACATAAGGCGTCGACAGCACTGGCTTGCCCATGCCGATCGCATAACTCAGCGTCCCCGACACGATCTGCGCGGGATTGACGTAAGGCGTCACATAAATGTCGGCCGCCTGGAGATAATCGAGCAGATCTTCCTGCGCGACATAGCGGTCGATGAACTCCACGCTCTCGCCCACGCCCAGATCCTGTGCCAGTTGCATCAGCCCATGGCGCAGCGCTTCGCCCTGTTCGCGGATCAAATTGGGGTGCGTCGCGCCCAGCACGACATAGCGCGCGTCGGGATGTTCAGCGACGATCGCGGGCATAGCCCGGATCATATGGTCGATGCCCTTGTCCGGCGCCAGCAGGCCGAAGGTCAGGATGATTTTCCGCCCGTCCCAGCCGAATGTCGGCTTCATCGCGGCAGGCGCGATATAGGGCCGGTCTGGCACGCCATGCGGGATGACCGCGATGATCGCCTCGTCCACGCCATAGGATTCCATCAGGATGCGGCGGCCCTGGCCTGCCATCACCATGATCTGGCTCGCGCGACGCAGCAGGGCAGCCAGCACACGCTTCTCGTCCGCATTGGCTTTTTCGGAAATGGTGTGCAGCGTCACGACCAGCGGCAGGCGCGTGCGTTCGAGCAGATGCAGGATCATCTCCCCGGCAGGTCCACCGAATATACCGAACTCATGCTGCAACCAGATCGCCTGCGCGCCGCCATCCTCGATACGGGCTGCCGCTTCGGCATAGGCGGCGCGGTCGTCGCGGGCGATGGCGTGGATGGCGGCGGGATAGACGATCCCGTCCGCGCCATCGTCCATCGCATAGCTGTCGATGCGCATCTCTGGATAGGCCTCGTGCAAAGCATCATGGCAATGCGTCGTGAACGTAGCGATGCCACAGCGGCGCGGCATACTATTGCCGATCAACGCGATATGCTTTGGATTAGTGACGAGCGTATCCAGCGGCCTTTGCTTCATCGTTTATCATCCTGCTGACCCATCTTGCGCGAAACACGCATGAATGGTTATTCAGCTTAACGCATCCTCTAGTCCTAAAGTTGCCGCAGCGCAGCAACAACTAATCTGGATCAGTGAGATTCTTTATTGCGTGACAAATATGTCCTTTGGGACATGAGTGATGCGGCAAGCCAGATCCGCTTCGCCCGACGCGACGATATAATGATCGCCCGCATCCACGATGCCCGTCGTAAACACGATGTCTTGCACATACAGCCTGTCCGCCAGCGGCGCGGTCAGGGCAGGGGACGCCTCCAGCAACGGCGCATGGTCGGTCCGCACGACCCGTGCCGGATCGTCCCGGTCCAGCATGGACCAGTAAGTGCGATATGTGCCGACGCTCTCATTCGGCTCCACCCCATGCCACAGCGTAAGCCAGCCATCGTCGGTCAGGATCGGTGGCGCGCCACCCCCGATCCGCGCCGTCGCCAGCGTGTCGGCATGGGGCCGGATGCCCGGCTGCTCGTGGGGCCGCCAGTGCAGCCCGTCAGGGGATGTCGCCAGATTGATCGACGGACCCGCCCGCCACTCGCTGTCGGGCGGATAGGCGAAATAAAGATGCCCCAGCGGTCGCGTCTGCGCCCAGAATTTGCCGTCGATCAGCCCCTCGAACAGCAGCATGTCCTTGTTCTGATGATCCAGCACCAGCCCTTCGCAGCGCCAGTCCAGCCCATCGTCCGACCGATATAACGTCGTCCCATGCCGCTGTGGACTGACCGTGCAGGTCGTCATCCAATAGTGACCGTCGATCCGGCTGATCCGGGCATCCTCGATGCCATAGCATTGGCTGTCCGCCACCGGCGCGATCGCGCGATCATAATGGATGGCGACGATGTCCAGCCCGTCAGGCGACATCTCCACCGGCAACAGCCAGGACAGCGATGTCAGCCCCATCACGCGCCAGCTTTGCCCGCGCAACAGAAATTCGCGCGGATCGGCCGTATCGACACTGTCGATCGACCAGCTATCGAGCAGATAGCGCCCGTCCTGCCAGCGGATCGCCCGGATATGGCCGTCTTTCACCGGCACGGACAAGGCTTCGGCCACCCGCACCATCAGCAGAATATTGCCATTGCCCAACCGGGTCATCCCCGGATTGAACACCCCCAGCACGAACGTGTCAGCGTTCAGCGTCGCCCGTAAAGGCGAGCGGGACAGGTCGATGTCGTCGGGGGACAGGACGATCCGGTCGGTCACATAATCGGGCATGCACGCACCCTATCATCATCGCGACCGGATAGTTGTCTTATCGATTGGCGATACGCCGTGCCATATGCACCGCGCCTGCGCCGACAGCGGCCAATATGCCCAGCTTCGCAACCGTCTTGACCGCGCCCGACGCAAAATAGCCCAGCAACGCGCCCTTTACGCCACTGTCGCCATCACGACGGTCGATCGATGCGCCGATGGCAGTGCCCAGTATATTCTTCATGCGATGATCTCCATTCATTCGGGGGCGCGCGCCTTCGCCAGCGTGCGGGATGATAACGATTCTGTGCCGGCCCTGCCGTCAGGTCAGCGACAGATCCTGCGGCGCGACGCCATAATAGTTGGACACGCGGTCGGCATAGGCCTGATTGAAATCAGGCGCATTGTTGGACCAGCTAGGCCCGCCTTCCAGCAATCGCCGATCGACCGTCACGATATATCCGTCCGCCACATGGTCGTAGGACAGCAACTCGAACGGCAGCGGGTAATAGCTTTTGCCCATGCCCAAAAAGCCGCCTAGGCTCAGCACCGCATAGGTCACCTCGCCGGTCCGCTTGTTGACCATGAAACTATGCACCGAACCCAGCGAATCGCCATCGCGGCTCGCTACCTTGGTGCTATCGACTTTGTTGGAAGACAGCAGCAGGTTGGTCGGAGCGGTGTCGGTCGGGCCGCTGGTATTTTCGGGCATGCGAATTTCTCCTGTGTGGAAATCCCAACCGCCAGGCCGGCCAATCGTTCCGCCTCCGTCGCCCCGGAAACGATAGTTTGGCTCATCGCCTCCCTCCGTTCGCTTCGAGCGAAGTCGAGAAGTCACCAGCGCCGCGATTAAATTTTTCAGCCGAAAGGATGGGGCGTGATGTCAGCTTTAAACTCCCACGCCTTTATCGCTGCCAACTCTGCGCAAAAGCCGGAGACGCCAGAAAACTCGAAGGCTGGGGCGAAGTCGGCGGCGGATCGCACACCCCTTCCTCGATATAGCGCATGGCCGACACCAGCCCGCTTTTGGAAAAGGGTTTGGGAATGACGCCATGCGCCCCGGCAAAATCTTCGGGAATTTTCTTGGGATTGGCTGTCACGAAAATGATAAACGTCTTGGGCCAGCGTTGCCGGATCAGGCGTGACACGTCGATACCGTTCGTGTCCCGCGCCAACTGGATGTCCACAAAAGCGATGTCGGGGCATAAATCCGGGGCCAGTGCCTCGACATCGAACAGCGACGCCGCCTCTGCAATGACCCGATGACCGACATCCTCGATCATATATTCGATGTCCATCGCCAGTAACGCTTCATCCTCGACGATAAGGACCGCAAGTGGTGCCTTGGCGCGCGCCATGATCAATCCTTTGTCGGGAATATAATGCGGACAACTGTCCCTGGGTTATGGTCGTTCCACGTCACGGTCGCCCCGACCTGACGCGACAGGCGCTGGATCAGCATATGGCCCAAACCATCGGCCTGCTCCATCGCTGGCCCGATGCCCGGACCATCGTCTGTGATGACGATAGTCGCCTCGCCATCCGCCTTGCTCACCTCCACGATCAGCGTGCCCGGCCGCCCATGGGCAAAGGCATGTTTGACCGCATTGGTGAACACCTCGTTCAATACCAGCCCCAGCGCGGCGGCGACGCCCGAAGGCACCTCCACGGGTTCGATATGAGTCACGACCTCGATGTCCTCGCGCCCGCTCGCGCCGATCACGTCGCTGACCAGATTGGCGGTGAACGCGCCGACGTCAAACCGCGTGACATCATCGGACTGATACAGCCGCCGATGGACCGTCGCCAGCGCGTCGATCCGCTCCAGCATTGCCTCCAGCTTGGCGGCGATCGCCGGATCCTCGATCATGCGGGCCTGCAACCGCAACAGCGACCCGATCATCGTCAGGTTGTTCTTTACCCGATGATCGACCTCGTGCAGCAGCAGCGTCTTGGCCTCCAGCGCGGCGTTCAGTTCCGCCGTGCGACGCTGCACCTCCTGCTCGATCTCGTCGTGCCGCTGGCTGATCGCCTTCTGCGCCTCGATCCGCTGCGTTACGTCCAGTTGCGAGGCAAAGAAAAACTGTACCTCACCCGCATCGTTGCGCACGGGACTGAGATAAAGCGCATTCCAGAATGTCGATCCGTCCTTGCGATAATTCAATATGTCGATCGCAATGTCGGTCTTTTCCGCAATGGCATTTCGGATTTGCGTGACGGACGCCGGGTCTGTGTCTGGCCCCTGAAGGAACCGGCAATTGCGGCCGATAATCTCATCGCGGCCATAACCGCTCAAATTCTGGAACGCCTCGTTACAAAATATGATGGGATTGTCGGGCTGCGCGGGATCGGTGATGACCATGGGCATCCGCGTCGCCCGCACTGCGGCTGCAAAAGGATCGCCCCGACCGGGACCATGCTTCACTGCGTCCGTCAGATGCCAGTCGTCTCGTTGCTCCACCATGTCTCCTTTCAGACATTCGGCCAAATCATTTGTCCCATCTCAACCCCACATCGCAAAAGATCGTTCCGATTGCCGGAAAAGATAGCCGGGGTGGCCCGGTTCCCCTGCGAATAACCTGCTCAAGGCACGGCGTTTGAGTTGACCATCGTCGCATCATCGACCAGTGGTCAGAACAGTTTATACAAGTGGGAGCGACAATCGGCGGTGGGTCAGGAGCGACTATATCAGGATCTTGCCCGCGCGTTGCTGGATGACCTGGCGCAGGGCCGCTATCTCGTCGGCACGCGCTTGCCGGCCGAACGCGAACTGGCCGCCGTTCACGGCGTCTCGCGCCCCACCGTGCGCGAAGCGATGATCGCGCTCGAAGTGCAGGGGCTGATCGAAGTGCGGGTGGGATCGGGCGCCTATGTCGTGCGCCTGCCGGGGGCAGGGGACATTCCCGGCTTCGGCATTTCCGCCTTCGAACTCACCGAAGCGCGCCTGCTGTTTGAAGGGGAGGCGGCGGCGCTCGCCGCGACTCAGGTGTCCGCGCAGGATCTGGCGGAGATCGAAGCGCTGATCGTGGAAATTGCGCGTGAAAATCAGGATCCGTCCGGTTCGGTGGAGGCTGATCGCGCCTTCCACCTCGCCATCGCCCGTGCGACCCGCAATCAGGCCATCTATCAGGCGGTCGAACAATTGTGGACGCTGCGCTTCTCCTCGCCCGAAGCCTCGCTGCTGCATGAAAAGGCGCGTACCGCCAATATCAAGCCGGTGGTGGACGAACATCGTGCCGTGCTCGACGCCCTGCGTGCGGGGGACGCGGCTGCGGCTCGCACGGCGATGCGCGCCCATCTGTCCGCCGTCCTCGACAGCCTGCTCTTCGCCACGGAGGAACGCGCCCTTGCCGAAGCGCGCCGCGCGGTACAGGCAAAGCGAGATCGTTACAGAAGCGCAACGACCTGATTTCCAGATAGGCGTTTATGCCTATGTCTCACTCTGGAAATTGCACGCCCTTTTCCGCCCCGCCGTCTCCGGCAAACGCAGCAAAACCGGCAATACACACAGCGCCACGATCGCAATCATCGCGCCGGGCGCTGGCATCCATCCTGTCCTGCTGACCAGCATATGCGACAGGTAGGGCGTCAGCCCGCCAAAGATCGCCGTCGCGCTCGTCGCCCCGAATGCCAGCCCGCTCAATCGCCCTTCGCCCGGAAACTGCTCCGCCGTCGTGACTGCCCCCACTGCACTGACGCCCCCGCCCAGGCACGCGAGCAGGATCGCCCCGCCCAGCGCCAGCGCATAGGGTCCGTTGGCCATGATCGAAAACATCAGCACCGGCAGCAACGTGCCGATGACTGCCAGCGCGACCAGCACAGGCTTGCGCCCGATCCTGTCGGCCAGCAAACCCACCAGCGGCGTGATCAGCACGACCGCGACTGCAGCGATGGTGGACAGCTGCAACGCCATACTCTCGTCCATTGCCTTCGTACTGGTCAGGAAACTCGGCACATAGACGATGCCGACATAATAGGTGATCGACCCCAGGGCCGAAATCGCAAAGCCCCGCGCGATCGCGGCGCGATGGTGGGTCAGGCTGTGGCGCAGCGGATTGCGCGGCACGCTGCCCTTCGCCTGCTGCTGCAGGAAATCGGGCGACTCCTCGATCGTCGATCGCGCCAGCAACACCATCGCCGCCAGCGCTGCGCCGACGAAGAACGGCACCCGCCATCCCCACGCGTCCAGACTGGCCTGATCGAGCGAAGCGACGGTGATTGCGGACAGGGCGACGGCCAGCAATCCGCCAATCTCACTCGCCGCCGCCGCCAGCGACGTGACCAGCCCCCGCCGATGTCGCGGCGCGCCCTCCATCAGATAGGCGACCACGCCGGTATATTCACCCCCGACTGAAAAGGCCATGACACAGCGCAGGAACAGCAGCATCCATCCTGCCCACGGCCCCACCTGCGCATAGGTCGGCAACAGCGCCGTCGCCAGCATCGCCGCCGTCATCAACGCCATCGACAGCAACATCGTCACCCGCCGACCATAGCGATCGCCGATATGCCCGAACAGGATCGCCCCCAGCGGCCGCATCAGATAGGCGATGGCAAATCCCACCAGCGCATCGTCCAGCGCCCCGGCCCCGCCGCCAAAGAAGGTGCGGGACAGCACCGTCGCCAGATAAAGATAGAGGGTGAAGTCATACCATTCGACCACCGTCGACAGCGTCGCCACGACGATCGATCGCCTGGACATGGGAGCGTCCGTCCCGCCCGAACCCTGCATCTTCATTCCCTTCGACGTCAGGCCAGCGTCACATATATTTCCGCTTCGATCATCCATGCCCCCGCAACTTCCCGCCATTTGGCGCTATAGCTGCCGGACGCCAGCGTCCGATTGTCAGGGGAACTGGCCTGCCAATGCCCTACCTCCATCGCGACCGGCTCGACTGGCGAAATCTGTATGCTGTCTGGCGTGCGGACATAGAGGGTCGGCGCCTTCGCCTTGAATTCCTGCTTCCACGCGGCAAGCTGGGCCTTGCGATTGGGCAGCAGCGCGCTGTCGGTCCCGGTGACGAGGATCGCGCCGGGCGCCAGCAGCGTGCCGATCATCGTCAGGTCGCCTTCGGCCAGCGCCGCATTGAACGTTGCCCGCCGCATCCGGATGGCCAATTCTGGTGATAAGGTCATGGGCGATGCTAACCTCTGGTCAAAGCGCCGTCGAGTATTTGCGCGGCAAGCCGATGCAGCTATGCATTGCACGTATGAAGACGAAGACGCGCCGCTATCTCACCGCCACGATGGCCGATGGTTATGTGAAGACGATCGGGCCGACGACGGACGCCTTCACCCATTATTGGCGCGTCGTTGCCGTTCTGGAAAATGGCAAGACCGAAATCTTCTGGGGCCATAGCCGGTCATTGGCCGAAGCGAAAAAGAAGCGCATCGCTTTGCAGGACGCGGCCCGCATGCGCGGCTGGACGCGGCATGATTTCGAAATCGTGGCACTGACCGAAACGCCTGCCTGATCGCCATCGCAGGCAGATCAGGCAGGCGCAATCAGCGATCAGCCAATAGGCCCGGCGCGCTTCTTATATCAGGACGGCTCGGCAACCTTCTTGCCAGCCCGGATGCTCAACCGGCTACGCGAAGACTTGGGCGCCGCTTTGTCTGCCGGCGCCGCACTATCCTGCGCAGGGGCGGTAACGGCCTTCGCCTTTTTAGGGGCTTTGGGGCTTTGGTCCGCCGCGCTCTTGGCGGCCGCCTTGGCACGGCGCGCGGGCTTCTCCACTGCTGCTGCAGGCGCGGCGACTGCAGGAGCGCTGACTTCGGTCGCAACGGCTGGCTGCGCTTTGCCGTCGGCCTTCGCACGACCCTTGCGCGCAACGGGCTTTGCTTCGTCGGCAGGCTGCGGCGGTGCCGTGTCGGCACTGGTCACGGCTGCTGCATTGGCCCCGCTCATCCGCGCCGCCGTGCCACGCTGGCCCAGGCCCAGCTTTTGCGCCACAGCCCGCCGCTGTTCGGAATAGTCCGCCGCGACCATCGGATAGGATTTGGGCAATCCGTAACGCGCGCGATAGGTGTCGGGCGTCAGGCCATGCGTCGCCAGATGACGCTTGAGCGTCTTGTAGGGGCGGCCATCAATCAGGCTGATGATATGGTCGCGCGACGCTGTGCTTTTGCGAATGCTGACGGCCGGCACATGCGCGGGGACTTCGGGCGCGGCTTCCGGAGTGTCGGCCACAAGTGCGGCGCGTGTTGTCTGGATCAGCGCGGCAAGTTCATTGCTGGGAACCAGATTGTTAGTGACATAGGCGCTCAGCAACTGAACGGTCAAAATCGTGATATCCGGCTGTGCGCTGTCGGCCATATTATATCCTGTCATGATTATATGTTGGTCGATAACATTGCCGACCTTTCGGCGACTGTTGTGACAATCATCCTGCATTTTGTCAAAGGTGACTGGTGCAAAAGGGCTTATACATCTTATCCTTCCGTGCCGTTGCAAATGTGCTGGCCAGATCAGTGTCGAAATCAGGCGCGCTGCATCGAACTGATATATTCATATCACTGATGCCGCTTTTGTGGTGAAATCGTTTCAGAACAGCTGGCGAAAAAACCGATAAAGAAACTTCTTTTCATCTGGGATATGGCATAGTCTGCAAATGACACATGCACAGCCAGCACCGCCGGAAGGCATTGCAAATGACTGGACCATAGGACAGGACTGGGCTTCTTATTCGCCGCAGGACCACTCCATGTGGGACAGGCTGTTCGCGCGACAGGCCAGCATGTTGCCGGACCGGGTTGTGCCAGAATTTATCGACGGCCTCGACGTCCTGCGCATCGCCCGCCCCGGCATCCCGGACTTCGGCGAATTGTCGGAACGACTGATGAAGCGGACGGGGTGGCAGGTCGTCGCCGTGCCGGGACTGGTCCCCGATAAAGTGTTTTTCGAACATCTCGCCAATCGCCGCTTCGTCGCTGGGCGCTTCATTCGCACGCCCGACCAGATCGATTATCTGGAAGAACCCGATGTCTTCCACGACGTCTTTGGCCACGTCCCGTTGCTCGCGAACCCGGTCTTTGCTGATTATATGCAGGCCTATGGTGAAGGCGGTTTGCGGGCACAGGGACTGGGCGCGATTGATCGGCTGGCGCGCCTTTACTGGTATACGGTCGAATTCGGCCTGATCCGTCGCGATGGCGCATTGCGGCTGTACGGCGCGGGGATCGTCTCCTCCCATGCGGAATCGTGCTTTGCACTGGACGATCCCTCGCCCCATCGCATCGACTTCAATCTTCAGCGGCTGATGCGCACGCAATATCGGATCGACGACTTCCAGCAGAGCTATTTCATCGTCGACAGTTTCGAGGATCTGCTGAAGCAGACGCTCGATACCGACTTCGCGCCACTATATCGCGCTCTGGAAGGGCAAAGCGACATCGCGCCCGACGTCGTGCTGCCTGACGACCATGTGCATCATCTCGGCACGCAGGCCCATTCCCGCCGAACCGCAACCAGCATTACATAATCCACAGAGAGGATCGCCCGATGACCAATGCGCATGACAATCCCCTGGGCCTCAATGGCTTCGAGTTCGTGGAATTTACCTCGCCCGACCCCGAAGCAATGGCCGCGCAGTTTCAGCAACTGGGCTTCGTGCCCACCCACCGCCATCCGTCCAAGAATATCACACGCTATAAGCAGGGCCGCATCAACCTGATGCTTAACCGCGACGATGCGGGCCGGGTCGCCGCATTCCGTGGCGAACATGGCCCGTCCGCCAGCGCGATGGCTTTCCGCGTCGCCGATCCGCATGCGGCGATGGCATGGGCGCAGGACAATGGCGCCAGGCCCACGGAAGAGGATGATACCGTCATTCAGGGGATCGGCGGCTCCTATCTCTATTTCATACATGACGGCGTGGACCCCTATGCCGACTGGGCCGAATTTCCCGGCTGGCAGGAAGCGGAAGCGCGCAACAATGTCGGCCTCGACCTGTTGGATCATCTGACCCATAATGTACGGCGCGGCCACATGCGGGTTTGGAGCGAGTTTTACCGCACCCTGTTCGGGTTCGAGGAACAGAAATTCTTCGACATCAAGGGGCAGGCGACTGCCCTGTTCAGTCAGGCCATGATCGCGCCTGATCGCGCGATCCGTATCCCGCTCAACGAAAGCCAGGACGACAAGAGCCAGATCGAAGAGTTCATCCGCCAATATAATGGTGAGGGGATCCAGCATCTCGCGCTTACCACCAACAACATTTACGATACGGTCGAACGCCTGCGCGCGCGCGGCGTGCAGTTGCAGGACACGATCGAAACCTATTATGAACTGGTGGACCAGCGCGTGCCGGGCCATGGCGAGGATATGGAGCGGCTGAAGAAAAACCGCATCCTGATAGACGGCAGCGTGGAAACGGATGAGGGGATTCTGCTCCAGATCTTTACCGAAAATATGTTCGGTCCGATCTTCTTTGAAATCATTCAGCGCAAAGGCAATGAAGGCTTTGGCAACGGCAATTTTCAGGCCTTGTTCGAAAGTATCGAACTGGACCAGATCCGGCGCGGCGTCGTTAGCGTAGAGGCGTAAGGCAAGGCGTGGAGACCATGGCGAGCGCAGCGGTTGAGCCGGTCATGACAGGTTTCGGCAACCATCACGAAACGGAGGCGGTGCCGGGCGCCTTGCCGGTCGGGCGCAATTCGCCGCAGCGCCCGGCTTATGGCCTCTATGCCGAACAATTTTCCGCCACCGCCTTCACCGCGCCGCGTGCGGAGAACCGTCGCAGCTGGTTCTACCGGATGCGCCCCACGGCCAGCCACGCACCCTTCACGCCCCATGCGCGCCATAGCCTGCTGCGGTCCGGGCCATTTACCGAACATCCCCCGTCGCCCAACCGGCTGCGCTGGAATCCGCTTCCCGATCCCGTAACGCCCACCGATTTCATCGACGGTCTGGTGACATATGCCGGAAATGGCGATGTCGGGGCGGGATGGGGATGCGGCATCCATCTCTACGCCGCCAACGCATCGATGGTAGATCGCGCCTTCTTTTCCGCCGATGGCGAATGGCTGATCGTCCCCCGCGCGGGTCGCTTGCGGATCGTGACGGAAATGGGCGTGCTGACCATCGCTCCCCTGCAGATCGCCCTCATCCCTCGCGGTATCCGCTTCCGGGTCGAACTGCTGGACGATGTGGCGCATGGCTATGTCTGTGAAAATTACGGCCAGTTGCTGCGTCTGCCCGAACTGGGTCCGATCGGGGCCAACGGGCTGGCTCAGGCGCGCGATTTCGAATGTCCCGTCGCGGCCTATGAGGATGTCGATCGCCCTTGCGAAGTCATCCACAAATTCCATGGACAACTCTGGTCCACCACATTGCCGCACAGCCCGTTCGACGTTGTGGCATGGCATGGCAATATCGCCCCCTATCGTTATGATTTGAGGCGCTTCAATGTGATGGGTACGGTCAGTTTCGATCACCCCGATCCATCGATCTTCACCGTCCTGACCAGCACCAGCGACATTGAGGGCACCGCCAACATGGATTTCGTCATCTTTCCACCGCGCTGGATGGTGGCCGAAGACACGTTCAGGCCACCCTGGTTTCACCGCAATATCATGAGTGAATATATGGGCCTTATCGATGGTAGTTACGATGCGAAGGCAGGCGGCTTTGCGCCGGGTGGCGGGAGCCTGCACAATTGCATGTCGGCGCATGGACCCGATGTCCAAAGCCATGCGAAAGCGAGCGCCACCGCGCTAACGCCTCAGCGAATAGAAGATAGCATGGCCTTCATGATCGAAAGCCGTTACCCGATCGCGCCGACCGGCTGGGGGATGACCACTCCACTGTTGCAATCCGATTATGACGATTGCTGGAAAGGCTTTGAAAAGGCCGATCTTTCTACCGTAGGAAACGAAAACCGATGAGCTGGTGGACCACCGACGAGACCCATGATCCCGCCCGCACCAGTTGGGTCGAAGGCACTGATACCCATCCCGATTTCCCCATCCAGAACCTGCCGCTGGGCCTGTTTGCGCCTGCCGGGCAGGAAGCACGGATCGGCATCGCCATTGGCGCGATGATCCTGGACCTGCGCGCCTGCGTCGCAGCGGGGCTGCTGGAGGCAGATATCCACCGTCCGTGCCAGTCGGATAGCGTCAATAGCTTGCTGGGCCTTGCCAGCGGCCACCGACGCGCGCTGCGACGGCGCATCAGCGCGCTGCTCAGCGATCCGGCCTACCGCGATCTGGTGTCGCCGCTGCTGCATCGGGCATCAGACTGCACGCTGCATGTCCCAGCCCGGATCGGCGACTATACCGACTTCTACGTCGGCATCCACCATGCCAACAATGTGGGCAAACAGTTCCGGCCCGACAATCCGCTGCTTCCCAACTATAAATATGTGCCGATCGGCTATCACGGACGCGCCTCCTCCATCTGTGCGTCGGGGGTGCCGCTGCGCCGTCCTTCCGGCCAATCCAGGACGCCCGATCGGGACACGCCCAGCTTCGGCCCGACTGCCCGGCTCGACTATGAACTGGAACTGGGCGTGTGGATCGGTGCAGGCAATGCGCTGGGTGCGCCTATTCCGATCAGGGAAGCTGGCGATCATATCGCTGGTTTCTGCCTGCTCAACGACTGGTCCGCGCGCGATTTTCAGGCTTGGGAATATCAGCCGCTCGGCCCGTTCCTCGCCAAGAATTTCCACTCCACCATCTCTCCCTGGATCGTCACCGCCGAAGCCATGGCTCCCTTCCGCATCGCTCAGCCCGCTCGCCCGGAAGGCGACCCGGCGCCTCTGCCGCATCTGCTCGACACCGCCGATCAAAATCATGGCGCGCTGGCCCTGACGCTGGAGGCCCACTTGCTGACCGCCCGCATGCGAGAGGAGGGACTTGCCGCCATCCGCCTCAGCCATGGCCCGGCCACCAGCATGTATTGGACCGTGCAGCAGATCGTTGCCCATCACGCGTCCAACGGGTGCAATCTCAATCCCGGCGACCTGCTCGGCACGGGCACCATTTCCGCACCGACCCGCGATGGTTTCGGCAGCCTGATGGAATTGTCGGTTGGGGGCAGGGAGCCGATCACACTACCCAATGGTGAAACCCGGTCCTTTGTAGAGGATGGCGACGAAATCATCCTGCGGGCGCGGGCGCATGCGGATGGCTTCGTCGCGATCGGCCTTGGCGAATGCAGGGCCATGGTGATGCCCGCCCACTGACCGCGCAAGGCCAAAAACATTTCCCGCAACGTGGCGGCTATGCCAGAATGACACCAGACCTCATGATCTGGACATATGATGAAGCCGCCACAGCATATTGACGAGATAGACCGGAAAATCCTTTCAATTTTGCAAGAGGATGGCTCCATCAGCCACAATGACCTGGCCGGGCAGGTCGGCGCATCCAGCGCGTCATGCTGGCGACGGGTCAAGGCGCTGGAAGCTGCGGGCATCCTCGCCGGATCGGTGCGCCTGCTCGACCCTCAGAAAATCGACCGGGGCGTCAACGTCCTATGCAACATCCGCATGCGCAGCCACGCACCTGACGCGCGCAAGGCGTTCGAGGATTTTGTCGATAGTCGCCCGGAAATCGTGGAGTGCTTTTCCATGTCGGGGGAATGGGATTATCTGCTGCGGATCGTGGTCAGCGACGTGGCCGACTATAATCTCTTCCTGATGCACACATTGCTCGCTCAAGCGACAGTCGCGGGCGCGGCGTCGCATTTCGCGCTGTCGATGACCAAATATACCACTGCGCTGCCGGTCTGACCTTACCCCAAAAGCCGTTTGTAACTCTTGGCCCGACGCGCCATATGCGGGCGCGATCCGATCAACGGCGCAGCGGAGGCAGCCATGAGCGACTATGATTTCGACCTGTTCGTCATTGGTGCGGGGTCAGGCGGCGTGCGTGCATCGCGCGTTGCCGCCGGCCATGGCGCAAAGGTCGCTGTGGCGGAGGAATTTCGCGTCGGCGGCACCTGCGTCATTCGCGGCTGCGTGCCAAAGAAGCTGCTGATCTATGGCGCGCATTTCGCCGAAGATCTGAAAGACGCGCGCCGCTTCGGCTGGAATGTCCCCGACTGTGGTTTCGAATGGCAGGTGCTGCGCGACAATGTGCTGGCGGAGGTGGATCGGCTCGAAGGATTATACGGCAACACGCTCGACAACAATAAAGTCGAAGTCATTCGCGAACGGGCGACCATCACTGGCCCGCATGGTGTGAAACTGGCGAGCGGGCGCGACATCACCGCCAAATATATCCTCATCGCAACTGGTGCCTGGCCGATCACGCCGGAAGTCGAGGGCGCCGAACATGGTCTCACCTCCAACGAAATCTTTCATCTGGACGAATGTCCGCAGCGCATCATGATCGTCGGCGGTGGCTATATCGCCAATGAATTTGCCGGGATATTCCATCAGCTTGGCAGCCGTGTGACGATCGTCAACCGATCCTCCACCCTGCTGCGCGGCTATGACGAAAGCATCCGCGATCGCCTGCTTCAGATTTCCACGATGAAGGGCATCAATTTCCGCTTCAACGCGCAGATGGAGGCTATCGAAAAGCGGGAGGACGGCTCTTTGCATGTCCGCTTCCAGGATGGCGATCCGATCGATTGTGACGTCGTCATGTTCGCGACCGGGCGCAAGCCGCATGTAGACGGGCTAGGTCTGGAGTCCGCCGGGGTCGAACTGACCGACAAGGGCGCGATCAAGGTCGATGACTATAGCCGCACCAGTTGCGATAGCATCTATGCCGTAGGCGACGTGACTGACCGGCTGCAACTGACCCCCGTCGCCATTCGCGAAGGCCATGCCTTTGCCGACACCGTGTTCGGCAATGATCCGCGAACCGTCGATTACAACTGTGTGCCATCAGCCGTGTTCAGCCATCCCCCGCTCGCTGGCGTCGGCATGACCGAGGCGGAGGCGAAGAACAAGCTGGGCACGGTGAAGGTCTATATGTCCGACTTCCGCCCGATGAAGAATGTTCTGGCCGGACGTGAAGAACGCGCGCTCTACAAGATGATCGTGGACGCCACCACCAACCGCGTCGTCGGCCTGCACATGATCGGCCCTGACGCCCCCGAAATTCTTCAGGCAGCGGCAGTCGCGGTCAAGGCTGGCCTGACCAAACAGGCGTTCGACGACACCGTCGCCCTGCATCCCAGCATGGCGGAGGAGCTGGTGCTGCTCAAATAAGCGCGATCAGGACGCGGGTAAAACCGCGCCCTTGTACCGCTCCGCCATGAAACGTTTCACATCGTCGCTGCGCAGGGCAGCGACGAGTTTCTGGACGCGGGGATCGGCCTCGGCGCCGGGCTTGCCCACGACGAAATTGACATAGGGCGATTTGCTGTCCTCGATCGCCAATGCATCGCGCGTCGGATTGAGTTTGGCGTCCAGCGCATAATTGGTGTTGATAAGCGCCAGATCGACCTCGCCCAGCGTGCGGGGCAGGGTGGCCGACTCCAGTTCGCGGAACACCAGCTTCCTGGGGTTGGCGACAACGTCGTGGATGGTGGACAGCGGATTGTCCGGCTGCTTCAACCGCACCAACCCCGCCTTTTGAAGCAGACGCAGCGCACGCCCGCCATTGCTCGGTTCATTGGGAATGGCGACGGTCGCGCCGATCGGCAACTGGTCCAGGCTCTTCCACTTGCGCGAATAGGCGCCCAGCGGCTCGATATGGATGCCCGCTATGGCTTTGAGCGTCGTATTGTTCGCCCTGTTAAATTCGTCCAGATAAGGGCCGGTCTCGAAATAACTGACCTTGATCGCGCCCTGTTCGACCTGAAGATTGGGCTGCACATAGTCGTTGAACACCCGGATATCGAGCTTCACGCCTTTCTTCGCGAGCACCGGGCGGACATGCTCCAATATTTCCGCATGGGGAACAGCCGTCGCAGCCACCGTCAGCACCGCCGGATCGGACGCTGCATTCTGGCCCGTGCCACCGCAACCCGCCAGGATCAGCGCAGGCATGATATAGAAAAACGAGCGGCGCAGCATGGCGGAAATCCTTAACGATGATCGACCCGGCGCGTCAGCCAGTCGCCGGACCATTGGATGAATTGCACCAGCAGGACAAGCAGCACGACCGTCACCAGCATCACGTCCGCCTGAAAGCGTTGATAGCCATAGCGGATCGCCAGATCGCCCAAACCGCCAGCCCCGACGACGCCCGCCATCGCGGTAAAAGACACCAGCGCGATTGCCGTCACCGTGCCGCCGGAAATCAGGCCGGGCAGTGCTTCGGGCAGCAGCACCTTGCCGATAATCTGCATCCGGCTCGCCCCCATCGCCTGCGCTGCCTCGATCGTGGCGCGCGGAATATCGCGCAACGCATTTTCCACCAGCCGCGCATAAAAGGGCGCCGCGCCCGCCACCAGCGGCGGGATTGCACCTGCAACGCCCAGCGATGTGCCGACGATCATCAGCGTCAGCGGGATCATGACGATCAGCAGGATGACGAAGGGAATGGAACGCAGGATATTGACCACTACGCCCAGCAAACGATTGACCGCAATATTCTGGTCCATCTGCCCGCGATCCGTCAAGAACAGCAGCACGCCGAGCGGAACGCCCAACAGGATCGTCAGCACCAGCGACCCGACCAGCATGGTCAGCGTATCCATCGTCGCCTGACCGATGTCGGACCAGACGATGTTGGCAAAAAATCCGTCCATCATCGCGCGTCCCCCAGCAGCGCGCGCGTCGCCTGTTCACGCGACCCCGACAGGATAGCCTCGACCGGCCCGGCCTCCACCAGACGCCCCTGATCCAGCACCGCGACGCAATCGCACACGGCGCGCACGACCTCCATCTCATGCGTAATTAATACGATGGTCAGCCCCATCTCACGATTCAAATCACGCAGCAGGTCCAGCACCGATCGCGTCGTTTCCGGGTCGAGCGCGCTGGTCGCTTCGTCGCACAGTAAGATATCCGGGTGCGTCGCCAGCGCGCGCGCAATACCCACCCGCTGCCGCTGCCCGCCGGACAGGCGCGATGGATAGACGTCGGCCTTGTCCGCAATGCCAACCCGGTCGAGCAGGGCGGCGACGCGCGCATCCCGTTCGGCCCGCGCAACGCCCGCCAACTCCAGTGGCAAAGCGACATTCCCTGCAATGGTCCGGTTGGCGAGCAGGCCGAACGACTGAAAGATCATGCCGACCCGCCTGCGCAACGCGCGCAGCGATGGCTGATCCATCGTCGACAGCGGCGCGCCATTGACGACAACATCGCCGGCACTGGGCCGTTCCAGCCCGTTAATCAGCCGCAACAGCGTTGACTTGCCCGCGCCCGACCGCCCGATAATGCCATAGATCGCCCCGGCGGGAATCGCAAAATCCACATCCGTCAGCGCGGCAGTGCCGTCAGGAAAGCGTTTGGAAAGACTATCGAACCGGATCATAAGGCTGTCGCCCATAGGGCGGTATGCGGGCCGTGATCAAGGGGCGCAAAAGGGCGCGCCAGATCAGGCCGCCAGTCCCAATGCGCGCAGCAGTGCTGCCGAGTCCGGCTCCCGCCCGCGAAACGCCACGAAATTGTCCAGCGCCGGACGCGATCCACCCCGCGCCAGCACATGGTCGCGAAACTGGCCGCCCAACACGGCCCGATCCGCTTTCGCGTCGGCAAAGGCTTCAAACGCGTCGGCCGACAGCCGCTCCGCCCACAAATAGCTGTAATAGCCCGCCGCATAGCCGCCTGCGAAAATATGGCTGAACCCATGGGCGAAGCGATGCCAGTGCGGCGGCTGGATCATGGCGACCTCCTGCCGCACGCCGTTCAGCACCTCTCCGACCGATGGCCCGTCCACTTGCGCCGCCGCGCGATGCAGGCGCAGGTCGAACAGCGCAAATTCCACCTGCCGCAACAGGCCCAACGCGCCCATGAAACGCCGTGCCGCCAGCATACGCCCGATCATCGCGTCATCCAGCGGCGCGCCCGTGTTCTCATGCGCGGACACCCGGCGCAGCATGTTCGGCTCCCAGGCGAAATTCTCCATGAACTGGCTGGGCAATTCCACCGCGTCCCATTCCACCCCGGCGATGCCACCGACCGAGGGTAAGTCCACCTGCGTCAGCAGATGGTGCAGGCAATGACCCATTTCGTGGAAGAGCGTCACCATCTCATTATGCGTGACATGCGCGGGGCGATCGGGACTGCCACTGGCGAAATTGCAGACCAGATAGGCGATCGGCAACTGGCTGAAATCGGCTTCGCGCAAACGCGGACGACACACGTCCATCCACGCCCCGCCGCGCTTGCCCGACCGCGCGAACACATCGCAATAAAGCGCAGCGACTGGCTCGTCCTCGCCCTGCTGGTGCAGCGTGAAATAGCGCACATCATCATGCCACACCGGCGCGTCAGAGGTCCGCACCTCCAGGCCATAAAGCTCGCCAACCAACGCGAAAAGGCCATTCAGAACCCTGGAAAGCGGCAGATGCGCGCGAATCACTGCCTCGTCCAGCGCATGGACTTCCCGCCGCATCCGTTCCGTCGCAAACGCGATATCCCACGGCTGTAGCTCGTCGATGCCCAGAAAATCGCGGGCAAAGTCCGCAATCTCCGCCAATTCCTGCTGCGCGCGCGGCCGTGCGCGTTCAGCCAGATCGACAAGAAACGCGTCCACCTCATCGCCATCACGCGCCATCTTGGTCGACAGCGAAAGGGCGACGCTATCGGCATAGCCCAGCAACGCCGCCGATTGCTGCCGCAACGCCAGCAGCCGCGCGATCCGGTCGCTATTGTCGAACCGCCCCGCATCCGGTCCCTGATCGGACGCGCGCGTACCATAGGCTTCATAGACTGCATGTCGCAGATCGCGGTCCTGCGCGAAGCCGGTAATCGCCCGCACCGATGGCGCATGCAAATCGACCAGCCAGCCCGTCTTGCCCTGCGCCTGCGCCGCCCGCGCCATCGCGTCGCGGTCGCTTTCCGGCACGCCATCCAACCGCGCCGGATCCTCGATCAGCAACGTCCACGCCTCGGTCGCGTCCATGACCGCATTGGCAAATTCGGTCGCGATGCGCCCCTGCTCCACGCTGTTGGCCGCAAACGCCTCCCGCTCATCGCCATCCAGCGCCACGCCCGACAGGATGAAGCCTTGCAGCGTCAGCGACAACGCACGGGATTCCGCTTCGCCCAGATCGTCGGTGGGCAGCGCAAAAAGCGCATCATAGAGCGCGCGGTCCTGACCCACTTCGGCGAAATAGGCATCGATCAACGGCTGCGCCTCCGCATGGGCAGCGCGCAGCTCTGGCGTATTGGCCACACCGACAAGGTGATTGACCGTCGCCCATACACGACTGAGCGCAGCATCGGCGCTTTCCTTGGCCAGAAATACGGCAGCGAAACCCTGTTCATCGGCGCATCGGCGCATTGCGGCACGATGATCGGCGATCGCGCTCTCCACGGCTGGCAGGATATGCGCCGGTTCGATCGTACCGAAACGTGGGTGCAACTGAGCGTCAAGCAGGGGATTGGATATTATGTCTGTCATCATGCTTCATAACTTCGCACAGGCCATGCACGTTGCACAAGCGGATGATTAGCTGGCAAAAAGATCACCTTGTCGCGGTCGGACGCTCCTGCCGTCCCGCGCGGTGGGGGCGGGCGCGTTCACCAGCGCCCGCGCTCGCCCGGTCAGCGTATAGACCGCTTGCCGCTGCGCCCCGCGATTAAGGTGATCGACCCGATATCCCTGATAATGCCGCTTCAACAGCCCCGCCTTCACCAGCTCGGATGCCGCCCGGCTCAAGTTCGTCTTACCCGAAGCGCGCACCTGGTCGCGCACTTCTGCCTGGACCAGCGCATCGTCCGCCGCCATCTCGTCCGTCAACCGACCGTCGTTGCGCAATTCCTCCCGCACTCTCTCCACCAGCGCCATGCGCCGGGGATCGCGATGTCCCATGGGCGTCAACGCATCGCACAGCCAATCGCGCAGAGGAACGAGCGCTTGTCCCACCCGCACCATCGGCCCCGCGCTGCCGTCAGGCTTGGCGACATCGGCGATCAGCGTCAGCAGCATGAAGGCATAGCGCGGGCGAGAACAGCAGTGCGATAGCTGATCGAGCAATTGCGACAGGTCGCTGCCTTGGGGAATGCGCGGAGAGAGGGGGGCGTGAAACATATCGTGAATCAAGCACAGTGCGACTCGGAAGGGAATCCGCTTTTTTAACCACTCATGCATTTTGTCGCCCGTGACACTTTGCCCGCTGGTAAAGTGTCACAAGGGAGCCTTTACCAGGCAGGCGGGGGCCATGCCAGTCACATGCCCAAAGTCTTACAGCGTTACGCCCCGCTTCCAGATGGCGATGGACCGCTCTTCATTCACCTCGTTGCGGGCAAGCTGGCCTGATGCGATCGCCACGACTGTATCGAGCAAATCATCGGTAGCTGCCTCCATGCCCTTGTCCAGCACCGCGCCCGCATCGAAATCGATCCAGCCCGGCTTGGCCGTCGCCAGCGCGCTGTTCGACGCGATCTTGATCGTAGGAACCGGGCTACCCAACGGCGTGCCGCGCCCTGTGGAAAAGAGCGTCAGCGTCGCGCCCGCCGCAGCCAGCGCCGTTGTAGACACGGCGTCATTGCCTGGCCCCTCCAGCACGGTCAGGCCCGGCTTGCTGGCGCGCCCGGCATAGGGGATGACGCCAGTGACAGGCACATGCCCTGCCTTTTGCACCGCGCCCAGCGACTTTTCCTCCAGCGTCGTGATGCCGCCGCGAATATTGCCGGGGCTGGGATTTTCCGACACCGGCTCACCATGCGCGACGAAGTAATTTTTAAAGTCGCGCACCAGATCGACCAGCGCGTCGAACGTCGGTTCATCGACGCAGCGATCCATCAATATCTGTTCCGCGCCGAAAATTTCGGGAATTTCGGTCAGCAATACGCTGCCGCCCGCTTGCCCCACCGCATCGGCGACACGCCCGATCAAGGGGTTAGCGGTCAATCCTGACAAGCCATCCGAACCACCGCATTTGACACCCAACCGCAGGGCAGAAAGTGGCACGGGCTGGCGCCGATCCTGCCCGGCAATCGCAGCCAGTTCCGCGATAGCAGCCAGCCCGTCCGCCATTTCGTCGCTCGATACCTGCGCGCCCAATGTGCGGATGCGGTCGCGACGCCCTTCGGGGATGCGATCCAGCATCAACGCCATCTGGTTGGATTCGCAACCCAGCCCCAACAGCAGCACACCGCCAGCATTGGGATGCTGCGCCAGTGCGGCGAGGATGCCAGTCGTGCCGCTCAGATCATCGCTCAGCTGCGAACAGCCAAAGGGGTGGGGAAAGGCATGGATGCCATCGATACCGGGCGGCAGCGCACGGCTCGCCTGCGCGGCCAGCCGCTCCGCCGTGCGTCCGACGCAGCCGACCGTAGGAATGACCCAGATTTCGTTGCGCGTGCCCACCATGCCGTCAGGGCGGACATAGCCCTCAAATGTGCGCGTGCTGGGGCCGGGCGCATCCTGTTGCGACGGGGCGGCATAGCGATAGTCATTGCCGGTGCCCAGCGCCGTATGGACATTATGGCTATGCACATGCACGCCCGGCACGATCGGCGTGGTCGCTACCCCGAACGGAAAGCCATATCGCAACACCGGATCGCCCGTCGCCACGGCGCGCACAGCCATCTTGTGCCCCTGCACAATATCCTCCGCCACGACAATGTCGGTCCCCGCCACGACAACGGTCTGCCCCGCCGTCAGGGCCGTCATCGCGACGGCAACGCTGTCACTGGGGTGGACCAGCAATATGGCGGGGGATGATGTCATGGCTCTGGGCGATCCGTTTGTGAGATGCTGACCCGCGCCAATCGCGGCGACAGCAGATGGACAGCGCCCAGTGCCACGAAATAGGCGCTACCGGCAACAGCGAACAGCGGCGTATAGCTGCCGATGCCGTCCAATATATAGCCGGCATATTTCGCCATGACCATGCCGCCGATCGCACCCACGGTCCCGCCGATGCCTACCACCGAACCGACCGCACCGCGCGGAAACAGGTCCGACGGCAGGGTGTAGAGGTTAGCGGAAAAGGCCTGATGCGCTGCCGTCGCGATGCCGATCACCAGCACGGCCAGCCACAGATTGTCGATCGATTGCGCAAAGAAAATCGGCAAAACCGCACATGCGCACAGCAACATGGTCAGCTTGCGCGCGGCGTTGACGCTCTTGCCAGCCTTCATCAGCCGTCCCGACATCCATCCACCAAATATGCTGCCGCCATCGGACAGCAGATAGATCGCCACCAGCGGCGGGCCGAAGCTGATCAGGTCCAGACCATAGCGCGTGCCAAGATAGCCGGGCAGCCAGAAGAGGAAGAACCACCAGATCGGATCGATGCAGAATTTACCGATCGCATAGGCCCAGGTTTCCCGAACCGTGATGAGCCTGCCCCAGCCGATCGGTTCGACCGGATCGGCGGGATCCTGCTGGATATAGGCCAATTCTTCCTGCGTCACCTTGGGGTGCTGGTCCGGTCGGCGATAAAATGTCAGCCACGCGATCAGCCACACTATGCCGAAGATGCCCGTCGCATAAAAGGCGACACGCCACCCATAGGCGACAGTCAGCCAGGGCACGAGCAGGGGCGTGATGATCGCGCCGATATTGGCCCCCGCGTTGAACAGGCCGATGGCGAAGGCGCGTTCCTTTTGCGGGAACCATTCGGTCACCGCCTTGATGCCCGCAGGGAAATTGCCCGACTCGCCGACGCCCAGACCAAAGCGCGCCATCGCGAACTGCGTGACACTATGCACCCCGCCATGCGCCATATGCGCGATGGTCCACACGATCACCGCGATGGCATAGCCAAAACGCGCGCCGATGACATCGACAACCCGGCCAAAGCCCAGATAGCCGATCGCATAAGCGGCCTGAAACCAGAAGACGATGTTGGCGAAGTCGGTTTCGGTCCACGACATTTCTGCCGACAGCGTGGGCTTCAACACGCCGATCATCTGCCGGTCGACATAGTTGATCGCCGTCGCTGCAAACAGCAACGCCACCACGACCCAGCGATAACGCCCGGCAGGTGGCGCCTGCATCCCCGCTTCGTTCATCATCCTGCTCCTGTCTGTTGTTACATCGACCGCTTCAGCGCGGCTCTTGTGCGATGATCGTGCAATGCAAAGTGCCCAGCCGCCCAAAGTCGGCCTCCACGCGCTGTCCGGGCCTGACCTGATGAACGCCCGTGACTGCGCCGGTCGATACCCACCAGCCCGGCTCGATCGGAATGCCACGCGCGATCAGGTTTTCCAGCAGAAACCGAACCGATCCGATCGCGCCATGGTTGAACGCAGCCGCCACACCCGTGCCAATGACAGCACCGTCAATCCGGGTCGCTACGTCCTGATCGGCATAACGGCCGTTGCGCCAATCCGAAATGGGCGGGCCAATCAGCAGGCCATTATTATTGCCGAAATCCGATATGGTGACAGCGGGGCCATGATCGTTGATGCCGACAAATGGCGAACTGGCGATTTCGATGCCGATATGGACCGCGTCGACATGATCGGCCGCCTCCTCCAACGTGAAGCGGGTCTGGCCAGCCACCGGCACCTTGCCGATACGGAACAGATATTCCGATTCCACCGCGCCGAATCCGCCGTCGAATACCAGACCGCGCGACTGCGCATCCGCGACGTTCACGGTCGACGCAAAAATCGGCCCCGCCAGCCGATCGCAGCCATATCGGACGGCCAGATCGCCCAATATGCGCCCGACTTTCCAGCCTGCAATCTTGTCCTCCACCCGTGCCATCGCTGCAGCCTGAACGGCATAGCCATCGTCCAGCGTCGCGGGCAGGGGGCCGGGATAGTCGATCAACGGTTGGGCGGCGTAACGCGCCGTAACAAAGCGCTCCGCCGTCGATTCGACCATGCTGCCTGCGCTCACTACCATTGTCCTTCTTATTCTCGTCTTCGCCGGGCGTAATGGAAACCGGTGTCATTGACAAGTGACATCCATAGTCATCCTATATAGCGGGCGGGCCTAAACCGCGTATAAGGCGCCATGGCCAAGCAGAAACAGGATGAGGGACAAGCGCCCAAACTGACCATCAACGACATCGCCCGCATGTCCGGCGTGTCGAAAAAGACCGTCAGTCGCGTCATCAACCGATCGCCGCTGCTCAACCCCGAAACCCGCCAGATGGTGGAAGCGATCATCCGGGAAACCGGCTACGTCCCCAATCCGCAGGCGCGCGCGCTGGCGCTGGGCCGCAATTTCCTGATCGGTCTGGTCTATGACAATCCCAATGCGCAGATGATCCTGTCGATGCAGCGCGGCATATTGGAGGCGTTGCACGGCACCGAGTTCGAACTGGTGATTCGCCCCGTGGATCGCGGCTCCAATCAGGTGATGGAGGACATTAAGGGCTTCGTGACGCGCCAGCGCCTGTTCGGTGTCGTCATCCTGCCGCCCATGTCGGAAAATGATGCGCTCGCCCGGATGCTCGACGAAGAGGGTTGCCGTTATGTCCGCATGGGGTCGGCTGTGCTGGACGATCCTGAACATATGGTCGCGTCCAACGATCGCGAAGCGGTCGCCGGCGCGGTTCGTTACCTGATCGCGCAGGGGCATCGCCGGATCGGGCTGATCGCCGGGCCGCACGGTTTCCGCTCTGCGCAGGAGCGTCGCCAGGGCTTTGAGATGGCATTGGCGGAGGCGGGGATCAGCCTGCCGCGCAGCTTGATTGCGGACGGCCAATATACGTTCGAATCGGGCCTGTCCGCGTCGGAAAGCCTGTTCGACCTTTCGCCACGCCCCACCGCCATCTTCGCCAGCAATGACGAAATGGCCGCAGGCGTGCTCTACGCCGCGCGATTGCGGGGCATCGCCGTGCCTGAAGAATTGTCGATCATCGGTTTCGACGACACACCACTGACGACACGGGTCTGGCCGCCGCTCAGCACCGTACGCTGGCCGATCGTGGCGATGGGGCGGGCCGCTGCGCTCAAACTGATCGGGACGGCGATCGGCGAAGGATCGGAAGTCAACGAACCCTCGATGTTCAGTTCCACACTGATCCGCCGCGCATCGGTTGCACCACCTGCTGCATCCTGATAAGACGTGGTCATGACACCGGTGTCCGACAAGGGCGCCAGCGATCCGGAAGATGAGGAGCAACTGATGTTCGACAAAACCTATTATGCGACGCACCCCGACATGATGGAATGTGTGTCGAACGAGGAACTACGCGATCGCTACCTGATCGGCGGCCTGTTCCGCGACGGCGAATGCGTGCTGAACTACACCCATGCCGACCGCTTCGTCATTGGCAGCGTGGCGGTGGCCGACGCTGCAGTGTCGCTGCCAGCGCAGACCGAGCCACCCTCGGCCGTGGGCCACCCGTTTCTGGAACGGCGCGAAATGGCAGTCGTCAATGTCAGCGGCGTCGATGGCGTCGTGACCGTCGATGGCGAATCCTTCACGCTGGGCAACAAGGATTGCCTCTATGTCACCATGGGCGCGAAGGACGTCAGCTTCTCTGGTGCAGGCGCGCGCTTCTATCTGGCCTCCTGCCCGGCGCACAAGGCGTTCACGACGCGCAAGCTGGGCATCGCCGAAGCTAACGCGGTGGAGCGCGGCAGCCTGGAAGAATCCAACGAACGCACGATTTTCCAGCTGGTCATCCCCGGCATCTGCGACAGCGCACAACTGGTCATGGGCCTCACCGTCCTGAAACCGGGCAGCGTGTGGAACACCATGCCCCCGCATATTCACGAACGCCGCAGCGAAATCTATTTCTACTTCGAACTGGACGGCCCGTCCGATCGCGTCTTCCACTATATGGGCGAGGGCGACGCGATGCGGCATATCGTCATGGCGAACGAGGAAGCCGTGATTTCGCCGCCATGGTCGGTCCACATGGGTTCAGGGACCAAAGCCTATGCCTTCATCTGGGCAATGGCGGGCGAGAATCAGGACTATACCGACATGAACGTGCTGGACATCTGCCAACTGGCCTGAGGCACGATGCTTCCCGAACCCAATTGCCGTCATTCCCGCGAAGGCGGGAACCCATCTCCCAACCTTGCGATGTGTTCCCTTCTTCGCAGGGATGACGTGGAACATATGATATGACCAATCCCTTCGACCTTACCGGCAAAGTCGCCATCGTGACCGGCGCGAACACCGGCATTGGCCAGGCGATCGCCCTCTCGCTCGCCACCGCAGGCGCTGACATCGCCGCCGTCGGTCGCACACCCGCGCAGGACACAGTGGAAAAAGTCCGCGCGCTCGGTCGCCGGGCGCAGATCGTATCGGCGGATCTTTCCACCATCGAACCGGTCCAGCGCGTCGTGGACGAAGCCCTCGACACGCTGGGCGGCCTCGACATAGTGGTCAACAACGCCGGGATCATCCGCCGCGCCGACAGCGTCGATTTCACCGAAGCGGATTGGGACGCGGTGATGGACACCAATCTCAAGGTGTTGTTCTTCCTGTGCCAGGCCGCTGGTCGGCACATGATTGCCCAAGGCTCCGGCAAGATCATCAACATCGCCTCGCTCCTCTCCTTTCAGGGCGGTATCCGCGTCCCCAGTTACACCGCATCCAAAAGCGGCGTGGCGGGACTGACCAGGCTGCTGGCGAACGAATGGGCGGCCAAGGGCGTCAATGTGAACGCCATCGCGCCGGGCTATATCGCCACCAACAATACCGCAGCGCTGCAAGCCGACGAAACCCGCAACCGCCAGATTCAGGAACGTATTCCCGCAGGCCGCTGGGGTGAAGCCTCCGACATCGGCGGCGCAGCCGTGTTCCTGGCGTCCCATGCCGCAAACTATATCCACGGCCACACCCTTGCCGTCGATGGCGGATGGCTGGCGCGTTAATATTGCAGGCGGACAAGATTAGGTTGACAATAGAGGAGGGCGCACCCTTCCCATATCGACAACAGGAGGATGGATGCCCGACTTCGACAGGCGAACCGTCATCGGCATACTGGCCGCGTCAGCGACACCAGCCTTCGCCACTCAACCCGACCCCGTCGTCACGACGCGCAACGGACGCATCCGGGGCACGCGCGAACAGGGGCTGCACGTCTTTCGCGGCGTCCGATACGGGCAGGACACCGCCGCCCGCCGATTCCGCGCGCCCCTGCCGCCGCAGCCTTGGCGCGATGTGGCCGAGGCCACACAGTTCGCGCCGTCCTGTCCCCAACGCGGGCAACAGGTCTCGACCAGCGAAGATTGCCTGTTCCTCAACATCTGGACACCAGAACTGGATCGCGGCGGCAAGCGACCGGTCATGCTCTACATCCACGGCGGCGCCTACTCCAACGGCTCCGTGGTCGATCCCCTGAACGACGGGCGGCATCTGGCGGCGACGGGCGACGCCGTCGTCGTTACCGTCAACCACAGGCTAAACGCGCTCGGCTATCTCTATCTCGCCCGGCTCGACTCACGCTTTGGCGACAGCGGCAATGTGGGGCAACTCGACCTCATCCTCGCGCTCCGCTGGGTGCGCGACAACATCGCGGCTTTCGGCGGCGATCCATCCAATATCCTGCTCTTCGGTCAGTCGGGCGGCGGCGCAAAGATCGCCACGATGATGGCGATGCCCGCCGCCAAAAACCTGTTCCACCGCGCGATCACGATGAGTGGGCAACAAGTGACGGCCAGCGGCCCGATCAACGCCACGCGCCGGACGATGGCCTATCTCGCCAGGATCGGGGTGAGGCCAGACGCGCTTGACTCGCTCATCACCATGCCGGTCGAACGGCTGATAGAAGGCCTGAGTGCGACCGATCCCATATTGGGCGGCGGCGTCTATATGGGACCAGTGCTGGATATGACATGGCTGGACCGGCACCCCTTCTGGCCCGACGCCGCGCCACAAAGCAACGCCATCCCGATGATGCTTGGCAATACGCGCGACGAAACGCGCGCCTTCATCGATCCAGACGGGCCGTTGATCCGGGGACTGGACTGGGCCAACCTGCCTGCGCGCATGGCGGGCGAGTTGCGCATGGACCTATCCCCCGAATGGATCGTCGCGCAATATCGCGCGCATTTCCCTGACTGGTCTGCCGAACGCATATTCTACGCCGCCACCACGGCAGGACGCAGTTGGCCCGGTCAGGTGATAGAGGCCGAAGCCCGCGCCCGCGCTGACGCGCCGACATGGGCCTATCAGGTGGATTATCAATCCCCCACGGATCCCCGCAGGGGCGCGCCGCATACCATGGACATTCCGCTCGCCTTCGGCACGATCGACGCGCCGGGGTCGCTGACCGGAACCGGGGCTGGGGCGCGGGCGGCGTCGGCGGCCGTCATGGCGCGCTTTCTGGCCTTTGCCCGCATGGGCGATCCCAATGCGACTGGCTTGTCCACATGGCCGCAATATCGCCTGCAAGACCGCGCGACGATGATCTTCGACATCGAAAGCCAGGTCGAAAACGACCCGCGCGGGTGGGAGAGAATGTTGTTCGCCCGCGTCCCCTATATCCAGCCGGGCAGTTAAAAACGCACATGCGTTTAACGAACCATTATTTAAATATAGATCAATATTTGTTGGAATATCGATTAGTTAATTCTTAAATACTTATTATTGTTAATGCAATCCTAATGATCATTATTGAAAAAATTTGGAACATATAACCAATTTAATCTTTCATATCAGACAACTGATAGGAGGATTCGTCATGAATAGCATTATCAAGTATTTTGTATCGTCTATGGTCATTCTGGCTCCCGCTACCGCAAGCGCACAGTCAGTCGGTGGTTTACTTGGAAAACCGGTCGTAGCCGCAGGTAATCTGATCGGCAACGTTTCTGGCGTTCATCATCAGGTGTTGGCCCCGACCGTGACAGGCGTCGTCCCGACCGTGGCGCCATTGGCGGATGGAGTGACTCATGCCATTGGCAATGTCGGCAACGGCGTGACCGCCACGGGTCAGTCGATCGACGCAAACGGAGTCGCGGTCGGCGTCCCCGGCAGCGCGCCGCTCGTTACCGTCGGTGCGAAGCAACCCGGCACCCATGGCTCGGTCGCGGCAATCGCAAACGGCCAATAAGTCCACATGGGCATCCCCGGAAGCAGCCGTCTGAAAGACGCGTCGCTTCCGGGGGCGCCACCCGACCTGAATAAGGTCGCATTTGCCCGGCGCCTGTGCGCCAGCATGGCCAAAGGCCAGCTCATATGTTCACCTTTCATGAGGGGGCGTTGTATCGTATCGCCGCACGCGGTCTGGCGCTGGCAACGTTAATATCGCTGTCTTTTCCCGATCGCCTCGACGCGCAGACCAGCCCCGGCGTCATTGGGCGCGAGCGTCTGGATCAGCGACCCGGACCAGTACGCAAGAAGCGCAAGCCCGCGCGCCGCACGAAGGCAAAGCCAGTCACGCCACCTGCCATCATCTCCTTCCGTCTGGAAAAGATACAGTTGGAAAACTCCAGCCTGCCGCCCGCTGATGTCGATGCCGTCAACCGCAGCTTTGCCGGGCGGATCGTCGATACCGCGCTGCTCCAGCAACTCGCCCAATCCCTCGTCGCCCTCTATGGTCGCAGTGACATCGCGCTCTACAGCGTCGTGATACCCCCGCAAAATGCTACCAACGGCGTGTTGCGCGTGATCGCGACGGAAGGCTATGTGACCCAGATCAATGTGGAGGGCACGAAACGGCGCAAAGTCATCCGCGCCGTCGAACGCTATGCCGGGCAAGCTATGCAGGAACGCCCCCTGAAAAAATCGACATTCGACCGCATTACGTCCCTGCTCGGTGGGCTTCCCGGCGTGCAGCCCACATTGGCGGTCCAGTCCGATCCAGCCTCCGGCGACAGCACACTGGTCGTCACCGTGGAGCACAAGCCAGTCACGGCGACAGTCAGCATCGACAGCCGGGGCATCGCCTTGCTGGGACGCACCCATGTTCAGTTGGACATGCAGGCTAACAGCATGATCTTTGGCGGCGATCAGATGCAGATCAGCATCCTGTCGGGCATCGCCGACGATAGCATCCAATATCAGGCAATCAGCTACGCAACGCCGATCGACAGCCAAGGCACGACCATAACCGCCAACGCCGCGCGCCAACGCACCCGTACCTGGATCTTCCCACTGGAGGGCCGCGCGAATACATTCGGCGTCCAGGTCGCCCATCCGCTATTTCGCGGCACCCGCCGCAGCCTGTATCTAACGGCGGGGATCGACGGCATCGACAGCCACAATGCGCTGATGGGCTTCACCTTGGCTAACGACCGCATCCGCGCATTGCGTCTGGCCGCAGCCTATTCCGTTACCGGGCAAAAGCGCCTGTTTTCGGCGGGCATCACGATGAGCGCGGGCCTCAACGCACTGGGCGCACGGGTTACGCCGGGACAGGCGGATGACGCGTTTCGCAAGATCACCGCGAAGGTGAACGCGAGCCAGGCGATCGGCAATGACGCGGCGCTCCGGGTTGCGCTCTTCGGGCAATTGACTGGCGACGATCTGCCATCTTCGGAGCAGGTCGCGCTGGGTGGAGACGAATTTGGCCGCGCTTATGAAGCATCCACGATCGCGGGCGACTCCGGCTTTGCCGGTTCCGCCGAACTGGCCTGGCGTCCGGCCAAACTGCCCTCGTTCGTCGCAGGATCGGAATTTTACCTCTTCGCCGATGCCGGGCGCGTGCGCTACCGCAGCCGCTACGGACTGCCGGGCAGCGGATCGACGGTCGCATCGGTTGGGACCGGCGGGCGCATGCTGATCGCGCGCAATCATGTACTGGAGGTGGAGGCCGCACATGGCCTGACCGATCCGGTCTTCTATCTCGATCGCAAGAAAACGCGAATCGTCGTCAGCCTGAAATCCAGTTTCTGACCGTCTTCATTTCTGCACGGGATAGGACACGATGATCGTGAGCGGCACCTTCCCCATTTGCCGGATACCCACGACCGCCCCGTCATAAAGATAGGCGGCCATGCCCGATGTCAGAGTCCTGCGCTCCCCATCCGACGTTACTTCTCCTGCACCCGACAGCACATAATAGACCTCGTCATGCCCGATCGGGTGCAGTCCGATGGCGGACCCGACATGCAAAACCCGCTTGCGAAATTCCATCGTGCGGGGCTGGGGCGCGGCGTCGCTGATGCGATAGGCGGTGCTCATGCCGATTGCGCCATGCGGGTTGGGCTCCTCCGTGCGGACATCGCGCTCGACGATCACCGCCATCGGCGGCGCGGCAGCGGCCAGCAGCAGGGCGAGGATCATCGCGGCTCCGCCCCATGTCCATCCTGCCGCATCATCTTGTCCCGGTCGGACAGATGTTCGGCAATCTCGTTTGTCTGGCCCGGATAGCGGCCTGATTTCGGCTCCATCGTATCCAGATTCCAGTCCGCCGCGACAAAGGGTGCGCGCGTCTGCGCCATCTTGGGATAGCCACCGACCTGCTTTTCATCGTTGATGATCTCGCCACGCCCTTCCGCCACGAAGAACAGCACACGCAGATCGTCGGCGTCCCGGTCCCATGGTCGCGCCCCGGCATGGGCCAGCACATGCGTTTCGACATCGCGCACCGACAAAATCTTCGTCCCCGGCCACCAGACCGGCGGCGCAGCGACCTCGTTCACCTTCGCCCGCGTCTCACCATAGCGGCCGAACATCGGCAGCGGTTGGCCGAACCGATCGACCGCCAGATTGTCCTTTCCATGATAATCCAGGTCGCCATCCCCACCCAGCATCAGGAACGGCAGCTTGGGTTCGGTCGACACCCCGCCGCGCATCACATTGCCGACCGCCGACAGCTTGCCCGTCTGATAGGGATGATCGCCCCATTCCAGCGCCATCAGATTATAATGCACCGCCCGTTCACCCGGATCATAGATCAGGTTGTTGACCAGTTCGACCTGCGCGCCGCCCTTCAACAGCGGATTGCGCTCTTTATTATGGGCGTAGATATTGCGGTAGATCAGTATCTCGCTGGCATTGTCGTGGATCAACGACCCCTTGCTATGCTCGCCCTTGGGATGGCTGGCGTCGGCGAGTCCTTCGGCGGCGAGATTATAGGAAAAGGTAATCGCATGCGACGTTCCCTTGCGCCACTCATCGGGCGTCGCCCCGGTGAAGCGCGGGCCTGACGCCGACATATTTTCATCCAGCGCCCAGGTGAAGGTGCAATGGTCGATCATCACATGATGCGCGGCCACGGTGGACACGGCGTCGGCTTCCCAACCGCTCATCTTCGCCTGCCCATCGACGCCGGTGCGAATGCGGATGTGACGCATCACCACGTCATGCGTCGCGATGTCGATCCCGGTCTTGATGAGCGTAATGCCGGGCGAAGGCGCGGTCTGCCCGGCGATTGTCACATAAGGCTCGCTGATCCTGAGCGTCTGCCGCCCCATATCGATGATGCCACCGACCTCGAACACGATGATGCGCGGTCCCTTTGCCTCCAGCGCTGCCCTGAAACTGCCCGGCCCATCGGCGGCCAGCGTGGTCACGCGGATGATGCGTCCACCGCGACCGCCCGGTGTCGTTGCCGCCCATCCGACTGCGCCGGGGAAAGCCAGCGCGCCACTGGACACAGCTGCATCGGGCGTAATCTTGCGCACCGGCGCAGCCTCTACTGCCATCGGCGCGAGACAGGCCACAGCCAGCGAAACCGCGCAAAGGCGCAGGAGGGCAGGGGAACGACGCATGATCTTATAGTCTCCTCTCACGCCCATAGGTGCCACCGCACGGCATCATCCGCAATATCTTTTGACACCGGTTTCCAGAATGTGGGACGAAGGGAGAATGGGCACTCCTGATTCAGGCTGATCAGCCAACTTAAATCGCTTGGCCGATGCACTGCCACGGATATTTCGTGGATCTGACGGTCCAAATCCCCCATAAAAGGCAAAACCGTTGATAATATCGCCATTCCATATTGACAGCCCTGCCTCGCTGTCCCATCAATGACACCGGTTTCCACATGAATCAGACGACCAGTAAAGACTGGCGACGATGTGGAGCGGGGAGGGGCTGGCAATGTCAAAGCATCCACCCGTCACGACCATGACCTCGGCTCGCCAAGTAGCGGGCAGGCGAATGATAATGGGAAGGAGCGGCATGATGACGACTATTAAGGGCAATCATTCAGGCGACATGCGGCGCTGGCTGGCCGGGGCGTCCGTCGCCGCGATGGCTCTGGCAACACCCGTCGGCGCGCAGGCGCAGGACGCGGCGCAACCCGCCACCCCGCCGCAGGCCAGCGCGGATGGCGACGTCGCCGACATCGTGGTCACTGGTTTTCGCCAGTCGCTGGGCGCGGCCATCAACCTGAAACGCCAGTCGGTCGGATCAGTCGATGCGATCGTCGCTGAAGACATCGCCAAATTCCCCGACCAGAATCTCGCCGAATCGCTTCAGCGCATTCCTGGCATCTCCATTCAGCGCGACGGCGGCGAAGGCCGTGCCATCACTGTGCGTGGTCTGGGCGCGCAATTTACCCGCGTCCGCGTCAATGGGCTGGAAACCGTCGCCACTTCCACCGACGGCGCCAGCGCCAACCGCGACCGCGCCTTCGATTTCAACGTGTTCGCGTCCGAACTGTTCAGCTCGCTGGTCGTCCACAAAACGGCCGAAGCGTCCCTGGACGAAGGCTCGCTTGGCGCAGTCGTCGATCTCAACACCGGCAATCCGCTGGCGGGCAAAGAAGGCTTCACCTTCGTCGGATCGGCCACCGGCTCCTATAACGACCTGTCGAAAAAATGGGGACCGCGCGCTGCTGGCCTGATGTCGTGGAAATCCGCCGACGGCCAGTTCGGCGTGGCGCTGTCCGCGGCCTATTCCAAACTCGACACGCTCCAGATGGGCAATAACACGGTGCGCTGGTCGCAGGCCCGCTTCGACAGCGTCAATGGCGCTGGCTGTTTCACGACGACCGCCACCAGCACGACCCGCGCATCCAACAGCGGGGGCGTCTACACCAATGGCCGCTCGGCTGCCTGCGACAAGGCGGCGCTGGCCTTCCATCCCCGCATCCCCCGCTACGGCGAAATCGCGCAGGAACGCGAACGCATCGGCATCACCGGCTCGCTCCAATGGGCGCCGTCCGACGCGACCAAAGTCTCGATCGACGGTCTTTTCTCCCGCTTCCGCGAAACGCGCGAAGAAAAATGGGGCGAAGTGCTGCTGCGCTCCAACGAACGCTCGATCGACGTCGTAAACCCCGTCTACGACGCCAACAACAATATGATCTCCGCGACGCTTAACGACGCATGGGTCCGCACCGAACATTATCTGCGCAAGTCGCAGACGAAATTCTACCAGATCGGCGGCACATGGGATCAGGATCTGGGTGACAGCTTCCGCTTCACCCTGCTGGGCGGCATGTCGAAGTCCGACGCATCCATCCCCGTCGAAACCACGCTGGTGTTCGACGATCGCGATGCGCAGGGTTACAGCTACGACTATAGCAATATGGCGCGCCCGGTGTTGAAATTCGGCACCAGCGTCACCGATCCGGCCAATTTCCAGCTGGCTGAAATCCGCGACCGCCCATCCTCCACCACCAACAAATTCCGCACTGCCCAATTGCGCACAGAATGGGACGTGACGGACGGGTTCACGATCAAGGCAGGCGCGGTCTATCGCCGCTTCTCCTTCGATACCGAAGGCTTCACCCGCGATACCGTCGTATGCGGCAATGGCGGCGTGGATCGGGTACTGGGCACCGTAAACTGCTCGCCCACTTCGGCGTTCGGCCCGACCGCCATCTATGGCCTGCCTGTCACGGCGGCCCTGTCGGAACTCTTCACGCTCAAGGGCGCGAACGCCCCTGCGGGCACGACCACGCAATGGCTCGTCCCCAATCTGGCGGCCGGCACCGACTATACGAAACTATACCAGCGCCCGGCCGCCGTCGATGCAGGCAACACACGCGGGGTGGTGGAAAAGACCACGGGTGGTTACGTTCAGTTCGACGCCAAGGGTGATCTCTTCGGCCTTGAATATGCCGCCAACGCCGGCATCCGCTACGTCAGGACGGACCAAAGTTCGACCGGCCTCAACAATGGCGCGCTGGTCGGCGTGTCGCGCTCCTATGAAGACTGGCTGCCCGCCTTCAACGTCGCCTTCTTCCCGCATAAGGACTTTGTGGTGCGTGCGTCGGTGGCGGACGTGATGACCCGGCCCAGCCTGGGTAATCTGACGCCGGGCGGATCGGTCGACGGGTTCAACTATCGCGTCAACTTCGGCAACCCCAACCTCAACCCTTTCCGTGCCACCGCCTATGACCTCGCGCTCGAATGGTATTTCGCGCCCCAGTCGATCGCATCGGTCGCGATCTTCAAAAAGGACGTGCAGAGCTTCCCCATCGGCCAGACGATCACCGGCACCTTCGCCTCCACCGGCCTGCCTTTGTCGGTCATTCCGCCCAGCTCACCTGCCGCCGGTCAACCCGAACGCACCGAAGGCTGGGCGATCAGCACCATCGTCAACGGCAGCGGCGCCAGCCTGAAGGGCATCGAACTGTCGGTGCAGGCGCCCTTCACCTTCCTGCCCGGCTTCCTGTCGCACTTCGGCGGCATCGTGAATGCGACCTTCGTCCAATCGAGCGCGGATTACACCGTCTCCGGTCCCGCCATCGTGCCGGGCGGCGGCAACGTCTCCGCAGTGCGCAACGCGACCCTCTTCGGCCTGTCGAAACGCGCCTTCAACGGCACGCTTTACTATGAAGATGAAAAGTTCAGCGCCCGCGCATCGGCCAGTTACCGCAGCGGCTATATCGACCAGAATAGCGGCACCGGCAATGTGTTCGAAGGCTATAACAGCACGATCAACATCGACGCATCGGTCCGTTACAAGCTGACCAGCTGGATCGAATTGTCGCTGGAAGGGATCAACCTGACCGACGAATATCGTGATCGCTACACCGATCTCGACGCCAATCGCAACTATGAGCAATTGCATTTCGGCCGCACGTTCCAGGTGGGCGCGCGTTTCAAGATGTAATGGCTCGGCCGGGTCGCTTCTGCACGGGCGACCCGGCTCTTTTCTTTTTTCTTTAAGGAACGCGATGACGATCAACCGCCGCGATGCGATGACGGGGCTACTGGCGGGGACCGCGGCGGCGCTGACCGGCGGGGAAGGCGCTCTGGCAGCGCAAGCCTCCGCGCCCGACACCGTGACGTGGAAACGCGGCCTCGACAATCAACGTATCGCCGACCTGGGCGACGGGCGCTTCCTCAATCCGCTGATCTCGGGCGACCGGCCCGATCCCGCGATCCTGAAGGACGGCGCGGACTATTATCTGACCTTCTCGACCTTCGACAGCTATCCCGGCCTCACCATCTGGCACAGCCGCGACCTCATCAACTGGCAACCGCGCAATGCCGCGCTCACCACGAATATCGGGTCGGTCTGGGCCGTCAGCCTGGAAAAGCACGACGGCCGCTATTTCCTCTACATCCCGGTCAAAGCCAGCCCCAACAGCATCTATGTCATCCATGCCGACCATATCGACGGCCCGTGGAGCGCGCCGGTAGACCTCAAACTCCACCACCATATCGACCCCTGCCATGCCGTAGGTGAGGATGGCAGCCGCTGGCTTTTCCTGTCCGGCGGCGATCGCATCCGGTTGGCTGATGATGGCCTGTCTACGGTCGGCGCGGTGGAGCATGTCTACGACCCCTGGCGCTATCCCGACACATGGGATGTCGAGGGTTTCTCGCCCGAAGGTCCAAAGATCCATCGCCATGGCGGCTGGTTCTACATGCTGACCGCCGTCGGCGGCACGGCAGGACCGCCGACCGGCCATATGGTCATCGCTGCCCGGTCCCGCTCGATCCACGGCCGATGGGAACAGCATCCCGCCAATCCGCTGGTGCGGACGGTCAGCATGGACGAAAAATGGTGGTCGCGCGGTCACGCCAGTCTGATCGAAGCCCCCGACGGCAGTTGGTGGGCTATCTATCATGGCTATGAAAACGGCCTGTGGACGCTGGGGCGGCAGACATTGCTCGACCCCGTCGAATGGACGAAGGACGGCTGGTTTCGCATGACGGGCGGCGACCTGTCCAAACCCTTGGCCAAGCCACGCGGCGGACAGTCGCTGCCCCACGGCATGGCACTGTCCGACGATTTCACACGCCTCAGGCTGGGCGCGAAGTGGAACTTCTTCCGCCCGGCGCCCGACGAAGCCACGCGCGCGCGGGTGGAGCAGGGCGTCCTGCACCTCAAAGGTCGCGGCACCGCGCCGGTCGACTCGTCTCCGCTGTTGCTGATCGCAGGCGACCCGTCTTATGAATTTCAATGCGACATAGAGATCGCGCCGGGCGGCACGGCGGGTCTGCTCCTGTTCTACGACGACACACTCTATTGCGGCCTGGGCTTCGATGAAGATCGTTTCGTCACGCATCAATATGGCATGGAGCGTGGCCGACCCGCCAACCCCTATGGCCGCCGACTGACGATGAAGGTCAGCAACCGCGACCATATCGTCGCCTATCATCTAAGTGACGATGGCGGCCGCACATGGCACCGGTTCGATCGGGGCATGGAAGTATCGGGCTATCATCACAATGTTCGCGGCGGCTTTCTGATGCTCCGCCCCGGCCTTTACGCCGCAGGACCGGAGGAAGCCCGCTTCTCGAACTTCCGGTTCAGGGCGCTGTAGGGTTTCCCGGCATAACGCATAACAATGCTCTACCGGAATCGTCATGCCGAACTCGTTTGCGCGCGGAATCGAGGCGCCAGCATCCATCGCGCGATCAACGCGTCTGACGCCACGCATCAACTCACACCCCCTCTCGTCGCACGCTCGTTGAGATTTAACATAATATATATTATCGACTAAATTACGTGTAAGCACCGGATAGAAATGACACCTCTCTGCTAGATAGAAATGACACCCTTGGGCGTCCTTAGCAGAGCTCGGTGGCATGGTCCTCCTGGCAGTTCGGGAGGACGCGCTTATGACGGTGGTGGCGATGAGCCATGGCGAGCTTTCGCGGTTTGACACATTGATGCGCGTGGAGCGCGGCGCGCTTCGGGTTGAGGATGCTGCGCTGCTTCTGGGATTGAAGCGCCGGCAGATCTTCCGGTTGCTTGAGCGTCTGCGTGCCCAAGGCGCTTCAGGCCTGGTGTCGCGCAAGCGTGGTCGGCCGAGCAACCGGCGTCACAGCGATGCCTTTCGCGAGCGGATCCTATCGCTGGTCCGCGAGCATTATGCGGATTTCGGACCGACCCTGGCTCGTGAGTATCTCGCGGACCGTCACGATATCCTGGTGGGCTGTGAGACGCTGCGTCAGATGATGATTGAGGCGGGTATCTGGCAGGCTCGCGCCGCTCGTAAGTCTCGCCCCTATCAACCCCGCCATCGGCGGGAGTGCCGGGGCGAGTTGATTCAGATCGACGGATCTGATCATGAATGGTTCGAGGATCGCGGTCCGCGCTGCACGCTGCTCGTCTACATTGACGATGCGACCAGCGAGTTGATGCATCTCAAGATGGTCGAGAGCGAGAGCACCTTTTCCTACATGGAAGCGACGCGCGAATATATCGAGCGGCATGGCAAACCTGTGGCATTCTATTCCGACAAGCACACGGTCTTCCGCAACCCCAAGGCTACGGCGAAGGGCGATGGCATGACGCACTTCGGGCGCGCGCTGGACGCACTGAACATCGAGATCATCTGCGCCAATTCGCCGCAAGCCAAGGGTCGGGTCGAACGGGCGAACGGCACGTTGCAGGATCGACTGGTCAAGGCGATGCGCCTGGAAGGCATCTCTTCAATCGGAGAAGCCAATGCCTTTTTGAGCAGTTACCAGACGACACATAATGCGCGCTTCGCTCGCCCGGCAGCAAACAGTCGTGATCTGCACCGCCCTTTGGCACCGCGGGATGATCTGCACTCCGTCATGGTCTGGCGCGAACAGCGGACGGTCACCGCCGCGCTGACGCTGCACTATAACAAGGTGCTGTTCCTCCTGGAGCCGAACCCGATCAGCAAGGAACTGGCGCGCAAGCGCGTCGATGTTTGTGAATATCCTGATGGCACGGTGGAGATCCGGCACGAGGGGCGCTCCCTCCCCTACAGCCTGTTCGACAAGATGCCCCGGATCAATCAACCTGCCATCGTCGACAATAAGCATCTCGACGCGGCGTTGGCGCTAGCAAAGGAGATCCAGGCGATCGCGCCGCATCACCGGCAGCGGAACAATAATGCCCCTGCCCGCCGCGACCAGCCCACACATCTGTTCCTCGAGCCGGAAGCGCCGGGAAAGATCGACCGGCGTCGGTTGGGCGGCCGAAAACTCAAACGCGGTCCACGGCTCAGTCAGGCTGAGTTGCAGGCACGCGGCACGCTGGAGTTTGTGAAGGCGCGCTGACCAAGCCCGCTGCCTGCGCAGCGGGTCCATGCCCTGCCCCACCAATGTCACGCCATCAGCAGGGTCTGCGCTGCGCTAGGCGGATGGCTCCGCGCAGACCCTGCTGCTATAAATGGTGTCATTTCTATCTAGCGGAGATAGTGTCTTTTCTAAGCAGCTCAAACA
>NZ_JBAQOK010000046.1:0-64360 GCF_049304695.1 Sphingobium sp.
CAAGCAGCAGATCCTGAGCCAGGCGTCCACCGCGATGCTGGCACAGGCCAACCAGAGCCAGCAGGGCGTGCTCAAGCTGATCGGCTAAATCTTATCCCCTTGATCGGCTGAGGTATTGGTCCACCGCTAGCCGATCGACGTGACCCCCGGCGCATTAACGGTCCCCACCGCACCGGGGGAAGCACCTTCGATCGAACGGCCAGCATAAAGAAGCCCTCGTCCCCCCGGACGGGGGCTTCGTCGCATGGGCGAAGGATCTGGACTTGGCTTTGCCGGTTATGCCCGTCATGAAACAGGACATGACACAGATTAATCGACGCGCGATGATCGCCGCGACCAGTGCCGCCATCCTCCTGCCCCGCCCTTTGCTGGCGCAGAACGCAGCCGAGCCATTTTCCTGGGACCGGCTGGTCGCCATGGCCCAGCGGTTAGGGCGGACGCCGTTCAAGGAAGCGCCGCTTTATCCAGCGGCGCAGGCGGTCGATTACACCGCGCTGCATCAGGCGCGCTTTCGCGACGACCGGACTTTGTGGGGCGACCTGCCCGGCGATACGGGCGTGCGTTTCTTTCCGCTCAGCCGCAATGCGGCCCAGCCGGTCGCCATTTCGATCGTGGACAAGGGGCGAGCGACGCCGCTGCGCTACGACCCCGCCATGTTCGACGCGCCTGCCGACAATCCGGTCAAGAAACTCAGCCCGGACGCGGGCTTCGCCGGTTTTCGCATCATGAACGCGGCGCGTGACGGCGACTGGCTGTCCTTTCTGGGAGCGAGCTATTTCCGGGCGCCCAGCCCGCAGGGGCAGTTCGGCCTGTCGGCGCGCGCGATCGCGATCAACACCGGTATTCAGGGGAAGGAGGAGTTTCCCCGCTTCACCCATTTCTGGCTGGAGCGCACCGGCGCCAGCAGTGTCACGATCCACGCCCTGCTGGACGGCGCGTCGATCACCGGCGCGTTCCGTTTCGTCAGCACATTGGGCAAGGATGGCGTGCGGCAGGATGTGACCGCCGCGCTCTTCCCCCGCCGCGCCATCCCCGAACTGGGGTTGATGCCTATGACCAGCATGTTCTGGTACGATCAGGCGAACAAGATGCAGGGCACCGACTGGCGGCCTGAAATCCACGACAGCGACATGCTGTCCATCGCCAGCGCGGACGGCGCGATACAGGCACGGCCTTTGTTCAATCCGGCTAATCCGCTGGTCAGCACCTTTGTCGAGCGCAGTCCCAAGGGCTTTGGCCTTGTCCAGCGGGACCGGAATTTCGACCATTATCAGGATGACGGCGTTTATTATGATCGCCGCCCGACGCTGTGGGCATCATCGGTAAAGCCGTTGGGCGCGGGACAGGTGCGGCTCTACACCTTTCCGACCGACAGCGAATTTACCGACAATGTCGCGGCCTACTGGACGCCGGACGTCGCGCCGCGCCCCGGCGCCCGCATCGACATCAACTATCGGCTGGACTGGTCAGGTTCGGGCACCCCGGCGGGTAAGGACATGGCGATCGTATCGAACATCTGGCGCGGTCATGGAGACAGCGCAGACATCGACCGGATGGTGGTAGACTTTTCCGGTCTGCCGGAGGGAACCAAGCCGGACATATGGGCCGACCTGACCGGCGGGACGATCGTCAAGAAAGGCGGCTATCCCGTCCTGGGTCAGGGCGGCCTGTTCCGCGTGGCGATCGACATCAAGCGCGAACCGAACAAAAATGCGGACGTCCGGGTGCAATTGCGGGCAGGCGATCGCTCGCTAAGCGAATATATCCATTATCCGATCGGCGCATGAAGGGAACCACAGGCGTAACGAGCGGTTCTAACCCTCGGGTCAATCATTATCGGGTCTGGAACAGAGCGTGACAGGAGGCGGGCAGTCGGTGGGGACCGGCGCCGACGGCAAGCCGTTGGTGCATGCGTTCGAACATGTGCCAGCCGAAACGCCTATCGCCATGCCGGTGCAGGATTTCGGCACCGCCCCGTCGCTGGCGGCGCCCCGCCGCTTCAACATCGACCTGTGGGCGCGGCGTTTGCTGGTAGTGCTGCTGGCACTGATACCCGCTGCAATGGCCACGCACGAAATGCGACGGTCGATCGGTCTGGACGGCATTTCCCTGTGGGAAGGCGTTTATCTCTCGCTGTTTATTCCGCTATTCGCCTGGATCGCCTTTGGCTGTGCCACTGCGCTCATCGGTTTCCTGCTGCTGACGGTCGGCAAGGGCGAAAGCGTGACGCCGCGTGCGCTGACCGCATCGTCTCCGCTGCAAGGTCGGACCGCCATATTGCTGCCGGTGTGCAATGAAGATTTCCTGGGTGTGCTGGGCCGCCTGTCGATCATGGAGCGATCACTGGCGCAGGTCATGGGTGGCGAGCGGTTCGAATTTTTCATCCTGTCGGATTCGAACGTCGAAAATGGCGAGACGGAGCGTCATGCCTATCAGGAAATGCGCACCTCCTTTTCGCGGCCCGTCCATTATCGCCGCCGCGCGCTGAATATCGGGCGGAAACCCGGCAACATCGCCGAATGGATCGAGCGGTTCGGGGGCGGTTACGACTATATGGTCGTGCTGGACGCCGACAGCGTGATGAGCGGGCAGACCATGGCGCGCCTCGCCGCCGACATGGAACGCCATCCCCATGTCGGGCTGATCCAGACGGTGCCGACGGTCATGGGCGCAGCCACGCTTTTTGCGCGCTGGCAGCAATTTGCCAGCCGGCTCTTCGGGCCGATTTCCGCCGCCGGCATGATCTGGTGGGCGGGGTCGGAGGGCATGTTCTGGGGCCATAACGCTATCGTGCGGGTGAAGGCGTTCGCGCAAAGCTGCGGCCTGCCCGAACTGCCCGGTCGCGCACCGTTCGGCGGCCATATCATGAGCCACGACATGCTGGAGGCGGCACTGCTGCGGCGGCGTGGCTGGGACGTACATATGGTCACGGCGGAGGATAGTTTCGAAGAATTTCCGCCCGCCATGCCGGACCTGTTCACCCGCGATCGCCGCTGGTGTCAGGGGAATATCCAGCATGTGCCGCTGATCTTCAGGATCGCGGGCCTGCATCCGGTCAGCCGGTTTCAGTTGCTGGTCGGTGCGTCGGCCTATTGCACGTCGCCGCTCTGGCTCGCGCTCATGCTGGTCGTGATGGGCGGGGCGCTGGCCGGGCTATGGCCACCCAGCGCGGTGCTGCCGTCGGGCGGGCTGCTGGCGGTGACGGCGATCCTGCTGTTCGGGCCGAAGCTGCTGGCGATCGGCTGGGCACTGAGCGATCCAGCGCGGCGCATCGGCTTTGGCGGCGGGGTGCGGATGACGCGGGGCGTGATGGTCGACATCATCCTGTCGATCCTGATGGCGCCCGTGGCAATGCTGACCCAGACGATCAATCTGTTCGGCATATTGATGGGGCGCAAAAGTTCGTGGAACGGCCAGACCCGCGACCGCGACGGCATGGGTGCGGGCGATGCCATCTGGTTGTTCAAATGGCATATATTGCTGGGCATCGGCCTGACGCTGATGGCCGTGAAGGCAGGCGGACTGGCGTGGATGATCCCCGTCGTGTCCGGTCTGCTGCTGGCCCCTGCCCTCGCCGCGCTGACGGCGCGCAAGGATCTGGGCCGCCGGGCCGAAGAGAGCGGGCTGTTTCAGGTCGCCGACCCGTGGTGGCGCACGCAAAGCTATCGCCCATTACGCTTCCGCTGGATCATCGACGCCGAACGGGATGCCGCGCGCGTGGCGGCGAATGATGGCTAGAAAAGAGCGGGGCTAGTCCCAGTCGCGCAGCATCATGCGCAATTTGTCGAGCGCAGCTTTCTTGATCTGGCATACCCGCGCCGCGCCGATGTCCAGCGTATGGCCGATTTCCTCCAGATTGAGTTCCTCGACAAAATAGAGTTGCAGCACCAGCCCCTCGCGCTCCGGCAGGTCGCCGATGCATTTGGCCAGCGCGGCTTTTAAGGATTCGCGTTCCATGATGTCGTCGGCGCGGTCCTCCACATCGGCGAACCACATGGACTGGTCGGAATAGACTTCCTCCATGCTGGTGTGCTGGACCATTTCGGCGCTGTCGGCCATTTCACGATAGGCGGACGGTTCCAGCCCCATCTCGACGGACATTTCCGATTCCGTCGGCAGCCGTCCCAATCGCTGTTCCAGCGTCGATCGCACGCCGCCCAATTGCTTGCGCCGTGCCATGGCCGATCGGCAGAGTGTCGCCTGCCGCCGCAGATGGTCGATCATCGCACCGCGCACGCGCAATTGTGCATAGGCGGCAAAGCCCAGCCCGCGATCCTCGAAACTATTGGCGGCCTCGACCAGCGCGACCATGCCAATCTGAAGCAGATCCTCCACCTCTATCGCGGACGACATGCGGCCATGGACGTGCCAAGCGATCCTGCGGACCAGTGGCATATATTGGCGGGCCAGCCGTTCCGGGCTGTTCTCGCCGGGCTTGGCATAGGTGTGCGTGCCGGCCGAAATCTTGTTCATATACATGGGTTCAGCCTTTCCTTACGCCACCCGCTCACGCTCGCGCTGCGGCGCGGGATCGTGACGCGGCGTGGGCCGCTGCTCTCCGCCCACGACGGCGGCAACCTCCACACCCTTGCCATCGGGTATTTCCAGAAATGACAGCACCGGCGTTTCGGGCAGGTGCGGTTTGAACAGACGGGCCAGCGCGCGGCGCGCGACCGGCGACGTGACGATGGCGAAATTGCGCGCCTGCCCCAGCAAGGGACGCGCGGCGGCAACCACCGCTTCGACGATTTTGTTGGCCAATGCGGGTTCGATCGGGTGCCGGGCGTCGCCCGCAACCCGCATCGCCTGCGCCAGCATCGCTTCCAGATCGCCGTCCAGCGTGATGACCGGCAGCGGCATCTTCACCGGGACAAGCCCCTGAATGATCAGCGCCCCGATCCGCTGGCGCACAGCCTCTACCAATTGCTCGTGGCTCATGTCGGGGCGTGCGGCATCGACCATCGCCTCGCAGATGCGGCGGAAGTCCTTGAGCGCGATGCCTTCGGACAGCAATGCGCGGCACAGCGCGGAAATCTGCGTCAGGCTCAGCGTGCCGGGCGTCAGGCCATCGACCAGCTGGGGGGCGGCTTCCTTCAGATTGTCGAGCAGCTTGCGCGCGTCGTCCAGACCGAACATTTCGGCCGCGTTCATCGCAATCAACTGGTTGAGATGGGTGGCAACGACCGTTGGCGGATCGACGACGGTGTAGCCAGCCACGACCGCTTCGGAACGGCGTGCCTGCGCGATCCACACTGCGTCCAGACCAAAGGTCGGATCCTTGGCCGCGCGGCCGATAACCGTCCCCTCCAGCGCGCCGCTGTCGAGCGCGAGCAGGTCTTCAGGCCAGATTTCATCCTCACCCACCACGACACCGGCAATGGTGATGCGATATTGATTGGGTTCCAGCGCCAGATTGTCCTTCACCCGCACCATTGGCACGACAAAGCCCAGTTCCTTGGACAATTGGCGGCGAATGCCGGTGATCCGCGCCATCAGCGGCGCGCCCTTGCGCTCGTCCACCATGCCAATCAGGCCGTAGCCGATTTCCAGGCCCAGAATGGCGCCGTCCGACACATCGTTCCATTCGATGACTGCCGGGTTGACGGGCGGCGGCGCGGGGGCCGGTTCGGCGGCTTTCTTCAGGCTGGCCTTGCGCAGGTTCCATGCGATGTAGCCTGCGATCGCTGCGGCGGGCAGGATGATGAAATGCGGCATGCCCGGCAGGATGCCCAGAAAGCCCATGATGACCGCCACTGGAACCCATGCCTTGCCCGATCCGAACTGGCTGGCGACCTGACCCGACAGATCCTGTTCGCTCTTCACGCGGGTCACGATGGACGCGGCGGCGATGGAGAGCAGCAGGGCGGGAACCTGCGCGACCAGACCGTCGCCGATCGCCAGCAGGATGTAGGTCTGCGCCGCTTCACCCATCGACAGGCCGTGGCTGACCACGCCCAATATGATGCCGCCGACGATGTTGATGACCAAAATCAGGATGCCCGCGACCGCGTCGCCCTTCACAAACTTGCTCGCGCCGTCCATCGAACCGTAGAAATCGGCTTCGGTCGATACTTCGACACGACGCAGCTTGGCTTCTTCGGGCGTCATCAGGCCAGCGTTCAGGTCGGCGTCGATCGCCATCTGCTTGCCCGGCAAGGCGTCCAGCGTGAAGCGCGCCGACACTTCGGATACGCGGCCCGCGCCCTTGGTGATGACGACCAGATTGATAATCATGATGATCGCAAAGACGAAGATGCCAACGACATAGTCGCCGCCGATCAGGAAGTGGCCGAACGCCTCGATCACCTGCCCTGCCGCGCCCGATCCTTCATGCCCCTGCACCAGCACGACGCGGGTCGACGCGACGTTGAGCGCAAGGCGCAGCAGCGTCGTAAACAACAGGACCGTGGGGAAACTGGAGAAATCGAGCGGCTTGGCGGCGTTGAGCGCCACCATCAGCACCGCCAGCGAGATCATGATGTTGGTGATGAACCCGATGTCCAGCATGATCGCAGGCACCGGCACCATCATGAACACGACCACCATCAGCGTCGCAAAGGGCAGCACAGCCCCCTTGGCGGCGCTCATCCATATCTTCGCTTTGATTTGGTTAGGAGACATGAGGAGCCGTTACCTTCCGAGGGTGGCAAGCATGAGATAGGCGAGACGCGCGGTTTGCGGCTGGGGCCGGATGCCGACGTCGGTCTGTTGCGCAAGGCGCTGTGTTTCGATCCGCACATAGTCGGCGGGCTGGACCGTGTTTGCGCCGCCGGGCAGATCAGCGGACGCATATTGAACATCGCCGCCCAGGCTATCGACGCCCTTTTGCAATTTGGCGGCAAAGCGATCGCGAATGTCGGAAAAGCTGCGGGCGTTGCCCGACCTGTCGTAGAAAATGGAATGATTGGCGCGCGCGGCCGCCGGAAACAGCGACGCGGCGCTGGCATCGGGTGCGCGATCATGCACGGACAGGAACTTACCCGCGCCGTTCACGCCCAGAAAATGCGCGAGGTAGAGATCGACCGGTTGCGCTTCGCGGCCCAGCCGCTGTTCCAGCGTCGCCTTGTTATCGGCGGCATGCTGCGCGGCCATGACCGATGCGGTTTCGGGATGCTTGCGCAGGTCGAGTATCTGTTGGCGCAGTTCGGGGTCGGCGACATAATAGCGGCCGTTGCTGCCCCGGCTGATCGCGTCGGATGCCCAGCCCAGGCCATATTCGCTGCCATGCTGGTCGATGACTGCCAGCCAGCTCTGATCGACAAACTGATAGAGTCCGGTGGCGGACGAGGTCGTCGCGCGCGCCGTTGGATTGAGGCTGCTCTCGATCTTGGCCTGTCCCAGCAGATAGGAAAAGTCCACGCCGGTACGGCGGCTCGCCATGGCGATCGCGTTGGTGACGCGATTGCCGGTCGATGCCCCGGTGGCGGTGATGTCTGCGAAGGCCGACATTTTAAACTCAATTCCTCACTTGCTAGCGAGGACATTAGAGCAAGCTGCGTGCCAAGATTTGGTTAACGCCGCGTAGGAAATTTGCGGGCACCACATAAAAACGGCGCCGATTGGCGCCGCTTAAATCAAAATGGAAAAAAATTTTATCGCCCGTAAGTCAACGGCGCGTGGGACGATCCATGGGCGGAAAGCATCGACAGACGCTGATTCGCGTGATCGGCAAGCAGGTTGACGCGTATCCGTGCGCTGTTCAGCATGGGCAGCATCGCGTTCAGTCGCGCAAGGACGGCGGCGTCAGATCGCCATGCGCCGATCGCGCGCACGGCCTGCGCGGCATGGGCGACACGATTGCTGGCGATGTCGATGGCGACGGCGTCCGTGCCGTCGAGCACATCGCGCAAATCCTCGAACGCTTCGAACAGGTCATCCAGCGCGGCGAGGCTTAGCGGCATGTCTTATATCCCGAAATAGCAGGGGTTCAGGCGGATGGCAGGTCCAGCGCAATCATGCGTTCGGCGATGGCCGCCGCATTGACCGGATAGTTGCCGGACGAAATCGCTGCCTTGATGGTCGCGATGCGATCCATGTCCACAGGTGCGCCCTCTGCGGCCATGCGCGCAGCGGGACTGGATGAAGAAGCCGAGGTCGAGACCGTGGTGGAGCCGGTCGCGGTGGACGCGCGCGTCTTGCCGCTTTCGCGCAAGCGGGTCGACTCTATCGCGGCGCTGATGCTCTGGCCGACTGACTTTATCATCTCATCTATCCTTCACTCGTCCCACATCTCGTATAACGGACAAGTTCAAAAATTGTTAAATGTCGGAACACGTACAAGCCCCATTTCCACGACTTGTGCAAGGATAGGTGCTGTTTTCTTGTCCTCACGCACCCGAATCGTCTCGCCCACTGCGCCGTCTTCGTCGGCGATCATGCCGCGCGAAACGTTGAACAGCGAATTGCCGGCCATCAATTGTACCGGATCGCCCTTCTTGACCACATTGTCCTTGGGCGCTGCGCGTGACGCTGGTGTGAAGCGGTTGGCGGACGCCTGACGCGGCACTGGCCCGGTTGTCGCAGCGGATGCGCCCGCGACCAGCGGCACGCGGATGCGCCAGCCCAGCGCATCGCATTTCACGACCGCTGCGCCAAATACCGGACCATCGACATTCGGAGTCGTTGGACAGGCGGCCAGTTTCAGGCGGCGATCGACCGGTGCAGCGGGACCGCCCGGTTCGCCCAGATTGGCGCCAACGGTCATCGCGACCAGACTGTCGATACGGTCCAGATTTTCGAACTTCTGTTGCGCCCATACGGGCTGGCTGGCCAGAATGGCGATGGCGGCGAACAGGAACGGCTTGGGTCGAAACACGAATATGTCTCCTGAAACGAGGGACAGCTTTTCCTTCGTTTCAGCAATTTCCGTGCCAGACGGGTCAATCCGCTCGAACGGAACCCGGCGCGATGCGGATGACCTGGCCATGCCCGCCCTTGCCATCGGCCTGATCCAGCCCGCGGATCAGCAGCTTGTCCTGCCCAATGCCATCGCTTCGCAACGCCCGCGCCACCGCACCCAGACGAGCCGCTGCCAGATCCCAGTCGTCGAAACGGCCCCGTGCGCGGTCCGATCCGTGGCTGACGATCTCCACCCCGCCCCGTTCGTGGACAAGGTCGCGCGCCACCACCGATAATTTCACCTGCCCCTGCGTGGTCAGCAACGCTTCGCCCGGCAGGAACAGGTCAGCCGCGTGGAGTTCCACCCCCTGCCGCATCGCGCGCCCGCCAAATTGATGAGCGACTTGCGCCAGCATGGCGTCGCGTCGCGATCCGCTGGCCTGCAACAGCACGAAGAAGGCGAGCAGCAACAGCAGCAGGTCGGCAAAGCTGATCGCCCAGCGATTGCGCCGCGCCGCATTGTGCTGCGATGGGGATGAGACCGCCGCGCTCATGCGACTTCGCGGATCGACGCGCGGCGGACCGGAGCATTTTCACGCCGCGCGATGGCCAGCATCCGGGCAATGACCTCCTGCTGCCACACCAGTTCCCGTTCGGACAGGTCGGTCAGGCGCGCGGCGATCGGCGCGGCGATCATGTTGGCGATGACGACGCCGTAAAATGTCGTGAGCAGGGCCAGCGCCATCGCCGGGCCAAGCGCTGCGGGATCGTCCATCGCCGCGAACATCCCCACCAGCCCGATAATCGTGCCCGCCATGCCCAGCGCGGGCGCGGCGTCGGCGATCGACAACCAGACCTTATGCACCGCGCCATGGCGTTGCGTCCGGTCGGCCAGCATCTGCGCGGCCCATAGTTCGAACTGTTCGCTGCGTTCGCTGTTGGCCAGCTTGCGCGCGGCATGGGTCAGGAATGCGTTGGCGGTCTTGACCCGATCGGTGCAGGCCAGACCGCGCAGTTGCGCGACCTGATCGATCTTCAGCATCGCGGCGCGTGCCGCATCGCGATCCCGCGCGGGGTCGGCGATCAGCATCGGCCCCAGCGCCGCCATCGCCCGGCCCAGCGCATGCGCGCCATTCTGGAACGAAGCGACGAGCGTGATGCCGCCCAGCATCGCCAGCAGGGTCAACGGATCGAACAGATGGCCGATAATCGCGATCATGAAATGCGTCCCCACTTATCCCGGTACGGCCCACGGCAAAGCCTTGCCGCAGACCGGCAGTTTTTTGCCGCCCTTGCCGCCTGCCATCGCAAAAGCCCCGTAATCCGGGGATTTCAGCCTTGCCGTTGCGTCACCCACGCAAATTGGCACGGCTCTTGCGGATATCAGGCTGGATCGCCCGCTTAGCTTGCCATCAGGCATCAGAACGGCGGGGGATCGAAAACTTTTAGGCCTGATGAAGGGCAAAGAGAATGTCGGTGGAAGATAGTCTGTTCGGGATCCATGGAAAGGCGCTGGCGCTTCGCTCGCAACGCCTGTCCCTGCTCGCGTCCAACATCGCCAACGCTTCTACCCCTGGCTACAAGGCGCGCGACATCGATTTCGACGCCGCGCTGAAGGAAGCCACCGCGCAAGCAGGCGGCAGCGCCACCGACGTGTCGAAGGCCGTCGAGGATTCGATGGGCTATCGCATCCCGCTTCAGCCCAGCCTGGATGGCAACACCGTCGAACTGAGCACCGAACAGACGCTGTTTGCCGAAAACGCGGTCAAATATCGCACGACGCTGTCCTTCCTCGAAGGGCGCATCAACACCATCAATCGCGCGCTTAAGGGAGAATGAGCATGAGTGGTTCTGGCCCCATGAACGTTTTCGACATCGCTGGCCGCGCCATGAGCGCGCAGCTGGTCCGTTTGAACGCCACGGCGTCCAACATGGCCAACGCCGGAAACGTTACCGGCAGCGCGGCGGAAGCCTATCGCGCGATCAAGCCGATGTTCCAGTCCGTGACCGACAGCCCCGGCGTATCGACGGTCAAGGTCGCCAACATCGTCACCACCGATGCGCAGCCGACCAAGCGGCACGACCCCAACCACCCGCTGGCCGACAAGAATGGCGATGTGTGGGAAGCGGCGGTCGATAGCAATGCCGAGATGATCGACATGATCGAAACCGCGCGGATGTACCAGAATAACGTGCAGGTGCTGAACACCGCCAAATCCCTGATGCTCGAAACCATAAGGATCGGCAAATGAGCGCAGTTTCTTCTACAACAGACAGCGCCGGGCTGGCGGTTTATAACGCCAACGCCAATGTCGGCACCGGCAAGGCGGAAATGGGCCAGGCCGATTTCCTGCGCCTGCTCACGACGCAGATGCAGACGCAGGATCCTTTCGCGCCAGTCGATAACGCGCAGATGGTCGCGCAGATGGCGACCATCACCAATTCGAGCGGCATCGCCGAAATGAACCAGACGCTCAAAGGTCTGGCATCCTCGTTGACGGGCACCCGTCTGGGCGATGCCGCAAGCTGGATCGGCAAGTCGATGCTGGTGCAAAGCAACATCGCATCGCCCGACGCCAGCGGAATGTACGCGGGCCAGATCACCCTGCCCGCCGCCGTCGATGGCGCCAGCGTCGATCTGATCGATGCCAGCGGCAATGTCGTGAAGACCATCGATATGGGATCGCGGCAGGCCGGAGACGCCACCTTCTACTGGGACGGCAAGAATGACGCCGGTGAAACCGTCTCCACCTCCGCCCTTCAGGTGAAGGTCAATGGCGCCACACCCAGCAAGGTCGCGACCTGGGCCACCATCGCCGCGGTCCAGTCGCCCGCGGATGGATCATCCTCCAAACTCATCACCGCGCTGGGCAGCTACAGCCCCAGCGATGCCATCAGCCTGATGTAAGTCTTTCGTCCACCCTTTTCTCTTCCATTTCCTTTTCACCCAAGGAGCAACGCCATGTCCTTCTACACCTCGCTTTCCGGCCTCAAGGCTTCGCAGGCCGATCTGTCGGCGATTTCCAACAATGTCGCCAACGTCAACTCGACCGCATTCAAGAAGAGCAAGGCGCAGTTTGGCGACATGTTCGCTGCCGCGCCGATGCAGACCACCAATCAGATTGCGGGTCAGGGCGTGCGCGTGCAGGGCATTACCCAGCAATTCACGCAGGGCACGGTCGAAACCACCGACAAAACGCTGGACCTGGCCATCACCGGCGAAGGCTATTTCACGGTCAAAGCGCCCGATGGCACGGTCAGCTATACCCGCAACGGCGCCTTCGCCGTCGATGACAATCGCTTTGCCGTCGATACCACCGGCGCGAAAATCCAGGTTTGGGCCGTCAATGTCGATACCGGCGCGCTGACTACTACGCCGACCGACGCGAGCACGCCGGCCAACCTGACCGATCTTCAGGTGCCTACCACCTATAAGGGCGTGACGGGCGGCGCACAGCTGACCAGCGTCGGCGTCAACAAGGCAGGTCTGGTATCGGCCATCTATGCCGATGGCAGCACCGCTTATCTGGGTCAGGTCGCCATGGCGTCCTTCAACAGCCAGGAAGGTCTGCGTCAGGAAGGCGATGCGCACTGGACCTCCACCGTCGCGAGCGGATCGCCGATCCTGGGCACGGCCAACACCGGCATGTTCGGCGCGGTCAATTCCGGTTCGCTGGAACGCTCGAACGTCGACATCACCGAAGAACTGGTCGCGCTCATTTCCGCACAGCGGAATTTTCAGGCGAACAGCAAGGCGATCGAAACGGCCAACACGCTGACCACCACGATCATCAACCTGCGTAGTTAAATGTAGGTCGAACCGCACCGGCCCGCATCAGGGCCGGTGCCGCCCTTCAACAACAAGGACCATGTCATGGACCGGCTCGTCAACACGGCACTAACGGCAATGCGCGGCGCGATGGCGCGGCAGGCGTCGATTGCGAACAATCTCGCCAACGCCAACACCGTCGGCTTTCGCGCCGAAGTCGCCAATGCCGAAACGCGCTGGATCAAGGGCGACACCTTCGACACAAGGGCGCAAGCCTCCGAACAGGTGATCGCCGCCGACATGGCGCAGGGGGCGGTCACGCAAACCGGCAACGGGCTGGACGTTGCCATGAATGGCGACGCCCTGCTTGCCGTGCAGGGCGCGGACGGCAGCGAAGCCTATACCCGGCGCGGCGACCTCAAAGTCTCCGACAGCGGGCTGCTCACCACCGGTGACGATCTGCCGGTACTGGGCGAAGGTGGCCCCATCACTCTGCCGCAACTCGACAGCGTGTCCATCGCGCAGGATGGCAGCATCTGGGGTGTGCCGCAGGGCGGCGATCCCGCCAATCCGCAGCGCGTCGATGCCCTTAAGCTGGTCAGTTCCGTAGGCTCGGGCATTGCCAAGGGCACCGATGGCCTGTTCCGGGAAGTCAATGGCGGCGCGTTGCCGCAGGATCCACTTGCCACCGTGACATCGGGATCGGTCGAAGGATCGAACGTCAACGCCACCAAGGCGCTGGTCCAGATGATCGAAGCCAGCCGCGCATTCGAAACACAGGTCAAGCTGATCGACACTGCCAAGCAGATGGACGACGGCGGCGCATCGCTGATGCGCCTCGACAGCTAAATTGGCACGCAACTTGCTTTGATTTAAGCATCAGGCGCTTGACCAAAGGGCGTCGCACGGAGAATAGACGATGAGCAACGCCGCCCTTCATGTCGCCCGCACCGGCCTCGACGCGCAGAACACGAAGATGCGCGTCATCGCCAACAACCTGGCGAACGTCAACACCACCGGCTTCAAGCGCGACCGCGCCGATTTCGCGACCCTCGCCTATCAGCAGATGGTCGCGGCTGGCGCCAATTCGGACAGCGAAAACAAATTCGCCACCGGTCTCAACCTCGGCTCGGGCGTCTCGCTCCAGGGTACGAGCAAGATCAATACGCAGGGCACGCTCAGCCAGACCGGCAACACGCTGGACATGGCGATCGAGGGCAATGGCTATTTCCAGGTGCAGAAGCCCGACGGCTCCATCGCCTACACCCGCGCCGGCAATTTCAGCGTCACGGCCGAAGGATCGGTCGTCACCAGCGACGGCCTGCCGCTCATCCCGCAAGTCACCGTGCCGCAGGGCGCGACATCGGTCACGATCGGCAACGACGGCACCATGTCGGCGACGTTGCAGGGCGAAAGCGAACCCACGCAACTGGGCCAGATCGAACTGGCCAGCTTCATGAACCCATCGGGCCTTCAGTCGCTTGGCGGCAACCTGCTGGTCGAAACCGCAGCCAGCGGCACGCCACAGGTTGGCATTGCGGGCCTGGAAGGACGCGGTGCGATCCGTTCGGGTTATCTGGAAACGTCGAACGTCAACATTGTCGAAGAACTGGTCGACATGATCGAAACGCAGCGCGCCTATGAGGTGAACAGCAAGATGATCAAGGCGACCGACGAAATGCTCCAGTACGTCAACCAGAATATGTGATCGGACTGTGATGCGCATTTCCCTTGTCACCCTGATCGGCCTGACCGCCGTTACCATCGCCGCAACGCCCGCCGACGCGGGCAAGAAGCGCGACGCGGAACGCGTGCTCTACGCGCCGACCTTCGTCGCGCCGCAGCCGGTCGCGCCCGCCGCCAACGGATCGATCTTTCAGGCGTCGATGGGCTATACGCCGCTGACCAGCGGCGCGCGCGCCACGTCGGTCGGCGACATCATCACCATCGTGCTGGTCGAACGGACGCAGGCGACCAAGAGCAACAGCGCCGACACCAACCGCAGCGGCAATCTGGGCCTGACCCCGCCGTCGAGTGGCATATTGTCCAAGCTGTTTTCCGCCAGCGACGTTTCGATGGGTGGCCAGAACGCCTTTACCGGCAAGGGTAATGCGACCCAGTCCAATGCGCTGTCCGGCGAAATCACCGTGACGATCGCGCAGGTCTATCCCAACGGCACGATGCTGGTGAAGGGTGAGAAGGCGCTGACGCTCAATCGCGGCGACGAATATATCCAGATCAGCGGTCTGGTACGGCAGGCCGACATCAGCCCCGACAACCGCATCGCGTCCACCCGCGTGGCCGATGCCAAGATCATCTACACTGGCAAGGGCGAAATCGCCCGCGCCAGCAAGCAGGGCTGGCTCCAGAGCTTCTTCTCGAAAATCAGCCCCTTCTGATGGAGCGCATCGTGCAGAAAATTCTCGATCGCCTCATAAAGATCCTCCCCTTGAAGGGGAGGTGGCAGGGCGAAGCCATGACGGAGGGGTGTCACCCTATCGAGAAGGCGACACCCCTCCACCATCTTCGGCGGTCCCCCTCCCCTTGCGGGGGAGGATTTATCGTCGCGCTCCTCGCACTCATCTCCCTCACCACTCCCGCCCATGCCGAACGCGTCAAGGATCTGGGTACGTTTCAGGGGGTCCGCCCCAACCAGCTGACCGGCTACGGCATCGTCGTGGGTCTTGCAGGCACGGGCGACGACAGTCTGGATTATGCGACGCAGGGCATGAAGGGCGTCGTCTCACGCTTTGGCCTGACTCTGCCGCAGGGCGTCAATCCTGCGCTGAAAAACGCCGCTGCCGTGCTGGTCACGGCCGATCTGCCCGCCTTCGCCAAGCCGGGCCAGCGCCTCGACATCACCGTGTCGGCGCTGGGCAAGGCCAAGTCGCTGCGCGGCGGTACGCTGATCCTCACCCCCCTGCGCGGCGCGGACAATGAAATCTACGCCATGTCACAGGGCAATCTGGCGGTCGGCGGCCTTGGCGTGTCCGGCGCGGATGGCAGCCAGGTGTCGGTCAACATCCCGTCCGCCGGGCGCATCCCCGGTGGTGCGACGGTGGAACGTGCGGTCGTGACCGGTTTCGACACCGCGCCCACGCTGACCTTCAATCTGGCCGAAGCTGACCTTACCACGGCGCTGCGCGTCGCCGACGGCATCAACCGCGCCTTTGGCGATCGCCGTGCGCACGCCATGGACGCCGTGTCCGTCGCCATCGACGCACGGCAGGGCGCCGAAGACCGCATCATGATGATGGGCATGATCGAGAATATCGAGATTTCGCCCGCCGAGGCCCCCGCCAAGGTCATCGTCAATGCGCGCACCGGAACGGTTGTCATCAACGGCGCGGTCCGCATCCATCCCGCCGCCGTCGCGCATGGCAAATTGACCGTCAGCGTCAATGAAGCACCCAGCATCGTGCAACCCGCCCCCTTCAGCCGTGGCGAGACCGCCGTGCAGCAATCCAGCACGATCTCGGTCAACGAGGAAAAGAAACCTATGGTTAATTTTAAAGGTGGGGCGTCGCTGGCCGATATAGTCAAGGCGGTCAATGCGATCGGGGCTTCCCCGGCGGATATGGTCGCGATCCTGGAAGCCTTGAAACAGGCTGGCGCGATGAAGGCTGAATTGGTGATATTATGATGCAAGTCGCGACGACATCCTCCGCAAACGCAACGGCTGCGGCCACCGGCACGTCCAGCGCCGGCACATCGAGCAAGGCGCAGCTTGAAAAAGCGGCCAAGCAGTTCGAGGCGATTTTCCTGCGGCAGATGATCGGCGCGATGCGATCGGCCAGCCTGGCGGAGGGGATCAGCGATTCCAGCGCCACCGAACAATTTCAGTCGATGTCCGATTCCCGCACGGCGGACGCATTGGCGAACAAGCAAAGCATGGGCATCGCCCAATTGCTGATGAAGCAATTTAGCGGGCGCGTGCAGGATGCACCCGCCGTCGCTACCCCTGACAGCAAGGCGACTGGCCAATGAGCGGCGACCTGTTCATCATCGGTGCGTCCGGCACCAAGGCCTATCGCACCGCCATGGCGGCGATCGGCGAGAATATCGCCAACGCCAGCACGGCCGGCTATGCGCGCCGATCCGTCACAACCGCGGAATCGGGCGCATCGACGGCGACCATGGCGATGTACACCACCCGCGCCAATTTCGGCGGCACGCAGGTGATGAGCGTCAATCGCGGCACCGACCCCTATCTGGACGCCAGCGTGCGGATGACCGGCATGACGCTGGGCAGTTCGACCGCGCGGCTGCGCTGGTTGAGCGATTCGGAAACCGCCCTCAACGATACCAGCATCGGCGTGGGACAGTTGATGAACGGCATGTACCAGAATATGGAAAAGCTGGCTGCCAATCCCAACGACACGTCGCTGCGCGTCACCACGCTGGACAGCATCGGGCGGATCGCCGACGCCTTCAAACAAACCGCCAGCGATCTGCAGACCGTATCATCGGGCATCAAGACCGAAGCCACAGCGTCGGTCGAGACGATCAACCGTTCGCTTTCCAACCTTGCCGAAATCAACAACAGCCTGCTGCGCGCCCAACCGGGCACGTCAGCCTATGCGCAATTGCTCGACAGTCGGGACACCGCGCTTCAGGACGTGACGAGCAACATGAACGTCGAGATCAGTTTCGGCGCGCATGACAGTGCGACGGTCAGCTTCAATGGCCAGACGCTGGTCAGCGGCGACAAGGCAAACAGCCTGAACGTCGCCAGCAACAGCAACGGCACATTGTCGCTTTCGATGTCGGACGGCACGGCGCTGGCCGCGCCGACCAACGGCAGTCTGGGTGGGCTATTCTCATCGGCATCCACCGTATCGGATCGGCGCGCCAGCGTGGACGCGATCGCACAGCAGTTTGTTACCGACATGAACGCATGGCATGCCCAGGGCGTAACCAATGGCGGCGCGAGCGGTGGCGCATTGCTATCCTATGGTGGCAGCGCCGCCAGCGTCAGTGCGCTCATCACCGATCCGGCCGCTCTGGCCCTCAAATCGTCCGACGGCACGCAAAACGGCAATCTGCTTACGGTCACATCGACCCTGCGCGGCAATGGCAGCGTGGAACAGAGCTGGACTTCGCTGATCGCGACGCACGGCAATCTGCTGTCATCGACCAAAGCGGAAAACACCACCGCGCAAAGCCGCAGCGACCAGGCGGTCGCCGCGCGCGAAGCGGTGAGCGGCGTCGACCTCGACATGGAAGCGGCGGATCTGCTGCGCCTTCAGCAGGCCTATTCGGCCAGCGCCAAGGTGCTCCAGATCGCCAAGGAAACCGTCGATTCCATCATGCAGATCATCTGAACGGAAAAGGGCTTGAGCCATGGTAGGCATTACAAACAAGATCATGCTCGCCGAAATCCGTCGGCAGCAGCAATTGTCACAGAGCATCGTGGATGGCCAGACCGCCATTTCGACCGGCATCACGCTCACCAAGCCGTCCGACGACGCGCTCGCCTGGGTTCAGGTGTCCGACGTCGGCCGTGCGCAGGCGCAACAGGCCGCATGGCAGACCAATGTCAGCTATGGCACGTCGCGGGCCAGCACGGCGGAAGCCAATCTGGAAGAGATGAATTTGCTGCTCACCCGCGCGCAGGAATTGACGACCGCCGCGCGAAACGGGTCGCTCAACTCCAATAGCCAGGCGGCCTATGTCGAAGAATTATCGACGATCCGCACGACCATCAATGAAATGCTGAACCAGAAGGATTTCCAGGGCACGCCGGTGTTCGATGATACGCAAAGCGTGCTGGTGCCGGTCGGACGCGGCCTCAATCTGGCCGTCGTGGGCACGCGGCAGGAAGTATCTGAAGGGATCGATGTCAATGGCAGCCCCATGTCGATCGACGACATATTGGCCCAGACGATCAGCGCGATCCAGAACGGCGACGACGCCAGCATCGCCAGTTCGTTGACGGCGGTGCAGGCAGCGCAAAGCCACATCACGATCCAGCAGACCCGGCAGGGCGTGCGCAGCGACCGGCTGGATGTCGTAGGCACGCGGCTGACCGACGTGGACCTTGACCTGACCGAACGACGCTCAGGCCTCGAATCATCGAACCTGACCGAAGTGATTTCCAACGTGAAAGCGCAACTGTTGCAACTCGAAGCCGCGCAGTCGGCCTTTGCAAGGATCAATCAGAAGACCCTGTTCGACCTGATCAGCTGATGCGGTGAAAAAGTGCGGCGGCGTAAAAAACCGCAACGTCCTAAACCGGACGCTAACCAATCCGTATTAACGATAAGGGCAGGCGTCGTTGATGATGCCGCAGGAGCCGACGGCTCCAGGACGTTTTTTCGGGGATTACCATGTTCGCAGCCATCGGCCTTGTCATTCTGATCGTCATGGTTTTCGGCGGCTTCGCCTTTACCGGCGGCGACCTCGGCCCGGTGCTCCATGCCCTGCCCCACGAAATGCTCATCATCGGCGGCGCTGCCGTCGGCGCGCTGGTCATCGGCAACAGCGGCGCGGATTTGAAAGCGCTGGGCGGCGGTCTTGGCAAAGTGTTCAAGGGCGCGAAATATAAGAAGCAGGATTTTCTCGACTGCATCTTCCTCGTCTCCAAATTGATGAAGACGTTGCGGGTCGAAGGTCCGGTGGCGCTGGAACCGCATATCGAAGATCCGGCCAGTTCGACCATCTTCACCGAATATCCCAAGCTGATGAAGGACAAGACGCTCGTCCACCTGATCAGCGATACGCTGCGCCTCGTCGTGGTGTCGTCGGGCACGCTCGATCCCCACGCGGTCGAGGAAGTGATGGATAACAGCCTCAAGACCCATCATCATGAAGCGATCAAGCCAGCCGACAATCTTCAGGGGCTGGCCGACGCGCTGCCCGCACTGGGCATCGTCGCGGCGGTGCTGGGCGTGGTCAAGACCATGGGGTCGATCGACCAGCCGCCCGCCATCCTGGGCGCGATGATCGGTTCGGCGCTGGTCGGCACCTTCCTGGGCATTTTGCTCGCCTATGGCATGGTCAATCCCTTCGCCAGCCGATGCCGCAGCGTGATCGAGGCGGACGGCGCCATCTATCATGTCGTCAAACAGATCATCGTCGCATCGCTGCACGGCCATCCACAGCCGCTCGTCATCGAAGCGGCGCGTTCGGGCCTGACCCACGCCAACCAGCCCGGCTTTGCCGAAGTGTTCGACGGCATGCGGGGCAAATAAGCCATGGCGGAAAAAAAACGCGGCGCGAACGAGCCGGAACCCCGGCCGATCATCGTCAAGAAAATCATCGTCGAAGGGCATGGCGGCCATCATGGCGGCGCATGGAAAGTCGCCTATGCCGATTTCGTGACGGCGATGATGGCCTTCTTCCTGCTGATGTGGCTGCTGGGCGCGACGACCGAGAAACAGCGCAAGGGGCTGGCGGATTATTTCACGCCCACGCTGGTGCAGATGAAGGAAAATTCCGCTGGATCGAACGGCATGTTCGGCGGCGACAGCATGATGGCGAAGGATAATTTCCCGACCACCGGCGGTCAGGGCAATCTGGCCATCACCATACCGCGCGACGCCACCGGCACCAAGGAACAGGGCGGCAAAGCCACCCGCGCCGCCGACCGGCAGAAATTCGAATCGATCAAACGCGATCTGGAAGCCCGCATGGCGCGGCAGCCGGGCATGGCGAAGCTGCGCAAGAATGTGCGCTTCACCGAAACCCGCGAAGGGTTGCGCATCGACCTGATCGACGAGGCCGATTTCGCCATGTTCGCCATGGGCACCGACCGCCTGATCCCGCAGGCCCGCGCGCTGATTTCGGAAGTCGCCACGGCGCTGCGCACCATGCCCAACCCGCTGATCGTGCGCGGCCATACCGATGGCCTGCCCTATACGTCGGGGCAGACGATGAATAACTGGACCCTTTCGTCCAGCCGTGCAGAATCGACGCGCCGGGCACTGGCGGACAGCGGCATCGGCAACGATCGCTTCGCCAGGATCGAGGGCGTCGCTGACCGCGAACCCTTCATCAAGGGCAACGCCTACGACCCGCGCAACCGACGCATGTCGATCATCCTTGGCTGGACCCGTGGCGGCAACGACACGTCCGGTGGCGACGATCTGGACGCCGATACCAAGGCCGCCGTCAAGGCACGCGACAACCCGATCACGGTCGCGAAGGAACAGGCACGGCAACTCGACATGGGCGGCACCGCCCTGCCCAGCGGCGTCACGCTGATGAACCCGACCCCGGCCGGCACGTCGAGCAAACCGGGCAAGCATTGAGGGGTATAATTGGGGTGGGCGCGCCTCCCACAATCGTCATTCCCGCGAAGGCGGGAACCCATCTTGCGACCTCGCCCACGGGTCGGCGGGTGAAAACATAAGCACCCCGCCTTCTCAACGGCTACGCGCGAAAATATGAATCGCGCAGAGCCGCAGAGAAAGGCGAGAAGAACAGGAACGCATCAAACATCCTCCCCTGCAAGGGGAGGACTTCAAACCGGCAACACCAGACTCGCTTCCAGCCCGCCCCCGCTCCGGTTGACCAGCCGCAATTCGCCCTGATGCTCCGCCATGATGGCGCGCACCAGCGCCAGACCCAGCCCCGCGCCGCCGGTTTCGCGATTGCGCGATCCTTCCAGGCGGGTGAAGGGTTCGAGCATTTCGTCCATCCGATCCTCCGCGATGCCCGGCCCGTCATCGGCGACGACCAGACGAATAGCATGCGCCTCCCGCACCACCGACACATGAGCGCGCTCGCCATAGACGATGGCGTTTTCGATCAGGTTGCGCAGCGCACGGCGGATCTGTTGCGGGCGTACGAAGGCGACGGCGCGGTCGCTGTCGGCCATGTCCACCGGCGCATCCAGTTCGATGAAATCCTCCACCACCGCGTCGGCCAGCGAGGCCAGATCGACCTTCTGCGCCGCCTGCGTGCTGCGGCCTGCGCGCGCGAGCGAAAGAATATCCTCCAGCATCCGGTTCATTTCAGTGATGGTTTCGGTCATGCGCGCGCGTTCTCCTTCATCCTCCACCGATTCCGCCCGCACCCGCAGCGATGCCAGCGGCGTGCGCAGATCATGGCCGATCGCGCCCAGCATCCGGTCCTTTTCATTCAGCATGGCAATGATGCGCGATCGCATCGCGTTGAACGCCATCGTCAGTTCACGCACATCGCCCGGCCCGCGTTCGTCCACCGCGTCGGCCGCACCGGTGCGCGCGAATTGCTGCGCCGACGCGGTCAACTGGCGTAGCGGTCGCGCCAGTCGCCGTCCGATCCACAGCAAGGGCGCCAGCACGATGATATAGAGGATCAGCGTCTGACCCGTCAGCCATCCGCCATAGCGTTGCGGCCCGCCGCCAGCGCGCGCCTGCGCCGTCACCCATTTGCCCGGTTCATATTCGACCGCCATCAGCAGCCGGGGACCACGGCGATCAGTCGGGGCAGCCCCTTCCGCGCGCATGCGAATGCGTTCCCACCGGCGCATGGGCAGGGGATGATCATCCTCCACTGCCACGATCGTGCGGACAGACAGGCCGATATCCTCGAACATCGCGCGCGCACGCTTTTCGACATCGGGACGCGACTTGCCGGTCAAGGCGGGGCGCTCGGTGGAAAATTGCAGGAAGCGGCGATCGGGACCATCGGCGTCGCGCCGGTTGGGGCGATCCGGCCGGGCGCGCTGGCCCGGCCAGCGATCTGCCCGAACATCGAGCGCGTTAATGATCCGATAGACCGCCGGCGCAGTCTGCCCAGTCAGTTCAAGCCGGTTGCGTTCGCGCAGCAGCAGCCCAAAATTGATCGCCTGCGCCACGAACAGCGCCAGCGCGACGAGCAGGATGATCTGGCCGACCAGACTTTGCGGCCACACACGCAGCCGCTTCACGAGGCCAGCGATCATAATTTGCGCACGTCCGCCGAAAGGGTGTAGCCGCCGCCCCACACGGTCTTGATGAGCGTCGGGTTCTTGGGGTCCGGCTCGATCTTCTTGCGCAGACGGCTGATCTGATTGTCGATCGCCCGGTCGAACGCGTTCGCCTCCCGCCCCTGCGTGATGTCGAGCAACTGGTCGCGGCTCAGCACCGAATTGGGCCGGGTGGCAAAGGCCAGCATCAGATTATATTCGGCGGTCGACAGCGGCAGTGAAACGCCCTCGGCATCGACCAGCGTGCGCTCCTGCGTCTTGAGCAGCCACCCGGCAAAGGCATAGTTGGCGCCATCGGGCGCAGTGACGCGCTGTCCCCCGGTCGCGACGCGGCGAAAAATCACCTTGATCCGCGCGACCAGTTCGCGGGGCGAAAAGGGTTTGAGGACATAATCGTCCGCGCCCATTTCCAAGCCGACGATACGGTCGGTCTCCTCCGTCCGCGCGGTCAGCAGGATGACGGGTATCTCGCTGGTCTCGCGAATATGGCGGCACAGCGACAGCCCGTCTTCGCCCGGCATCATGATGTCCAATATCACCATGTCGATCGCATTGGCGTTCAGCCGCACGCGCGCTTCCGCCGCGCTATCGACGGCAGTCACGCGAAACCCGTTACGGCCCAGATATTGGGCCAGCGGTTCGCGGATCGATCGCTCGTCATCGACAAGCAGGAGGTGGGGACGGTCGTTCATATTATCTGTCTGTCATGGGTTGCAACAGGTTGGAAGGGGGCGAAGACAACTACCCTTCGCCCCCCTCGCCATATATCAGTTGGCGGGCGGCGGCGGTGGACCCTTGCGGTCTTTCCACTGGCCACGCATCGCCTGACGCGCTGCCTTCATTTCCTCGGCGGTGACCTTGCCATCCTTGTTGGCATCGGCCTTGTCGAACATGGCGAGTGGTCCCGCCATGAATTCCACCCTGGTCACGACGCCGTTCTTGTCGCCGTCACGGCCCGGACCGCCCATCATGCCATGTCCGCCACGACCATGGCCACGTCCGCCCCACTTACGACCTTCGGGACCACCAGCCTTGCCCATTTCGGCGCGCTTATCGGCGCGCTTTTCCACACGGGCCTGCTGCGCGGCGGCAAATTCAGCCTTGCTGATCTGGCCGTTGCGATCGGTGTCCATCGCAGCGAAGCGCTTGTCCATGCGCTGCTGGCGCATCGCATCACGGTCTTTCTGGGTGATTTGGCCATCCTTATCGACGTCCATACTGGCAAAGCGCGCTTCCAGACCGGCGGTCAGTTCCGCCTTGGTGATCGTGCCGTCCTTGTTGGTGTCGAGCATCGCCATCATGCCCCCGCCGCGCGGGCCGCCGGGTCCACCGGGTCCGGGCTGCGCAAAGGCCATGTGCGAAGCGGCCAGCCCGCCGACGAACAGCGAACCCAGCGCCACGGTGCCAAAAAATCTGCGAATCATGTCCAGTTTCCTTCCAAAGCATCTGTCGCGAACGGCTCTTCGCCGTCCTTGACGATGCTTATCGACCGGACTTGTCCCGCAACTATGTCATGGCACGGACGATTTTGTCGCATTTTGTAATAGCAGGGCGCGGCCCAGGATCAGCCTGAAATCACCAGGCGCGCGTTTCGCGTCGCATTTTGGGTGTCGAGCGCCAGCTTCTTGACCTCTGCCGCGACGACGGAAAAGCCGCGCCCCGCCTCCCCCGCGCGCGCCGCTTCGATCGATGCGTTGAGCGCGAGCAGGTTCGTCTGATGCGCGATGTTGTCGATCGCATCGACGATGCCACCGACTTCGCTCAGAACATGTTCGATACTGGTCCGGCGATCGCGCTCCTGCCGCGCCAGCCGTTGCTCGGCATCTTCGCGCGCGGCGATTGCCTCTTGCTCGGCACTGATGTCGGTGGCGAATTTGATGATGCCGGTCTGGACACCCGCCGCGTCGAACATCGGATTATAGCTGCCCCGGATCCACACGGTGCGACCGTCTCGATCCTGCCGCCGATAGACGCCCGTGTCGAACTGACCCGACCGCAGCCGATCCCAAAAACGTGCATAGTCGACCGTAGCGGCATAGCCCGACTCACAAAAGATGCTGTGGGGTCGCCCGCCGACGTCGGCAAAGTCATAGCCGAACAGGGTCAGGAAATTGTCGTTCGCGCCGATGACGCGACACTTCATGTCAAAGCTGACGATGGCCGTCGATCGCTCTATCGCGCGATAAACGGACGATGTTTCCAATTCTATGCCGTACACGCCCAAGCCTCCACAATGGAGGCTTAGGGCATGACTGGTTAACGATTGGCTAAGCACTCGCCGCGGATCCTTGGAGAATGCGGCGGAAGTGCGATCAGCCGTCGCGCCGTCCCAACAGGCGAAGCCGCAGCGCATTCAGCTTGATAAAGCCCGCCGCATCACGCTGGTCATAAGCACCCGCATCATCCTCGAACGTCACGACCTTCTCGCTGTAGAGCGAATAGGGCGACTTGCGACCGACGATATACACGCCGCCCTTATAGAGTTTCAGGCGGACGGTGCCGGTCACCTTGTCCTGACTGTAATCGATCGCCGCCTGCAACATCTCGCGCTCTGGCGAGAACCAGAAGCCGTTATAGATGAGTTCGGCATAGCGCGGGGCCAGTTCATCCTTCAGATGCGCCGCACCCCGATCCAGCGTTACCTGTTCGATACCGCGATGGGCCAGATGATAGATGGTGCCGCCGGGCGTTTCATACATGCCGCGCGACTTCATCCCCACAAACCGGTTTTCGACCAGATCGAGGCGACCAATGCCATGTTTGCGGCCATAGTCATTCAGCGTTTCGAGCAGGGTTGCAGGCGACATGCCCACCCCATTGATGGCCACGCCATCGCCCCGTTCGAAATCAATGGTGATATATTCGGGCGCGTCGGGCGCATCTTCCGGGTTGACGGTGCGCGAATAGACATAGTCTGGCACTTCGTCCCACGGATCTTCCAGCACCTTGCCCTCGGACGAAGTGTGCAGCATGTTCGCGTCGGTCGAAAAGGGGCTTTCGCCGCGCTTGTCCTTGGCGATCGGGATTTGATTCTGTTCGGCAAATTCGATCAGCTTGGTACGGCTGGTCAAATCCCATTCGCGCCAGGGGGCGATGACCTTGATTTCGGGCGACAGGGCATAATAGCCCAGTTCGAACCGCACCTGATCATTGCCCTTGCCGGTCGCGCCATGGGACACGGCGTCCGCGCCAACCATCTTGGCGATCTCGATCTGGCGCTTGGCGATCAGCGGGCGGGCGATCGACGTGCCGAGCAGATACAGCCCTTCATACAGGGCGTTGGACCGCATCATCGGAAAGACATAGTCCTTCACAAACTCCTCGCGCAGGTCGTCGATGAAGATATGCTCTTCCTTGACGCCCATCAGCCGCGCCTTGGCGCGCGCGGGTTCCAGTTCCTCGCCCTGCCCCAGATCGGCGGTGAAGGTCACGACTTCGCACTGATAGGTTTGCTGCAACCATTTCAGGATCACGCTGGTGTCGAGACCGCCCGAAAAGGCAAGGACGATACGGTTGATCTTGTCGGGCGTGGATGCGGGCATGAGGCTGACGACTCTTTTTGTGAAAAACGGCGCGGAATGACCGGCGCGCCGGTAACAGGCGAGCGGCCAAAGCGCAACCGAGCGGCACATGAAAAAGGGGGCGAGAGCATTGGCCCTCGCCCCCTTCAGAGCCATCAAGACACCGCGATTAGCGGGTGCGCGGCTTCAGGAAGCCCGATGGCGCGCGATCGTTGCCGAAGCGGTAGACCGTCTGGCTGCGGTCGATCTGCTGCGGTGCAGCCGCCTCCACCGATGCCGACTGAGCCGTAGCGGGCGCATCCTGCACGGTTCGTTCGGCCAGCAAGACCCTTGCCCGACGCAAACGCTTGGCATGGGTGAGGAACGGATTCTCCTCGCTCGGCTTTTCAGCGACCATGGCTGCGATCGTGCGATCATAGTCACTGGCCGGGACCGGCGCAGCGTGCGTGCGAGCGGCGATTGGCGCTGCCGGGGCAGGTGCCATCACAGGCTTGGCCACAATCGGTTCAACCGGCGGAACGGCGCGGGCCGGGGCGGGCGTGACCGCCAGAGCATCCTCATCCTCGATCGGACGACGACGGCGCATCATCGCCGCTCCGCCAATCCCGGCGAGCAACAGTGCGCCCCCACCCAGCGCCCACAACAGCGCATTGTCGGCAGGCGGACCATTATCCACCACAGGCGCGACGGACGGCTCCGATACGGCCGCAGCGACAGGCGCAGATTCGGGCGCAGGTTCGGGAGCAGTCACGGGAGCCGGGGTCGCAGCCACAGGTGCCGGTTGCGAAGGTGCAGCCGGGGGCACGGTGCGCGTCTGGGCTACCGGAGCCTGAACCGCAGCGACACGGCGCGGTTGTGCAACAGGCCTGGCGGCGGCTTCCGCTTCCGAAGCGGCGACCGCTGCGGCCAGGCGCTCCTCGACTGACTGCGTCTGCTGCACCACCGGCTGGCTGGCCGCAAAAGTCGGCGCCGTCGTTGCGGGCGCTGCCGTCGCAGCAGGCGCAGCGGGTGCCGTTTCAGGCACCATTGGCGCAGCAGGCGCTGCCGGAGCGGCCGTCGGCGCCTCAACAGGCGGCGCGACAGTCTGCGCAAGCAAAGGTGTTGCACTCAGAGCCAGAACAGCGGCGATCGCGGCCCTGGCGGGGCGGATTGTTAGGATGTTTCCAGTCATAGCAAAGGACCAACCTGCCAACCGGAATATTGATCGCATCCATTTCGCAAAAGCGGGATGAAATGTTTCCACGCTACGATCAATAGAGCCATATGAACGACCATTCATCTTAGGCAGTGAGTTTTTGACTATTCCCCGTCTTGATCGACCGCCCCTTCATCCTGCCGACGTTCGCGGAATGCCCCGGTCAACAGAGCGCTCCGCTTCTCCACGTCCTGCTCGTCCGCCAGCCTCTGCGCCTTGGTCCGTCCGAATTTCGCCCGGTTGGCATCGGCCAGCCGCGCCTTGTCCAACCGCGCCTTCGCCTTGCGCGCCTTATTCAGGCTCACGATCTCGCTCATATCCGCTCGCCTTTCTGTCCAAAACCGCACGCCGCACCGCGACTTATGCCATAGTGACTTGCCAACAGCGCGCCTCCCCCCGCATGGTCTGCTGACCATCTCCATTTCAAGAGCATTCCCGCATTTCATGACCAGCATCAACGACGTTGCCGCCCTCGCCAAGGTTTCGATCAAGACCGTGTCGCGCGTCGTCAACAATGCGACGAACGTCAGTCCCGAACTGCGCACGCGGGTGCAAAGCGCCATCGACCAGTTAAATTATCGCCCCAACCAGTCGGCCCGACGTCTGGCAGGCGGCCGGTCCTTCATGATCGCCTATCTCTATAATAATCCGGCTCAGGGCTATACCAGCGGTATTCAGTCAGGCGCGGCGGAACGCTGCCGGGATCTGGGCTATCATCTGGTGGTCGAACCGATCTCTGCCGGTGCGGAGGAACGGTTCGAAGTGCTGGACAGGCTGGTCGCTGCCCTGCGCCCCGACGGCATATTGCTGGTGCCGCCGCTGGCCGACGACGAATCCTTGCTGGCACGCATCGCGGAGATCGGCCTGCCCTGCGCGCGGATCGCCGGATCGGTGGTCGCGGCTGGCTTCACCATCCACACGCCTGAGCGCGCGGCGGGACGCATGGTCGCCGATCATCTGCTGCACCTTGGCCATCGCCGCATCGCCGTCATCACGCCACCCCCCTCCCATCGCGCGGCGCTGCGCCGGGTGGAGGGATTCCGCGACGGACTGGCCGCCGCTGGCCAGCCGATCGACCCCAGTCTGTTCATCAGCGGCAAGTTCGATTTCGAATCCGGCATCGCCGTGGCCGAAACCTTGCTGTCCCTGCCTCAGCCACCCAGCGCCATCTTCGCCACCAATGACGACATGGCGCTGGGCGTCCTGACGCTGGCCCATCGCAAAGGCATAAGAGTGCCGGAGGATCTGTCCGTAGTCGGCTTCGACGATACTCCCGCCAGCCTGACATCCTGGCCACCGCTCACGACGGTGCGGCAACCACTCGAAGATATGGGCCGATCGGTCATCGACGCGCTGGCCAATGGCCCGATCGAAGCGCCGGAATTTCTATTCACGCTGGTCGAACGCGGCAGCAGCGGTGCCGCCCCGGATTGAGGCTAATCGTCCGATACTGATATGAGGTAACGCTGGAGCGGGTAGCGGGGATCGAACCCGCATCACAAGCTTGGAAGGCTAGTGCTCTACCATTGAGCTATACCCGCATTTCAATGACTTACAGCCATTTGCCTCTAGCGTTTTACAGTGCGTTTTACAGCGGCCTGTGCAAGACGTTCGCCCAGTGCCACGACAATGGCCGTGTCGTCAACATAGTGCGTGCGGATTTCTGACACCTGTTCGGGCGTCCAGCCCATCAGATTAGCGATTTCCTTGTCGGTAAGATTGAGGCCCGGCGCGGTCATCAGCTTCGTGGCAAAGGTGCCGCGAATGTCGTGCAAGTGCTTCCACCGCTTCTCCCCGTCGCCGTCGATATGATGCAGATCCGTCTCGCGAATCGCCTTGCCGAACGAACCGGACAGGCCGTTGCCCGACCAAGCCGTCCCATGGCTGGTGACCAAGACTGTATCGACGCCGTCTTTCCGTTTGCGCGTCCGAAGATCGGCTAGCAGCAGCTGGAGTGTGGGCAGGATCGGCATGACGACGCGGCGGCGCTTGCCCCTGCTCTTCTTGCGCGCAATGCGGGTGATGGCGACGTCGCCGATTTCCGACCATGTCAGGCCGATCAGATCCGCGCGTCTCAATCCGGTGTGAGCCGCCAGCGCGGCGACATCGCGTAGCGCCTGGTTGACCTTGTCATGGCTGTTCCAGATCGCGAAGTCGCCTTCGGTCCAGATGATCTCGGCGCGCTGCGCGTTGCGGTAGAGCGTCGGAATGCCGGATGCGATGTTGACCGTCACCTGCCCGCGCAGGCGGCCGAATTCGAGCAGGCGGGTGAGCTGGCCTACGGCGATGTCTGCTGCGCGCGGCGTGTGGGCCATGTCGTCGCGCCATTTGACGACCTGCGTCACCATGCGGGGATCACACCACAGGCGCAGCGGCACCTGCGCCCACTTCGCCTCGATCTTGTCGAGCGCCCTGCCCGATGTGTCGCGCGTCGACGGCTCCAGCGCCTGCCACTCCGGGCTGCGCCGGTAGGCATTAGCCAAACCAGAGATTGTATCCTTGGGCACGGGTTTCGCCGCTTCCAACGCGGCGGCAATCGCCTTGACGTCGTCCTGTGTGATGGAGGGTTTCTCGCCGCCTTCGACTGTGCGGATGCGCGGGCCGCCGCGCCATGCGTAGATGTAGTGGCGCACGGGCTTCCCCGGCTTGCGCGCGGTGACGATGTGTACGCCGTCTACCCCAGTCGTCCGCTTTGCAGCCATTCTTCAAACTCATCCTTTGGCGCGGCGGTGGGAATCGACGCGCGATCGAAAATCCGGATCGTTCCGTCCGGGCATATCTCAAGGCCAGCGGGCTTGATACCCATCGCCTCGGCGGCTTCCTGGGCATGGCGTATCGCCACCTTGCCGGGATAGACGGCCTTCTCGCGCCGCCGTGCTGAGTGCGCATTCATGCGGCCAACCTCGCGGCTTTGTGCGGAGGATTTTTCATCGCCTGTGTATGGAGGTCCACGAACCAGGCTATGGGCTTGCGACTGCTATCGGGCAGTTCGCGGCGATACCATTTGAGCAGGTCCGCAAAGCGGTGATAGCGGTGCCATGCGTCAATGAACGGCATGGCGGCATCGCCGAACCGATGCTCCATTTCCAGAAAAGACATATCGACGGCAAATGCTTGTCTCACCGAACTATCCGACCGATGGAACGCGCGCACAAGTGCGGTGTCGGCTCGGCTTACGCTATCCTGCACTGCCGCGATCTTTTCCTGCAGGGTCGCGGCTGGCGCATCTGGCCGCTGCATAGTAACAACCCAATGCCAGTCAGCAGCGATAGCGCTCCAAACCCTGATTTCCTGTTCCGCTTGCTCACTGGAAATCTTACCTAACGCGATCAGCGCGGGATATTGCGCCTCTCGCCGCTCGATGGCTGCGACTGCCTCAGCCGCCAACGGTGCATAGGTGGACAGGCCATTCATGACCGCTGCCGCTTTTGCTGAGTTTCACGAACGCTATGCTTGAGCTTCGCAACCGTCATGACCAGCGGCTTGAGATCAGGTGATGCGTCATCATATGGCAAGGTCTGACGGAACCGTCCGCCATTAAGCCTAGCCAGAACGCCGCGGTGAACAGGCTCCCAATTGCTGGGGTCCGTATTGAGCTTGTTACTGTCGAGGCATTTCAACACATGGCCCTGCGGCACGGGACCGTTCGCCTGCTCCCATAGCCATCGATGCTTATGGACGTAGCGGTGCGCATATCCAGTGTGCGGGTTGCGCTCTTCGACGTTGATCTCGATGTAGCCATCTTTGGAAACGCGCTCATGGCCAATGCATTTGGTATTATGAGGCTCATTGCCCTTTTTGAATTGTGTGCGTTGTGCGCCAGGATGGCGTCCGCCTTTGCCTGGCTCACATTTCCGGCCTTTGTTCAACGGCGGAGCGCCTTTAGTGAAATGCCCAGTGCGACCAGTTTTCCAACCCTGCCGCTTGCGCAACGCATGGAGCTTCTGCGCGGTGACCTCGGGCCGCGCGAATTGTTCCTGAAAGGCCCAATGATAGTCAGCGATCGGCATGGTGTGGTTGCCACGCAGCCAGTCCATTTCGATCTTGCTGAAGGCGCGAACACGGCCGATATATCGGCTACCGTCGCGCCCGACCTTCCATCCTTTTCGCTTACGAAGCTGGTTGAGGTGGATGGCAGTGACGTCTGATCGGCCAAAAGCTATAACAAACGCGCAATGGTAGTCGCTGATCACAAGGCGATAGTTTGCCTCTAGCCAGCCCATCTCCTCTGCACTGTAAGGGATGGGTCCGCGCCTCATTTTCCGTCGCCCTGCGCCAATGCCTTCCGTTCGGCAGAGGGCGCGATGTTCGACAGGTGCGGAGCAAAATGATAGCCGTGACCAGCCAGCAGCGTCGCGGCCTTTAACTGAAGGTCGGCATTCTTGATGATCTGTTCGGCCACCGACACGATGGCATCGGCACGTTTAGCTTCCTTGTCGATCTCGTCATCGCTTAGCGCCTCGTCGCCTAGCCGCTCCATCTGGGCGAACAGATGGTCATTAAGATCGGAGAGCTTGTTCTTCATGCGATTTCCTCCGGTGAAAAAACGGGATTGGCGCGGCGGAGCAGGATGTCCGCGTGGCACCATCGGCTGGTGATCGGACACCAGCACTGAAGATTAAGGCCAGACAGTTCCGGCAGGCGGCGGTGGAGACGGGCGAGCAAGCGACGTAGCGCATCGATTTCGGCAGGGTGGAAGCCCAGCATTTCCAGCGACAGATCGCCCAGATTGCCGTCGATCCAGCGCCCATAGAGGCGCACCGCGCGCGCATGTCCGAAGCCGCGCCCATCGAACGGGTTTGCGAACTCGGTAGGGCGACCGACATATTTCGTATCGGCAGGCAATGGGACGCCCCGCTTGCGGGAACGCTGGACCCTGCGAGGGAAATATTCGTCTGTCACCATGATCGAGGGCGTTAGCCCTCGATCCAACATGCGCTGCGCGGCGTGCATCAGGCCGCTTCCGGAGTAGCAACGGCCTTGAGGCATTCGACCATCCCGAACGCCAGTCGCTTCATGCGCTCCTGACGAACAGCGTAGGCGTCGGCGTAGGCGTAGGCGTCGGCGTAGGCGTAGGCGTAGGCGTCGGCGTAGGCGTCGGCGTAGGCGTCGGCGTAGGCGTAGGCGTCGGCGTAGGCGTAGGCGTCGGCGTAGGCGTCGGCGTAGGCGTCGGCGTAGGCGTCGGCGTAGGCGTAGGCGTAGGCGTCTCTTAAGATGGAACGCCATTCCTCGACGGGCGCGCGGTCGCCGGTGGCGGCGCGCTGATGCAGAGCTTGCAGCTTGCGGTGGGCCTCGACGTCACGCCCGCGCTTTTCGCTGACCACGATCGCCAGCACCGTGACATGTTCGGCATGCCAGCGGTACACCACCTCAAACGGCACCTGCCCGTTCAGGCGCTTGAGTTGGGCATAGAAGTCCAGCCCCCATTGTTTGGCCTCGTTGAACTCCAAGCGATCGAAAAACCAAGGCACCATCTTCGCGAGCCAGCGCGGCATGATCTGCGCTGGGCAGTCCTTCGGCCCATTGACGGTATCGCCCAGGACACCGAGCGCGCAGGCGAGCTGGCGGCCATCCTGTTCCTGATGCCATTCGCTCTGGATCAGGCGGTCTTCATTAAACGCGGTCTCATAGCGCGCGAAAGCTTCCTCGGCCGATGTGGCGAGTGTCATGGTCGTACTCCTTTGGTTGGCAGGGGTGGAAAGCATCATAAAATCCGGTCGCGTAGCGCATCAAACGTGAGGCAGAGCCAGCGGAGCGCGGGTAAGGCGCACAGCCAGAGAGCAGCGCCGATCACGCCAATGGTCCAAAGAATGGCGGGGTGGATGCCGCATCCCTGCGGGCCGGGCGCGGGCATGGATCAGGCCGCCAGCGCGTCGGCGGCGACGCGGCGATAGACAGGGCTGCGCGTCGCGCCATCGCCGGCATAGCCATGCTTGCGCCAGCCAAGACGGTTCATGATGCGGACGAGGTGGCTGTTGTCGCTGAAGCGGGGCACACGGCCCTTGTCGGCGGCAGCGATCAGATGTTCGCCCAACTCATGGAGCGCGATTTCATCGACCCGCCGGAGCAGAGCGGCAGTGAACAGTGCGATGCGGGCCGTCGTCCGCGCGTCGGCGCTGGCGAAGGAGATGCAGGGCAGTGAAAATTGATGGACGTACATGGATGCCTCCCGTTGGTGACGGGATGGCTTCTACAAATGTTTTGTAGATAAATCAACAAGAGTTTTGTAGATCGTGTTATACGTCGTCTGGCGGCATCTCATCAGGCCAGAAATCCGGCTCTGGTTCCCGTGACGGAGGGGGTGGTAAATTGGAAATATCGGGACGTTCGCCGTCGATACCAACGCGGATCACAGCACCGTAAGGGGCATCGTGCTGAAAGATTGCGAAGACTTCTCGTCCCGATCGGATAATACCACCAATCCAAGGAGCTCGTTCGGCTGTCAGGTAGCCGATCTGAACCTCACGCGCGCTGTAGACCGCAACAGCATGCGAATCATGTTTGTTTTTAGGTTCAGGACGAAGCTCGATCACTTCACCTGGCACGCATAGCATGGTCTCGAATCGGCGATTACCCCCGCCTTTGTTGGGATGATGCACGCCAACGACCTTCATGCTGAGCGATCTCGGCATTACATCTGCCTTCCGATCCAGACCACCTTGCCTACTAAGTGGACATCATCTGGTTCCGCTTCTTCCGGGGGAACCCGATCATTGTCAGATAAGATCAATATCTTCACTGAGCCATTGCGCTTCACGCGACGCAGCCGCTTGATGTAGCCGCTCCCAGCATATTCCAGCGCCCATATCTGATCTCCGGTCTCCATCTGCCTATCAGTCGTATCGATCAAGATAAGATCATTTTTCAGGAGTGTCGGCTCCATGCTGTCGCCGTGTCCCGTCACCAAGAATAGACTTTCCAGCGGTCCCCTCGACATCATCCGCAGAAAACCGAGGTTAAATGGCACAAGAGTAGCGTCTGGATACTCGTCTAATGCACTACCATCGCCCATCGCATAGCGGATATCGATTTGGCGCACGTAAGCCAGATCATCGCGGCGCGCGACTTCCTGTTGGGCCGAACCATCCCCTTCTTCGAAAGCCATTTTTACATAGGTCAGCCATTGTGGCAGGCGCTTCCGCTCCCCCTGTTCAAAGTCCGAAACGGACTGCTGGGTGAGTCCAATCGAACTACCTTCACGTCGAGCGATCTGGCGCGCGATCTCGGCCAGTTTGGTGGTAGACCACCCGCGCTTCTTGCGCTCGGCTTGCATCCAAGCGCTGGCGGTTTCTGCGTCGACGGGTAATTGAGAAGCGGTCATACCGCCACTCTCTACAAAATTGTTTGTAGTTTGTTTGTTACAAAACTCTTGTTGCATCATCTACAAAAGTTCTGTAGCTGCCGTGGTCATGGCTCAGGAACCTCTTCACAGTCGGCTTCGTCTCGCAGTTGAAAATGCGGGCAATCAAAGCCGTTTCGCTAAAGCTGTTGGAACGTCTCAGCAGTTGGTCTCCTACTGGCTCAAGAAGGAGCGTCCCCTGCCGGGGGAGTTTGTTCTTGCCGCAGAGAGTGCCGGCCTCGGTTCTCGCCATTATTTGCGCCCAGATCTGTATCCCGCTGTTGAACATGACACGGGGTCTACATCACCGGGAAATAGCAAGTCGTCCGGTAACGCCGACAAACTTACCGCACCGCAGCAAAGCGAGGCGGCGTGATGGTTTCCGATAACCAATCCAATGCCGAAGCGACGTTCGACTTAGTCCGTGCCGAGCTTAAGCGCCTCGATCCTGCGAACCCCATGCTCGGCATTGCGAAAGCCGTACTTGAAGGCTCCCCTGTGCGATTGCCCAGCCTGCTGGCACGCAGGCGCATGATGATAGAGCGGCTGGGCAATAGCGCTATGCGTCTTCCGTGGAGTGCGTCGGAAAATACCGATCAAGCGGCTGACAATATTTGCGGCGAACGTCCGCTGGCAGCTCGCCAAACGCGTGATCCAGTAGCTCAAAACCTTCGTCCTGGCTCAGCACGAACGGATCTTCGTCCACCCGAAAGTTTGCAAGTATTTCGGCAAGCAGCCTTGCCTGTGCCTTCACGACAGCCTGCAATTCTTCAATTTCTGTCATCTGTTCGGTTCTTTCGTGGTCGATTCGCACCTGCCACGATAGCCGAAGGGGGCACGGTCGCAACAACAGGACTGAACAACCGTGACCGTGCCCCACAAGGCGGTGTGCAATGACCCGCTCGGCATCCCTCACCCCCGACCAGCAGTCAGGCAAGGCTGCCTTCAAGGCACTGGCCAAGGCTTATGGCGGGCAGCAGGCCGTCGAGGCCGAAACCGGCATCCGTCAGCAGGAAATCAGCGATTGCGGCCTGCCCAACGTCGCCAGGTTCGCGTCGATCGATCTGGTCGACACGCTGGAAGACCGGACCCACGGCACGGCGGGATGGCCGCATGTCACCAGCTGGCTGTGTCGCCGGCGCGGCGGCGTATTCGTGCCGTTGCCGCAGGGCGAGGATACGCCGGACGGCATGATGCTGACCGTCGCGGAATTGGCGGCCGAGCTGGGCGATGTGTCGCGCGCCGTGTCGGAAGGCGTGTGCGCCTCCGGCGATGGCGGCCAGATCCTGACCGATCGCGAGCGCGACCATGTGCTGACCGAACTGGATGGCCTCGATCGCGCATCTGCGCGGCTGCGGCTGAAACTCAACAAGATGACGGGAGACGCCGTATGATCGACCTGACCGGATTTCGCCCCTTTGCGCTGGACGATTTCGACCGGACGCTGACGCCGGGCATGTATAAGTCCGACCAGCTGATCCGCGCCTGCCAGATCAAGCATCTGGGCTTTGTCGATGGTCGGCCCAACAGCGCAGGCGTGAAGGCTTTGGCTCATTGGCTGATCGAACATCGCGCCTTCATCGCTACACCTAAGCCCAGCAGCCACCCGCTTAATTGCGGCACGACAATCGAACGTGTGTTGGCGGGCGACCTGTTGCCCGAGGAAGATTTCGCCATCGACCTGGCCGAAATGACCGAAGGCGCGGTGTTGCCGCAGATGTTCGGCCTGCCGACCGCTGCCGAACCCGAAATTTCGCCATCGTCCGCGTCGGGGGCTTCCCCCCTGTACCCCGATGCGGACGCGGCGTCGGAGCCTGCCCGATTGACCCCAAGGGGTTCGGCTCCGGCGCCATCCACCGACCTGCCTGCGCTGGGCGCTCTGGGCGGCGCACTGCCACCCGGTCGGCTGTTTCAACCGATCGCCGACAGCCGGTTCCCGCAGGGCTTCGTCCTGACCGGATGCGGCCTGTCGCTGTGCCTGGACGAAAGCACGGCGAACGCGATGCGCGCTGCGATCGAAGCGGGGCTGGAACATTTACAGGGGCAGCGTGCGCCCCGGCAGGTGGCCGCATGATCATCGCGGAATCTATGTTGAAGCGATGGCTTGGTGAAGCAAAAGACGGCGATTCGTTGGTCTATGCGCGCGCCACCTATCTGATCCCCAATGTCGTCACCCGGCGGCTGTTCGACCTGTCGCAGAGCGGGCATGTCAGCCTGACGCGGACGCGACGGCAGCATGGGCCGGGTGAAGAAAATTTCCTGTATCAGGCACGCCGCACGGCCCTGCCTATTGGCGGTTTCGTCACGCCAATGCGCAAGAGCAAGCCACAGGATAGGCGCTTTTCCTCGCACGATGCCGTGGTGCGCGAAATCGCACCGCAGGTGCGTGCGATGCTCGCCGAGGGCGCGCCGCGCAATGCCTGCGCAATTGCACGGGCGCTGGGGATCTACAGCCGCAACCCGGTACAGGCCGTGCTGGAGAGGATGGCGGCGTGACGGACTTCACCTCAACATCCGAGCAAATCAGCCTCCATGGCCTAGGCTTCATTCAAGTGAAGCTGCCTGCTGGTCGTCGCCTCCATGTCTGGCATCCGGACCTGCCACGACGGTCCTGCTATGCGCGCTCCGCGATCCACAATCATCGGTTCAGCTTCCGATCGACTGTCCTCATAGGCGAGCAGGTCAACCAACGCTGCATCGTCGTCACGAGGTCAGATGGATCCCATGATCGCATTTCGCATGATGGTCCGCGCAGCGAGAAAGGCGGCCGCCTCTCATGCGTCGCGGATCGTGTTCATGTGTGGCGTGGGCAGCCCGAACATTATGGCGCTGGAGACAGCTATGTCATGCAGGCGCTGGAATATCACGAAACGCCCAACAGCGGCGTCGTCGTCACGATCATGGAGAAGCTCAACGAGGGCGTCATTCATGCGTCGTCGCTGATCGAAAATGGGCATGACTTCGACCAGAGCTTCGATCGGTTCCAGCTATCCGCAGATGCTCTTTGGGCTGTTGTCGTTGAAGCCCTTCAGCATGGCGATGCCGCCGACGCCGTGAAGGTGATGCAGTGACAGACGGCTGGCAACCTGGCGTGATCATGGTCTCCGCGCCCGACGGAAAAACACCGCTGCCGGGCTGGGTGAGTCATCCTTTCGGCCTCGATTGGGCCATCGATTATTCGACCGGCAAAGCCGTGTGGATTGTGCATCATTTGCCGACCGGATTTAATCTCATGGCCGTCGACCATGAAATTGGCGACGTCGTTCAGCTGGTTGATCTGCTGCGATCTTTGGGCGACTGGTCATTTTCCGATGTCGCCCGCGTTCATGAATTCGCGGACACGCTGGCGATCGTCCGTGCCTCGGGCTTCACGGTATTCAGCCCTACGCTGCGGTGCGGCCGTCCGACTATGCCAAATCAGCTGGGGGAGTTGGCGGCGTGACCGGCCAGAATCGCAGTTCCGCCGTCATGCAGCGCCGCCGGGTCGCGCCCGACAGCCTCGACTATTTTCCAACTCCGCCTTTTGCGACCCGCGCGCTATGCGAATTTCTGAGCCGGGGCGCGCCATCGTTGCCGCTAGACGATATGCGCGTGTGGGAACCGGCTTGCGGCGAGCTGCATATGGCCCGACCTTTGGCCGAATATTTCCGCGAAGTGCGGGCAAGCGATGTCCATCGCTATGGCGATCATGAATTGACCGACTTCCTGTTCTTCGGCGGCGGTGACGTCCGGACAGACTGGATCATTACCAATCCGCCATTCAAGTTGGCCGACGCCTTCATAAAAACGGCGTTGGAGATTGCGACCGGTGGCATCGCCATGTTGCTGCGTGGCGCTTTTCTCGAAGGTCAGGACCGCCATGCGACGTTGTTCGATAGAACGCCGCCGGATTACGTCCTGCAGTTCGTCGAGCGCGTGGCGATGCTGGAAGGCCGCTTGGTTCGTGTCGGGCAACTCGATCCGTTCGCCGAAAAGCCCGGAACGAAAGTTTCGACGGCAACGAGCTATTGTTGGTTCGTCTGGCTAGGTGGCGGATTGCATTGGCGGGACACCCGCCTGCGCTGGATAGCGCCCTGCCGGCATAAGCTCGAACGGCCCGGCGACTATCCAGACTATGCCAGCCCGGTGACCGATGAATGCCAGAGCGACCTGATCGACGCCATAGGAGCGACGGCATGAGCGTGTCCGCACATCGCTGTCGCTGCGGGCGCGTTCCCGGAACGCGCAGCCGTCAGGCAGCCCACAACCAGCATGAGACATGGGTGCAATGCCCCGGCTGCGGCCGCGCTGGCGAGTCCGTGGTCGAGACGGCTCGCGATGATGCCAGCGCCGTGGCGCTATGGAACGACGGCAAGGAGAGAGAGTGGTGACCGCCTGCATCAACAAGACATCGCTGCTCGGCTTCCTGGGTGATGACCCGGTCCGGCGGGAGACCCAGGGCGGCGGGGTCATCGTGTCGCTGCGCGTCGCCACCACCGAACATTGGAAGGGGGCGGGCGGCGAGCGCAAGTCGGCGACCGAATGGCATAGCGTCGTCATCTTCAACGAGACACAGGGCAAGACAGCCATGTCGTTCCTGCGCAAGGGCAGCGCCGTCTATGTCGAGGGCCAGTTGCGCTATCGCAAATATGCCGGTCGCGACCATATCGAGCGGACGGTCGCGGAGATCGTGCTGCCCAAGTTCGGTGGCGACCTGAAGCTGATGGATCGCCGCCAGGACGAAGCCGCGCGCAACGAGCCGTCTGGCCGCGATCTGGCCGCCGGCGACGATCTGGACGGGGACCAGGTGCCTTTCTGACGCCGACGCGGGCAGCCGCCCGGCGCGACGCCAAGATGATCGATTGATTGATGGCCGGGGGCGGTAGCGCCTTTCCGGGGGGAATTTGTGACCGTGAGCCAATCTGCACCCCTTTTGTCGCCGCTCGGCCAAGCTGCGCTTAGCTATGCCCGGCGCGGCTGGCCGGTGTTTCCATGCCGCGAACGCGATTTCGAAATGATCACCGGCAGCGGCAAGGCCATGACGCTGAAGGCCAAGGCACCCTATGGCGGTTCAGGCGTCAAGGATGCCACCCGTGACGAGGACGTCATCAATGGCTGGTGGAAGCGCTGGCCGCAGGCGATGATTGGTCTGGCGATGGGCCATAATGGCCTGTTCGCGCTAGATTTCGATCCGCGTATTGATGATGCCAGTGGCGAAGTTTTCACCCTCGACAGCCTGAAGGCCGCGCTGGTCGAGCAGATGGGCTGTGACCTGCCGCGCAGCCTGTCCGCCATGACGCAGAGCGATGGCGTCCATGTCTATCTGTTGCAGCCGCAGGATGGCGGCGAGCCGATCCGCAACCGGGGCAACCTGCCCCGCCATGTCGATGTGCGCGGACTTGGTGGCTATGTCATCGCGCCGCCCTCGATCCTCTATCGCGCCGATGGCAGCGAGGGTCGTTATAGCTGGCTGACGAACCGCCATGACGAGCCCGTCGAAGCGCCCCCGGCGCTGGTCGAGATCCTGCGATCGAAGGGGAAGAAAGCGCGCACCGACGATCGCCCGCGCGGGACTTCGCAGAGTGGAGTCGACCCAGCTGCGCCAGCAGCGCGGCCCGCCGGGACGAGCGACGCCGAGTATGAGGCCATACGGAAATACGGGCTGTCGGCGCTGGACAAGGAATGTCAGCTGATCCGGTCGGCCAAGACAGGCGTTCGCCAGAATCAGTTGAACGAAAGCGCGTTCAATATCGCGACGCTTGTCGGCAGCACGCCTTTCCCCGCGCTGGACGCGCGTTTTGCCCGTTCGGCGATCGAGGCGGCGGCGCGTGACAATCCCGGCGACGACGACGATCGGCAACTCGACGCCACGATTTCCAGCGGCTGGACCGCCGGGGAGGCAACTCCCCGCAACCTGACCGACGTCGCGACGCGCGCGCGCCAGCGCGCGGAGCGTCCGCATCGTTCTGCATCCTCCGGGTCCGCCCCCCGTTCCCCCCTTCCTTCCGACAATAAAGGCGAACCAAGCTCCCTAGCGGGAGGGAATGGGCATAAGTCCTCCGGAAAGGGGGCAGGGGGCGGCCCGGACCCGGATACAGTGCGGCGGTGCGCGATCATGGCGATGACCGACCTTGGCAATCTCGAACGCTTCCTTGAGCGCTACGGGGCAGATTTCCTGTATGTCGAAGCGTGGGGCTGGCTGGCCTGGGATGGCAAGCGGTGGAACCGGGACATGGCGATGGCGTTACTCGGCCGTCGCATCCAACAAACGATGCGGTCCATACAGGATGAGTCCGGCCTGATCCGCGATAGCGGCGTGCCGTTTCCGCCCGAACAGGGCGATATCGTCGATGAGGAAGAGGCGGCGGAACTCGCTGCGGAGCGCGACGAAGAAAAGGAAGATTACACCCGCCAGTTATTTGACGAAGGCGAGAAAAAGCGGCTGAGCAAACGCACTGTGCTTTGGTATCGGCAACGTCAACTTGCGCGGCAGACCAAGCATGACTTCCTACGTCATGACTATATCGCCCAACTCAAAAGTAATGGCGACATCGTGTTGTTTTCCGACAAGCTGGCCGCATGGGGCCGGACGTCGGAAGGTGCGGGTCATATCAGCTGCATTTCCAGCATGGCGGAATCACGTCTTGCCGCCAAGGTGGAGGACTTCGATAGCGACGAATTGGCGCTGAACGTCCAGAACGGCACGATCGTCTTTGCGCGGCCCGAGGACGGCAAGCCTGCCTCCTTCATCATTCGCGAGCATCAACGCGGAGACCGGATCACGAAGCTGGCGCGCGCGACCTACAATGCCGCTGCGGCCTCGCCGCTCTTTGACGCCTTCCTTCTGCGCGTGCAGCCTGCGGCCGATATGCGCGAATTCCTCGATCGCTGGGCGGGCTATAGCGGCCTTGGCCTGGCCGATGCGCAAAAGATGGCGCTGTTCTACGGCGAAGGCCAGAACGGCAAGGGCGTCTGGGTGCAGACCCATGCCTATCTGCTGGGGGACTATGCTTGGTCGACCGGGATAGAGACGTTCATGGACGCCGATCAGAGGCGCAACGGTGGTGGCCCTTCGCCGCACCTGGCTGCGCTAGCCGGACGGCGCATGGTCTATGCCAATGAACCAGAGGATGGCAGCAAGTTTTCCGACGGTCTCGTCAAGGCGCTTACGAGCGATGAGCCGATCGGCGGCGTGCGTGAGCTGCTCAAGCCGCCTTTCGAAATGACGCCGACGTTCAACAATACGATCATGGCGAACAACCTGCCGCGCATCGGCACCGATCACGGTATCCGTCGGCGTATGCAGGTCATCCCGTGGGGGATCATCATCCCGCCTGAAGAGCGCGACGACCAGCTTAAGAACAAGCTGAAGGCGGAGGCCGATGGCATCCTCAATCGATTGATACGCGGCGCGCTGGCTTATCTGACCGAGGGCCTGAACATGCCGGAGGCGTCTGCCGAAGCGACCCGTGAATATCATGAGGAAAACGACATGCTCGCCATGTTCCTCGACCTGTGTGTCGCGCGCTCTCCGGGGGACAAGTTGCAGTCAGGATCGTTGCACGCGCTATTCGTTGCATGGCAGACATGGGCGCAGCAGTTGCCCGCCAGCGGCAAGCCGTGGTCCGCCAAGTATCTAAACGCGCAGATGCAGCGCAAGGGCTTCAAAATCAACAAGGCGAGCAACATGCAGTGGCATGATATCGTCCCGCGCTTCGACACGATCGACTTCCTCGATGCTGACGGCAAGCCCACTACGCGCTCTCTTCCTGCACCCCGGCACAATGACAAGCCGTCCGCTGGCAAGCCGCCGAGAGGCGAGGCTGCGCAATCACCGCCCCCGTCACCCCCGCCGATTGCGGACTTTGGCGATGATGATTTGCCGCCATGATCCTCCCTTCCTCCCGCCCATGGCTAGGCGCGGGAGGATAGAACGCCTCCGGGAAGCACGGAAATCCGCCATTTAGGGAAGGTGGGAGCGTGCGGGAGGCATTTAGCCAGTGGTTCCGTTGTGCGCGCGCATACACAGGCGCGGGCGCGCGCACAAAGATACCCGCAGTTTCCCTCCCATGTTCCCGCAGGACAGCTAAATGACTGATAATACTATCTTCTATCCTCCCATTGATCCCTCCCTTGAAAGGGAGGAAGGGAGGTTACTTAGTTTTGGTGATGTTGAAGAGCGCTTGGTCGAAGCGATGCTGGTGATGCGGCGCATGTCTGATCGGGAAGCGGGCTGGTTGCGGGTCAAGGCGTGCTGGCCGGACATCGTGCGCGAAGATGATCGTGGCGATTATGATGCGCGCGGTGTGGACATGACCGCGCCCGCGCCCAGGCCGTTGCCCGCAACCCGTCGCGACATTGCCGAGATGGAGGAAGCGTTCGCCTGGGTGCTGGCCGCGCCCGATCGTGACCGGCGGCTGATCGCGCTGGCCATCACCTGCCTTGCCAATGGCGCAAAGGCTGTGCCGTGGATGCAGTTGCGCAAGCCTATGGGCGTGAAGCTGGGCGCGCATGGCCTTCGCAAGCGCTATGGTCGGGCCATGCATTGCGTAGTGATTGCAGCAAACGCTAGGATTTGCGTGGGTGCTGCATGTCAAACGGTATAAGTTGCCACCTTAAAATATTGTTTGTCCACATTGAGGGCCATTTGGGCCTATAGGTATCTACGCTTGGGAACGGCCTATGGCTGAACGCGGCGTCCTCTCCTAACCTGACAGCGCCCCGCTTGGCCCTTGCCCAGCGGGGCGCTGTCGTTTTCACGGATCGCCTGACATGGGAAAGCTGAAAGCTCTCGGCTCTCGCGTCGGGTCGATGCCTGCGAAGGTGAAGGCCGCGCCTAAGGTTGCCGAAGGGTTCTACTCATCGCCTGCATGGCGCGCGCTGGTTGCTGATCGCAAGCGCGACCCCGATTATCATCTGGCGCTCCAGCGGGCGAAGCCGGGTGAACGGATGATCCTCGATCACAAGGTCGAGCGCAAAGATGGTGGCGCGGACCTCGATCCGGCCAACACGGAATGGCTCACCTTCTCGGAGCATCAGTCGAAGACCGCGAAGGCGCGGGCCGCGCGGGCGCAGGGTCGGACATGGGGGGGTGGGTCAAAAGTCTAGGAGGTCGGTGGTTCTATCACCGCTGTTCCTCTCACGTAGGGATTTTTTTCATGTCGGACTGGGATTTTGACCTGTTGGGCGATCCGATCCCCGAGGGTCATGGTCGCAAAGGTCGTCCACCCCACATCGCGACTTTGGAAAATAGGCGTAAAGTCATAGTGTTGGCTGCCTTCGACAAGAACGAAGAGCAAATTGCTGCCGCGCTTTCGATCACGCCGCCGACTTTGCGGAAGCATTATTTTCGTGAGCTGCGTGGTAAGCTGGAGGCGCGTCATCGTGTCGAGGGCAAGCTGCTGGTCGCGCTGATGAACGAAGTCGACAAGGGCAACGTCTCCGCGATCGACAAAGTGTTCAAACGCTTCGACCGACATGATCTGGCTCTTGGCAATGTGGTCCGTCCCGTCAAACAGGGTAAGTCTCCTAAGAAAGGGAAGAAGGAAACCGCCGTCGAACAGGCCCATAGCGCTCATGAGGGAACGCCATGGGGCGGCCTGCTGAAGCACTGAGTTGGAATTTCGCCTGCCCAGATTGGGTAGAGCGATTGAGGCAGAGCAAATCGCTGCTGCCGTCCCTCCCGCTCAATGACAATGAAGCCGAACGGGCGGTATCCATATTCAATAATCTGAGGCTGCCCGACGTGCCTGGGCAGCCAATGATGTCGGAGGCTGCCGGTGAGTGGGGCCGCGACATCGTGCGAGCCATCTTCGGCTCGTTGGTGGATGGCGAGCGCAAGGTGCGCGAAGTCTTGGCGCTGGTGCCCAAGAAAAACGCCAAGACGACAAACGGTGCGGCGATCGGCGTCACGGCGCTGCTCATGAACGAGCGCCCTCGTGCTGACTTTGTGCTGGTAGGGCCGACGCAGGAAATTGCCGATACCGCATTTCAGCAGGCGTCGGGCATGATCGACGCAGATCCGTATCTGAAGCAGCGCTTCCATGTTGCCGATCATCGCAAAGCGATCTTCGACCGGGTGCTTAAATCGACGCTGAAGATCAAGACGTTCGATATGAAGGTCGCCACCGGCTCCAAGCCGGTGATGGTGCTGATCGACGAACTGCATCTGATGGGGTCCATCAGCTATGCGTCACGCGTGATCGGCCAGTTGCGCGGCGGCATGATCGCGAACCCTGAAGCGTTTCTGGTGATCATCACGACGCAGAGCGACCAGGCACCTGCCGGGGCGTTCAAAACTGAACTGGATTACGCACGCGGCGTTCGCGATGGTCGCATCGTCAATTCGCGAATGTTGCCGCTCCTGTATGAATTCCCGGAGGAAATGCAGACCGACCAGGCCAAGCCGTGGCAGGATCCACGCAATTGGCACATGGTGCTGCCGAACCTAGGCCGCTCGATCACTCTTGAGCGCTTGGTCGAAGAATATCAGGCCGCCGTCGACAAAGGCGCGGAAGAAGAAAGGCGCTGGGCATCTCAGCATCTGAATGTACAGATCGGGCTGGCACTCCATACCGATCGCTGGCGCGGCGCTGATTATTGGGAGGCGGCGATTGACCGCACCCTGACGCTCGCAACGCTGCTCGCCCGATGCGAGGTGGTTGTGGTTGGCGTCGATGGCGGCGGCCTTGACGATCTTTATGGGCTTTGCGTCGCAGGCCGTGAAAAAGAGACCAAGCGCTGGCTCTACTGGTTTCGGGGCTGGGTTTATCGCGAAGTGCTGGAAATGCGGCATGAGATTGCGCCGCGCCTTATGGATTTCGAGCGTGACGGCGATCTGGTGATTATCGGCCACAACGGCGGCCCTCCGCTGGACGATGATGCGGACGACGACACGCCGCCGACCGAATTGATGGGCGATGAGCAAGACGTTCGCGAGATCGTCGCCATCATTGAGCAGGTCAAGGATAGCGGGTTGCTGCCGGATAAAGGTGCAATCGGCCTTGATCCCGAAGGCGTCGGCGCATTGGTCGATGCGCTCGCGGACATTGGCCTTGTCCATCCCCAAGTCGTGGGTGTGACGCAAGGTTACAGATTGGCATCGGCCGTCTGGTCGCTCGAACGAAAACTGAAACATCGCATGGCGGTCCATTCGGGCGCGCCACTCATCAACTGGTGCGTCGGAAACGCCAAAGCAGAGCAAAGGGGCAATGCCGTGATCATCACGAAACAGGCCGCAGGCAAGGCGAAGATCGATCCGTTCATGGCCGGGCTGAATGCTACAAAGCTGCTGGAGGCTAATCCTGCGGCGCAAGGTGGCAGTCTGGACGACTTCATCGCCGCTATGAAGGCCGCCTGATGGGCATCGGCACATGGGTCGGTTCAGTCACGCGCTGGTTCGGCACCGGGGAGTCCGGCAAGCTGAGCGGCGCGCCTGAAGATGAACCGACGCGGCAGTCCATTCGATATGCCAGCGGCATTGATAGCGCGGGTCAGACGGTCAACCAGAAAACCACGCTGGGCCTGCCAACCGCCTGGGCCTGCGTTGCCCTGAAGTCCGAAGTGGTCGGATCTATGGGCATGGGCGTGCATGAGAAGGCCAACGATGGCGGTCGCATCGATCGCAACGATCATTGGCTTTACGATCTGGTGCATGAAGAGCCAAACCGGGATCAGACGCCCTCGGAATTCTGGGGCGGCATGGTCGCCAGTATGGATTTGTGGGGCAATGGCTATGCCGAGAAGGAAATGCTTGGCCAGCGCACCACGGCGCTGACGCCATTGGCTCCGCACCTGGTTACCGTAGCACGGAACCGGAATAATGAGCGGGTCTATCGTTACATGGACCGGGGCCAACAGGAAGAACTGCCCGCCGACAAGGTATTGCATCTGCGCGGCCTGACCATGGGTGGCGACGTTGGCCTGTCCGTGATGGAATATGGCCGTCGCACGTTGGGTGGCGCCATCGCGGCGAACAAGACGGCGGCTGAGACGTTCAATGGTGGTCTGCAGCTTTCGGGCTTCATGGAGACTGGCACGACTAAGCTGACGCCCGACCAGCGGGCCGATCTGGTCGAGATTTTCGATAGTTTCCGTGGGCAGGCGATGCGCGGTAGCATCGTGCCGCTGGAGAAGGATTTCAAGTTCGCGCCATTGCGCATGAACCCCGTTGACGTCCAGCTGCTGGAGTCTCGCGGGTGGGACGTGGAAGAGCTTTGCCGGCTGTTCGGTGTTTTCCCTATCCTGATCGGCCATGCGGCAAAAGGTCAGACAATGTGGGGGTCAGGCGTCGAGCAGATTTTGCTGGGCTGGCAGACGCTGCGATTGAACCCGCTGCTGCGGAAGATCGAGCAATCGGTCAAAAAGCAGCTGCTGCCCATGGCCGACCGCAAGCGGATCTATCCTGAGATCAACCGTGAAGCGTTGATGGCGGCAGACAGCGCGGCGCGCGCCGCTCTCTACTCCGCTTTTGGCCAGAACGGCGTCATGACGCGCGGCGAAATGCGAACGCGGGAAAACCTGCCGTCGCTCGACGGCGACGACTTCCTGACGGTGCAATCGAACCTGGTGAAGCTGGCCGATCTGGGGAAGGTCGCTGGCGCGGAGCAGGGCGCACGATCCGCGCTGATGAACCTGCTGTTCGGCGGCGATGTGGAAGCGATTATCGATGCGCGCGTGAAAGCGGCGATGGTTGGCCACAACGGCGGGCTACGACTGGAGGACTGACATGAACGTAATGAGCCGCTTTGGCCGCAAGCACAGCGGTGCCCTGAAGGTCCGCGACTTTGATTTCGACATCAAGGCTGTCGGCGAAGACGGCACATTCAATGGCTACGGCTCTGTCTTCGATGTTGTCGATAGCTATCAGGAGATCGTCGCAGCGGGCGCTTTCACCGACAGCCTCGCCGAGATCGCGGCCAAGGGTCGGCCCGTGCCAATACTGTGGCAACATCGCAGCGGCGAGCCGATCGGCCTGTGGACCAATTTGAAGCAGGACGAACGCGGCCTGTGGGGCGACGGCGAATTGCTGATCGCGGAAGTTGCCCAGGCGCGCGAAGCCCACGCACTGGCGAAGCGCCGCGTCGTGACCGGCCTCTCAATCGGCTATTGGGTGCGTGAATCGTCCTATGACGAAAAGACCGGCATCCGCACGCTGACCAAGCTGGACCTAGTCGAGATCAGCTTGGTCACGTTCCCCGCCAATGATGATGCGCGGGTAGAATCGGTGAAATTCAAGCTCGCACACGGCGAACTGCCGACCGAGCGGGAGATGGAAAAAGCCCTGAGGGAGTTAGGGTTTTCCAAAACGCGGGCCGCTGGCGTCGTCGCCCATGGCCTGACGGAAATGCGTCGGAGGGAGTCCGATAGCGAAATGACGGTCAAACCGAGCCTGAAGGCTCTTTCGGACACCCTGGCCAGCTTCAAGCTGTAGCCTTTGGAGTAAAACCACCATGAATATGATGACCTCCGCTGCGGCTATGGCCGCCGGCGCGACCATGCGCGAGTTCGGCCGCAAGGAAGACAATCCCGATCAGGCGACGCTGGAGCAGCGCCTGTCGCATGCCCTTCAGGAAGTGAAGGGCTTCGCCACCGAGTTCAAATCGAAGAGCGAAAAGGGCGAACAGGTCGCCACCGAAACCAAGGACAAGTGCGACAAGGCGCTGGTCGATCTGGAAGCCATTCGTGGCGAGGTGACCGAATTGTCGCAGAAGCTGGCGCAATCGCGTCGCGGCGGCGGTGATGAGCCACAGGAACTGAAGTCGCTGGGCCATGAAGTAGCCAACCACGGCGAAGTGAAGTCCTATGTCGAGGGTGGCTGCAAGGGCACGATCGGCTTTTCCGTCAAGGCCGTCACCAGCGCGACCGGTTCCGCTGGCGGACTAATCCGTCCCGATCGCCAGACTGATATCGTCGGTATCCAGCGCATGGGCCTGCGCGTGCGCGATCTGGTCACGCCGGGCCAGACCGAGGGCAACTCGATCGAATATGCATATCAGACGGTGCGCACCAACAACGCGGCAGCGGTTGCTGAAGGCGCGCAGAAGCCGGAATCCAACTATGCATGGGACGTCGCCAACGCTCCTGTGCGCACGATCGCGCACTGGGTGCCAGCGTCGCGGCAGGCTATGGACGACGTACCGCAGGTCGAAAGCCTCATCGATGGCGAACTGCGCTTCGGCCTGGACGATGTAGAGGACGCCGAATTGCTGATGGGCGATGGAACTGGCCAGCACATTCTGGGCCTGTATCCGCAGGCGACTGCCTATTCCGCACCGATCGCGATCGCAAACGCCACCCGGATCGACCAGCTTCGCCTTGCCATCCTGCAAGTCGAGCTGGCCGACTATGCGCCGGACGGCATCGTGCTGCACCCGACTGCATGGACCGGGATCGAGCTGACGAAGGATGCAGCCGGCGGCTATATTTTCGCCAATCCGCAGGGCATTGCCGGGCCAGTGCTTTGGGGGCGTCCTGTCGTTTCGACCAAGCGCATCGGCGTCGGCAACTTCCTGACCGGCGCGTTCAAGCTGGCCGCCCAGATCTTCGACCGCATGGATACCGAAGTGCGGATATCCGATCAGGATCGCGACAACTTCATCAAGAATATGCTGACGATCCGGGCCGAAAAGCGATTGGCGCTGGTCGTTCGCCGTCCCGGCGCGATGGTTCGCGGCACCCTCCTCTAAGTATCGGCGCACGGCCTTTTAGGCACTCACACTCAATCGAAAACCCTGAACAGGCGGTCCTAGCGGGCCGCCTGTTCGCATTCGGGAGACCGGAAATGAAAGATGCAATCGTGCTGGTCCAGCACCTGGGCGATGACGGTCAGGTCAGTGAAGGCCAGATCCTCACGGATATGAGCAACAAGCGTTTTGAAGCGCTGGAAAAGAACGGCTTGGTCCGCGAGGCGACCAGGGACGAAATCGAAAAGGGCTATACCCCTGAATTGACCGTGCCCGGTGTAGATCAGGCCAGCGAAACATCGTTCGGCGGCGACCAGTCCGAATTGCTCGATCTGCGCGATAAGGTCGATCGCCAGAATGAAACGATCGAGCAGATGAACCGCGATGCTAAACAGGCTCGCGACGATATCATAACGCTGACCGATCAGAACGCCGCGCTGAGCAAAGCCCGCGATGGCGAAGCCGTTCGCGCCGACGATCTGGACAAGGCACTGACCGACGCGACCAAACGCGCCGAGGCGGCGGAGGGCAAGATTGCCGAGCTGGAAAGCAAGGCGGCCGAGGCTCCGGACAATAAAAAGGCCGCAGATCCGGCCAACAAGGCTGCGAAGTAAGTCGCGATGAGGACGGTCGTCATCACTCCTCCCGCGCCCGTGGTGACGTGGGAGGAGGCGGACGCGCATTTGCGCCTGGACGGCGATGACGATCAGCGTGAACTGGTCGAGCGGCTGATTGCCGCAGCGACCGCTCATATTGACGGCCCGGCGGGATGGTTGGGCCGTGCGATCGGCCTTCAGACGTTGGAAATGCGCATGTGCGGCTTTGGTGGTGGTTTGATCCGCCTGCCCTATCCGCCGATCGTTGATATCGTCACTGTTCATTATCTCGACGGAATGGGGCAACCCCAGCTTGTCGATGCAGATACCTATGAAGTGTTCGGGGCTGAACTGGGCAATGGGTGGGGCAAATCCTGGCCGACGCCCGGTGCCTACCGTGGCAATGCGGAGACGGTGCGTATTCGATATCGCGCGGGCTATGCCGTTGATCCCGGTGCGGCCACTGTCGTGCCGAACGTGCCTGAGCCGATCAAGGCCGCGATCCTGCTGATGGTGGGCGATCTGTGGCACAGTCGGGCGACCGTTTCGACCGTCGCGGCGATGCAGGACGTGCCGATGTCTACCACGGTCGATGAGTTGCTTTCGCCTTATCGGGTGTATCGCTGATGTCGATCGAGAGCGGCAGGCGAAACAAGAAAATTGTGATCGAACGAGCAGGCGCACCGGTGGACGATGGGTACACGAAAGTGCCTGGCCCATGGACAGCCTTGTGCGCGCCCCACGCTGATGTTTTCTATGGCTCTGGCACGGAACAGCGACAGGCCGCACAGGAAGGGGCGAGCCAAACGGCCAGTTTTGACGTGCTCGCCAACAGCAACACGCGCTCGGTAAGCGTGGCGGATCGTATCAGCTTCGATGGCGGCTATTGGGACATCACGTCCAATGTCGAGATCGAGCGCGGCGCAGGCCGACGCATCACCGGGGTTCGGCGAGCGGCATGAAGCTTCATGGCGTGGATGCCATCGATAGGAAGTTGGTGGCAATCCGTGATGCAGTTTCGCCCGCTGCGCGCGAGCGGTCGCTGTTGGCTGGAGCGGAAATCGTTTTGGACGAAGCCAAACGATTAGTCCCTGTCCTGAGCGGCAACCTTCGCGACAGCCTTATTATTTCCTTCGATGGCGGTTTGAACAGCGCAGCCGTCTCGGAACGGCGCTTCTTCAGCATGGTCTATATCGGCCCGGAACGTCGCCAAGGCTTCTATGGTCACATGGTCGAATTCGGCACGTTCCATTCGATCGCGCATCCTTTCATGCGTCCGGCGCTCGACAACACTCGCGAAGAAGTCCGGCGCGCGATCGGACATTCGCTCTGGGCGGACATCAAAAAGGCAGCCTAAATGGATATGCAGAAAGCGCTTCGCGCCCGCCTATTGGGTGCGCAATCCGTGAGCGCGATAGTCGGTACGAAGGTCGACTGGTTGGAGCGACCGGAAGGTGATGCGTTGCCCGCCATTACGCTTCAGGTGATTTCCGGCACGCTCGACCAGCATATGCAGGGTTTGCAAGGGCTGCAATTTGCCCGCGTCCAACTCGACTGCTGGGGCGACAGCTATGCGCAAACCAAGTCGTTAGTCGACGCGGCGCTGGAGGTCGTTCTTCCGCGCGGCACTATCGCCGGCGTCTACTTCCGTACGGCCAGCGCCACCATGCCGCGTGATCTGGGCGAGCGCACCGACACGCAATTCATCCATCGCAAGCAAACGGACCTGACCGTCCGCTATTCAGCAGCCTAAAGGAGGCACATGTCATGAGCGACGTTGAAACCGGCCATCTGACGGAGTTCCATCTGTGGGACTTCACCATCACCACCCCCGGCCTGGTCGAGTTGGACGAACTGCTGGAGGTTCCGCTTCCGTCCGGCGCGGCCGATCTGGTCGAAACCAGCCACATGAAAACGGTCGGCTACAAAAGCTATATCAATGCGCCGCTGAAAGAGGGCGAGGAAGCCGATCTGGTTATGAACTATGTGCCCGGTTCACCGAGCGACATATTGCTGCGCAAAGCGAAGGCGGATGGCCGCGCCCACGCCTATAAGATTGTGCTTCAGGCTGGCACCGGCACCTGGGAAATTGCCGGGTCCGTCGTGGTGCGCGATTATGTGCGCAGCAACCCAATGGCTGACCGCCGTACCGCGACCGCGCGCGTTAAATGGGTGAGCAACGAAACCGAAGCTGAGGGGGCGTAACATGGCCAATCCGCTTCGGGGAGAGGCGTCGTTCAAGGCCGGCGAAGCAAACTTTACGCTGGTGTTCGACATCAACACATTCTGCGCGCTGGAAGACGAGACGGGTCTTGGCGTTTCCGATCTGATCGACCAGGTGCAGGCCAAGCCCAGCTTCAAACTGCTGCGCTCGATCTTTTGCGCAGGCCTTCAGACGCATCATCCCCGTACAACCATAGGCGAAGCGGGGGAAATTATGTCGGACGCTGGGCTGGAAACGCTTCAAAAAGCCCTGTCGTCGGCGCTGCAGGCGGCAATGCCTGCACCTGACGCCGTCGCGGGCAAGAGTGCGGAGGGAAAGGCACGCAAGGTGCGGAAGCAGCCCGAGGCTGGGACTGGATCATCCTCCTGAAACTTTGGGCGCAGGCCGGGCATGACCCGGATGCGTTCTGGCGTCAGACTCCTCGAACACTCAAAGCTGCGCTGGATGGGTATAGTGCTGCCCGCAAAGCTGACATCGAAGCGCTAACCTATCAGGCGCGGTTGGTCGTCAATCTGGGGCGATGGCCCAAATCGAAATATCTGCCATCGCTGGAGGATCTGCTCAGGCCTGCGAAGCCCGACCAACCGCAATCACCCGACGATATGTTGGCCGCCTTTCAGGAAATGAAAGACGCGGGCGCACCGATCGAAATCAAAAAGGTAGCATAGAATGAGCGACGACGTCCGGATCGGAGGGTTGCACGGCGATCTGTCGATCGACGTCAAAGGTTGGGCCATGGGTCTGGAAGATGCCCGCGAAGGTCTGGCCGACTTCGCCAAGGAGGTCGCGTCCCAGTTCAAAGAGTTGGAAACCAAGATCCGGAATATCGCGCTGGGCCTGACAGCTGCGATCAGCGTGCCTTTTGCCGGCATGGCCTTGGTATCGAAGCGCGGCGCGGGCTCGTTCGAAAAGTCCATGAACAATGTCAATGCGGCGTTGCGCGGGATTTCCGGTGAGCAGCTTACCGCCCTGTCTGAGGCGGCCCGAAAGTTAGGGCCGGAAGTCGGCCGTAGTGCCAAGGAAGCAGCTGACGGCATCGAAACTCTGGGGCTGGCGGGCATGGACGCCAGCGCCATACTTAACGGTGGCCTTGCCCAGACGTTGCGCCTCGCCGCCGCCAATGCCGCAGGGTTGGGAGAATCGGCCGCAGTCGTGACCGATGTGATGGCGCAGTTCCGCAAAGGCACGGGCGATCTGGAAGGCGTCGTCAACAACATCACTGGCGCGCTGGACGCATCAAAGCTCGGGTTCAATGATTTCAAAGATGCCATCGCTCAAGGCGGCGGCGTTGCCGGGTCGGCGGGCGTCAGCTTCGAGGATTTCAACACGGCGCTGGCCGGTACCGCCGCGCTCTTCGGTTCGGGTTCGGACGCCGGCACAAGTTTCAAGACGTTCATCACCTCTCTGACGCCCAAGTCCAAAGAGGCAAAAGAGATGATGAAAGATCTGGGCATCGAATTTTACGATGCGACCGGCAAGATGAAGGATCTGTCCGACATCGCCGAGCTGCTGCGCGAGAAGCTGGGCAATCTGTCGGATCGGTCGCGCACGAAGGCATTGACCGAAATATTCGGTGCGGATGCGATGCGTACGGCGATTGGTCTGATGCGTCTTGGCGGGCAAGAATTCGATGCATTGCAAAAGACGATCGCCCAAACCGATGCGGGCGAAAAGCTCGCCATCCAGATGCAGGGTGCTGAAGAGGCCAGCAATCATCTGGCCAATGCCTTCGATGGACTGAAAATCGCACTTGGGGCGACTGGCATCCTTGCCGTGTTCACATCGGTTACCAACGCGCTGACCGCCGTGACGAACGGCATCGCTAACCTCAATCCAGTCGTCCTGCAGATCGGCGTCGCGATTTGGGGTGTAACAGCGGCAATAGGGCCAATGATGCTTGCCCTGATGGGTATCGTAAAAGTTCTCGGCCCGATGATCCTGTTGCGAGGCAGTTTCGGTGCGGTTTCATTGGCCATGTCGGCTTTGATCAATCCTCTGGGGACCGTCATAGCGTTGCTCGGTCGCTTCATTCTTGCTTTGTCTGGCACCAGTATTGCCCTGCGCGCGGTGGGTATGGCGCTTGGAGCGGCGGCCGGTTGGATCGGGCTGGCGGTTACTGCACTCACACTGTTCGCGCTATGGATGGGCCGGACTAGCACTGCCAGTTCGGCGGCGACGATGGCCGTCGACGCGGCAACGGAGGCTTATAACAAACAGCAGACGGCGGCGCTGGGACTGGTCGCTGCAACCGGCGAAGCCCGCAAGGCGATTATCGAAAAGATGAAAGCCGATAGGGCGGCTGAGCTTCAGGCAATGGCGACGGCGCGCGCGGAAGTCGTTGCCGCAAAGGCCGAACTGGCCCGCGCGCAACAGCAAACCTCGCGTGAATCCAGTTCGTCGGTTGCACGATTTGGATATTTGCCCGGCGCAAATAAGGGGCCGACGCGACAGGAAAAGGAGGCCGCCGCTACATTAGCAGCGCGCGCTACAGCGCTCGACACCCTTGCCAAGACAGTCGAGGGCTATACCCGATCGATCAACACCCCGGAATTTGCGACCATCGACATGAATTTCGATGCTGCCGATGCTGGTAAAAAAGGTGGCAAAGGTTCAGGCCCATCGGCCAAGGAGCTTGCCGATCGCCGCGAGCAGATGAAGCTGGATCAGCAGATTGCGGTCGCCCGTGCGCGCGACGACAAGGATGAGGTCCGCCGCCTGGAAGATAAGCAGGACGTTCTACAACGTCAGCGCGGCTATGAGGATGCTGGGCTGGATGTGGCTGCGGCGAAGCTGGCGGCCGAACGGGACATTCAGGAAGTGAAGGCAGCGGCGGCAGAGTTCGACGCGCGGGAGGTCGCCAAAAGCGAGGACGCGTTCGACCTGCAACTGGCAGAGATTCGCGGCGATCAGGAAATGATGCGGGTAAAATCCGATCAGGCCTATCTGGATGAGAGAACCGTCCATTGGCAGAATGAAAAACTGACGTTGATGGAGGCGCAAGCGCGTGCGGCCGAAGATCTGGTTCAACTGGAGGCGGCGCGCGCCGATCAGGCAGCAAAGGCGGCGAAGCAGGCCGCCCTAGACCGCGACGTGGAACTCTCCCGCCTGCGCAGTGATACGGGCGGTCAGCAGCGCGCCAAGGATCGCGCTGCTGAATTGAATGCGCGCACTGCCAAATATTATGAACAGGGTCGCGGAAAGGTGTCGGAAGACGATGCCCGTGATCGCGCCGATAGGGAAATGACGGAAGAGGACCGGTCACGGATGCAGGGTGACTTCCGTTCGACGTTCCGGGATGGCGTGCGCGCCGCGATGGACGGCGATCTGAAGAGCTTCGCAAAGGATTGGTGGAAGGACCAGGTATCGAAGGGCATGGAAGCGGCGCTCAACAACCTGTCCGATATGCTGTTCAATTTGTTTCGCCAGGCGCTCGGCCAAGGCGGAGCTTCTGGGGCGTCCAGCGGCGGCGGCATATTCGGGTCGATCCTTGGGGGAATCGGCTCGATCTTTGGTGGAAGCAAACTCGGCGGGGTGAGTGCGGCCTCCCAATCCTATCTGGATGGCGTATCTACATCGCTTGCCATTCCCAAGAACTTGCCGGGGTTCGCCACTGGCGGTAGCTTCGAGGTCGGCGGTAAGCCGGGCATCGATACCAATCTTGTCCAGTTCTGGGGCACAGCAGGTGAAACGGTCAACATCCGGCGCGCCAATGACAATGGCGGCGGCGGTGGTGTCGCTCATATCGTCCCTTCGCCCTATTTCGATGTTGTCGTCGATCGGCGCGCCGCTGGCGTGGCGGCACCCATGGCCGTGGCATCGGGCATGCAGGCGCGCGGCGCGGCGGGCGCGGATATGAAGCGCGCCACCCGCCGCCGGATACCGGGGCGTTAAATGGCTGTCATCACCATGCCGGATTGGGTCGTTCCCAATGGCGCCGAACCATATCTGCGAGACTTCGGGACGGTCCTCACCCCGTTCCTCGGTGGGCCGGAACAGCGCATCAATCGCCTGGGTACACGGTTCGGCCTGCGGCTGACCCTGCCGTCGATGCCGACGCGCAGCGAAGCGTTGGTCGTTCAATCGCGCCTGCTGCGCGCACGGGAAGACCGGCTGCTGATGGAGTGGCCACAGCCTGACTTCGATACGGGCGATCCCGGCGCACCGCGTGTATCGGCCGCTGTGACTTCCGGCGTCACCTTGCCGCTGAAGGGCATGGCGGTCGGCTATACGGTCAAGGAAGGACAGTTCCTCGCCATCATCCATGGCGGTCGGCGCTACGTCCATATGTTTGCGGCCGATGGCACCGTCGGCGCGGGCGGCACAATCAACGCCCCGATCTGGCCGATGTTTCGTACCCAGCTATCCGTCAATGACATCGTGGAAATTGCCGTGCCTAGAATCGAGGGCATGGTTTCGCCGGGGGACGAACTGTCCTGGCAGATATCAGTCGATCGCCTCGCCAGCTTCAGCTTCACGCTGGCTGAAGGCGCTTAAGGGGGCCATCTTTGGACGCAACGCTCAAAAACGCCCTGGCCCAGCCAGCGGTGCTGCTTTTCGGCGCGCTCAAGATTGAGCTGCCCGGCTATACCCTGCGCCTGCTCGACGGGTCGGCCGTGCTGCAGATCGGGTCGGAAATCTATGTCGGGCGCGATGAGACATTCGGGACCATCTCCAGCATATCGGAAGTCGCCGAAGAGATTGGCGACAGCGCACCGGAAATTACGATCACGCTCTATCCCGCTGACGTCGCGGCCAATGCCGTGCTGTCGCATCCGGACATGCAGGGTGCTGTCGTCACGCTGATGGCCGGCGCGGTCGATAGCGCGACCGGCACCGTGATCGGTACGCCGGAAATTCTCTTCCTGGGCGAGATCGATGTGCCGACCATTGGGATTGATCAGCAGGGCGCGCGGACGCTCGAATATAGCGTCGTCAGCGTGTTCGAGCGATTGTTCGAGGTCGAGGAAGGCCAGCGTGCCTCCAATGGCTGGCACCAGTCGATCTATCCGGGCGAGTTGGGGCTGGACTATATGACCGGCACCGACGTCAATCTCTACTGGGGCGCGAAGCCGCCTCAGGGGCAGACCGCGCGATGACCCCGATGGAGCGCCGTCACGCCGCGATCGAGGCGACCATGGCCCGTTACCGCGATCGCCCCTTTGCATGGGGCAAGGTCGATTGCGCGAAGGTCGCGGCCTTTCACCTCAAGCAGCTGGGATATAAAATCCTGATCAGCAAGGCCGGTTCATACTCGTCGCCACTGGGTGCGTGCCGGGCCATCAAGCGCATGGGCTATGACACCCTACCGATGTTGCTTGATGGATTGGGGCTGACGCGCATCCCTTACAGCCGTTTGTTGCTGGGCGATATCGTGGAGCTTGAGGGCGAGGCTCCCGGCGCGATCGGCCTTTATGCGGGCAACGGGAATATCTTCGGCTTCCATGAAGATCATGATGCACTGGTCACAGTCCAGCCATCGCAAATCCTGACCGCCTGGAGCGTCCTGTAATGTCGAAGTTCGCGCGGACAGCGGCTATGGTCGTCGGCGCAGTCGCGCTGATTGCCGCGACCGCTGGCATGGCTGCGCCCGCTGTGGCCGCTACGGCTACCACCGCCGCCAGCGCTGGCGGGATAGCCGGTATTTCCGCCGCCACGCTCGCGGCAGTTGGCACCTATGGCAGCCTTGCCGCCGGCGTCCTGTCGGTCGCCGCGCAGGTGACTGCGCCGGGGTTCAGCCAACAGGGCAGCGCGACGTCGTTCCAGACCAATCCGCAGAGCGGCCTGCCCTATGCGATGGGTCGGACCCGCATGTCAGGCCTGCGCATCTTCGCCGCCACCAGCAACACGCCTGGATATACGAAGGCGCAGGATCTGCTCTGGTTCGGCGCTCTACTCACGATCGGCGGCCAGATCGACAGCATCGAGCGCTTTACCGCCGATAACGAGGTCGTCAGTTTCAACGTCGGCGGCAATGCAAACGGGCGTTTGGCCAACTACATGGCGCAGCGCCTGCATATGGGCGGGCTACAGGCCAGTGGCCTTGCAACCACGCTGAACGGCGGCTCACCGCCCGGATGGACGTCGCAGCATAAGCTGTCGGGCATTACCCATGCGATGTGGGGGCTTCGCTTCAGCAAAGATGGCGATTTCTACGGCGCAGGCGCGCCCGAACCGGCGTGGATCGGCAAATGGGTCAAGGTTTATGATCCACGACTGGACAGCACCTATCCCGGTGGTTCCGGCCCGTGCCGCGCGCTGAACGAGGCGACCTATGTGTGGTCGCAGAATCCGGGCCTGCATGCACTCACCTGGGCGCTTGGCCGCTGGGAGAATGGCAAGCGCACTTGCGGCATCGGCGCGCCGATCGCCAACATCCGCGTCGCTGAATTTGTCGAGTGTGCCAATGTCGATGACGCGAACGGCTGGAAGGTCGGCGGCGTCGAATGGACCACGGACAGCAAATGGGACACGCTCAAGCGCATCCTTCAGGCGGGTGGCGCGGTCCCGACGCAGACCGGGGCGATGATCGGTTGTCTGGTATCGACGCCGCGCACCGCTATTGCGACGATCCATAGCCATCATCTGCATGACGGTCTTTCCCTGCCCGCGACCAAGCGCCGCCGCGACCGGTTCAACTCCGTCATTCCGCGCTATGTGGACGAAGACAGCGACTGGGCGGTTATATCCGGCAAGGCGGTCACGGTCCCCGAATATGTGACGGCCGACAAGGGTCAGCGCACCAAGGAAATCGACTTCCCGCTGGTGCAGGTTTTCTCAGGCGAGGCGGCGACGCAGCCCGGCCAGCTGGCCGCCTATGCGATCGTCAATAGCCGCGAGGCCGGACCATTCACATGGTCGACCGGGCCTGAATGGATCGGCCTCAAGACCGGCGACGTCGTCTACCTGAACGTGCCCGAAGAAGGACTGGTCAATCAGCCTGTCCTCATCACCCGTCGTTCGCCCGACCCCGCCACAGGCAAGGTGTCGTTCGCCGGTGATACGGAAACCTATAGCAAGCATCCTTATGCGCTGGGGCAGAGCACAACCCCGCCCACCTCTTTCAGCCTGACTGCGCCAGATCTGACGCCGCCTGCGCCGTCGGCAGCGGCGTGGGCGGTTGCAGGTGGCACAACGGGCGAAGGCCTGCCTTGTCTGATTGTCGCGGGCAGTCCCGAGCACCCTTCGGCAGATGCTGTGCTAGTCGATTATCGCATAGCGGGCAGCGAGCCATGGTCACAGTCGGCTATTCTGCGCGCCACTGCCAACGTCCTGCACATCATCTCGCCCCTGGCATCGAATGAGCTTTACGAGGTCAGGGTAGGCTACCGCGTCGATTCCTATGATGGCCTCTACACCATATTGCCGGCGGTGCGGAGCGGATCCGGTAAGCTCAGCACGATTGAGGAAGGCGCTACAAATAGTAACAACGCGGACTCCCCCTTCGGCGGGAAGACAGTCGGCGAGGTGCTGTCAGACGCCGAAATCCACGCCGAGGGCATCCTTGCACAAGCGCTACGCCAGGATGATCTTGTGCAAGTTCTGGGCGCGACGAACTTTATTGATGGTCAGCCAGTCAGCACGACATTCCTCAACTTCCGCGACGCGCAGGAAGGTATCAACGAAGCCACCGCCACCACATTCGACCTGATGGGCACTAAAGGGCCAACCGGTACAAACTGGAACCTCGACCTTGTAAAGTTGATGGTTTCTCCCACGCAAAATCTTGGCCAGAAGTTTTCCGAGTTGGCCGCGATCGGGACGTTGGACGACGGCACCGTGGTGAAGGCGACCGTGCAGTTCTTGCGGGAAGTGTTCATCGGCGATGGCCAGAGCTATGCCAAAACGATCCTGCGATCGGACGTGAACGGCACGTTCGGCGCTTTCTCCATCCTTGCCGACGGGGTGACCCGGCGCTCCACCATGGCCTTCATCGCCAACGAGTTCTACTTTGTCGATCAGAACGGCGGCAACCCGACCCGGCCCCTGACCTATGTGGGTGCGCAGAACGGAGAGCCAGCGCGATGGGAATTTGGCGCAGACATTTATGCCAAGCGCATCGTCGCTGACGTCATCGAGACGAAGAATATCAAAGCAAATCAGGTCACCGGCACGACTTATTTCCAGCAGAGCTGGGGCGGGATTGATGTTGGTCAACTTGGAGCGCCCGGCACCCGCGTCTGGGCGACCTTCGGCGGCGCAACACCGGTGCAGGTGTCCACGCAGGGTGTAACGATCCCACTGGCAACCGAGGTCACCATAACATTCTTCGTCAACATGCAGCGCACCGGCAGCGACAATGACCGCGTCTGGTTCCGCCTGCGTCGCGAAAGCGCGAAAACCGGCAGCTCCATCATCGGCGATACTATGCGCACGGGCATGAGCAACTTCCCGAACGTCGCCACTTGGGCATGGCTCGATAAGGTGCCGGTCGAGGATCAGTATCTCTACACGATCGAGATCTGGCGCGACGAAGGCGGTGGTACCTATTTCGGCACCAAACTGATCTGCGAAGTCGGCAAGCGATAGGATCGACCATGAGCCAGCTTTCCGAACTGCTTGACCGTGTCTCCACTTTGCTGGGGCGCTTCAGCCTTCGCCATTTCCAATGGGTGAACATCGTCACCGGCGATGTCGATGGTGGACCGAACGGCGACGGCTATTATCCATTCTCAGATACGAACGACACTACCGTGCTTGTCCCCAGCATGAAGCTGATCGAAACGATCGCCGGTGCGCCGGGTGTTCCCGAAGCGCCTATGGATGGCAAAGCATATATTCGCCGCAACGGCGCGTGGGTGGCCTTCACGATCCAGGACAATGGCGGGGTCGATCCAGAATTTCCGCCCGAAGCCCCGATGAAATTCGTGGGCAACGAAATCACGGAATACACTGCACCCGGCACGCGCGGCCAAAAATTCAAGGTCATCGGGCCGATCCCCCGCAAGTTCTGGAACACGCAGTTGGGATCGCTGGACGGCGAGCCGGAGTGGATCAGGCTGGAGGCGCGCGAGAATGAGCGGCGGCCCGAAGACCTAGACCACCCGGTCGATCGCGTCGGGCTGGATGGCTACATCAACACGGTCGACAGCGACTCCACCACTACTATCGAATTCTCTTTCATTCGCGGTCCGAACACGGCGTCCACCGGCTATCAGTGGCTGAACTTTTTTGAATACCGGACCCTGCTCTACGCTGGCGACTTCGGCACGGCTGGCTTCCTGGCGATGTTCCTGGAGCGCAGCACTGGCTATTTCGTCATTCACGACAAGACCCCGACGTTTAACGAGGACGGGGTGCTCATCAACACGACCACGGGCGTGCTGCATGCCGTGCCCGCTTTTCCTGAATGGGAGAGGCAGGAGTTTAAAGTCGTGGTCAAAGAAGGGACCTCGGACGGCTTCATTCAGATCTGGCAGAACGGCATTCAGATCGTCAACAAGGTCGGTCAGGTAGGCTACCAACGTCCAGCCTATATGCAATTTCGTATCTATCGTGGGACGCGGCCTGAGACGGCGATCACCTTTACGAAGATCAAGTCGATCGAGAGCGTGTCGCCCTTCGTCCCATGGGTCGACATCGCTGACACCTTCCCTGGCGTAAAGCTGCCCTCGATCTACAAGCTGGTGAAAGCTGGGACCGGCACGTCGAAGGTCACCGTCGGCAACAACGTGCTGAAGATTGAAAGCGGGTCAACGCCCGGCGAGGCATCGCGCATCGTCCGCCGCATTGTCGGTGCGGTGAACAACGGGATCGTCCGCTACCGCGTTGAGATCGACTATACGGCCACCCAGAACGGCAAGGTCGCCGCGCTGGCGCGCATTGTGCCCGATGGCACCGGCACGATCGCGCCGATGCCGGTGCCGGGCGGCGATCCTGAGATGATTGAGGTCGGCCTTACGAGTGCCAGCCCTACCGCGATGGCGGTGCTGGAATTTACGGTGCCGCCCGAAGTGCGCGCCCCGCATCTGCACTTCGAAGGGCCGTCGGGCGAAAATCGCGCGGTCAGCATCCGCGCGATCCGCATCATCGACGTCTCGAACACCCCGGCGTCAGCCATCCGCAATTCTTCCGGTGGTTATGTCCGCAACGCCTCTGGCGGCTTCGTTTTAAGGTAGGATTATCATGGCTGACACACTTCTCTCCGATGAATTGGCGGCTGCTGGTCTGGTCGCTAGCCAACTCGTCAGAACCGACGATCTGAATAGCCGGCTGCAAGAATATACAAAGACCGTCGATCTGCCCACTGGCGGCGGTGGAGGCGGTGGGTCTGCCCCCACATTTCTCCGCTACGCGTCGGTAGGCCGCAGCCTGCCCGATAGCGCGGCCAACACCGGCACGCCGATTGAGATCATGGCACGGGCTACCGACTTCGCTCGCTATGATCTGAAACGACCGCGACCGGTGTTCGGCATCGGCTGGTATGTGAATAATGCTGGCGCGGAAGTTGCCCTGCCGGGCACCTTCGAAATCACGGCCTCAATCGAATATCCGATCAGTACGTTCCGCCAGCTAAAATTTGGTGGTCAGGTCAAGGGCAGCTACCAAGGTGGCGACATAGCTATCCCGGACGAACTGACGGCGGATCTGGCGATCCCGGCAGGCGAGCCATTTGCGGTGAAGTTCTGGCTCAAGTCGCCGGGTGGCTATGTCTATGACAATAGCTATTCGGCGATGGCGGGCGATACGTTCAACATCGGCCAAGGAAGCACAACGCCTGACCTGACGATGACGACGCAGTCCGGTGGATCGTCGCAGTCTGGCGTGGGCCTGACCCATCTGGGGGTGATCGACAACATCGCGCAGGAGGCTGATCTCGACATCGGCGACCATAATTGTGCCGGGGACGACAAGGAAGAACGCGACATCAATGGCGCTTTCGGCGTCCTGGCCCGCATGACGCGAGGCAAGTTCGGCGGGATCAACGCAGGCCGCAGCGGCACCACCGCCACCCAGTTTACCGCTGCCAACCGGCCACGCACCATCGCGCTGGCTCAATATGCAGGCCGCCTCAAATGCATTCTGGGCGTGCTGGACTGTCGTAATGGCATGACCGCTGCGGCTGTTGCGACCGAGCTGGTCCGCATCCGCAATCTGTTTCCAGATCGGAAATTCTATATCGCGACCCTCCCACCACTTCAGGACGGAAGCGGCACATCCTTCCTTGCGCAGGACGGCAGCGATCAGGTGGCCAACGTAAACAACGGGCAGGTATCTGCGCTTAACGTCCTGATCCGGGGCGGGCTGGTCACGAACTCACGCCCGGCTATCAACGGCGTCCTCGATCTGCGCACCGTGCTAGAGCATCCCAGCGATCCTACAAAGTGGCGGACCTATGGCACGATCGATGGCCTCAACATGAAGCCTGCCATGTTCAAAATAGGTGCAGCGACCTGCCCCGGTCGGGAACTGCTTTTCTGATGTTCGGCATGCCACCGGGCAACATGCATGGTCAGCCACGGGCGGCGGCTGTCGTGTCATATCTTCAAGGAGCAACGGCGATGTCGCCCTTTAGCGAGGCGCTGGTCGCCAAATATGGCTGGATTTGGATCGGGCTGACGTTCGGTTTTGCCGCCAAATATGCGTTGTTGATCAAGCGAGGGGTGAAGATCAAGGCGTCGCTCGTCATCGCCGATCTGCTGCTGCTGCCTATGGTCGCACTCATTGCCTATTGGATGGTGTCCCGCGCGGGTGTCGATGCGGAAGGCGCTGCCCTCATCACCGCCGGGGCGACCGTCGGCGCTGACCGCCTCGTCAAATTCTATACCGACCGATTTGTGCGCGGCGTGACGGACGTCATGCAGGATGAAGCCACGCGCCGCCGCCAGATCCTGCGCGAAGAGGTGCAGACCGAGATCAGCGCCGACCGAATCGTCCACGACATTGCCACCGGCAAACGGTCACTCGACCAGTAACTTCGGAGATCGACATGAACACGAAAGACCCTGCGTGGCTGCTGGCCGCGCGGGCGCTCCTTGGCACGCGTGAAGCGGCCGGGATCGCCAACAATGCGTCCATCCTCGGCTGGGCCAAAACGCTGGGCGCGAAGGTGCTGGGCATGGTCTATAACGCTGACAGCGTGCCATGGTGCGGCCTGTTCGTCGCCCACGCGCTGCGTGATGGCGGCGTCGACCTTTCAGACATGAAGGTCGCCGTTCGGGCCAAGGCATGGGCGACCTGGGGCGCGGCGCTGGCCGCCGACCGCCTGGCACCCGGCGCGATTCTTGTGTTCGACCGGGAGGGCGGCGGACACGTCGCTTTCTATGTCGGTGAGGACGCCAGCCACTATCATGTTTTGGGCGGCAATCAGGGCGACTGCGTCA
>NZ_JBAQOK010000047.1:0-2621 GCF_049304695.1 Sphingobium sp.
CGACCCTTTCGTTCAGCGACGGCGTGACGACGCAGGAAGGCGATGTGTTCGAAATCGACGCTGCGCCCTTCACCCTGCCCCTGCGCAACCCCCTCGCCCGCGCACAGAGCGTCAACGTCGCCGTCAGGGCACTCTGATCCCATGGACCCCATACGCATCGCCATCATCGGTCTGGGCAAAATCGCGCGCGATCAGCATGTCCCCGCCATCCGGGGCAACAGCGCGTTCAGCCTGGCCGCCACCGTCAGCCCGCATGATGCGGCGCTGCCCGGCGTGCCGCATCTGGCCAGCCTCGACGATCTGCTGGCGCAGGGTCCGGCAGTCGATGCGGTAGCGCTGTGTACCCCGCCGCAGGTGCGATACGATCTGGCCGCGCAGGCGCTGGCGCGGGGCATCCATGTGTTTCTGGAAAAACCGCCCGGCGCGACATTGGCAGAGGTGGCCGCACTCGAAAGTCAGGCGCAGCGGGTCGATGCGTCACTGTTCGCCGCATGGCACAGCCGTTTTGCGGCAGGGGTTGGTCCCGCACGCGCGTGGCTGGCGGAGCGGCGAATCGACAAGGTGTCGATCGTGTGGCGCGAGGATGTGCGCGTATGGCATCCCGGACAGGCATGGATCTGGCAGCCCGGCGGGCTGGGCGTGTTCGATCCGGGCATCAATGCGCTGTCCATCGTCACTCATATATTGCCCCGCCCCTTCTTCCTGACCGACGCGACGCTGGTCCTGCCGGAAAACCGCGCTGCGCCGATCGCGGCAGACCTGTATTTTCGCGACACCGCAGGTGCGTCGATCCACATGGATCTCGACTGGCGCCAGACCGGGCCGCAAAGCTGGGACATTCATGTCGAGACCGATGCAGGCATGTTGCGCCTGAGCCATGGCGGCGCGGTGCTGACGTTGCCGAGTGGCACCGAGCATGGCGAGGATGTCGAATATCCCGGTCTTTACGCCCGGTTCGCCACGTTGATCCGGGGCGGTCGATCCGATGTGGACACCAGCCCGCTTCGATTGGTCGCCGACGCCTTCCTGCGCGGACGGCGCGAGGCGACGGACGCTTTTCACGATTGAATTTCTAAAATGGGAGAGGACGATATGATGAGATCCCTGCGCCGCACCACGGCTGCGCTGTTATTATGCGCCAGCGCGTTGACGACCACGGTCGCCAGCGCCGACACGGCGGGCAAGCCCACGACCGCGACGATCGACGCGGCCAGGCCCGGCCCGGTCTATGACAAGCGCATCTTCACCCAGTTTGCCGAACATCTGGGCAATGGCATTTATGGCGGTCTGTGGGTGGGCAAGGACAAGTCCATCCCCAACACCAACGGTTTCCGCAACGATGTGATCGGCGCGCTGCGCAATCTGGCCGTGCCGGTGATCCGCTGGCCCGGCGGCTGTTTCGCCGACGAATATCACTGGCGTGAAGGCGTCGGCCCGCAGAACAAGCGCCCGGTCAAGATCAACACCCATTGGGGCGGCGTGACCGAACCCAATACGGTGGGCACGCACGAGTTTTTCGAACTGCTGCGTCAGGTCGGCGCGCAGGCCTATGTCGCGGGCAATGTCGGCAACGGCACGCCGCAGGAAATGGCCGAGTGGGTCGAATATATGACGTCGCCCGCAGGCACGCTGGCCGATGAGCGCGCGAAGAACGGCCATAAGGAGCCGTGGGCCGTTCCCTATTTCGGCATCGGCAACGAACTATGGGGCTGTGGCGGTAACATGCGCGCCGACTATGCCGCAGACGTCACGCGCCGTTACGCCACCTTCATCAAGGCGCCGCGCGGCACCAATATCCTCAAGATCGCCGCTGGCGCGAACGTGGATGATTATAACTGGACCGAAGTGATGATGCGCGAGGCGGGCGAGCAGCTCGACGCCGTGTCGCTCCATTATTACACCCTGCCGCAGGGCGGCTGGCCACCCAAGGCGGACCCCGTTAATTTCGACGAGACCGCCTGGGCCGATACGCTGGCCAAGGCGGTCCATATGGACGAGCTTATCACCAAGCATGTCGTCATCATGGACAAATATGATCCCAAGAAGCGCGTCTTCCTGGCGGTGGACGAATGGGGCACCTGGTATGCGCAGGACCCCGGCACCCATCCAGGGTTCCTGCGTCAGCAGAACACGCTGCGCGATGCGCTGGTCGCGTCGATCCATCTCGACATCTTTGCCAAACATGCCGACAGGGTAAAGATGTCCGCCATCGCGCAGATGGTCAACGTCCTTCAGGCGATGATCCTGACCGAGGGCAAGAAGATGGTGCTGACCCCCACCTATCATGTGTTTGAAATGTACAAGCCATGGCAGGACGCCACCGTGCTGCCGATCAGCATCGACACGCCCTGGTACAATAAAGACCAGTTCGTGATGCCCGCAGTCAGCGGATCGGCGGTGCGGGGCAAGGATGGCAAGGTCCATGTCGGCCTGTCCAACCTCGACCCCGTCCAGACCAACACGGTCACGGTCAAGCTGGCCGGGCTGACCGCCGCCAGCGTTTCGGGACGCATCCTGACGGCGGGCGCGATCAACGCCCATAACACGTTCGATGCCCCCGAAACGGTCAAGCCGGTCGCGTTCACCGGTGCGCAGATTAGTGACGGGACGCTGACCGTGAC
>NZ_JBAQOK010000048.1:0-8105 GCF_049304695.1 Sphingobium sp.
CCGCGATCAGCAAGTTCAGCCCAGATGCACGAAATTCCTGATTTTCCAGCGAGCGATCGGTGAACCGGCCCTGCCGGTTGGTATAGATGGCGGCGGCAAGCGTGTGCCGCGCTTCGCCTTTGTTGAGACCGGCCTGACAGGCACGGCGCAGTTCCGGTTGTTCGAGCCAATCGAGCGTGAACAAAGTGCGCTCGATACGGCCCAGTTCAGCCAATGCAAAATCCAGCCTGTTCTGGCGTTTGTAGGCGGCAAGCTTTCGCAAGATTACTGACGGCGCCACCGTGCCATCCTTGATTGAGGCGACAATCCTGACGATGTCATCCCAATCAGCCTCGATCGCTGCGGTTTTGATGGTGCGGCCCATCAGGCTTTCGATGCCCTTGTATGTCGATGGCGCAGCGATCGAACCCAGTTTGCGGTCGGCAATATCGCGCAGTCGGGGCGCAAAGCGGAACCCGAGCAGGTGGCAGAGTGCGAAAACATGATCGGTCGCGCCGCCGGTATCGGTATAGTGCTCATGCAACGGAAGGTTGCCAGCGCCCAGGACAAGGCCGTCGAGCACGTAGGGCGCTTCACCTGCCGTCGCGGACATGATCCGTGATCCGAATGATGCGAAGTGATCGGAAAGGTGGGAATAGATTTTCACGCCAGGTTCGGTTCCATATTTGGCATTGACGTCCGCCGCCCCCGAACGGCTCCGCCCCGACCGGAAGAACTGGCCATCGGACGACGAACTGGTGCCAGCACCCCAATGCCGCGCGAAGGGTAACTCGTGGTGGGCTGAGATAATCATGGCCAGTGCGGCCTGATAATTGTCGGGGGAAAGGTACCAGTTGTGGGTCCATGCGAGCTGGGCATAGCTGACGCCTTCGCTGGCATTGGCCATCCTCTCCAGCCCGAGGTTGGTGCCGTCAGCCAGAATTGCGGCGAGTACCGTGCTGGGGTTGTCATGCTCCTTGCCTGAACGCAGGTCACGGAATGCGTTCAAAAAACCAGTGCGTTCGGCGACTTCAAGCAGCAGCTCGGTGATGCGCACGCGGGGAAGCAGGGTATCGAGCTTACGATCGAGGGCTTCAGCTTCCGGTGGGGTGACAGGCGGCATTTTCTGAAGCTTGAGCCGGTCTCGTTCGAGCGACACTCCCTCAAGCTTGTTTGCTTTCAACTGTTTGGCAAATCGGCGCAGCCGCCAGTCAAGATTTCGTGACCGGTCAGCGAGGTAGGACGCAGCATTTGAATCGAACGGAAGCGCATCGGCCACTTTGGCGGCGTCGCGCCGACCCAGCAAATAGGCATCGAAGCACTGATAGTTGCGGGTTCCCTCGATCCATACATCACCGGCGCGCAAACGATCGCGCAAGGTTGCCATGATCGCAATTTCATAACGTCGGCGGTCGATACGGCCGTTTTCGGTGATGAGGCGCTTCCATTGCCGATTGGGGAATGGCAGTGGAACGCCATCGGGAAGGTCGCGCGACTTTCGTGTGTTCGCATCGCGAATGACATCGATAGCCTTGAGTAGTGCCGATCCGCTTCCCGATGTCTTGAACGCGAAAGCGTCCAGAAATGCTGGGCTGAAACGCCGTAGCGTGGCGTAACGCTCGGTTGCCGTTACCAGTGCGTCCTCGCCGGCAAGATCAGCAAGGGCATCGACTTGGGCCCTTGCCGCAACAAGTCGGTGCCAGCCCACCGCTTCGTCAATCAATTCGAACGGATCGCCGCCATTCTGGACAGCCTCATCAAGTGCTGTGATTGTGGCACCAAACAGCCGCATAAGTTGCCCCACCGACTGAATGCTGTCTTGATAGCGACGTTCGCGCCCACGTCGGGCACGCGTGAACATGCCGCCGATAAGCCGGTCAAACATCTGGACCGCCGCGTCGGCAAGTCTGGCCTCAAGGTCGATCACTGCGGCCGTCAACGTCGCCCGCCTGCGATTGACACTGTAATCCGACAGGAGGAATGCCGGTGCCACGCCGCCTTCGCGGAGAAACTGGGTAAAGCGGAATTCCGGAATGGCGCCCCCAACTGCCGGGTCGACACTTATGCCGCGAACATAGCGCAGGCGCTCAAGCAAGCCATTGATATTGGCCGCAGTCGGGGCTTCTTTGAAATTACGCAACCACGCCAGCGGCGTCATGCCGAAATCCGGGTTGTTGATTACGAGTTCGTCTAGCCGTGTCAGTTCAGCAGAGCTGAGGCCTTCGACGATTGCGGCTGCGGCAGCTTTGCGTGCGCGTGCCCGGCCAGCAAGACCGGCGCGTTCCAGCGTGTCGCCTGACGGAAGAATGAACCGCTCACCCTTCAGGCCAACCATTAGGGCGCGAACAATCGGTTCACCTCTGTCTGTATACTCGGCGGCCTGCGCGGCAAGATTCAGGGCAAGTGCCAGGTCGCCGCGTCGAAACGGGCGTATGCCAAGATAACGCGCCACGAGATCGGCATGATCGGTACGTGTTTGCGCGCGCTGACCATATGCAGAGAAGGAGGAAGGATCGACGAATAACTGTGCCGCGAGGTACTGAAGAATGACGTCGGGAAGCCCGATCTCGGGTTGCAGACCAAAGCCGGGATGTCGCATCAAAGCGATTTGTGCAGCCAGACCGAGGCGATTTGCTGGACCATAGCGGCGCCCAACCAATTCAACATCTTCCGCGGAAAGGGTATAATGCCCAATGATCGCGATTTCCTCGACAGGAGGATCGAACAGGCGCTGTCGCTCGTCTCCGGTCAGAAGTCGGCGCCGTGCCATTTTGCTCTCCCGCTGAGTCGAACGACAAAATTAACACCAAAGCGGCTCGCGCTGGAGGGTGTCTATTCGTTGTAGATTGATCCCCGAGCAATCACCCGGCGCAGCAAGACAGTTTGGCGACATCCTTATCAAACGTTTGGGCCGCCAGTTTGAGGCCTTCCACAGTGGTCAGGTAAGGAAATATCGTTGCACCCAATTCCAGGGTGGTCATGCCATGTTTGATCGCCAGCACCAGTGTCTGGATCGAATCCGCGCCTTCGGGTGCCATGATCTGGCCACCCAGCAAACGGTCGTTTGCCTTGTCGGCAACCAGTTTGATGAGACCCCGCGTATCGCGTGCTGCCAGTGCCCTTGGCACAGCGTCGAGCGGGAGCAGCGAAACATTGATGTCCAGGCCTTGCGCCCGTGCTGTAGTTTCAGTGAGGCCTGCGCTGGCGACTTGCGGGTCAGTGAAAACGACGGATGGCATGGCGGAATTGTCGTAGCGGTATTGGTTGCCCGTCACCGCGTTGCGCGCGGCCAGTTTTGCGGCATAGGCGGCCATGTAGACGAACTGGTCCCGTCCCGTTACATCGCCCGCCGCGTAAATGCCTGAGACCGACGTTTCGAGGTGGTCATCGACGACGATTCCACCATTACGGGCAAGCACTATGCCGCGCTCCTCCAACCCAAGCCCGTCGCTATTGGGTCGGCGTCCGGTGGCAATCAGCACCTGTTCCGCCGCGACGGTGTCGCGATGCCCCTCGCAGGTCAATTCGACCCCGCTCTGTGTTTGGGCGATACGCTGATAGCCGACACCTGCGCAAACCCGCACGCCCTCGGCTTCCAAATAGTTTTTTAGCGCGGCACTCACTTCCGGGTCCATTTCGGGAAGCAGGCGGCTTCGGCAGCAGATGGTGACATCAACGCCCAGACGCGAAAACATCTGTCCCAGTTCAACCCCAATCACCCCGCCACCGATCACCAGCAGCGATTTGGGCAGGCGATCCAGCGCTAGCGCCGATGTGCTGGTTAGGTAGGGCACGCTGTCCATCCCCGGAATCGGCGGCACGGCGGCGTGCGCACCCATCGCCAATATGACCTTGCCGACTTTTATCGGCACATCGTCAACGATCAGCGCACCGTCTGCGAAGCGTGCCTTGCCCTCGATATAGCTTACCCCGGAATAGGCGGGCAGAAGATCGACATATTTTTTCTGGCGCAGCGTGCTGACCAATTCATCCTTTGATGCCGCGAGCTGCGCCCAATCGCCTAGTTGAATGTTACCGCCAAGGCCGGGAAAGCGCGTGGCGGCTCGCCCACCGTGCACCGCCTCGGCGGCACGGATCAGCGTCTTGGACGGAACGCAGCCGACATTGACGCAGGTGCCGCCAATCGTGCCATGGCCGATCAGCGCGACTTTCGCCCCGAGTTCGGCGGCGGTGATCGCGGCGGAAAAACCCGCCGAGCCCGCACCGACGACGGCCACGTCATATCCATCCCGCCCAGGGCGGTTGCAACAATCGTTCATTGGATACAGCTTTCTTCAGGCGCGACGGGCGCCGTCATTCAGTTTTGAATAGCGCGCGCCGTATAACCCGCATTGGTCGACGCAGCGGCAATCGCAGCAGCATTCGCGCGGCGAGGATCATATGTTACGCGCGCGGTCTTGGCGGCGAAATCAACCGTCACCGCGCTGACACCTGCCACGCCTTCCATCGCCTTCTTCACGGTGATCGGGCAGGTGGCGCAGGTCATGTTTTCGATGGCAAAGGTGGCTTGCCTCTGAGCGGTTGCGGTGGCCGCAGGGCGATCCTGTGCTGAATTGTCAAGTGCTAGGGCGACCCCGCCACCGGCGGTTGCCAGCACGGCCAGCCCAATGAGTATAGTCTTCTTCATGGGTGTACCCTTTCAATAAAACCAAGGTGCCCACCAGTCGATGGTGAGCGCGAGGATGACGATGGCGAGACCCAGCCACAGCACCGCTTTGGTAGTGCGGGCCGATTGCGGACGAGCGCAATATGAGCCGTCCTCACAGGGTGGGTTCGGCTTGAAATAGACATGCCAGAAGCCGTAGCCGAGCAGAGCCAGCGTCACCGCCGCGACATAAGGCTTGTAAGGTTCGAGCGCGGTCAGGTTGGCGATCCACGCGCCGGATATGCCAAGCGTAACGAACAGGAGCGGCACGACGCAGCAGGCGGAGGCCAGCCCCGCGCCGATCAGCGCGCCCGTGGCGACCCAGTTCGCCCGCTTCGGCTCGTCGTTTTCAGTGAGGGCTGACTGTCCTGATTCAGGCGCTGAGGCCATGCCGCAAATCCTTTCTTCCGCCTTCGTGATTCGCAGTGTAGCCTCTGTAGTAGGTACAGACTCAAGAGGTTTTTCATGCAGCCACAATCTGGCATTTTACGCGCTCAGCTTGCCCGGAGGACCGGCTGCAATCTCGAAACCGTCCGCTATTACGAGAAGGTCGGATTGCTGCCAGCACCGGCGCGCAACGCCAATGGCTACCGGGTCTATTCGCCGGAACTGGTGCAAAGGTTGCAGTTCATCCTGCGCGCCCGCGATCTGAGCTTTGCGATGGATGAGATTCGGTCTTTGTTGTCGCTGACCGACGTTGGAGCGCAAACGTGCGCAGAGGTGATGGGGAGAACCCAAGCACACCTTGACGATGTCCGTCGCCGTATTGCCGATTTGCAGAAGATAGAGGCGGCGCTGGCGACAACATTAGACAAATGCACCGGCGACGACGTTGCCGAATGTCCTATTTTGGACGCACTTCAGTTTTCGTCCGTATAGGACAAGTGAGGCCGCTATTTTTGCGGGATTTGATCTTCTGTCGTCAATCTGGAGTATAGTCTACCTGGACGTCAGGATGCTTGCGGTAATTGTGTCAGATAAGAACGCCGAATCACATTTCTTGACATATGCGTACCAAGTTTATAGAGTCCAACCTGACATATTGGCCAGGAGCGGACGATGAATGGGCAAAAGATCGGATACGTCCGGGTCAGTGCATTCGATCAGAATGTCGATCGCCAACTGGATGGTGTCGCACTCGACAAGATTTTCACCGACAAGGCATCGGGCAAGGACGTCGACAGGCCACAGCTTGAAGCCATGCTATCGTTCATCCGCGAGGGGGACACGGTGGTCGTGCATAGCATGGACCGCCTCGCGCGCAACCTCGACGACCTGCGCAAGCTGGTCCAGTCCCTCACCAAGCGGGGCATCCGGATCGAATTCGTCAAGGAAAGCCTGGCGTTCACGGGTGAAGATTCGCCGATGGCCAATTTGATGCTGTCGGTGATGGGGGCATTTGCCGAATTCGAGCGGGCCTTGATCCGCGAACGACAGCGCGAAGGGATTGCTGTCGCCAAACAGCGCGGCGCCTATCGCGGAAGGAAGAAGTCGCTTTCCGATGACAGGGTGGCCGAGTTGAAGCAACGGGTTGCAGCTGGCGAGCAGAAGGCTACCATCGCTCGCGATCTTGGGATCAGCCGGGAAACCCTCTATCAGTACCTTCGATCAGCGACATGAAAAGCCTTTCCCGCCTTTGTCCATGAAATCGTTGTCTGACGCACAAACCTTGAGGCGACGCCGGGATCAGTTGCTGGCGGTTCTCGGCGGCTTTGAGCCGTGCCTGATCGGCATCGAAGCCTGCGCGACAGCGCATTACTGGGCGCGGCAGCTCCAATGCCTGGGCCATGAGGTGAAGCTGATGCCGCCTGCCTACGTGAAGGCTTATGTGAAGCGGAACAAAAATGATGCAGCCGATGCCGAAGCGATCTGCGAGGCGGTGAGGCGACCGACGATGCGCTTTGTGGCGATCAAGTCGGCCGACGCGCAGAGCGTGCTGATGTTGCATCGCGCCCGTCACCTGCTGGTCCGGCAGCGGACCGCGCAGGTTAGTGCGCTGCGCGCGCATCTGGCCGAATATGGGATTGTGGCACCCAGAGGCCGCGCCCATGTCCGCGAGCTCGTCGGCGTTCTCAACGCGGGCGAAGCAGCGATCCCGGAACTGGCGCGGCAGACATTGCTGCTGATCGCCGGCATGATTGATGGCTTGAGCCAACAGATCCGTCAGATCGAGATCGAGTTGATGGCTTGGCATCGCGCCAATGCCGCGTGCAAGCGTTTGGAGACGATCCCCGGCATCGGGTTTATCACCGCCACCGCGCTCGTTGCGACCGTCGGCGACGCCGCTATCTTCCGTTCCGGTCGCCAGTTTGCCGCCTGGCTGGGGTTGGTACCCAAGCAACATTCCTCCGGCGGGAAGGAGCGAATGGGCGCGATATCGAAGATGGGGGATCGCTATCTGCGCCATTTGCTAGTCGTCGGCGCAACCGCCGTTGTCCGCTACACCCGGCGCAAGCAGACGACCGTCAGCATCTGGGCGAACCAGCTGCTCGAGCGCAAGCCCGCAAGGCTGGTGACCGTCGCGGTCGCCAACAAGATGGCCCGGATCGCCTGGGCCGTGATGGCGCGCGATGAAAATTACCGCGCCGGTCCGGTAACCGCCTGACCTGGCGCCAACCACTTTGGGCAGGAGAGAACGACACGCGTGATGCCGATCCGGGGCTTGCCGGGGATGGAAACAACCTGAGTGATTCAACGCGCATCACAGCGCGCCAGCTTGATGAGGATCCCATCCACCGACACCATCATGGCCAGCGGCCTTTCACGCCGCGCAAACAGGCCGGACACATGAATGAACCTGACCCGGCTCAGATCAACGCGTCAATTTCCCCCTTGCCCAACAGGGGCCGTCCACACATGAATCACATCTTACCCCGCTTGGGAATCCCGCAACCGATTCAAATCAGCCAGGACAGACTCTAGGCGCTGCGCACCTGGGTAACGGCGTCGGCCGGGTTTCGTTTCAGCTTGATCGAAGTATTGAAACTCCAAAACGGTGATCGGCGAGCCATCTTCTCCCTCACAACGATAGCGCGCACATTCCTCCTCCATCGGCAGAGCCTCTATGCCGCTTCGGGTGCAAAGAGACTGAGCATATCGACCCGCCTCGCCAACAGGTCGTCGAGCGTGTAGCTGTCGAGCACGGCCATGAATGCGGCAAGCGCCTCGCGAAGAACGCCCGTCGCTCCGCACGCCGGCGCGATGATGCAGCTTCCGCAATCGACCAGATCGAACCCATCCTCCGTGTGCCGCACGACGGATCCGATGATAATCTCACCCGGCGGTCGCGCGAGCCGAATTCCGCCAAGACGTCCCCGAGCGCTCGCTACAAAGCCTGCTTTTCCGAGGTCGTGAACCACCTTCATCAAATGGTTTTGCGAGATCGCATAGGCACCCGCCATCTCGGAAATCGAGCATAGCCGATCAGGCCGCGCTCCAAGGTAAAGCAGCACCCTGAGGG
>NZ_JBAQOK010000049.1:0-52409 GCF_049304695.1 Sphingobium sp.
TCATCCTGATCCATGGCATCGTGGCATCATAACCACTCAGAGATCGCGGTCCAGCGGCAACCCCTTAGTCTGCGTCCTGAACAAGTCAGGAATCATAACCACTCAGAGATCGCGGTCCAGCGGCAACAACTGATCGGCACTGCCCTTGGTCGGGGCGATCATAACCACTCAGAGATCGCGGTCCAGCGGCAACCAAATGAGTGTTTCTGTCATCGGAGCTCGCATCATAACCACTCAGAGATCGCGGTCCAGCGGCAACGAAGCCCAAGGTCGCGTAACATGAGCGCGGAATCATAACCACTCAGAGATCGCGGTCCAGCGGCAACTAGGCGTTGAACGAAATCATCTCATTGGGCATCATAACCACTCAGAGATCGCGGTCCAGCGGCAACAGCGGTTCCACAGCCTGATTTAGTTCTCAAATCATAACCACTCAGAGATCGCGGTCCAGCGGCAACTATTCGCCAAAAACCACCCCAATTTTTGACCTCTCTCCATGACCTCAGCAAGCCACTATCCCCCGTCGCAATCATGCCGCTATATCGCAGCGCGCTTTGACAAATCTGGCGCGATGGTTTGGAATATGCAGATGAAACGCCACAAAGCCTCCAGCCTCGCCGATCTGTCAGCGCTTGCGGGCGTATCCATATCCACCGTGTCCCGTTCGCTGGCCGACAATCCCCTCGTTGCAAAGGCGACGCGGGATCGTATCAAACAACTCGCCCGCGACCATGATTTTCAGATCAACGTCGCCGCGCGCAATTTCCGGCTTGGGCGGACTGGCGCGGTCGGCGTGGTGTTGCCGCTGGGCCATGAAACCGAACAGCATCTTACCGACCCCTTTTTCATGAGTCTGATCGCTTCGCTCGCCGACACATTGGCGGATCGCCATTACGACCTGCTGCTCTCGCGCGTCATTCCTTCGAACGATCGCTGGCTTCAGGCTTTCGTCGATTCCGGTAAGGTCGACGGCGTCATCATCGTCGGCCAATCGAACCAGATCGACGCCATCGAGAGGGTGTCCGCCGCCTATGCGCCGCTCGTCGTGTGGGGCGCCTCGGTCGCGGGCTATAATCAGATGACGGTGGGTTCGGACAATTTTGAAGGAGGACGGCTCGCCGCCCGGCATCTCCTGTCCACAGGCCGCAGGCAACTGACGTTCCTGGGCAACCCGGACGTGCCCGAATTCGAAGCCCGCTTCGCCGGGTTCAACCATGCCATCGCGCAGGAGAAGGCGCGGCCCGGCTTCGTCCTGCCCACCCATGTCACGCCCGAGGCCTCCTACGCCGCGATCCGCGACTATATGCGCGACCGCCCTGCGCCCGACGGCATTTTCGCGGCGTCCGACGTCATCGCACTCAGCGCCCTGCGCGCGATTGCCGATCACGGATTGCGCGTGCCCGAAGATATCGCCGTCATCGGCTATGACGATGTTTTCATCGCCAGTCAGACCACGCCCTCGCTCACCACGGTCCGGCAGGACGTGGCGCTGGGCGCGCGCATGATGGTCGATCTGCTGTTTCGGCGCATGGCGGGGGACGTTACGCAATCCGTCACCCTGCCCCCCACTTTGGTGCAACGCGCCTCCGCCTGATCGGAGCAACCTTCCACATTGATCGACAATGTCAAAATGCCATTGCCAACGTTTGCATTTATTCTTGCAAACGTTTGTTATTGCCTATAACAGTCGAATAACAGAAAAGACGGCAGATTAGGGGACGGTGGTGCGGGCGCAGCTTTCGACATGGGTTGCTTCATCGATGAAGCAGCGACGCGATGCCCAAAGCGGCAATCGCGCGCCCGTCGCCCGATGCGAACATGACACCTGCCCTTCAGCGGACACTTCGCCTGCGGCTCTCCCCGCACAGCGGAAGTCGGACCTTCGCCAGGGACTGCACGCCTTGGCGAAGGTCGTGACCTCTGGGCGCATCGCGGCATGAGCGAAGCCTTCGCCTCCACCCGCTGGACCGCCGACGATGTAGCCTGCATAGACCGGGCGTCCGCATCCCACGCCCCTCTTATCCAGCGTCAGCCCCGCGTCATCGACACGCTCGACCTGTGGGACTATTGGCCCGCCCAGCGCACTGACGGTAACCCGGCGCAGATCGCAGGCGGCACTTTGTTCATCGCCCTGTCCGCGCCGATCCTGCCAGACCCCGATGCCCGTCATGCCGTGGCCCGCATGCGCCTGCTGCATCGCGTGGGCGCGGACTGGCATGATCTGGGACCGGTGCTGCCAGACGGCCTGTCGCCGGGCAGCCGTGAATGGTCCGGCTCGGCCATCCTGTCGTCCGATGGCGGGACGATCACCCTCTACTACACCGTGGCCGGTCATCGCGACGAAACGGAAACCACCTTCGTGCAAAGGCTGTTTCAAACTCACGCGACCCTGTCGGCCGCAACGGACGCCGTAATCCTGTCGCCCTGGACGACGCCAACCGAATGCGTCGCGCCCGACGACGTGCATTATACCAGCGACATGACGGGCGGCGGCGCGATCGGTTCGATCAAGGCGTTTCGCGACCCCGCTTATTTTCGCGATCCCGCAGACGGCACGGAATATCTCCTCTTCGCAGGATCGCTCGCCCAGTCCGCATCGGCCTGGAACGGCGCGGTCGGCATTGCCCGGCGCACGGCAAACGGGGACTGGCACCTTCTGCCGCCGCTGATCGATGCCGATGACCTGAACAACGAACTGGAACGTCCGCATGTCATCCTGCGCGACGGCCTCTACTATCTCTTCTGGTCCACCCAGACCAAGGTGTTCGCAACGCCCGGTCCCGCTGGCCCGACCGGTCTGTACGGCATGGTCGCCGACACGCTGTTTGGCCCATGGCGCCCGCTCAACGGATCCGGTCTCGTCTTCGGCAATCCACCTGCCGCCCCTTATCAGGCCTATAGCTGGCTGGTCTTGCCGGACCTGTGCGTGCAAAGTTTCGTCGATCTGGTCGGACTGACGGAGCCACCCATCGATGTCGCGCAGGCCCGCGCGCATTTCGGCGGCACTCCCGCCCCCGAACTCCAGATCATGCTGGACGGAGAACGCGCATGGCTGGCCTGAACGACACAGAATCCCTGATCGCCGGAATCGAACTGGGCGGCACCAAATGCATTGCCACCCTGGCGCAGGGTCGCACGATCCTGCATCAAAGCCGATGGCCGACGCAGGGACCGGAAACGCTCGACCTTATTTCTTCTGAACTCGACGGCTGGCGCAATGAAACACCCTTCGCCGCGATCGGCATCGGCAGCTTCGGCCCACTCTGCCTCGACCCTGCCGACCCGCATTTCGGCCATATGGAAAACACGCCGAAACCGGGCTGGATGGGCGTGGACGTCCATGGCCATTTCGCCAGCCGCTTTGCCGTGCCGGTCGGCATCGACACCGACGTCGCCGGCGCCGCATTGGCGGAGGGCGCATGGGGCGCGTCGACCGATTGTGCCGTTCATGCCTATGCCACGATCGGCACGGGCGTCGGCCTTGGCATCGTCGTCGATGGCAAGGCTCTCCATGGCCGCCTCCATCCCGAAGCGGGCCATATGCGCATCCGTCGCACGCCCGGTGACACATTCGCTGGCGCATGTCCCGCCCATGGCGATTGTCTGGAAGGGCTGGTCGGCGGCCCCGCACTGGCGGCTCGTACCGACCGCCCTCTGGCCGATGTGCCGGACGACGATATGTTATGGCAGCGGGTCGCGGCGGAACTGGGCGAATGGGCGGCAATGCTCATCCTGTGCCTTTCGCCGCAGCGTCTGGTGATCGGCGGCGGCGTCCTCGACAACCGCCCCTCTTTGCTCGCCCGCATCCGCGTCACGGTCGCTGACAATCTGGGCGGCTATCTGGCGGGTCTGGACCTTGCCGCCCTGCAAAGCCTCATCGTGCCACCGGCGCTGGGTCGCGAAGCCGGACCATTGGGCGCGATCGTCATCGGTCAGAACGCCTTACAGGAGTCAAAGCCATGATCCCCGCCGTCCATTGGCTCACGGCCTCCGCCCTCGCGGCCCTGATCGCCGCATCAGCCCCTGCATCGGCGGCTACACCCGACAGCGCGCGGTGCGCCGCCTTCGCCACGACGCTCCGCGGCCACTGGCCCGATGCCTCCACCCGCGTCACCAGCGCCGACTTCGTAGCCGAGGGGCCAGCACCCAAGCCCGATCCGCGCGGCTTCCAATATGACGCCATGACACCGCTCAAGGCCCATTGCGACATCCGCGCCGTCATGGCCGAACGCACGGGGCTGGACGGCCAAAGCTATGCCATCAAATTCCACCTCCGCCTGCCGCTCGACTGGAATGGCCGCTTCCTGTTTCAGGGCGGCGGCGGCACCAATGGCGAAATCGGCAATGCGTTGGGTGCAACGGCGGGCGTAGGCCTCGTCACGCCAGCCCTCGCGCAGGGCTATGCCGTCGTCAGCCAGGATTCCGGCCACGACAATGGCCTCAACAGCGACCCGGCAAAGGGCGGCGCGGTCGCCTTCGGCTTCGACCCGGAAGCGCGCCGCAACTATGCCTATGCCTCGCTCGGTGCCGTCACCGAAGCCGCCAAGGCCGCCATCACCAGTTTCTACGGCAAAGCGCCCCGCTATTCCTATTTCGCAGGCTGCTCCAAGGGCGGTCAGGAAGGGATGGCGCTCGCCCATCGCTACCCCACCGCCTTCAACGGCATCGTCGCCGCAGCCCCCGGCATGTCCCTGCCCCGTGCTGGCCTCGCCCAGACATGGGACGCGCAGATTTTCGGCCGACTGCTCAAACCCGACGCCAACGGCGTGCGTGCCTTCGGCCAGTTCGCCAGCCTCTATTCCCCCGCGCAGCTCGGCATCATCCGCAGCGCCGTCCTTAAAGCCTGCGATGGCAAGGATGGCCTGACCGATGGCCTCGTCATGCGCATCGACCAATGCACCAACGCTAACGTCCTGCCGGTCCTGCGCACCTTCACCTGCAAGGGCGAACCGACCGACCAGTGCCTGTCCCGCGCGCAGATCGACACGCTGGCGGCGTCCCTGTCCGGCCCACGCAAGCGCGACGGCACGTCCCTTTACGCCAGCTTCCCCTGGGATGGCGGCATCGGCGCACCCGGCTGGGCCGTATGGAAACTGGGGCTGGCGAAGGAAGGCGTGCCTGCGCTCAACATATTGATCGGCGGCTCCGCCCTGCCGACCATCTTTCAGACGCCTCCAACGCTGGCCTCCGCCGATCCGCAGCAGTTGCTTCAATGGCAGATGGCCTATGATTTCGATGCCGACGCCGACGCAATCTATCGCACTGCCGCCCCCTTCACCGAATCCGGCTGGGATGTCCTGTCGGCCCGCTCGCCCGACATCGACGCCTTCCGCGCCGCCGGTGGTAAGCTGATCGTGCCGCATGGCGCAGCCGATCCGGTCTTTTCGCTCAACGACACGCTGCAATGGTATCGCGAAATGGACGCCCGCTATCATGGCGCGGCATCCGACACGGCCCGCGTCTTCCCCGTCCCCGGCATGAACCATTGCGAGGGTGGTCCCGCCACCGACCGCTACGACGCCTTCGCCGCGATGGTCGCATGGGTCGAACAGGGCCGCGCCCCCGATCGCCTGCATGGCGTCGCGCCAGCCGCCAGCCCATGGCCCGGCCGCACACGCCCCATCTGCAAATACCCCCAATATGCCAAATATAAAGGCCGGGGCGACATCGAAAAAGAGGATAGTTTTCAATGCGTAGGATGAGGTCAGGCCTATTCGCTCTTGCAGCCGTCGCGCTGCTGCCAACACAGGTTTTCGCCGCCGACAATGGCCGCTGGGTCGCAAGCTGGGCGTCCAGCCCATCCCTGCCGACCGCGAAACTCCCCTTCGATTTCTGGCAGCCCGCGCCGGAGGTACAGGGCACCATCCGCTACCATCTGCGCCTCAGCGCAGGCGGCACGAAGGTGCAGGTCCGCCTGTCCGGCGAAACCCAGCTACAGGACGTGACGATCGGCAGCGCGACCATCGCCCTGGCCGACGCAAAGGGTAACGTCGACGCCGCCACCATCCGTCCGCTGACCTTTGCTGGCGCGCGCTCGGTGCGCCTGCCGATGGGCGCGCCGCTGCTGTCCGACCCGCTGGCGCTCTCCATAAAGCCCGGCGCGGTCGCGATCGTCAGCGTCTATCTGCCGACCAGGGTCACGCTGCCCCAGTCCGACCCCAATCATATCGCAGAGTGGGCAACCGGTCCCGACCAGACCGCCGCCCCAGCCCTGACCAGCACGACGCCCGTCTCCGCCCGCGAAATCGTCTCCTCGATCCTCGTTCAGTCGGATCAGAAGGCGCGCACCATCGTCACCTTCGGCGATTCCATCACCGACGGCTTCGGCGCAAAAGATCCCCTGCTGCGCGGCTGGCCGGGCCAGCTTTCACGCATGCTGACGCAAAAGGGCATCGCCAATATCGGCATCGCCAACGCAGGCATCGGCGGCAACCGCGTCCTGCGCGACGAAGTGGGGCCGAGCGGCCTCGCCCGTTTCGACCGAGATGCGCTGGCCATGCCGGGCGTCACCGACATCGTCCTGCTGGAGGGGATCAACGACCTTGGCCTCAGCGGCCTTAAAAACCCCCGCGCCGACGGCAACCATCCCACGATCAGCGCCGATGATCTGATCGCAGGCTATCGCCAGTTCATCGCGCGCGCCCATGCCCGTGGCATCAAGGTCCATGGCGCGACGCTGACCCCGTTCCTCGGCTCCACCTTCCCCGGCTACGCCACGCCGGAAAAGGAAAAAATCCGCCAGGCCATCAATCAATGGGTCCGCACCAGCGGCGAATTTGACGGCGTGATTGATTTCGACGCGGTCGTCCGCGATCCCGCAGCCCCCGACCATATCCTCGCCGCCTATGACAGCGGCGACAAACTCCACCCATCCGACGCGGGCTACGCCGCCATGGCCAAGGCCGCACAGGACCATTTCCGCTTCTAAGCATCGCCACAAAAACAATCGCCCGGACCAAAGGGATCAAACCGGTCCGGGCAATCAGAGGGAGAGTATCGTGAATAAATTATCATGCCTTTTCGCCAGTGCCAGTTTCAGTGCCAGCATCGCGGCCCTGTCCTTCCCCGCCTTCGCGCAGGACACGACCCCGCCGGAAGATTATGCAGGCGACATCGTCGTCACTGCGCAGAAAACGTCCGAAAAACTGTCCAAAGCTCCCGTCGCCGTCAGCGTCGTAACGCAGGACAGCCTTAACCGGCAGGGCGTCGATTCCGCCGCCGCGCTGACCAGCACGGTTCCCGGCCTGCAATCCAGCCAGAATGGTTTCGCCATTCGCGGCATCGGCAGCAACAACAGCTTCAGCGGCTATTCCACCGTCGCGACGCAGATCGACGGCATCTATGATCCGTCCGCCGCCGTCCTGACGCTCGGCCTGTTCGACCTTGGATCGGTAGAGGTTCTGCGCGGACCGCAGGGCACCGTCTATGGCCGCAACGCCACGGCTGGCGTCGTCAACATCAACACCGCCGATCCGGGCAAGAAGCTGGGCTTCAACGCCGACATCCAATATGGCCGCTTCAATGAAATCCGCGCCCGCGCCGCCGTCGATCTGCCGATCAGCGACGCCTTCGCCCTGCGCATTTCCGCCTATCGTCAGGTCGATGACGGGTTCGAAGGAAAATATGGCGCGCGCCAGAATTACAACAAGACCGATCAGGCTGGCCTGCGCGTCAACTCCATCCTGCATCTGGGTGACAGCCTGACCTGGCGTCTGTCGCTCAACTATGGGGAAAATAAGGGCACGATCCCGCTCACCTATATCCGCAGCCGCAATGTCTATCCCAACGCCAATATCGCAGCAGGCACCTTCGGTCCGATCCAGACGATCGAAGATGGGGGCATCAACCCCGGTCAGGATCTGGTGACAGACAACCAGATCGACCTCAAATATTACGCCGCCCGCTCACGCCTGACATGGGACGCGACGGATACGCTGTCCTTCACCTATCTGGCTGGCTACTCGCTGCTCAAGAATAACGGCGTGGATTCCGCGACCGGCGTCTTCACGCAGCAGAATATCGACCGCCGCGTCGAAACCCGCTCGCATGAATTGAACGCCAACTTCAATTCCGGCGCATTCAACCTCGTCCTGGGCGGGTATCTCTATCAGGACAAGCAGCCATCGGGCACCCGCCTGCTCCACGCTGGCGACACCGCCCCCGCGCCGTTCAACAGCATCTTCAATGCAGCCGGCATCGCCAAGGTCGCTGGCACCGGCACCAACATCTCGACGATCAGCGGCGTCGATGTCGTCACCTCCTATCGCGGTCAGGGCACCAAGTCGCAGGCCGTCTTCGGTCAGGGCACGTTCGAACTCGCACCGGGCCTCAAAGTGCTGGGCGGCATCCGATCGACATGGGAACAGGTCAACCAGCGCAATATCGAACTGGTCTGCCCCGGCGACACGATCACGCTGGCGAACATCACGCCCACGACTTGCCCCGGCATCCCGTTCGTCTATGCCCTGTCCGACGACACCAACCGGCCGGAAGCGAAATTTTCCAACGTCAGCTGGAAAGCAGGCGTCAATTACGAAGTGACGCCCGAAACGCTTGTCTATGCCAGCGTCGGCACCGGTTTCCGTGGCGGCGGTCTGGAAGCGACCGGCAACGCCCCGCAATATCGTCAGTATCAGCCCGAAACCGTGACCAATTACGAACTGGGCGTGCGCAGCTCGCTCATGGGTGGCAAGCTCTATCTGTCCGCCACCGCCTTCAACATGGACTATAAGGATCTTCAGGTATCCAGCATCGTCCTCAACCCACTGACTAATCAGGTATCGGCGGTGACGACCAATGCCGCGACGGCGCGCCTGCGCGGCATCGAACTGGAAGCGACGATTCGTCCGACCCGCGCCGACCGGATCAGCGGCTTCGTCTCCTATCTGGATGCCAAGATCCGTTCCTTCCCAACGGCGTCGGATAATCTCAATTCGGCCAGCGGAAATTACAACGCGATCACCGCTGCGTTCGGCAACCTGCCGCTACCCGGCACCGTCATTCGCGACGTGTCCGGCAACGAACTGCCCAACGCCCCCAAATGGAGCGCGCGCGCCAGCTATGCGCATATCTTCGACCTAGGCGGCGCGGGCAGCCTGACGCCCAGCGTCGATTTCTACGTCCAGTCGCGCACGTTCAGCGACATCCAGAACTACGCGCAAAGCCGCCGCGCATCCTATACCAAGACCGACCTCAACCTTCGCTACGAAACCGACAACGGCCAGATGTCCGTCACGGCCTTCGTCAACAATCTGGAAGACAAGCGGGTGGCCAATAATCTGGTCACGGTATGGAGCAGCACGACGGCCAATTACGACCCGCCGCGCACCTATGGCGTGCGTCTGGGCATGCAGTTCTGATACGCATATTGATGGAGCGCGCTCACCATGGGCGCGCTCCATTCCTACTCAAAGGACATCGCGATGGCAGACGACAATCATGACAGCCTGCCGTCGCGCAGAGGGCTTCTACTGGCGGCAGGCGCATTGGCCACCGGCCTGATCGACACGCCGGGCATCGCCGCGCAACCCAAGGCCGACGACGCACCACGGGCGGAGTTCGTCTATGAAGCCATCGTCACGCTGGGACCGCCCGAAGACATCGGCATGACCCCGCACGGCAAGCGCGTCCGCATCCCCATCACCGGCGGCACGTTCAAGGGGCCAAGGATCAGCGGCACCATCTTTCCCGAAGGCATGGACTGGCAACTGGTCCGCGCCGACGGCTTCACCGAACTCGAAGCCGCCTATCTGATGCGCGAAGCCGACGGCACCGTCATCCATATCCGCAACAAGGGGATAGCCGGAAAAGGCTATGCCAAAACGACCGCGACGTTCGAAGTCCCCAACGGTCCCCATGGCTGGCTCAACGAAGCCATGTTCACCGGCACCGTGGGTCCGGTTCCTGAACTGAAAACCCCCGCCGTCCGCATCCGCATGTATAAACTGGTTTAAGGACCGCAGACGATGGCACGCATCCGCTGGCTCACTTACCTCATGTTCCTGATGTTCGCGATGACATCGGAATCGGTCGGCGTCATTATCCCGTCGGTCATCCGCGAATTTAACCTGGGCATGACCGCAGGCGGCGCGTTCCATTATGCGACGATGAGCGGCATCGCACTGGGCGGCGTATTGCTCGGCTCGCTGGCCGACCGTGTGGGACGCAAGGCGACGATCCTGATCGGCCTCGGCCTCTTCGGCATCAGTGCGTCCCTGTTCGCGTGGATCAGCAGCTTTGGCCTGTTCCTCGTCCTCCTCTTCATCGGCGGCATTGCCGTTGGCATATTCAAGACTGCCGCGCTCGCCCTGATCGGCGACATATCCACATCGACCCGCGCCCACACCGCGACCATGAACGTGGTGGAGGGGTTTTTCGGCATCGGCGCGATCATCGGCCCGGCCATCGTCGCCTATCTGCTCTCGCACGATGCCTCATGGAAATGGCTCTACCTGATCGCCGCGATCTTCTGCGGCCTGCTCATGATCGTCGCCTGGCGCGTCCCCTATCCTCAGATGCGCGCCGCTGCCCCCGACGGCGCACCGCTGGCCGACATGCTCGCCATGCTGCGCAATCGCTATGCGCTGGCGTTCAGTAGCGGGATCATGCTCTATGTCGGCGTCGAAACCGCCATCTATGTCTGGATGCCCACCCTGCTCGCGGGCTATAGCGGACCCGGCTGGCAATGGGCCGTCTATGCGCTGTCGATCTTCTTCATCCTGCGCGTCATCGGTCGTTTCGGCGGCTTCTGGCTGCTGGAACGCTATGACTGGACCAGCGTCATGGCCTTTTGCGGCGTGGCCATCCTGCTCTGCTTCGCTGCTGCTATGTTCGGTGGACGCCCCTTTGCCGTTATCGCCCTGCCGCTGTCGGGTCTGTTCATGTCGGTCATCTATCCGACCCTGAACTCCAAGGGGATCAGTTGCTTCCCCAAGGCGCAGCATGGCGCGATTTCCGGCGTCATCCTCTTCTTCACCTGCGTCAGCGCCGTCGTGGCCCCGCTGGCCATGGGCCTGATCGGCGATTATTTCGGCGACGCCATCTACGGCTTCTACCTCGCCACTCTCTTTGCCGCCGTGCTGGCGCTGGGCCTCATCCTCAACCGCCTGTTCGACCCGGCCAGCGCGCAACTCGCCCGTCGCGGAGAGATAGACTACCAGTCCTGAAATCTCCTACCCCCCGTTCGCTTCGAGCGAAGTCGAGAAGTCTGTAGCACCATGCTCGCGTTTCTCGACTCCGCTCGAAACGAACGGATGTGGTGCGGTTCGACTTAACCCCAGCCCTTTGCTTTTGATGTGCAATCCCGCGCATCACCCGTTACAGCCCGCGCCATGAACGTAATGATCTGGAACGCAGCCCGTGGCGGCATGCGCAGCGTCGTGGAGGCTTATGGCCGCGACGGCTTTGTCGCCGATCAGAATATCCATCTGATCGCCGCCTATGGCGATGGCGGCTTCCTCGCGCGCCAGTGGCTGCTGCTCCGGGGGCTGGCCGAATTTACCGGGCTGTTGCTGCGCCGCAAAGTCTCGCTGGTCCACATCCACGCGGCCATGCGCGGCAGCTTCTGGCGCAAGGGGCTGTTCGCCTCGCTCGCGCGGCTAGGTGGCGTTCCGGTCATCCTCCACCTCCACGGCTCGGAAATGCAGCCCTTTTACCAGTCGCAGGCTGGCTGGGTGCAGGCGCTCATCCGCCGCCATCTGGAACGCGCAACCCGCGTCATCGTCCTCTCGCAAAGCTGGGAACGCTTCATCCACTCGATCGCGCCCGCTGCGCGCATCGTCATCGTCCCCAACCACGTCGCCCTGCCGCCCCCCGTCGCACAGCAGGATCGGCAGCAAAACACCATCCTGTTCTTAGGATTGGTCGGCGATCGCAAGGGCGTGTTCGATCTCCTCCCTGCATTCGCACAAGTCCTTGAAAAATATCCACAATCTCGCCTTATCATTGGCGGCAACGGCGAAGTGGAACGCGCGCAATCTGTGGTCCTCACTCTGGGAATTGCCCATGCCGTCGACCTCGCCGGCTGGATCGGTCCCGACGATAAAGCCCGTCTTCTGGCACAGGCAGGCATCTACACTCTGCCCTCCCATAATGAAGGCCTCCCGGTCAGCGTCCTGGAAGCCATGGCCTATGGCCTGCCCGTCCTGACCAGCCACGCAGGCGGCCTGCCCGAACTCATCCGCGACGGCGACAACGGCCTGCTGATCGAAGCGGGCGACCAAGACGCCATCGCCGCCGCCCTCATTCGCTTGCTCGACGACGCAGCCCTGCGCGCCGATCTGGGTGCCAAGGCCCGCGCCGAAATCACCACCCACTATAGCGATCTGGTCATCCTCCCCCGCCTGCGCCTCCTCTACGAAGAAGCCCGCTCGGCCCGCTAGACAGCTTGCCCCGCCGCCCATCCGCTGGCCCAGGCCCACTGGAAATTATAACCACCCAGCCACCCGGTCACATCCACCGCCTCACCAATACAATAGAGGCCCGGCACCTTATTCGCCTCCATCGTCCGCGACGACAGCCCGGCGGTCGCGATGCCGCCGACCGTCACCTCCGCCTTGGCATAACCCTCCGTCCCCGTCGGTTCGAACGGCCAGTTGGCTAGGCTGGCCGCCATCTGTCGCAATGCCTTGTCCGACTGCGCGCCCAGTTCCCCCTGCACGCTCAACCGCTCCAGCAATGTGTCCGCCAACCGCTCCGTCAGCGCCTGCGCCAACACCTTGCGCAGCGATACGCGCGGCCGATCCCGCTTCTCCGCGATCAGCCAGTCCGCATCCCGATCGGGCAGGAAATCCACATGGATCGGCGTGCGATGCTGCCAGTAGGAGGATATCTGGAGCATCGCCGGACCCGACAATCCCCGATGCGTAAACAGCGCCGCCTCGCGAAAGCGCGTCTTGTTCCACCGCACCTCGACATCCGCCGACACGCCCGACAGCGACTGAAATAACGCCTCTTCCGCCCCCAGCGTAAAGGGCACCAGCGCCGGTCGCGGTTGTATGATGCCCAGCCCGAACTGCCGCGCCACATTATAAGCAAAGCCAGTCGCACCCATCTTCGGGATCGACGGCCCACCCGTCGCCAGCACCAAAGCAGGGGCGCATTGCACCACCCCGCCGATCGTCACGCGATACAGCCCATCGCCATGGGCGACATCCGTGACACCCTGCCCCAGCGCAATCGTCACCCCGCCAGCGGCACATTCCTCTTCCAGCATCGCAACGATCTGCTTCGCCGACCCGTCGCAAAATAGCTGCCCCAGCGTCTTCTCATGCCATGCGATGCCATAGCGATCGACCAGCGCGATAAAGTCCTGCGCGCTATATCGCCCCAGCGCCGATTTGGCGAAATTCGGGTTAGCCGACAAATACCGGTCTGCCGCGATATGGATGTTCGTGAAGTTGCACCGTCCCCCGCCGGAAATCAGGATCTTCTTGCCCACCCCATCGGCATGGTCGACCAGCAGCACGCGTTTGCCGCGCTGCCCAGCGGTCGCCGCGCACATCATCCCCGCCGCACCCGCGCCCAATATGATGACGTCATAACTCACAGCCGCTTCATCCGCACCAGTGCCTCATCGAGCGCGGACAGGAAGCGCGACCGGTCGGTCTTGCTGAACGGCGCAGGCCCGCCGATCGGATCACCCACCGCGCCTGCGCGCAAATCCGCCATGATCGCCCGCGTCGCCACCGCCGCTCCGATCGAACTGTTCGTGAAAGGCTTGCCATTGGGCGCGATCACCACCGCCCCGGCCTTCAGGCATCGATCCGCCAGCAATATGTCCGTCGTGACACACACCGACCGCGCATCCGCCCGCTCGGCGATCCAGTCATCCGCCGCATCGAACCCGTCGCTCACCACTACCCGGTCGAGCAGAGGGTGCGCGGGAATACGGATCGGACTGTTGCTGACGATCGTCACAGGCACATCATGCCGCCAGGCGAACTTGTAAATCTCCTCCTTCACAGGACAGGCATCGGCATCGACCAGTATCTTCATGCCCCGCGCAATAAGCCGGAGCGCCTTGTGAGACAATGCCCCGCCTGCGCGGGAACACGGCGCCCTTAAACCACCCCAAGCGCTTATTTCGCTCCCCGCCTTCACCACGCAGCAATCCTGTCCTACATGGGTCGGGATGAACGCCCCCTTGTACAACAAAGACATATTGCGGCTCGCTGCCAGCATCCCGCACCACGCCCGCCTGCCGCAACCGCAGGCCAGCGTGGAGAAGCGTTCGCCCGTGTGCGGATCGCGGATCATCGCCGACGTCCAGATGGCCGACGGCCGCGTTGCCGACATCGGTCTGGACGTGAAAGCCTGCGCCCTTGGCCAGGCCTCCGCATCGCTAATGGCGGCCCAGGCCATCGGCATGAGCGCCGACGAACTGGCCGACGCGCGCGACCGCCTCACCGCCTATCTGACCGGCGACAGCGAAGACCTCGACTTCTGGCCCGGCCTCGCCGTCCTCGCCCCTGCGCGCGGCTATCCCGCGCGCCATGCCTCTATTCGGCTGGGCTTCGAAGCCATCGCCGAAGCCGCCCGGTTGGCAGACGCCTGATGCCCGATCACGCAACGCCCACCGTCAGCGCCACCGACATGCTGCTGTCCGACGGGGTCATCCTGCTGGGCGCGGCGGTTCTGTTCGTGCTGCTGTTCCGTCGCCTCGGCCTGGGCGCAGTGCTGGGTTATCTCGTCGCGGGCGCGCTCGTCGGGCCGCAGGGGCTGGCGCTCGTTGGCGGCGGCGAATCCAAACTCGCCATCGCCGAAATCGGCATCGTTCTGCTGCTCTTTCTCGTCGGCCTCGAACTCCACCCGGCCCGGCTCTGGCGACTGAAGCGCGACATCTTCGCCCTTGGTCTGGCGCAGGTCGTGCTGTGCGGCTGTATCCTGACCGCGATCATCTTCTATTCGACTGGCTTCACCTGGGGCGCGGCGATTGCGCTCGGCCTGCCGCTCGCCTTGTCCTCCACGGCGCAGGTGCTGCCGGGCCTTAAATCGTCCGGCCGCATCAACTCCCCCTTTGGTGAAAAAGTCTTTTCGATCCTGCTGTTTCAGGATCTTTCGATCGTCCCGCTCATCACCATCGTCGCCGCCCTGTCGCGCAATCCCGCCGATGCCGGTGGGCCGCCCGGATGGATGATGGCTGGCTACACCGTCGCCGCCATCGCCGGGCTGGTACTGGCGGGCCGCTTCATCCTGCGTCCGCTGCTTTCGCTGGTCGGGCGTCTGGGTGAGCGCGAGCTGTTCGTCGCAGTCGGCCTGTTCACGGTGCTGGCCGCCGCCGCGCTGATGCACAGCCTGCACCTCTCGACAGCGCTCGGCGCGTTCGTCGCGGGCGTGATGCTGGCCGATTCGCCCTATCGCCATGAAATAGAGGCCGACGTCGAACCCTTCCGCTCTATCCTGCTCGGCCTTTTCTTCCTCGCCGTCGGCATGGTGCTGGACCTGCACGCCGTCGCCGCCAATCCGCTGTTCGTCCTGTCGATGGCGCTGATCCTCGTCGCGACCAAGGCGGCGATCATCATGGGCCTTGCCCGCCTGTTCGGCATGGCCTGGCAACAGGCGATCGGCGCTGGCCTGTTGCTGAGCCAAGGCGGCGAATTTGGCTTCGTCCTCTTCGCTCAGGCGCAGGGCGCGCTGCTGGTCGCGCCGCAGGCCGCCAGCCTGTTTAGCGCCATCGTCACCTTCTCCATGGCGACCACGCCCTTCCTGATGCTGTTCGCACGTCGCTTTGAATTTGCCGCGCCAAAGGCCGGATCGGACCTGCCCGGACCCGACGAGGAAACGCGCGGCACCGCCATCATCGTGGGCTATGGCCGCTTTGGCCAGACGGTGGCGCAAATGTTGATGGGCCATGGCTTCGCCGTGGTGCTGATCGACAAGAAGCCCAAGCAGATCGAACTGTCGAGCCGCTTCGACATGAAGGTCTATTATGGCGATGGCACCCGCATCGACCTGCTCCATCGCGCCGGTGCGGACGAAGCGCGCCTGATCGCCTTCTGCCACGACGACGCCACGCTCGACAGCCGGGCGCTTGCCCCCATCGCCCATGCCTTCCCGCAGGCCGCGCTGATGGTCCGCGCATTCGACCGTCGCCAGTTGATCGAACTCCGATCGCTCGACCTCGCAGGCGTCGTGCGTGAAGTCTATGAATCGGCCATCTGCATGGGCGTGCAGGCGATGCAGGCGCTGGGCGTCCCCACCAGGGAAGTCGAGGAGGTCGAACGCCAATATCGCGCCAACGACCAGCAGCGGCTCGACCTGCAAAACGAAGAAGGCAGCCTGCTGGCAGCCAAGGATCTGATGTTCCGCCCCGGCAAGGGCATGCGACTGCTCAGTCGTGGCGATGGAGAAGATGCATGATCGCACTATGGGCCTGCCTGTCGGCCGCGCTCGCCATCGGCGCGGGCGCTTTCGGAGCGCACGGCGTCGCCAACCCAAAGGCGGCGGAATGGCTGCGGACCGGGGGCATGTATCAGCTTATCCACGCCGTCGCGGCCATCGCGATCATGGGCGCGGCGCGCGGCGCGGCCATATTGATGCTGGTCGGCGCGGCGATTTTTGCGCTGACCCTTTACGTCATGGCTATGGGCGGTCCCAAATGGCTGGGCGCGATCACGCCCATCGGCGGCACGTTGATGATCGCCGGGTGGCTGTGGGCGGCATGGTCCTTCGGGCACCGCTGATACCCCGCTCTTGCCCCGAACCCCGCACACGCCTAGATTGCCATCATGGTTCATGATCACCACCACCACCGCGAGCCGGTAGGCGACAAGCTGGCCGACGCCGCCCGCGCCACGCTGGAGGCGAAAGCCGAACAGTGGACGCCGATGCGCGCAGCCATTTTCGACGCGCTCGCTGCGGAGGAAAAGCCCGCATCCGCCTATGACATCGCCGACACGGTGTCGAAAGCGCGTGGCAAGCGCGTCGCGCCCAACAGCGTCTACCGCATCCTCGACCTGTTCGTGACCAACAACATCGCGATGCGGGTCGAAAGCGCCAACGCCTATATCGCCAACGCCCATCCCGGTTGCCATCACGACTGCATCTTTCTGGTGTGCCGCAATTGCAAGCAGGCGACCCATGTCGATGATGACAAGGTGACGAACGACGTGCGCGCCGTCGCGATCCACGAAGGCTTTCGCCCCGAAAGGCCCGTGATCGAGATTCTGGGCACATGCGCTAAATGCGCGGCCTGATCCCGGCCACCCTGCGCCCATCGCTGCTGGATCGTTGCGCTTTATGCCGCAACCTATTAGCGGCCTGACGAGTCTATGCCTGTTATGAATGATCGCCCCGAAACGCCGTTGCTGGACCAGATTAACTGGCCATCCGACCTGCGTACGCTTCAACCCGAACAACTGCGCCAGCTTGCCGATGAATTGCGGCAGGAGGTCATCTCTGCCGTCGGTGTGACGGGCGGCCATTTGGGGTCGGGCCTTGGCGTCGTGGAACTGACCACCGCCATCCATTATGTGTTCGACACGCCCAACGATAAGCTGGTCTTCGACGTCGGCCATCAATGCTATCCGCACAAGATATTGACCGGACGACGTGACCGCATCCGCACCCTGCGCATGGGCGGCGGCCTCAGCGGCTTTACCAAGCGCGCCGAGAGCGAATATGACCCGTTCGGCGCGGCACACAGTTCCACCTCGATCAGCGCCGCTCTGGGCTTTGCCATCGGCAACAAGATGCAGGATCGCCCCGGCAAGGGCATCGCCGTCATCGGCGATGGCGCCATGTCGGCGGGCATGGCCTATGAGGCGATGAACAACGCACGCGCGGCGGGCAACCGCCTCGTCGTCATCCTCAACGACAATGACATGTCGATCGCCCCTCCCGTGGGTGGCCTGTCCGCCTATCTCGCCCGACTGGTGTCGAGCCGCGAATTTCTGGGCCTGCGCGATCTGGCCAAGCGACTGGCGCGCAAACTCCCCCGCCCGCTCCACAATGCAGCGCGCAAGACCGATGAGTTTGCGCGCGGCATGGCCATGGGCGGCACCCTGTTTGAGGAACTGGGCTTCTACTATGTCGGCCCGGTAGATGGCCATAATCTCGACCAGTTGATTCCCGTGCTGGAAAATGTGCGCGACGCTGCCGAAGGGCCGTGCCTCGTCCATGTCGTCACGCAAAAGGGCAAGGGATATGCCCCTGCCGAAGCGGCCGCCGACAAATATCATGGCGTCCAGAAATTCGACGTCATCACTGGCGCGCAGGCCAAAGCGCCCCCCGGCCCGCCCAGCTACACCAATGTCTTCGCACAAGCCCTGATCGCCGAAGCCACCCGCGATCCCAGGGTTTGCGCCATCACCGCCGCCATGCCGTCCGGCACCGGTCTCGACAAGTTTGAGCAAGCCTTCCCCGACCGCATTTTCGACGTCGGTATAGCCGAACAACATGCCGTCACCTTCGCCGCGGGCCTCGCCGCCGAAGGCATGCGGCCCTTCTGCGCCATCTACTCAACCTTCCTGCAACGCGCCTACGATCAGGTCGTGCATGACGTGGCGATCCAGAACCTGCCCGTCCGCTTCGCGATCGACCGCGCGGGTCTGGTCGGTGCGGACGGATCGACTCATGCGGGCAGCTTCGACGTCACCTATCTCGCCACGCTGCCCAATATGGTGGTGATGGCGGCGGCGGACGAGGCAGAACTCGTCAACATGGTCCACACCTGCGCCATGCACGACAGCGGTCCCATCGCCGTGCGCTACCCGCGCGGCAACGGCACAGGCGTGGCCATGCCCGCCGTCCCCGAACGACTGGAAATAGGCAAGGGCCGCATCGTGCGCGACGGACGGCAGGTCGCCATCCTATCGCTCGGCACCCGGCTGGAGGAAGCGCTCAAGGCCGCCGAAGTCCTTGAAGCACGCGGCCTGTCCACCACCGTCGCCGATCTGCGCTTCGCCAAGCCGCTGGACGAAACCATGATCCGTCGCCTGCTGACCACCCACGAAGTCGCGGTGACGATAGAAGAGGGCGCGATCGGCGGCCTGGGCGCACATGTCCTGACGCTGGCCAGCGACAGCGGCCTGATCGACAATGGCCTTAAACTGCGCACCATGCGCCTGCCTGACATTTTTCAGGATCAGGACAAGCCGGAAAAGCAATATGCCGACGCCCGTCTGGACGCCGACGCCATTGTGGATACGGTCCTAACCGCCTTGCGCCACAACAGCGCAGGCATGGGATCGGAAGCGCGGGCCTAACTCCCACCCCCGTTCGTTTCGAGCGAAGTCGAGAAGCCCCACCAGCGCCGCCTCACCGTTTCTCGACATACGCCAATAAAAAAGGGGCCGATCGGCCCCTTTTTCACAAGCTCGGCAAGCAACCCTATTGCGGCGCGACAGCTTTCGCGTCCTGGCCGTCGCCTTCCGGCGCGGCGACGATGTCGCGTGTGGTTGCGCCCTTATCGACCACTTCGGTCGCCGGATCGCCCACAGACGATCGCACGCCTGCGGCAGCGTTGGCGCGACCTGCTGCATTCAACGTCGTGCTTTCGCCAGCGCTGCGCTGGGCCGGGCCGCCGAACATCGCGTCCATGGCGGCGCTTTTCGAATCGACCGCAGCCGCTGACGGCGTACCCGGCGCAGGTGGGACCAGCGCGAAGTCTGGTGGGATCACCAGTGGCGCCTGACGCGACACGGCGAACTCGTCAGGGCGCTGCCGGTTGAACAGTCCACCACCGCCACCGCAGGCCGACAGGGTGCAAACAAGGCCAGCGGCGAGGATCAATTTACGCATTACTTCACAGTCTCCGTCTTTGCGCTCTTGTCGCGCAGCAGCAACGCGCGTGCAAGCAGGATCAGCACGCCAATCGTGATAGCGGCGTCGGCCAGGTTGAAAATCAGGAAAGGCCGCCATTCGCCAAAATGCAGGTCGGCATAATCGACGACATAGCCCAGCCGCATCCGATCGACGATATTGCCGATCGCCCCGCCCAGCACCAGACCCAGCGCCGCGACATCCTGCCGCGCTTTTTCCCGCCACATCCACACGCCCACGAACCCGGCGATCAATAGGGTCATGCCGACCAGCGCCCAGCGCATCATGTCGGTATCCGCATGGAAAAAGCCCATCGACACCCCGCGATTTTCCAGCCAGCGCAGGCGGAAAAATGGCAGGATCTCGATCCCCTCATCCGCCCGGCTTTGCAACGCGAGCGGGTAGGTGACGCTATATTTGATGAGTTGATCGAGCGCGAGCGTGACGATCGCCACGGTCAGGCCGAGCGGGCGGTGGTTGACCACGCTCATGCCTTCAACACCGCGTCGCAACGGTCGCACAGCGTGCCGTCCTGCGTCACTTCGGGCAGCTTGCGCCAGCATCGGCCGCATTTGTGCCATGCGCTGGGCTTGACGACGATGCCGTCGCCCACGCCCATTTCGATGCGGGCAACAATGGCGATTTCGGCGAAGTTCACACCGTCGCTGGGCAGTAATTTGCCCATGGTGACGTCGGCGTCCAGGCTGGACCGGACGATCTTTTCACGGCGCAGCGGCTCGATCGCTTCGTTCACCTGTTCGCGTTCGGCACGCAGGTTCGCCCATTTGTCGCCAAGATCGGCATTGATCCAGCGGGCGTCAACCTCCGGCCACTCCAGAAAATGGACGCTATCTTCGGGGTCTGGAAAGCGGCTTTGCCATACTTCCTCAGCGGTGAAGGGGATGATCGGCGCGGCATAGCGGACCAGCGCGTGGAACATCGTGTCGAGCAAGGTGCGATAGGCACGCCGCTTGGGGTCCGACTTGGCATCGCAATAGAGGCAGTCCTTGCGGATGTCGAAGAAGAAGGCCGACAGGTCGCTATTGGCGAAGTCGAACAGTGCGCGGGTGTAGCGGCTGAACTCCAGCCAATTCTCGCTCTTCGCACCCTTGTCCACCACCGACCGCAATTCCGCGTCCAGTTCCGCCAACCGGTGGAGCATATAGCGCTCCAGTTCCGGCATATCAGCGTAAGACACCGCCTCTTCTTCCGAATAATCGGAAAGAGCGCCCAGCATGTAGCGGAAACTATTGCGTAATTTGCGATAGGCGTCGGACGAACCGGCCAGCACTTCCTTGCCGATCCGCACATCGTCGAAATAATCGGTGCTGGCGACCCAGACACGCAAGATGTCCGCGCCGCTTTCGGCCATGATTTTCAGCGGATCGACCACATTGCCCAGCGACTTGGACATTTTCTTGCCAGTGCCGTCCAGCGCGAAGCCATGGGTCAGCACCGCGTCATAGGGCGCCTGCCCACGCGTGCCGCAGCTTTCGAGCAACGAGGACTGGAACCAGCCGCGATGCTGATCCGACCCCTCGACATACAAGTCAGCGCGGGTGCCGACGCCATAACGCCCTTCCACGACGAACGCATGGGTCGAACCACTGTCGAACCAGACGTCCAGAATGTCGGTGACGACTTCATAGTCGGCCAGATCATAATCAGTGCCAAGCAGCGCCTGATGATCCGCCCCGAACCACGCATCCGCACCCGCACCCTTGAACGCGTCGATGATGCGGGCATTGACCGCTGGATCAACGAGATACTGGCCACTCTTGCGATGCACATAGAGCGCGATGGGCACGCCCCAGGCGCGCTGGCGGCTGATGACCCAGTCGGGACGCCCTTCGACCATGGATCGGATGCGGTTAGTGGACCGTTCCGGCACCCAGCGCGTGTGGGCGATCGCGTCGAGGGCGACGTCGCGCAGAGTCGCGCCGTTGCTTTGCGGCTTCTCGACTTCGCTCGAAGCGAACGGATGTTGAGAAGCAGCCCCCCCGCCGTTCGTGTCGAGCGAAGTCGAGACACCCTCACCCAAAGCCCGGTCCATCGGGATAAACCATTGCGGCGTGCAGCGGTAGATGATCCGCGCCTTGGACCGCCAGCTATGCGGATAGCTGTGGCGGAAATCGCTGGCCGACAGCAATGCACCCGCCGCGCGCAGGTCCGAACAGATCGGCCCATCTACGCCGTTGAACTTGGTATTGATGACACTGCCCTGCCCCGGCAGCCATTCCCAATCGTCGCGATAGAAGCCCGCATCGTTGACCGCAAAGACCGGATCGATGCCCAGCTTCTTGCAGGCGATGAAATCCTCCTCGCCATGGTCCGGGGCCATGTGGACAAGGCCGGTGCCGGCGTCGGTGGTGACATGATCGGCGGGCAGGAAGGGCCGTGGGCGGTCGAAGAAGCCGAGTTGTGCCTTACCGTCACCCCGGACTTGATCCAGGGTCTCGCTGCCTTCACGCGCGCATGAAGAAGAAGCGGGATCCCGGCCTTCGCCGGGATGACGGAGGGCGGTGGCCATGGGGTGACGAGCGATGGCTCCGGCTAGGTCGGTGCCTTTGAACGTTTTCAATATTTCGAAAGCTGCTGTACCATTGTCCCCAACCTGAACGGTCAGGTTCGGCACTAACCGGCCATAAAAATCTTCCCACAATCCGGCAGCGACGACATACCGACGCCGTAATCCGTTTTGATGCCCGATTTCGACTAACCCGTACTCAATCCCCTCCCCATAGGCGATCGCCTGGTTCGTCGGGATCGTCCAGGGCGTCGTGGTCCAGATCACCGCATAGGCGCCGACCAGTTCCGGCGCGTTCGGCGCTTCCACGATCTCGAAGGCCACGTCGATCTGCGTGGACGTCACATCCTCATATTCAACCTCGGCCTCGGCCAGCGCGGTCTTTTCGACCGGGGACCACATGACGGGCTTGGCCCCGCGATAAAGCTGGCCGCTCTCGGCAAACTTCAACAACTCGCCGACAATCGTCGCTTCCGCGTCGAACTTCATCGTCAGATACGGGTCGTTCCAGTCGCCCATCACGCCCAGACGCTTGAACTGTTCCTTTTGCACGCCGACCCATTTGTCGGCATAGGCGCGGCATTGGGCGCGAAATTCCTGGGGCGGAACCTCATCCTTGTTCAGCTTCTTCTTGCGATATTCCTCCTCGATCTTCCATTCGATCGGCAGGCCGTGACAATCCCAACCCGGCACGTAGGGCGCGTCCTTGCCCAGCAACGACTGGCTGCGGACGATGATGTCCTTCAACACCTTGTTCATCGCATGGCCCATATGGATGTCGCCATTGGCGTAGGGCGGACCATCGTGCAGGATGAAGCGTTCGCGACCGCTACGCTTTTCGCGCAGACGCCCATAGAGGTCCATCGCCTCCCACTGCGCGGCGATCGCCGGTTCCTTCTGCGCCAGTCCCGCCTTCATCGGGAAGTCGGTGACGGGCAGGAAAACGGTGGCTTTATAGTCAGGAGCGTCGGTCATGGGTGTCCGGTATCAACTAATATCCGTTCGCCCTAGGCAAAGTCGAACGGGTGGGGAAACATGCGCGGCATTAGGCGAGCCGGGGCGTTCCCGCAAGGATTTGCCGCGCATCATCGCAATCGCGCGCTATTCCCGCCATCAACGCATCCAGCCCATCATATTTGCGCTCGGCATGGAGATAGCGGATCAGTTGCACCTGTATGACCTGATCGTACAGGCTTTCGGCGAAATCGAAGAAATGCGGTTCCAGCAGCAGCTTGGGCGGATCAAACATCGGCCGGACCCCCAAATTCGCCGCACCATCCAACACCCGCCCGCCTGGCAGCACCCCGCGCACCGCGTAAATCCCATAGGCGGGACGCAGATAGGCACCCATGTCGATATTGGCGGTGGGAAAGCCGATGGTGCGGCCCAGCTTGTCGCCATGCTGCACCATGCCCGCGATTGCGAAGGGGCGGGTCAGCAGCCATGTCGCCGTGGCGCAATCCCCGGCTTTGAGCGCTTCGCGGATGCGGCTGGATGAGATGATATTCCCCTCGCCATCGCGCACCGGCGCAACCGCCTGCGCATCCACCCCCATGGCCCGCAGCGTATCGACCGTGCCGCCGCGCCCACGACCAAAGGTGAAATCCTCCCCCGTCACAACCGCCGCCACGCCCATGTCCTGCGTCAGCATCCGCACGAAATCGGCAGGCTCCAGCGCGGCGAGCTGCGCCGTAAAGGCAAAGACCATCATCGCATCCGCCCCGGCGGCGGCGAACAGGGTCTGCCGCTGGTCCAGCGTCGTCAGGCGGAACGGCGGCGTATCGGGGCGAAACATTTCCATGGGATGCGGGTCGAACGTGGCGAAGATCACCGGTCGGTCCTCCGCCCGCGCGCGCGCGACCGCGCAGGCAGCCACTGCCTGATGCCCGGCATGAAAGCCGTCAAAATTGCCCAGCGCCATGACGGCCCCGCGCAGATGCGACGGGACCGGGACGCCACTTGTCAGCCGCTCCATGCCCCGCGCTATAGGGGGCATGGAGCGTCAGGGCAATGCGGCGTCCCGCCCTTGTGATTACCCCCGCAGGAAGGCGATCAGATCGGCGTTCAGCCGGTCCGGCACAGTGGCGAACAGGCCATGGGGTTCGCCGTCATATTCGATGAATTGCGCCCCCGCGATGCCACCGGCGGCGGCGCGGCCACTGGCATCGATCGGCACGGTCTTGTCAGCGGTGCCATGGATGACCAGCGTGGGCATGGTGAAGCTGGCGAGGTCAGGGCGGAAATCGGTGCGGCCGAACGCATCGACGCAGGCGATCGTTGCGATCGGGCTGGCCATCATGCCCAGCGCGAAGCTCCAGTCGAGCAGCCCCTTGCTCACAGGACTCGTCACCCAACCAACGCCATAGAAATCCTTGGCAAATGTCTGGAGGAAGTCGAAGCGATCCTTGCGGATATCTTCCTGCATCCCGGCGAACACATGTTCGTCCACGCCATCGGGGTTGTCCGCCGTCTTGAGCAGATAGGGCACGACCGACGACACCAGCACCACGCGATCGACTTTCGCTGCACCATGGCGCGACAGGTAACGGGCGATCTCGCCCCCGCCCATCGAAAATCCGACCAGGCTGACGCGCGCCAGACTCAGATGGTCGATCAAATCGGCCAGATCGTCGGCAAAAATGTTATAGTCATAGCCGGTCGCCGGATGGCTGCTCTGGCCAAAACCGCGCCGGTCGTAAGTGATGACCTGATGCCCGGCCTCCACCAGCGCGACCGTCTGATATTCCCACATGTCGCCGGTCAGCGGCCAGCCGTGGATCAGGATGACGGGCGGACCGTCGCCGATCACCTTGTAATGAATATGCGCGCCGTCGCGGGTGTCCAATGTGGGCATGAAGCTCTCCGTAAGGCAAAGGGGGGAGCCTTCTAAAGACCTGGGCGCGGTCGGCGTTCCGCGCCTTTAACTTTGGTTACGCAGAAAAGTGACGAAGCTGTAGCCGGGGCGAGCATCCTGTGCATCATGGTCTGCCCGCGCCACGGCGCGCCAGTCGGCCGGTTCTGGATAGGCGATGACGGCATCCCCCTCCGCAGCGACATGTACTTCGGTCAATTCGATGCGGTCGGCCAGCGGCAGGAACAGGCGATAAATCTCCGCCCCACCGATCACCATGACGACCGGCGCATCGGCCAGCGCGATGGCGGCGTCCACATCATGCGCGACCTCCGCCCCCGCCCCGCGCCAGTCGCGGTCGCGGGTCAGCACGATATGGCGACGCCCCGGCAACAGGCCGGGCAGGCTGTCGAACGTCCTGCGGCCCATCACCATCGGATGGCCCAGCGTCAGCGCCTTGAAATGCTTAAGGTCGGCGGGCAATCGCCATGGCAGGTCGCCGTCCCGCCCGATCACGCCATTGTCCGCGCGGGCAAGGATCAGGACGATTTCAGCTTGGCCACTCACAGCTTTGGTTTCATTCGCTACGCTCACAAGGTCAGCCGCGTCACATGCCCCATTTTGCGACCGGGACGCGCCTCATGCTTGCCATAGAGATGCAGGTGGTTGGCCGGGTCGGACAGGATAGTCAGCCAGTCATGCGCGTCGTCGCCGATCAGGTTGCGCATCGTCACGGCCCGCGCCGCCAGCCCCGTGTCGCCCAGCGGCAGGCCGCACACCGCGCGGACATGGTTCTCGAACTGGCTCGTCACCGCGCCCTCGGTCGTCCAGTGGCCGCTATTGTGGACGCGCGGGGCCATTTCGTTGAACACCGGGCCATCGGCACTGGCGAAAAATTCGCAGGTCAGCACGCCCACATAGTCCAGCGCATCGGCGATCTGCTGCGCCAGCGCGCGCGCGACCGGCAACTGCCCCTCGATCAGCGCGCCGCCCGGCACGGTGGAGGTCGCAAGGATGCCATCGACATGCACATTGGCCGCGCTGTCCCAAAAGCACACTTCGCCATTCGCCCCGCGCACCAATATGACGGAAAACTCCTGATCAAAGGTGACGAATCCTTCCAGCACGGCGCTCTGCCGCCCGATCGCATTCCATGCGCCGACCGCGTCGCCCGGCTCGCCGATCCGCGCCTGCCCCTTGCCGTCATAGCCCATGCGGTTGGTCTTCAGGATCGCGCGGCTGCCGATCTGCTCGATCGCGCTTTCCAGATCGTCCAGGCTCTCGACCGGCGCGAACTGCGCGGTCAGCCCGCCAAGATCACAGACGAAACGCTTTTCGGCGATCCGGTCCTGCGCCACCCGCAACGCCTGCGCGCCCGGACGGACGATGCTGTGCGTCGCCAGCAATTCGACCGCCGCCGGGTCAATATTTTCAAACTCATAGGTAACGACATCGACACCCCGCGCGAACGCGCCAAGCGCATCAGCGTCATGATAGTCCCCCCGCGTCCACAGCGGCGACACGTCGGCGGCCGGGCCACTCTCTTCGGGCGCGTAGATATGCGTGCGATAGCCGAGCTGCGAAGCAGCGCTGGCAATCATCCGCCCCAACTGGCCGCCGCCAAGAATGCCGATGGTCGATCCGGGCACAATCACGCTCATGCCGTCCTCAATCCTCCGGCGTGTCGGCGACCGCATCGGTCTGCGCCACGCGCCATGCATCGAGCCGCTGGGCCAGCGCCGGATCGGTAATCGCCAGAATCGCCGCCGCCAGCAGCCCCGCATTGATCGCACCGGGCTTGCCGATCGCCAGCGTCGCGACGGGAATACCGCCGGGCATCTGGACGATGGACAGCAACGAATCCATCCCCTTCAGCGCTTTGGATTCGACCGGCACGCCCAGCACCGGCAACCGCGTCATCGAAGCGCACATGCCCGGCAGATGCGCCGCGCCGCCCGCGCCTGCGATAATGACCTTGAGGCCGCGCCCGACTGCGCCGGTGGCATAATCATAGAGGCGCTGCGGCGTGCGATGTGCCGATACGACCTTACATTCATGAGCGACGCCCAGTGCGGTGAGCGTGTCGGCGGCGTGGCGCATCGTGTCCCAGTCGGACCGCGACCCCATGATGATGCCGACCTCGATTGCCTCGCTCATGCCTTCACACCCCTGATCGCCCCGTTCCCTGAAAAACGGTCGCTACGGCACCGCCGGAAAGCAAAGCCCCTTAACGGCAGCAACGCCAGAGGGCAAATCGCAAAATCCTCCCCTGCAAGGGGAGGTGGATGGCCGAAGGCCAGGCGGAGGGGTGTCACCGTCTCATGAAAGGGTGACACCCCTCCACCATTCGCTTCGCGAACGGTCCCCCTCCCCTTGGCAGGGAGGATTTCATAGGTCACCGCTCCGACAGATAGTAACGTTCAATCGCGCTCAGGTCGTCGGCCAGTTCGTAAACGATCGGCTGGCCAGTCGGGATTTCCAGTTCGGTGATCTCGTCGTCGGGAATGTTCGACAGATGCTTGACCAGCGCGCGCAGCGAATTGCCGTGTGCGGAAATCAGTACGCGCTTGCCGGCCTTCAGGTCCGGCGCGATCGTGCTTTCCCAATAGGGCAGCACGCGCGCGATCGTGTCTTTGAGCGATTCGGTCGATGGAATGGCAATGCCTTCATAACGACGGTCCTGCGACAGGTCGAACGGACTGCCCGCTTCCAGCACCGGCGGCGGTATGTCGAAGCTGCGGCGCCATATCTTGACCTGCGCCTCGCCATGCTGGGCGGCCGTCTCCGCCTTGTTGAGACCCGTCAGCCCGCCATAATGACGCTCGTTCAGTCGCCAGTCCTTTTCGACCGGCAACCACAAACGACCCATTTCCTCCAGCGCGATGTTCAGCGTCTTGATCGCGCGGCTTTGCAGCGAGGTATAGCACTGGTCGAAATCCAGCCCCTTGGCCTTCATCAATTGCCCAGCCGCACGGGCTTCGCCCACACCCTTTTCGGTCACATCCACATCCCACCATCCGGTGAAGCGGTTTTCCAGATTCCAGGTCGACTGGCCATGACGGATAAGGACGAGTGTAGGCATATTGCGCGTCTCCTGCACGATAACGGCGAATGATGGCTGCATCCCATAACGGCCAAAATCGCATGCGCAAGGTTGTCGCCGCCATCCCACGCACCACATTGCAGCGGGGCCGCGCATCGGATAGCGCTGTTCGCCACTGACGGCACGCGCAAAAGGAAGCAGCAACTTGGCATTTGTGAAGGGCGCGTGGCGCATATTGGTCGCGATCAAGGACGGCCTTGTCCTGCTCTTCCTGCTGCTGTTCTTCGGCGCGCTCTACGCCGCCCTATCCTGGTCGCCCAAACCCGCGCAGACCGTGTCGTCAGGTGCGCTGCTGCTCGATCTGGATGGCACTATCGTGGAGCAACCTGCCGAAGTCGATTATCTCTCCATGCTGTCCGGGTCCGGCCCGCAGGCAAGGGAATATCGCCTGTCCGACGTCGTGATGGCGCTGGATGCTGCCCGCACCGATGCGAAGGTCAAGGCCGTCGTGCTGAACCTGGACGGGTTCATGGGCGGGGGTCAGGTCGCCCTGACCCGCGTTGGGGCTGCGCTGGACGCCGTGCGCGCGGCCAGGAAGCCCGTGCTGGCCTATGCCACCCTTTACAGCGACGCCAGCTATCTGCTCGCCGCCCATGCCAGCGAAACGTGGAGCGACCCCTTCGGCGGCGTGGCGATACTGGGCAAGGGCGGATCGAACCTCTATTATAAGGGGCTGATCGACAAGCTGGGCGTCAATACCCATGTCTATCGCGTCGGCACCTATAAAAGTTTCGTCGAACCCTTCACCCGCACCGACCAGTCGCCCGAAGCCAAACAGGCCAATCAGGCGCTGGCCGGCGCGCTGTGGCAAAACTGGCTGGACGATGTCGCCAAGGCGCGGCCACAGGCAAAGATCGCGGCCTATGTACGCGATCCCGTCGCCGCCGCCCGCGCGACCGGTGGCGACATGGCAAAGGCTGCGCTGAACGCCGGGCTGGTCGACAAGCTGGGCGACGAAGCAGCCTTTGGCGATCGTGTCGCGGCGCTGTCGGGCGTCAGCACCAGCAAAAAACCCGGCGCCTTCGCCAGCATCGACTATGCCACCTATGTCAAGGCGCGCCGACCGACCAATGACGGCCAGATCGGCGTGCTGACCATCGCGGGCAATATCGTGGATGGCGAAGCCGGGCCGGGAACAGCGGCAGGCGACACCATCTCCAACCTGCTGCTCACCGCGCTGGATGAAAAGGATTTGAAGGCGCTGGTCGTGCGCGTCGATTCGCCCGGTGGGTCCGTCATGGCATCGGAAAAAATCCGGGGCGCTATCCTGCGTGCCAAGGCGGCGGGCCTGCCCGTCGTCGTCTCCATGGGCAATGTCGCGGCAAGCGGCGGTTATTGGGTGTCCACCCCCGCCGACATGATCTTTGCCCAGCCCGACACCATCACCGGGTCCATCGGCGTGTTCGGCATCATCCCCAGCTTCGAAGGCACATTGGCCAAGATGGGCATCACCACCGACGGCGTACGCACCACGCCGTTGTCGGGCCAACCCGATGTCGTCGGCGGCACCACGCCGGAATTCGACCAGATCATGCAAATGGGCGTCGAGGATATCTATCGCCGCTTCGTGGGGCTGGTCGCGCAATCGCGTCACAAATCCCCACAGGCGATCGACGCCATTGCGCAAGGGCGCGTGTGGGACGGCGGCACCGCACGCCAGATCGGTCTGGTCGACCGCTTCGGCGGGCTGGAGGACGCCATCGCCGAAGCCGCACGCCGCGCAAAGATCGACCCCAAGAGCGCACGCGTCTATCGCATCGAAAAAGCGCCCGACCAATGGGCGCAATGGGCCGAAGCGCTGGCCGACCGCGAAAAGGACAAGACCGACGCCCCGCGCGACATGCTCGCCCGGCAGGCCTTGCTCCAGCGCACATGGGCGATGCAGGCGATCGACGACGTGCGCGGCCTCGTCATGGGCGCGGGCGTCCGCGCCGACTGCCTGGAATGTCGCAGCTACGGCGCGCCCCGCCCCGCCAGCAAGGCGGACGAGCAGGGCTTGCTAACAATGATCGCGAGCCTCTGGCACTAAAAACCTTCTCCCCGTGGGGGAGAAGGATACGAAGCCTTGGCAACGCAGTTGCCTAGGCAAAGTTGGAAGAGGGGGAAGACGCGCCGCCTACCCCTCCTCCCCCCGATACACCGGCAACCCCAACCCCCGCCATATCGCAAAGGCCCGCAACGCAAAGCCCAGCAGCGCGGCAATCACCCCCGCCACCGGCACGTCCAGTCCCGCAAGCCGCAACACCACGAACAGCCCGGACGCCACCGCCGCCACGGTCACATATAATTCCGGCCGCAACAGGATCGACGGCTCCCCCGCCAGCAGATCGCGCATGATGCCGCCGACGCATCCCGTCACCACACCCATCATCCCCGCGACGAAGGGCGGCACGCCGAAACTCATCGCCTTGGCCGCGCCGAACACCGCGAACGCCGCCAGCCCGATCGCATCAAGCCAGTCAAGCGCCCGGTCGCTCCAGAACCGGCGCGGCGTTATCCACACAACGACCGCCGCCACCATGCAGGTGATCGCAGGCAAGGCATCCACCACCCAGAACACCGGCGCACCAATCAGCAGGTCGCGCACCGTCCCGCCCCCGACGCCTGTCACCAGCGCAAAGAAAGCGAATGTCACCAACGTCTGCCGCAACCGCGCCGCCGCCAGCGCCCCGGACGCTGCGAACACGAATGTCCCCACGATACTGAGCGTTTCGAGCACCGGGCCGATGGCCGTGGGGAGGAGAGGCGTGGGTGGAAGCATGTCGTGATCTAGCCGAGCCTGCCGATCCGTGTCGAGGGACTCGCTCCCTCCGCCTCACACACCCCGTCATTCCCGCGAAGGCGGGAACCCATCTCCAACGCTATCCCGCTGGGCGGACTGGGGAGATGGGTCCCCGCCTGCGCGGGGATGACGGAATAAGGGAAAAAGGCGCATCAGGCACCCCCCCTTATTTCCGCCCCTTCTCCGCCGCCAGCCGCGTCATCAATATCGCCGCGCGCTTGGCCTGCCGCTTCATCGTGGACAGGTCCGCCTTTTCCGCCGGACTATGGTCGCCGCTCGACGCGAGGCCCAGCCCTACCAGCCCATCGGTATCCGCCGCGACAAAGGCGATGTCCCCCGCCCCGCGCTTCAACGGATCGAGTTCGGGCATCGCCGCCAGCCCCAAATCCGCATTCACCCCGTTCAGCTTCGCCAGCAACGCCCGATTGCCCGCCGTGGGCGCCATCGACGGATAACCCATGTCGAACGCGATGCTCGCACCGGTGCCGGGCAGATGGCCTTTGTCCACGATAGCCTGCATCTTCGCTCGGACCCGCCTCGTCTGCTCTTCGCTCAGCGTGCGGAAATCACCCTTCGCCACCGCAATCGGCGGGATGATGTTGGTCTTGCCGGTCACGGCGATCCGCACGCCATCCTTGTCGATGTCGGCGCTCTGCCCTCCACCGATCAGGCCGACGTTGAAGGTCAGATTGGGTTCGGGCAGCTCCTTGCGAAACGCCACGATAATCCGCGCCAGTTCGTAGATCGCGCCATCGCCAGCGCTGGCTGAAAAAATGCCCGAACTATGCCCCGACTTGCCGGTCGCAGTCAGCGTCCAGCTATTGGAGGATCGCCGCGCGATCGACCCCATGTCCTTGCCGCCTTCCTGGCTCAGTCCCTCGAAATCGAGCGCCACGTCGGCGCGCTTGCCTGCCTGGATCAGGTCGGCGCGAGCGATGGAGACCGGATCGCCCGAATCCTCCTCATCTCCTGTCAGCACCACCTCGATATTGGCGGCCTTGAGCGTGCCTGCCGCCTGCATCGCCTTCAACGCCAGCAGCATCGTCACGACGCCGCCCTTGTCATCAGCGACGCCCGGCCCGCTCGCCATGTCGCCATCCCGCCTGAAGGTCTGGAACGGCGAATCGGGTTCGAACACCGTATCGAGATGACCGATCAGCAGCCTCTTCGTGCCGCCCGCCTTGCCCTTATGCACCGCCACCAGATGCCCGGCCCGCTTGACCGCATCCATCGGTCGCCATGTCACTGCAAAGCCCAGCGCCTCGAACTGCGGGCGCAGCATGTCGGCCACGGCCTTCACGCCCACGACATTGAGCGATCCGCTATTCTGGTTCACCAGCTTTTCAAGCAGGCCGATCGCGGGTTCATATCCGGCCTCGACGCTCGTCCCGATCGTCTTTTCCGACGGGCTGAGCGCGCCGTCCGCCGTCGGCGCGCTACCCAGCAGCAGCGCACCCGCGATCCAGCCTGCCCGCCGCATCATTTGGCCAGTTCCGCCTCGATCGCCGCGACCAGCGCCGCATCGTCGGGCGCGGTATTGGGGGCAAAGCGCGCCGCGACGCTGCCATCCCTGGCGATCAGGAACTTCTCGAAATTCCACAGTATTTCCGGCACCGGATTGGGCGTCATGCCATAGCCTTTGAGCTTCTCGCGAAACGCATCAGCCTCGCCCAATGCTTCGGGCTGCGCGCTCGTCAGCGCGGCATAGAGCGGATGCTTCTCCGGCCCCGTCACCACGATCTTTTCGAACATCGGAAAATCGACACCGAAATTGGTGGTGCAGAAATCGGCGATCTCGTCATTGCTGCCCGGTTCCTGCGCGCCGAAATCATTGGCCGGGAAACCCGCGACCACCAGCCCCTTGTCCTTATAATCGGCATAGAGTTTTTCCAGCCCCTCATATTGGGGGGTCAGACCACATTTGGACGCGACATTGACGGCCAGAACGACCTTGCCCACATAGTCGGCCAGGCTGGCGTCCGCGCCCTTGATGGTCTTGAGCGGGATGGTCTGGATATCGGTCATTATGTCGTCTCCTGTAAAATCTTGGGTGGACCTTGCCACTATATCGCCGCGCCGAACAGATGCCCCGCACCCGCCGTGACCGCCATCGCCAAAGCGCCCCAGAACAGCGTCCGCGTCATCGACGGCAACGGCTTCGCGCCGCCCAGCCGCGCACCGACATAGCCCAGCCCCGCCAAGCATAGCAGGCACACGACGACGATCGCCATGACCGCAGACGCAGCCGACACCAGCGCCGCGACCAGCACTGGCGGTGCGGCGCCAACGGCAAAACTGGCCGCCGACGCCAGCGCCGCCTGCACCGGCCGCGCCGTCGCAATGTCGGAAATCCCCAATTCGTCGCGGGCATGTGCGCCCAGCGCATCGGCCGCCATCAACTGCTGCGCCACCTGCATGGCAAGGTCCGACGTCAGCCCGCGCTCGACATAGATGTCGCGCAATTCGCGCAACTCCGCCTGCGGCTGCTGCGCCAGCGCATATTTTTCCTTGGCCAGATCGGCGCGCTCTGTATCCGACTGCGCGCTGACCGACACATATTCCCCCGCCGCCATCGACATCGCGCCAGCGACCAGCGCGGCGACGCCCGTCAGCAATATCGTGTTTGCCGAAGCACCGGACGCAGCGATGCCCGTCATCAGACTGGCGGTGGACACGATGCCGTCATTCGCGCCCAATATCGTGGCGCGCAGCCACCCGACGCGGTTGACATAATGGACCGCGTGATGCGGCTGATCGATTGCATCCGTCACGTCCATCGTTTCGCCCCTGCTTTCAAATCCTGTTCCCCAGCGAAGGCCGGGGAGCAGAGTCTTACCATATTTCGCGCACCGTGTTCCCGCGCAGGCGGGAACCCAGTCCAACGCTATGATCTGGACTCTCGCCTTCGCCTGAGCACGAAGTCCTTACCCCGCCAGACCCTCGGCCTTCTCCGCCAGTTCCAGCCAGCGTTCCTCCGCCGCATCTTTGTCGTTGCGTGCTTTCTCAATTGCCTTGGTCAGCGCCGCGAATTTATCCGGGTTGCGCGTATAGAGCGCCGGGTCGGCCAGCGCCTCCTCATCGCGCGCGATCGCCGCTTCCAGCTCCTCGACCCGCTTGGGCAACAGGTCCAGATCGCGCTGGTCCTTATAGGTCAGCTTGGCCGATACCGGCTTTGGCGGTGGCGGAGGCGCCGCCTCTTTCCGCTCCGCGCGCGCGGCCTTGCGCGGATCACGCTTGGCGATCCAGTCGGCATAGCCGCCCACGATGACATCCACGACGCCGGTGCCGTCCAGACCCAGCGTCACCGTCACCGTGCGATCCAGAAAGTCGCGATCATGGCTGACGATCAACACCGTGCCGTCATAATCGGCGATCACCTCCTGCAACAGGTCGAGCGTTTCCAGGTCCAGATCGTTGGTCGGTTCGTCCAGCACCAGCAGGTTCGATTCGCGGGCAAATTCCCGCGCGAACAGCAGCCGCGACCGCTCGCCTCCCGACAGGGTAGCGACTTTCGCCTCGGCCAGCGAAGGATCGAACAGAAAGTCCTTGAGATAGCCATGGATATGCTTGCGCACCCCGCGCACGTCGATCCAGTCGCCCCCTTCGGTCAGCACGTCGCGCACGCTCTTGTCGCCCTGCATCAGGCTGCGCTGCTGGTCGATGAAGATCATGTCGAGCGTCTTGGCCAGCGTCACGCTGCCGCTATCGGGCGCCAGTTCGCCGGTCAGCAATTTCAGCAGCGTGGATTTCCCCGCGCCGTTGCCGCCGACGATGCCGATCCGGTCCCCCCGCTGGATGCGCAACGTGAAATCGCTGATGATAACCCTATCGCCACGCCCGTTCGTGTCGAGCCCTTCGACGACGCCTGCGGCGTCGCTCAGGACAGGCTTCGTCGAGACACCATCGCGCTGCTTCTCGACTTCGCTCGACACGAACGGAGATTGAGGAAAATGCTTGGTAACATGCTCGGCCTTGATGACGCTCTTGGTCTTGCTGTCGTCGCTGGCCATCGCGATCTTGGCCGTGCCCTGCGGTCCCTGCATCGCGGCGCGGGTTTCGCGCATTTCCCACAGCTTGGCCAGCCGTCCCTGATTGCGCTTTCGCCGCGCGGTGACGCCGCGCTCCAACCAGTGCGCTTCGATCTTCAGCTTCGCGTCCAGCTTTTCCGCCGCCCGCGCCTCTTCGGCATAGACCGCTTCCATCCACTGTTCGAAGCCGCCGAAACCGATCTCGCTGCGCCGCATGATCCCACGGTCCAGCCACAAAGTCTGCCGCGTCAGCCGGGTCAGGAAGGCGCGGTCATGGCTGATGACGACGAACGCGCCATTATAGCGCGCCAGCCAGTTTTCCAGCCAGTCGATCGCGGCGATGTCCAGATGGTTGGTCGGCTCGTCCAGCAGCAACAGGTCCGGCTCGCTCGCCAGCGCACGGGCGATCGCCGCGCGACGCCGCTCGCCACCACTGGCGGTTTTCGCTTCACGGCTCAGATCGATGCCCAGTTGATCGGCAATCGCCTCCACCTCATGCGGGGCAGGCGCAAATTCACCCGCCAGCGCAAAATCATGCAGCGTGGCAAAGGGCGTGACGTCGGGATCCTGCTCCAGCATGATGACCCGCGCGCCCGGCTGGACCGATCGCGTCCCCTTGTCCGGTTCGATGATGCCAGCCACCAGCTTGAGCAGGGTCGTCTTGCCCGCGCCGTTGCGCCCGATCAGCGCCAGCCGGTCGCGTTGGCCGACATGAATGTCGATACCCTCGAACAGCCAGTGGGAGCCTTGTGAAAGGCCAAGATTTTCGTAGGAAAGGATAGGTGCTGCCATCTGCGTGCAGCTAGGCGTTCAGCGCCAAAGGGGCAAGAGCGCAGGGAACCATAAAGCTGTCGGATAGCTTTCAACGCACGTAAGCGTCCGTTCATCGCACGCGTCACAAAAGGCGCCTATCGCTGTACGGCAGTCCTAAAAGGAGAGTTTCCCCATGAAATCCACCCTCGCCCTCATCGCCTTTGCCGCGTCCGCGCTGCCGGTCGCCGCGATTGCGCAGACCAGCGTGACCATCGCCGAAACCGCGCCCGTCGTGACGCTGAACGTGACGGAGAGCGTCGAGGCCACCCCCAACATCGCCACCGTCGGCACCGGTGTCCAGAGCCGCGCGCCAACCGCGCAGCAGGCGATGCAGGACAATGCCGCCAAGACCGAAAAGCTGATTGCCGCGCTGGCGAAAGCCGGGATCGCGAAGAAGGACATCCAGACCAGCGGTATCAACCTCAACGCCCAATATGATTATAATCAGCAACCCGGCGAACCAACCGGGCCACGCTTCCTGGGCTATGAAGCGTCGAACCAGCTCAGCGTCAAATTGCGCGACATCAAACGGGTCGGGCAACTGCTCGACGCCATGGTCGCGGCGGGGGCGACCAACGTCAACGGTCCCAGCTTTGCGGTGGACGATCCCACGGCGATGATCGCGCAGGCGCGCGGACAGGCGATCAGGAGCGCCAGGACGCAGGCCGATTATTATGCGCAGGCCGCCGGTTTCCGCACCGCCCGTCTCCTCTCCATCGCCGAAAGCAACAGTGGTGGCCAGCCGCCCATGCCGATGCTGCAAAGCGCCCGGTTCAAAGCCGACGCCGCCCCGACCACCCCGGTCGAACCCGGCCAGGTCAGCGCGTCGGTGACGCTGACCGTCCAGTACGCGCTGGAAAAGTAAGCGAAAACCACCTTCGTCATCTCAGCGAAGGCTGGGATCTCCCTTTTCTAAAGTCGCGGAACAGGCAGAAAAGAGAGATGCCAGCCGCCGCTGGCATGACGGAGGAAGGCACCAGCCAACCCACCGACCATTCACCACCTGTTCAATGCCCTGCGTCTATGCCATGCCCATGACAATGAGAGCGACCATACTGTCCCGTCCCCTGACCGTCCTGCTTGGCACAGCGCTCGCGCTCAGCATCGCCATGCCCGCACAGGCAGCCGGTCGCCGCGACGAACAGGATGCCGCGCGTCGGGCGATGCTGGACGGACAGGTCATGCCGTTTGCCATGATAAAGCGCCGCGTGGATGCGCAAATGAACGGCGCATCCTATGTCGGCAGTGAATTTGACCCGTCGTCCAACCGCTATCGCCTGAAATATGTGCAGAACGGCAAGGTGGTATGGGTTGATGCGGATGGCCGAACCGGCGATATAATCGGCTGGGCGCGCTGACAGCGTCCCACGGATAAGAAGAAACGGAATATTATGCGCCTGCTGATCGTCGAGGATGAACCGAACCTGGGCCAGCAGCTCAGGAACACGCTGGAGGGCGCTGGCTACGCCGTCGATCTTGCCACCGATGGCGAGGATGGCCACTTCCTCGGCTCCACCGAAAGCTATGACGCGGTCGTGCTGGACCTGGGCCTGCCCACCATCGACGGGCTGACCGTGCTGGACCGCTGGCGCAAGGAAGGTCGCGCTTTCCCCGTGCTGGTGCTGACCGCGCGCGACAGCTGGTCGGACAAGGTTGCGGGCCTCGACGCGGGCGCGGACGATTATCTGGCCAAGCCATTCCAGAGCGAGGAACTGATCGCTCGCCTGCGCGCGCTCATCCGCCGCGCATCGGGCAACGCATCGAGCGAACTGACGGCAGGCGACGTGCGCCTCGACACGCGCTCTGGCCGGGTGACGCTGAACGGCGAGCCAGTCAAACTGACGGCGCAGGAATATAAGCTGCTCTCCTACCTGCTCCATCACAAGGGCAAGGTGGTCAGCCGCACCGAATTGATCGAACATATCTACGATCAGGATTTCGACCGCGATTCCAACACGATCGAAGTCTTCGTCACCCGCATCCGCAAGAAACTGGGCGCCGACGTCATCACCACCATTCGCGGCCTTGGCTACAGTCTGGACGAGCCGGGGCGCTGACTGGACTTATATCCTCCCCCGTTCGCCCTGAGCGGAGGCGAAGCATATTTCGCTGCGCTCAATAGAAGGCTTCGACTTCGCTCAGCCCGAACGGGTATGGGGGGCATATGACCGACACCACCGCCCCACCCCCCGTCGTCTCCACCGGCTCCATCAGCCGCCGGATGATCGGCATAGCCGCGCTGTGGATCAGCGTGCTGCTGGTCGGCGGCGGCGTGGCGCTGGACAGGGTGCTGGCGGACGCGATCACGCGCAATTTCGACGACGGCATGAATTATGTGCTGACCGCGATGATCGCCGCGTCGGAAATCGGCCCGGACGGCGAAGTCCTGTTCAACCGCGAACTGGCCGATCAACGCTTCCTCGAACCCAATAGCGGCCTCTATTATCAGATCAGCGCCAAGGGGCATGAGGACTGGCGTTCCCGCTCGCTATGGGACCGCGCGTTGAAAGCGCCCGACGAACATCAGGACCGGCACCTCCACGTCTATGACAGCAACCAGTTTCCCGGCGAAGACCTGCGCGTCATGGAACGCACCGTCGTCCTGCCCGGATCGAACACCCGCTGGCTTTTCATGGTGGGGCAGGCGCGCGCGGGCCTGAACGGGCAGATCAAGACGCTGCGATCCACGCTGGTGCAAAGTTTCGCGCTGCTCGCGCTCGGCCTCTTCGTGCTGGCAACGCTTCAGACGATCTACGGCCTGCGTCCCTTGCGCAAGGTGCGGCTGGAAATCATCCGCATGCGCGGCGGCGAAAAAAGCCGCGTCACCGAACCCATGCCCGCCGAAGTGCTGCCCATGGTGGAGGAACTCAACGCCCTGCTCGCCCATAATGAGCGGCAGGCGGAGGAAGCCCGCACCCATGCGGGCAACCTCGCCCATGCGCTCAAAACCCCGCTGACCGTCATCATGAACGCCGCCACCGCGCAGGCCGCCGACCTTGGCGAAACAGTCGTGCGCGAAGCCACGACGATGCGGCGGCAGGTCGATCACCACCTCGCCCGCGCCCGCGCCGTAGGGCGACGCGGCGCAGCGCAGAGCCGGGCCGACGTGTGGCCCAGCCTGACCGCCGTAGAACGCGCCGTCGCCCGCCTCTACCCGCAAGCGCGCGTCGACATGGACGGCGACAAGACATGCGCCGTCCGGGTCGAGCGGCAGGATCTGGACGAAATGCTCGGCAACCTCATCGAAAACGCGGCCAAATACGGCGGCGGCAGCGTCTTCGCCACCGTAGGGCGAGCGGGCGATAGCGTAGAGATACTGGTCGAAGACGACGGCACAGGCATCCCGGAAGCCGACCGAGACCGCATCTTCGACCGAGGCGTCCGCCTGGATTCCGGCAAGCCCGGCACGGGCCTTGGCCTCGCCATCGTCCGCGACGTCGCCGAAATCTACGGCGGCACTGTCACGCTGGAGGAAAGCGAGGATTTGGGTGGGTTGCTGGTGCGGTTGAGATTGCCGGCAGGGTGAAGTGGCCGTTTCGGAATGTCGGCTCACCGGAGGGTAAGAAGGCATAGCCGCCGGTCCTCTCTGGGGTAGGCGACACGATCGTCGGCGGAAATAGCTACCTGTCGCCCATCGGCCAAGGTGCGACTTCTATCCCTATCGATTCAATCATGCCAACGTCAGCCCAACGATCCAAGCGTGACCGCGCGTTCGATCCTGCTATGGCCGAGGCGGGCAGTGTTCAATCATGGCGTGGCCCAAGTAGGAGAAGATGCATGCTTTTTCACACGATGGTGGGGTCGAACGACATCGACCGGGCGAAGCGCTTTTACGACACGGTGCTTGGCACCCTCGGAGTTGGGGAGGCGACGATCAACGTGGCCGACAGTGGCCACACGCGCCTGATCTACAACAGTGGAAATGGGGCCAATTTCATTGTCACCCAGCCCATCAATGACGAACCGGCATCCGTCGCAAATGGCAGCACCGTTGCTTTTTCATGCGATTCGCCAGAACAGGTGAAGCAGTTTCATGATGTTGCAGTCGCCAATGGTGGCACGTCGATCGAAGTAGCGCCCGGTCCTCGCGAAACAGCGTCTATGGGTACGATCGTACTCGCGTACTTCCGCGATCCAGATGGAAACAAGCTATGCGGCATCCACTTCCCCAAATAGCCCTGCTTTGCATCGTTTAGCCTGAGTCAGCTGCCCGCCAATGCTTTGGTGGGGCAGCTGAGCGCTCTCTTCCCGTTCGATTTTTCGTCCGAAGGTGGACAATCCGTTCACTGCAAGGCCGTAGCAATTTAGGCGGGCGATATGCCCTCGATGGGTGGAGAGGGGACGGTCCGCTTTCGGCTTTTCAAGATCAACTATAACCGCCTGCTACCCGTCAGCTTACCGTTCGATGACCAAAGAGAAAGGCACTAGAGCAGCCGCACATTTGATCCGCGCCACCGCCCCAACTTCATTATTGATAAGCATTGAATTGCCATGGCCGAAACCTATTGCGTCCCACTGGAACCGCTTTTGGCCGCAGCGCAGCATTGCTTCAGATAGCGCCGACTCCCCTGTGTTATTGGTGGAAAAATTCCGCCAACTGCCGCTTCCCTTTACTATTTCTGGGGGCTTTTTCACCCAGTCCTCCGCAAAGCTAATTCGGATCACAGGGCTCGCTTCTCTTGCACTGGCGAAGAGTGGAGTGATACAAAATGCTATGATAAGGATCAATCTAACCATTGAAACCTCGCTAAGATAGGCAAACGGGTTCGGCAGCCTGAGGCCGTAAAACACACCATTGCAGTGTAAGGTTTTGTCCGCAATTGGTGATCCCAATCCACCAAACCAACGACAAAAAATGGTCGGCGGCCGACCGTCTGCTTTTCTAACGCCTGAACCTGAACGAATGACCGCTTCCAAGAAGCAGAAATCGCCGTCTAAACGGCGACAAGTGGCGCGTAGCTGCCATAAAGAACCCCCACAACCACCTTGCCATCCCGCCCCGCCCCTGCGAAGCCATCCCAGCGAAGCCGCCCCCCACGCTTCGCCCGGAACAGGACACCCCATGCGGCGGCATCTTTATCTTATCGCAGGGTTTGTCTCGATCGGCCTTGGCGCGATCGGGGCGGTGTTGCCGTTGTTGCCGACCGTTCCGTTCATGATCCTGGCCGCCTTCTGCTTCGCCCGCTCCAGTCCGCGCCTCGAAGCCAAGCTGCTCGGCCACAGGCATTTCGGCCCACATATCCGCCGCTGGCGTGAGCATGGCGCGATCAGCCGTCGGGGCAAGAAGGCCGCGCTCGGCGCCTTCGCGTTCAGCATCATTCTCGCGCTGCTCTTTTCGCCATGGCCATGGTTCATGGTCCCCATCGCCGCCGCGCTGATCGGCGGAAGCTGGATCTGGACCCGCCCGGAAAGCTGATCGCGTCACAGCACATAGTCGATCTCCGCCCAGAATTTGCGCGTGTCTGTCGCATAAGCCTTCGCATGATAATCGGCATATTTGACCAGCGCCGACATGCGCTTGTTCAGCTTCATCGTCGCCTGCACATTCCATTCGCTCCCATAATCGATCGACAGCCGGTCGCTGTCATAGCGGTGATAGCTGGCCAGCAGGCCAAGCGGCCCCCGCGTCCCGATCTTGGGAACGACATAGCCGATGCTGGCATAAGCATCGCGCAGGCCGTTGGGCGGCGTCACCAGAAATTTGTCGGCCCAGCCGTTGAATTTGTGCAGCGTCGCCAGCGGCGTCTGGAAACTCGCGACCAGCGGCGTGCCGCGCACGCTGTTGCGCGCCGCCCCGTCCGCGCCCAGCACTTCATAGCCGCCCGTCAGCGTCCACCCCTTCGCCGCGATGCCGACTTCGCCCAGCCAATAGTCCGCGCCATAATCGACCCGGCTGCGATGATGGTCGGACTGGCGCGCATAGCTGCCGAGCAGGTTCAGCTTCACCCCCTTGGCCAGCGGCACGCCGAATGCCGCCCGCGCGCCATAGGTCTGGCTCGACAGGCTGAAGGGCAGGCCCAGATAGGTGACTGCCGCCTCATCCTGATCCACAATATAGGCAAAGCCGGTGATCGTGCCCGGCTTCATCTTGTATGCCACGTTCGCCAGAATCGTGTCGCCGCGCACGGCCTGCTGCCGCGCACCAAAGCCATCGACGCCCCAGATCGTCCGCTGGCTCCACACATAGCTGACGTCCGCCTTCACCCGCCTGACGCCCGTCCATTCGACCCGCGCGGCGTCGAACGTCTGTTCATTCTGCCGCCATCCGACCGCCCCGACGAAACGCTGATCGTCCAGATTGATGCGTTGCCGCCCGACCGTGATGAGCGTTTTGGGTAGCCCCCTATATTGCAACTGGATGCGGTTAAGTTCGACATTTTGCGGGTCGGGAACGATTGGATAGGCGCTGTTGCCATTCAGCCCGCTATTATAGCGTTCCGACAAAGCCAGCACCCCCTCCGCCTCGACCAGCACGGCAAAGTCGCCCGTGCTTGCCTCCACTCCGCTGCGCACCCGCATCGTCACCGCGTTGGCGTCGCGCGGCAGGCCCGCCTGATCGACGCCCTCATAGCGCAGCCGCACGTCGATGATCGGCTTCAGCGAAAACGTCTGCGCGCCCGCCGATTGCGCCGCGCCCAAAGCCGTCCCCAATGCCGCTGCCGAAATGCCCATGGTCCAGATGCGCTTCATCATCATGCTATGCCCCCGATCGTGAAAATAACCGACATGGGCGCGCCCGATCATCGCCATGGGCTGCGCTCGACAGTTGCCCATGGCTCCACCGGATTTCAGACACAAAAAAACCGCCACGAACGACGATCCTGCCTGGATCGGTTCGGGCGGCTTCGATGCCATTGCGCCATGTCACTGGCGTAAAATCCGCCCCGCCCTTCGTTGGGGGAGGCGTCTTTCATGATCCACGCGCTTTTGCGTGGATGCGATCAGGCTGACATTAATGCTGCACCTGCGCAACAACTTTGTCAGCCCATGCGCGAAATCCGCGTCAGTTCATCGCCAGGATCATGTTGCGCACCTGCGGATACACCTGCGTCTCCCACTTCTTGCCAGAAAATACGCCATAATGGCCCACCCCCGGTTGCAGGTGATGGCGCTTGAGATGCGGACGCAATCCGGTGCAAAGCCCGTGCGCAGCAGAAGTCTGGCCCACGGCGCACACATCGTCCCGCTCGCCTTCTACCGTCAACAACGCCGTGTTGCGAATCGCGCCCGGATCGACCTTGCGATTGCGGTGCGTCAGTTCGCCCTTCGCCAGCAGCGTCCGCTGGAACACAACGTCTACGGTCTCCAGGTAAAATTCCTTGGTCATGTCCAGAACCGCGAAATATTCTTCGTAGAATTTCTTGATCTTGTCCGCCTCGACCGTGTTGCCGTCGGCCAGCAGTTCGTACAGTTCGCGATGCTGCGATTTGTGGCGATCCATGTTCATCGCCATGAACGCCGATAGCTGAAGGAAGCCGGGATAGACTTCGCGCCCACGCCCGGCATAGCGCATCGGCACGACCGATATCAGATTCTTCTCGAACCACTCGATCGGCTTTGTATTGGCCAGATCGTTGACGGCGGTCGGCGCGGCATTGGGGTCGATCGGCCCGCCCATCAGCGTCATCGATCGCGGCGTCGCCTTGTCCTTGTCCTCCGACATCAACGCCACGGCGGCCAGCGCCGGCACGCAGGGCTGGCATACGGAAACCATATGCGTGCCTTCGCCCATCTCCTGAAAGAAATGGATGATGTAATCGACATATTCGTCGAACCCGAACCGACCCGCCGCCAACGGCACGTCGCGCGCATTCTTCCAGTCCGTAATATAGACGTCATGGTCGCGGAGCAGGGTTTCGACGGTACTGCGCAACAGGGTGGAGAAATGACCAGACATCGGCGCGACGACCAATACGCGCGGTTGGGCGGCCTCCACATCGTCCTTGACGAAGTGCAACAGGTCGCCGAACGGCAGGTCCAGCACCACTTCTTCTCGCACCGCCACCTGCGCGTTGCCGCTGGTCACGGTCGTGATGTCATACGCTGGCCGCTTATGCGTCACCTTTGCGCCCTGAAACACATCCATCATCGCAAACATGCGGCGCGGGACGGCCCAATCGGCCATCGGCCCCATGCTGCCGCGCATGCCCAGGGCCATTTTCGCCCCAAATCGTGCCGGGGCCAGCATATCGTTCCACGCCTGATAACCGCTATACATCATACGCATGCTGCCCGCTTTTGCCCTGTTGCTGCCCCAATGATCGAATCGGTACTGGGATGAAACGCACCATATGCTTTTTATGTTGCGCTGCATCATCATAAATGTGAGTTAAGAATGTAGCGGAAGGATTGTCCATGGCCATCGCTGAACTCACGCTGTCGAGTAAAAATTACTCCTCCTGGTCGCTGCGCGGCTGGCTGCTCTGTCGCATCGCGGGGCTGCAGGTCGCGGAAAAGCTGATCGCGCTGGACGACGCGGACAATCGCGCCGAACTGCTGCTGCTGTCCCCATCCGTGCTGGTGCCGCGCCTGACGCATGAAGGCGCGAGCGTGTGGGACACGCTGGCCATCGCGGAATATCTGCACGAACTCTATCCTGACGCGGGCCTCTATCCCGCCGACCGCATAGCCCGCGCCCATTGTCGATCTGTATCGGGCGAAATCCATTCCGGTTTCGCCAACCTGCGGTCCGCCCTGCCCATGAACCTGAAAGTCCGCCACACCCGCTTCCCGATCTTTTCGGGCGCGAAGCCGGACATAGAGCGGATCGAGGCGATCTGGGCCGAATGTATCGGCACCTATGGCGGCCCCTGGCTGTTCGGAGATCGCCCCACAGTCGCCGACGCCATGTTCGCGCCCGTGGCGGAACGCTTCCTGACCTATGCCGTGCCCATATCCGCCACATCCGCTGCCTATTGCCAGACGGTCAATGGGTGGGCCTTGATGCGCGAATGGATCGACGCAGCGCGCGTCGAACCGGACGAGGTCGAGGAACTGGACATCGAATTTTGAACGCCCCTTTCCCCTGATCAAACAGGGGGATAGGGTGCCGCGATGACGATACGCACCCTTATGCTGGCCACCGGCCTGACAGCCGCCCTCTCCGCCGCGCTTCCCCTCCACGCCCAGACGATCGCGCCTGCGCAACTGGAACAGTCGGTCCGCACGCTCGCATCCGACCTGTTCGAAGGGCGCGCGCCCGGCACGATCGGCGAAGACCGCACCATCGGCTATCTGATCGGCCGCTTTCAGGCGCTGGGTCTGGAGCCGGGCGGCCCTGATGGCCAATGGGTGCAGAGCGTGCCCCTCCTCCACACGAAACTCGGCCAAGCCGCCACGCTCGCCGTCGCGCAAGCAGGCAACACGACCCCATGGACCTTCGGCAAACAGGTCTATCTCTCCACGCTCCAGCCGAAGAACAATGTCGCGATCGACAAAGCCCCGCTGGTCTTCGTCGGCTATGGCGTCGCTGCCCCCGAACGCGGCTGGGACGATTTCAAGGGCGCGGACCTGAAGGGCAAGGTGGCGGTCTTCCTGATCAACGACCCCGATTTCGAAGCGGCGCAGGGCGATGACGCCATGGGCAAATTCGGTGGCCGCACCATGACCTATTATGGCCGCTGGACCTACAAGTTCGAGGAAGCAGCCCGGCGCGGCGCGATCGGCGCGCTGATCGTCCATGATACGCCGGGCGCTGGCTATGGCTGGAACGTCGTGGTCAGTCCGGGCGGCGAAAATTACGATCTGGTCCGCGCGCTCGGCAAACTCACCAGCCTCGCCCTGCAAGGATGGGTGGAAGGAACGGCCGCCAACACCCTGTTTTCCAACGCAGGCCTCGATCTCGCCACCCTGCGCAAACAGGCACGCTCCAAATCCTTCAGGCCCGTCGAACTCAAGGGCGCGACCTTCTCCGCCGCCTTCCCCGTGACGCAGGAAGTGGTCAACAGCGCCAACGTCCTCGCCCGCATTCCCGGCACGAAACGCCCTGACGAAACCATCATGTATGGCGCGCACTGGGACGCCTATGGCAAGGGCGCACCCGATGCGCAGGGCCGCATTTATCGCGCCGGGGCCAATGACGACGCGCTCGGCATTGCCGGGATGCTGGAAATCGCCCGCGCGTTCAAAACCGGTCCCGCCCCCGACCGCTCCGTCCTGTTCGCCGCCTGGACCGCGGAGGAACGCGGCCTGCTGGGGTCCGAACATTATGCGCTCAAACCCGTCTATCCGCTCGACAAGACGGTCGCCAACCTGACCCTCGACATTCTCCAGACGGCAGGCAAGGCCAAGGACGTGATCCTCGTCGGCAAGGGGCAGGGCACGCTGGAGGATGATCTGGCCAAAGCCGCATCGGCACAGGGGCGTGTCGTGACGCAGGAAAGCCTGCCCGAACGCGGGCTATTCTATCGTGCCGATCATTTCTCGATGGCCAAGCGCGGCGTGCCGGTCCTGCTGCTGATGGGCATAGCGGGCGCGTCTGATCTGGTCGATGGCGGTCGCGCCGCCGGGCAGGCCTGGGTCGATGCCTATACCGGCCAATGCTATCATCAGGCGTGCGACGCGTGGAGCGCAGACTGGAACCTCGACGGCGCGGCGCAGGACATCGACCTGATGCTGACCATAGGCCGAGACCTCGCCACCTCGACTCGCTGGCCGCAATGGAAGGACGGGTCCGAGTTCAAGGCAATCCGCGACAAAAGCGCAGCGGTGCGGAAGTAACGCCATGGTCTCCCCTCCCATTTAGGGAGGGGCCGGGGGGGGTGGGTAGCGAGCGAAGCAAGCTTCTTCCTACCCAACCTGAATTAGTTCAGCAGATTATCACCACTTCCGTTCGTTTCGAGCGTAGTCGAGAAACGCAAACACTCCGCTATCGACTTCTCGACTTCGCTCGAAGCGAACGGATCAGGGTGAAGTCATCACTCTCACCCCACCCGATACAACGCAGCCCCATGCGGCGGCAGCATCACCGCAACCCGTTCCGCCTGCTGCCCCAGCGCCTTGCCGTCCCACAGATCGCGCACCGACACCGGCCCCGCCATCCCCAGATCACGCAGCGTCACGCCTACCTCGCGCGCCTTGTCCCCGGTATTGAACAGCGCGACATAGCGATCCGCGCTCCCCTCCACCTTCGCCGACCAGACCCGCGTGCCATCCTCCACGAAATGCGGACGGTTCTCGCTGCTCGCCTGATTGACCGCCAGAACATCCCGGTTGGTCAACAGCGCCAGCGTCGCCACATCCAGATGCCGCAGGTCGCCACCCATGATGAGCGGCGATCGCGCAATCGCCCACAGCGTCATCAACATGCGCTGCTCGTCGGGCGTAAAGCGCGTATCCCGCGCGCCCAGTGCCAGACGGCCCAACGGCAGCATGTCGGCATCCGGCCATGATCCCGGCCCGCGATAGGGCGTCCAGTTTTCCAACCGGGTGAACTGCGCCGCCAGCATCGGCCATTCATCCCAAAAATCGTCCGAAATCCGCCACATCTGCGCAAAGCGCCGCACATGATCGCCCCGAATGACCGGCGTCTCGCCCGGCGACAGGCTCAGAATCATCGGTCGTCCGCTCGTGTGAATGGCCTTGTGCGCCGCCTCGATCTCCGGCGCATGGGCGTCATAGGGGCGGCTCATATCGTCCATCTTGACGAAATCGACGCCCCACTGCGCATAGAGGCGAAATATGCTGTCATAATAGGCCTGCCCGTCCGGCCGCCTCATATCGACACCATACATGTCGGGGTTCCACGAACACACGCTGCTGGTATCCGCCACGTCCCTCGCCCGATAGGACGTGCCCATGACCGGCAGGTTCCGTTCCACCGCCGCACGCGGGATACCGCGCATGACATGGATGCCGAATTTCAGGCCCAGATCATGCACCGCCTTCGCCAGCGGCGCGAACCCCCTGCCCCCGACGCTCGACGGAAAGCGATTGGGCGCGGGGATCATCCGCCCGAAGCCGTCCATCGCTGGCTTGGGCGCGGCGTTATAAGTGTAGCTCGACGCCTGTGGCTCATACCATTGAATATCGACGGTGAAGATGTCGTAGCCAAAGGGTAGCAGCTTTTGCGCCATGATCGCCGCAGTTTCGCGCGCCTGGGCTTCGGTGATCGTCGTGGCGAAACTGTTCCAGCTATTCCACCCCATCGGCGGGCGCGGGGCCAGCACGGCGGCGCCCGACGATGCCGCCTTTCCTTTAGCTGCCACGCTGGCCGCTGCCATCCCCGCCATGCCGCCTGCCAGAAGGCCGCGACGGCTCGCTTTCCATTGTGCATCAATCATTTGTAGGAGTTAATAGAAGAACGCCTGCGGGATCAAGCCTTTCCAAGCCCCGCCAGCCATTCGCCGATCATCGCGCGCCCCGCCGCCACCGCGCCCGGACCGTGATCGTCATGATCGCGGCGCAGCGCGACGCCACATTGCCCCGCGACATCCAGATCGGCCCAGAAATGCGTCAGCCAATCCTCGAACCGAGGATCCTCCCCCATCTCCGCATGAAATTGCAGCGCCAGCAGATTGCGCCCGCGCCGAAACGCCTGATGCGCATAGCGATCCGTCGATGCCAGCAATTCGACGCCATCGGGCAAATCGAACGTATCGCTGTGCCAATGGAGCAACGGCACGCCATCGACATGGCGCAACGGCGACTCCGCCCCCGCCTCATTCACGCGGATCGGCGCAAAGCCCAGTTCCATATGCCCGCCCGGATAGACCCGCGCGCCCAGCGCCGCCGCAATCATCTGACTGCCCAGGCACACCCCCAGCGTCGGCCGGTCGTTATCCAGCCGGGCGGCGAGCTTCTCGATCTGCAACGGAATCCACGGGTGCCGGTCATGCTCATAAACCCCCATCGGCCCACCCATCATGATGAGTAAGTCCGGTTCGCACAGATCGACAGCGGCGAAATCGCGGCTGGCCACATCAATCCGGTCGATATGATACCCCGCCGCCTCGATCGGCTTGAGATACCCAGCCGCCCCTTCACGCGGCACATGACGGACGATCAACGCTCTCTTCATCACAGGCAAGCTAGGCATCGACGCGACAGGATGCCACCCACCCTTTCTGCGCGCCCCTCAACCTCCGCTTTCCCGCCCAAAAGATCCTCCCCTGCAAGGGGAGGGGGACCACGAAGTGGTGGAGGGGTGTCCCCCTCTCATGAGAAGCCGACACCCCTCCGTCTGGCTACGCCAGCCACCTCCCCTTACAAGGGAGGATGACACAAAAAAGGGGCCTCTCCTTTGCAGGAGAAGCCCCTTTTTAACTCAAACCGTCAGCCCGATCAGGCGGCCAGCTTGCGCAACACATATTGCAGGATGCCGCCGTTCAGGAAATATTCCAGCTCGTTGATCGTGTCGATCCGGCACAGCGCGGTGAAGGTGAAGGTCGATCCGTCCGCGCGCGTCACCAGCACGTCCACGTCCTGACGCGGCTTCAGGCCAGCGACATTGGTGATCGTGAAGCTTTCGTCGCCCGTCAGGCCCAGCGTATCCTTGGTCGCGCCGTCCTTGAACTGCAACGGCAGCACGCCCATCCCGACCAGATTCGAACGGTGAATACGCTCAAAGCTTTCCACGATGACCGAGCGGACGCCCAGCAGGTTGGTGCCCTTCGCCGCCCAGTCGCGCGACGATCCGGTGCCATATTCCTTGCCGCCGATGACGACCAGCGGCGTGCCGTCGGCCTTATGCTTCATCGCCGCGTCATAGATAGGCATGACTTCGCCATTATAACGGGTCATGCCGCCTTCCACGCCATCCAGCATCTGGTTCTTGATGCGGATGTTGGCGAATGTTCCGCGCATCATGACTTCATGATGGCCACGGCGCGCGCCATAGCTGTTGTAATCCGACTGCGCGACCTGATGCTCGCTCAGCCACTGGCCAGCGGGCGAGGACGCCTTGATCGAACCAGCCGGCGAGATGTGATCGGTGGTGATCGAATCGCCGAATATCGCCAGCGGCTTGGCGTCGATGATGTCGTTCACCGCCGCAGGCGTCATGGTAAGCCCTTCGAAATAGGGCGGGTTGGCGACATAGGTGGACCCGGCGCGCCAGCTATAGGTGTCCGAACCCGCCACGTCGATCGCCTGCCAGCGTTCATCGCCGGTGAACACCGTCGAATAACGGCTGACGAACATGTCGCGGGTCAGCGCGCCGTCCATGACCGAACGGACTTCCTCGTTGCTCGGCCAGATGTCCTTCAGATACACGTCCTGCCCGTCGCGGCCCTGACCGATCGGGGTCGTGACGAAATCGGTCGTGACCGTGCCCTTCAACGCATAGGCGACCACCAGCGGCGGCGAGGCGAGGAAGTTGGCGCGCACGTCGGCCGACACGCGGCCTTCGAAGTTGCGGTTACCCGACAGCACCGACGCGGCGACGATGTCGTTGCCGTTGATCGCCTTGCTGATCGGCTCGGCCAGCGGGCCGCTGTTCCCGATGCAGGTGGTGCAGCCATAGCCAACCAGATTGAAGCCGACGGCATCCAGATGCTCCTGAAGGCCAGCCTTCACCAGATAGTCGGTAACGACCTGGCTACCGGGGGCCAGCGAGGTCTTGACCCATGGCTTTGGCTTCATACCCAGCTCGTTCGCCTTCTTGGCGACCAGACCAGCAGCCACCAGCACGCCGGGGTTCGACGTGTTGGTGCAGCTGGTGATCGCCGCGATCACGACGTCCCCGTCGCCGATGTCATGGCTCGCGCCTTCCACCGGCACGCGCACGGCGGCGGCCTTCTTGTACACCTTTTCCAGATCGGCGTTGAACACGTCATCGACCTGCGTCAGGATCACCTTGTCCTGCGGGCGCTTGGGACCGGCGAGCGACGGCACGACGCTGCTCATGTCCAATTCCAGCACGTCGGTGAACACCGGCTCGATCGACGCGTCGATCCAGAAACCCTGCTCCTTGGCATAGGCTTCGACCAGCGCGACATTCTCGTCGCTGCGGCCGGTCAGACGCATATAATCCAGCGTCTTGTCGTCGATGCCAAAGAAGCCGCAGGTCGCGCCATATTCCGGCGCCATGTTCGCCAGCGTCGCACGATCGGCAAGGCTCAGCGATGCCAGACCCGGACCGAAATATTCCACGAAACGGCCAACGACGCCCTTGGCGCGCAGCATCTGCGTGGCGGTCAGCACCAGATCGGTGGCGGTAATGCCCTCGGCCAGCGCGCCGGTCAGCTTGAAGCCGACGACTTCGGGGATCAGCATCGACACCGGCTGGCCCAGCATCGCGGCTTCCGCCTCGATCCCGCCCACGCCCCAGCCAAGAACGCCCAGACCGTTAATCATCGTCGTATGGCTGTCGGTGCCGACGCAGGTGTCGGGATAGGCCACGGTCGCGCCGCTTGCATCGACCGAAGACCATACTGCCTGCGCGATATTTTCCAGGTTCACCTGATGGCAGATGCCCGTGCCGGGGGGAACGACCTTGAAGTTATCAAGGCTCTTGCTGCCCCATTTCAGGAAGTCATAGCGCTCCATGTTGCGCTGATATTCCAGCTCGACATTGTCCTCGAACGCCTTGGGCGTGCCGAATTCATCCACCATGACCGAGTGATCGATGACGAGATGGACGGGCACCAGCGGGTTGATCTTGCTCGCGTCCGCGCCCAGCGCGTTCATCGCGTCGCGCATCGCGGCCAGATCGACTACGCATGGCACGCCGGTGAAATCCTGCATCAGCACGCGCGCTGGGCGATACTGGATCTCACGGTCCGACTTGCGCTCGACCTGCCAGTCGATGATCGCCTGAATATCGTCGGTGGTGACGGTCACGCCATCCTCGAACCGCAACAAGTTCTCCAGCAGGACCTTCATCGAAAAAGGCAGGCGCGAAACGTCGCCCAGCTTCGCAGCCGCCTTTTTGAGCGAATAATAAGCGATGTCCTTGCCGCCGACGTTCAACGTGTCGCGCGTGCCCAGAGTGTCCTGTCCGATGGCGGTCATAAGATGTGCGTCTCCTCGCATGTGCCCCGGCCACGCGGAGGGAGGATGACGCTATCCACCAGTATCTCGCCGACCAGCCCGACAGGACGGGCGACAAGGTGGAGGGGATGCGCCCCTACCGTTGGTCGAAGCGGGTATGTCCCGATGTTGCAGCGCCATACAGACTGCGGGCGGGGAGTCAAATGGACAAACCAACCGTCCGCCATTTCCCTCAGGCATTTATGACGATGGGACCCCCGCTTTACGGAAACATTAATGCGATCGAACGTTCATATATCGCAACAAGGTGAGTTTTCCGGTCATGCCTGCGTCCTTTTCGATGATCGATCCCGCCCCCTGTGCAAGCGCCGCGCTCCTGACCTATCGCCCCGGCAAACCCATATCCTGCCCCGACTGCGGACAAAGCCAGTGGCTGGTCGGCCGCGTCATGGCCCAATGCGCCTGCTGCGAAACAGCCCTGACCATCGACACCAGCCATCGCGGCTGGTCCGGCCTGACGCCGGTGGGCCGTGCCCTGCCGTGGAAACGGGCGTTGGTGGCGTGAGGTTAAACTGACGCCAAAAAGGAGTGTTCCCCGGCGAAGGCCGGGGTCC
>NZ_JBAQOK010000050.1:0-23814 GCF_049304695.1 Sphingobium sp.
CGAAAGCTCCTCGGTACTCATACGCAACACCGCCATGCTCAATACCTCCGAACAGCCGGAGGGCACGGTAGCCCAAGTGAGACATCTCTACTTTGCGCAACTGTGACATTTGAACGTTGCTGCTACATCAGATAAGTGCGATAATAAGGATTATGTTAAATCTCAACGAGCGTGCGACGAGAGGGGGTGTGAGTTGATGCGTGGCGTCAGACGCGTTGATCGCGCGGTGGATGCTGGAACATAGACTCCGCGCGCAAACGAGCTTCCCGACTTCGCTGGAAGCCAACGGATCGGAATGGCTGCGATTTAGGACCGACGATCTTGGGTTCGGCATTTGTCTCTGATCGTCGACCTCCCGCACATCAATCCTCCTGGATCAGGCTGTGCTGCGCGGTGTCGCGCATACGGATGTAGACGATTAGCGATATGCCGATCATCACGGTCACATAGATGTAGAAGGCCTGCTCCATGCCCGCCTGCTTGAACCACAATGCCACAAACTCCGCCGTACCGCCGAACATGGTGTTGGCCAGCGCATAAGGCAGCGCGACGCCCAGCGCGCGGATGTGGGCGGGAAACAGTTCAGCCTTCACGACCGCGTTGATCGACGTATAGGCGCTGACGATGATGAGGCCCGCCATGACCAGCAGTCCGGCGATGAGCGGATCTTTCGTGACGGCCAGAGTCGCAAAGATCGGATAGGTGCAGAGCATTCCCAACACGCCGAAGCCGATCATCAGCGGCTTGCGCCCGATCCGGTCGGACAATGCGCCTGCCAGCGGTTGCAACAACATGAAAAGAAACAGCGTTACAGCATTGATTTGCGATGCGACCTGTCGGCTCAGGCCGCTGGTGTTGACCAGGAATTTCTGCATGTAAATGGAATAGGCGTAGAAAGCGATCGTGCCGCCAGCGGTCAGCAGCATGACCGTCATCGTCTCACGCGGGTGATTGGTTATCAGTTCGACAAAGCCCGATTTGGGCGCACCCTCCGCCTTTGCCACGGCGAAACTCTGGGTTTCAGCAAGCCCGCGCCGTAGCCAGAAGACGATAACCGCCAGCAAGCCACCGATGAAAAACGGTATGCGCCATCCCCATGCGTCCAGTTGCGTTTCGGTCAAGGTCGCCTGAAGGATCAGCAGCACGCAGATCGCCACCAATTGGCCCGCGATCAACGTGACATATTGGAAGCTGGAAAAGAAACCGCGCCGGTTCCTGCCCGCCATTTCGGACAGATAAGTCGCGCTGGCGCCATATTCGCCGCCGATCGAAAGGCCCTGCATCAACCGGGCCAGCACCAGCATGACAGGTGCAGCCACGCCGATGCTTTCATAACCCGGCGTCACCGCGATCAGCAGAGAGCCTGCGCACATCAGCGCGACGGACAGGGTCAGGCCGCTTTTCCGCCCGTGTCGATCGGCATAGACGCCCATCAGCCATGCGCCGATCGGTCGCATTAGAAAGCCGACCGCGAAGATGCCCGCAGCACTCAGCAACTGGGCGGTGCGATCCTGACTGGGGAAGAAATGTGGGGCAAAATAAAGGGTGAAGGCAGCATAGGCATACCAGTCATACCATTCGACCAGATTGCCGGTGGAGCCACCGATAATGGCCTTGAGCCGTTCGCGCTGGGTTAGCGCGGCAGGGTGTGAAGATGATGTCATGGCGTCAAAATCATTTCGCTATTTTGCACGCCCCAGCTTTTGAGACGGGAAAGCATGTTCATGCCGATCACGTTGATCTCGCCAAAGGCCGGCGAGACGACGACGGGCAGGTCGCTGGCGGCGATGGGACCGATGGACAGGGTCGCGACGGTGGATCGGCGCGCATCCACCCGGCCATTGGCGGTCGTCATTACGACGCCGGGTTCGCCGGGATCATAGTTAAGCCCTGCGGCACGCGCCGTCTGTTCCGACAAGGCCGTGACGGTCGCGCCGCTGTCGATCAGAAACCGTGCGGGCGTGCCGTTGATCGTACCTTCGACCCAATAATGGCCGTCGGGCGCGACCAGGATATGGAGCGCCTGCCCCTGTGCGCTGGCGCGTGGCACGGCGGATGGCGCGTCCTCCATGGGGGCGCCCTTCCCGGTTCCCTGCTCTCGCCCCTGCTCGGCCCAGCGTCCAGTTAGCCAGCCCTGCTTCTGCGCATAGGTGAACAGGCCCAGCAACCCGGCGAAGATCGCGACCCAGAGCAGGAGCATCCGCACCAGTCCGCCCCAGGCGAGCCGCCGTCCGATGAGCGATGAGCCGACGAGGACGATGGCCAGCACATACCAGAGCGTGGATGCGGTTGGATCGCCCTGTCCCATCAATCCCCCTGCGGTCCTGTCGCGAGTGGGATTACCATGCCGTCATAGCCCGGCTCCACCCCGGCAGGCAGCGTATCGCATAATCTGCCATAGTCCATGCTTTGATCCATATGGGTCAGGATCGCGCGACCGGGACGGGCGGCGGCGATGCCATCCAGCGTCAGGGCAAGATGCGGGTGGCTTGGATGAGGGGCTTCGCGCAGCGCATCGACCACCCAGATATCGACACCCGTATAGAGAGCGGTCATTTCAGGCGTTATGCTATGAAAATCCGTCGCATAGGCGATGGACCGCCCGCCATATGTGAAGCGAAAACCCGTGGAATAAATGTCGCCATGCGGCTGATCGACGCAGGTGATTGCGATGTCGCCGATGGTCAATGTGTCGGGCAGGATATGCGCGTCGATCGTCGGACGATAGCCGTTCGCACCCTCGAACACATAAGAGAAACGGCGTTTAAGCAGTTGTAAAGGCTTGATTCTGGCATAGGCGGGCACGGGACTGCGGCGATGATGGAAGAGTTGGCGCACATCGTCGATGCCATGGGTGTGGTCCGCATGGTCGTGAGTCCACAGGATCGCATCGACATGGACGACATCGGCGGCCAGCAATTGCGCACGCATGTCCGGCGAGGTGTCCACCAATAAGCGGGTGGTGGGACTTTCGACCAGAATGGAAACGCGGGTACGGCGGTTCTTCGGTTCGCCGGGATCGCATGTGCCCCAGTCGTTGCCGATGCGTGGCACGCCGGACGAGGTTCCGCTGCCCAATATGGTCAGCTTCAGCGTCATGCGACTTTGGTGAAGAGGGCGCGAAAGTTGGCCGAGGTTGCCGCGCCGAGTGTTTCGATGCTTTCGCCGCGCAGATTGGCCAGGAACCGGGCTGTGTCGGCGACAAAGGCCGGCTCGCACGGGCGACCGCGATGGGGGACAGGCGCGAGAAACGGCGAGTCCGTTTCCACCAGCAACCGGTCGAGCGGCAGGCGAGCGGCGGTTTCCTGCAAATCGCGCGCGCTCTTGAAGGTCACGATGCCGGATATGCTGATGTAGAAGCCAAGGTCGATGGCAACGTCGGCGAACGCACCGCTAGCGGTGAAGCAATGGATGACGCCGGTGTAGGCACCCTTCCCCATCTCGTCGCGCATAATGGCCAGCGTGTCCTCCTCCGCATCGCGGGTGTGGACGATCAGCGGCAGGCCGGTGTCGCGCGCAGCGACGATGTGGGAGCGGAAGCTGTTCTGCTGCCGTTCGCGGTCGCTATGGTCGTAATAATAGTCAAGGCCGGTTTCGCCGATGCCGACGACGCGCGGATGGGCGGCGCGCTCGACCAGCTTGGCCGTGTCGATATGGGGATGTTCATCGGCTTCGTGCGGGTGGATGCCGACCGTTGCCCATACGTCGGGTGCGCGGATTGCGGTAGCCAGCACATCGTCCCACTCGCTTTCGCGGGTGGCGATGTTGAGCATCAGGTCGATGCCAGCAGACCGTGCGCGTTCAAGCACATTATCCTGATCCTCGACCAAGCCTTTGTAATTCAAATGACAATGACTGTCGATCAACATTGGATCAGGCGTCCTCTGCGACGAGTTCGAGGCGGGGGAAAAGTGGCTTTGGTGGGGCTAGGGTGAAGCCGCTTTCGCGCAGGGCGGCATACCAAGGCGATCCGATCACCTGATAGGTGCGCGCATCCGGTGCGATACCCATATGGTCGAGCAGCGCGGTGGCGCTGGCCGGGATAACGGGCTGGATGATGATAGCCAGGCTTGCGATGGCATCGTAGAGCGTTGCCAACACTGCCTCCATACGCGCTGGGTCGGTTTTACGCAGTGCCCATGGGGCTTGTGTATCGATATAAGCATTGCAGGCGAACACGCCGCGCATCCATGCCTCGATCGCTACGGAGGGCGCGAGATCGGCCATGGCCGTCTGGAAGGTGGCGGAGGCTTCAGCGATGGTGGCCAGCAGTTCGCTATCCACATCCTGTGGCGCAGGTTCGGGCAGGCGTCCTTCGAGATTTTTCGCGATGAAGCTCAAGGTCCGCTGGGCCAGATTGCCGAAGCTGTTGGCCAGATCGCTGTTGGCGCGGGCGACGATCGCGTCGGCGCTGTAGCTGCCGTCATTGCCGAAGGTGACTTCGGACAGGAGGAAGTAGCGTAACTGATCGACGCCGAAGCGGTCGGCCAGAGCGATAGGGTCGGCGACGTTGCCGACCGACTTGGACATTTTCTCGCCCCGGTTGAGCAGGAAGCCGTGGCCGAAGATCTGGCTGGGCAAGGGTAACTTCGCGCTCATCAGGAAGGCTGGCCAGTAAACGGTATGAAAACGCACGATATCTTTGCCGATGATATGCGTGACATCACCGCCCTCCGCCCAATAGCGGGCCATGCGTTCCGGGTCGTCGGGATAGCCGCAGCCGGTCAGATAATTGGTCAGCGCATCGACCCAGACATACATGACATGACCGTCCGATCCCGGCACTTTGACGCCCCAGTCGAAGCTGGTGCGCGAGATGCTGAGGTCCGACAGGCCACCTTCGACAAAGCGCATGATTTCATTGCGGCGGCTGTCCGGGCGGATGAAGTCGGGCTGGCTTTCGTAGAGGGCGAGCAGGCGATCCTGATATTTGGACAGGCGGAAAAACCAGCTTTCCTCGACCGTCCATTCGACTGGCGTTCCCTGGGGCGACAGCTTTGCGCCCTCCTCGCCGACCAGTTCTTTCTCATCGTAATAGGCTTCGTCGCGGACGGAATACCAGCCTTCGTAACGGTCGAGATAGAGGTCGCCATTGGCCTCCATTGCCTGCCAGATGGCCTGGCTGGCGCTGTGGTGGGCCGCTTCGCTCGTGCGGATGAAACGATCGTGGCTGATGTTCAACCTGTCGTTCATCTCACGGAAATAGCCCGACATTTCGTCCGCGAGCGCCCGCGGTTCCATGTCGCGGCCACGGGCGGCCTGCACCATTTTGAGGCCATGTTCATCGGTGCCGGTCTGAAAGAAGACATCGCGTCCCATCATCCGCTGGAACCGGGCAATCGCGTCGGTGGCGATCACCTCATAGGCGTGGCCGATGTGCGGGCGGCCATTGGGGTAGGATATGGCGGTGGTGATGGTGTAGGGATTGGACATGCGCCCCTCCCTAGCGTCTGTTTACCGCAGCGAAAAGCGGCTTTTGGGGCGGTCAGGCGTCGCGGCGCTGCGCGAGTGCGGCAACATGAGTCGCCAGTTCGAAGATGACGGCTGCGGGATCAAGCGAGAGGATGATCGCCCCGCCCGCCAGATGCCGCGCCTTTTCCCAATGATCGAGTGCGGTGCCCAAGGCTGGGCCGCTGCGGTCGCGCGCGGCTTGCGCAATGAGGGCCGGGGTGCGTTCGAGGAAGGCTTCGTAGCGGGGGCGCGCGGATTTGAGGGCCAGCGCCTTTGCGAGCGCCAGCCGCTGGCGATTGCCGGGGTCGCCGTCGCGGGCGATCGAGGCGAGCGTCACTTCCATGTCGGCGAGATTCAGGCCAGCATAGCGGAGCGCGCGGCCCGGAGAGCCTTCGCCCGCACGGACCAGCGCGTCGATTTCTGATGTCGATAGCGTCGCGTCAGTGCTGTGCAGGACGCGGCGCATGGCTTCGTCGGGCAATGGATCGAAACGCAGGGTACGGCAGCGTGAGCGTATGGTGGGAAGCAGGCGGCCCGGTGCATGGCTGACCAGCAGGAACAGCATGTCGGCGGGCGGCTCCTCCAGCGTCTTGAGCAGCGCGTTGGCCGCGCCCCGCTCCAGATCGTCGGCGCTATCGATGACGACGATGCGACGGTTGGATAGCGAAGGCGCCGACTGAAGCAGGCGGGACAGGCCGCGCACTTGATCGACACTGATGTTGCGAGCGGTGACGCCGTCCTTTTCCAGCGGGGCGAGTTCAGCATAATCGGGGTGCGCGCCCGCGTCGATCAGGCGGCGGATCGGGTGATCTTCGGGCACGGCCAGCCCCTCCCCCGTCATCGGCGGACCGGCGGCGTCGGCCAGCAGCCGCAGCGCCAGCGCGCGGGCGAAGCCGCCCTTGCCGATGCCTTTGGGTCCGGCGAGTATCCAGCCATGATGCATGCGTCCGCTTTTAGCTGCGGAGAGCAGGCTGTCGGCTTGCGTATCATGGCCCAGGATTGACGTCATGGCAGCAGGTCGGCGAGCGCGTCGAGAAGGCGTTGGGTCACCGCCTGCGCGTCGCCCGAGGCATCGATGGCGCGAAATCGCGCAGGTTCTTCTATAGCGAAACGGGCAAAGGCATCTGCCACCGCGCGGTGAAAGCTGCGATCGCGGCCACCGATCCGGTCGGATGCGTCACCGTCGCGGGCGCGGGCGCGGGTTTCGGCTTCCTGTTCCGGCAGCGTCAGGAACAGCGTGCGGTCGGGCAGGAATCCTGCGCTGCCGATGCGGTGCAGGGTCAGTATGTCGGCGTCGGTCAGGTCGCCCTGCCCCTGATAGGCGCGGCTGGAATCCAGGAAGCGATCGGACAAGACCCATGCGCCGCGTGCGATGGCGGGGCGGATCGTTTTTTCGATATGGTCGGCGCGGGCGGCGGCGAAGAGCAGTGCTTCGGCGCGCGGGCTCCAGCGATCGTCGCCACCCGTGAGTAAAAGAGTACGGATTGCTTCCGCGCCCTCGCTGCCGCCCGGTTCGCGGGTTTCCACCACGTCCAGCCCGCGCGCGCGCAGGTCGGCGGCGAGCGCGCGCAACTGGGTTGATTTGCCCGCGCCCTCCCCGCCTTCCAGGCTGATGAAACGGCCGCGATCGGCCGGAACCGGCATCACCCGAACAGGGACTTCAGGCCGTTCCAGAGACGGCCAAATACACCGGCTTCGGCGACATCTTCACCCGCGACCAGCGGCATGACCTGCGGCGGGGTGTCGGGCGTGGATACGATCAACTGCGCGATCTGCTGCCCCTTGGCGATCGGCGCCTTGATCGGGCCGGTATAGACGACCTTCACCTGAACATTGGCCGACGCGGTGCGGGGAAGCGTGACGGCGAGATTTTGTGGGGCGACCAAAGGCACGCTCGTTGCGCTGCCCAACTGGACTTGCGCCGTATCGACCACTGCGCCCTTTTTGAACAGCGGCTGGGCTTTCCACGCCCTGAAGCCCCAATCCATGAAGCGCACCGATTCGGTAATGCGGCTGTTGAAAGTCGGCAGGCCGGCGACGACCATGACCAGACGGCGGCCATCCTGATCGGCCGATCCGGTAAAGCCGAAACCGGCTTCTTCGGTATGCCCGGTCTTGAGGCCATCCGCGCCAGCTATCTTGCCCAAAATCGGGTTGCGATTGCCCTGTTCGATGTCGCTGCCGCCCATCGTCTTGCCCCAGGTGAAGGAGCGGGTGGCGTAGAAACGCTTGTACAGATCAGGCGTTTCCTCGACCGTTGCCTGTGCCAGTTTGGCGAGATCTTCGGCGGTGACATAGGTCACGCCCTCATCCGGCCAACCATTGCTGGTGCCGAAATGGCTGTTTTTCAGGCCCATGCGCTTGGCTTCTTCGTTCATCAGCGCGACGAATGCCTGTTCGGTGCCAGCAATCCCTTCGGCCAGAACCACGCAGGCGTCATTGCCCGACAGAGTGACGATGCCGTGCAGCAGATTTTCGACGGACACCTGTTCGTTGACCGACAGGAACATGGTCGATCCCGCCTTTGGCCCATGCCATTGGGTCCATGTTTCGGGGCGGACGGTAAATTTGGTGTCGAGTTTCAGGTCGCCCTTCTGGATCAGGCGGAAAGCGACATGCGCAGTCATCATTTTCGCCATGGACGCAGGCGGCATGCGGGTTTCGCCACCCTTGTCATATAGCACTGCGCCGGAGGACAGATCCTTCATATAAGCGATCGGCGCCTCGCTGGTGTAAGGCGGGGCAGCGGCGATCAGGGGCTGTGCCAGCAATCCGGCGGCAAGAAGGAGGGCGAGCGACTTTTTCATGGGGACTGCCTTATCGGGTAGAATCGAACGATTTTTGCTTGACGGCGATCAGGCGTCATTAGCCATGATGCGCTTATTCTCAAAGCCTGTCTTTGCAGCCCCTGCCCCTATTGCCTGACCGCGTCGGCCAACAGTCCGACGGACAGCGCATAGAAATTGGAGCAGTTATAATCCAGAATGACGCGATAATTGCCGGTCAGCAGATAGGCGGTCTTCCCCGGACCATCGGGTTCCAGCAGCGTCGCCATGACGGTATCGCCCGGCCAAATGCCGCTGGATGGGAAGATGCCGAGTTTGCGCCATTCGGCCACCGAAAGCCAGCGGCTATGCCGGTTGAACACGCGTGGGCAACGAGCAGGCGCAGTGCGCGCGGCGATGGCGGTGCGGTCGAGACCGGCTGGCACGCTGACCGCCACGCCCCATGGCTGGCCCCGCCGCCAGCCAGCCTGCACGAAATAATTGGCGATAGAGGCCAGCGCGTCGGCTTCGCTGTTCCAGATGTCGGCGCGGCCGTCGCCATCGCCATCCTTGGCGATGCGCAGATAGACGCTGGGCAGAAATTGCGGATAGCCGGTCGCCCCGGCCCAACTGCCGACCAGGCGACTGCGCGGCACGCCATTGTCCAGCATCTTGAGCGTGGCGAGCAGTTCAGGTTCGAACAGAGCGCGCCTGCGCCCTTCATGGGCCAGCGTGGCGAGCGAACGGATCAGGTCGAAATCGCCGGTATAGGAACCATAGTTGGTTTCATGGCCGTAGATCGCAACCATGATTTCCTCCGGCACGCCGGTTTCCGCCTCTATCCGGGCAAGGCGGGAGCGGTTGGCCTGATAGGCGACGCGGCCCCTGTTGATGCGCGCGGCATCGACATGCTGTCGTCGATAGGGTTCGAAATTGGGGATGGGCGAATAAGCACCGCCGCCCGGCTGCGTCTGGTCCAGCGCGACAACGCGCGGATTGGGCGTCAAGGTGGGAAACACGCTGTCGAGCGTCGCGTTGCTGATCCCCATAGCCTGCGCCTTGGGCCGCAGGCTTTCCAGATAGACGCGGAAATCGGTGCTGTCCTGCGCCCGCGCACTATCGGGCGAAGCGCCGCAAGCGGTGACGGTGGCAAGGCCCAACAGCAGTGAAAAGACGGATGAACGCACAGAATCTCCCATAGCCCCATTGTTGCACAGCCAGCGCGGGAGGTGAATCCTTTAATGAACTGCTGCGTCAAGTTGGCTTCAAAGCGGGCTGGTTCATGCATTTTGCGCTTGGCAAGTCCGCCCGGCACGTTAGAGGCAGTCACGATCCATGCGCGCGGAAGGGTGGCAGAGTGGTCGATTGCAGCGGTCTTGAAAACCGCCGATGTGCAAGCATCCGTGGGTTCGAATCCCACCCCTTCCGCCATTACCGTTTCACGGTCGTGAATTGCCCCTAACGCTTTGAACGGAAGGGTAATTTCTGGGGTTCGAACGCCCTCATTCCAGTCATACTGAATGTGAGAGTCCAAAGTCAGTTTTAGCACTATACGCTTGTCTTCAAGCGTTCCATTTTCCCATAGTTTCCAAGGGTTTCCGAGAAAATCGAAGGCGGTTCGAAAAGTTTCGTCGTAGCCTTTCGCTACCGTGCCGCAGCGAGCGGTTTTTTCCGCAAAAACGAGCTTGCTGCGTTCCAGCTCTTCGACCTTGCGTTCATATGCGCCGATCACGGTCGGGCTGTCTGACTCGACAATCCGGTCAAGAATCTGCGCGATCTTCTTTTCAATCGCGACGACTTCCAGCTTCATAGCAGCACGGACTTCCTTCGCCTTGCCTTCGGCTTCATCCCACCGCTTGCGGAACAGTTTGGTCATCAGCGTAAACAGCTCATGGCTGGGAACGAGTTTGCGGAGCAACTCCTCGTATGCGCCTTCAACGACAGCCCGCTTTACGGACTTGCCGAATTTCTCGCAGCCGCGATGACGGCAGACATAATAAGGGTGGCGCGTTCCAGAACGGGCGCGGCTCCAATTCGCTGTCATCGGATGGCAGCACTCGCCACAGGTGGCAAAACCGCGCAGTGGAAAATCAGCATTGATGTCGCTGCGGACGGGAGCAGTCGGCTTGCCGTTCAAACGCTCCCGAATACGCTCATGTGTTTCGAGAGAGATGATGGCCTCGTGATGCCCCTTGCGAAGCGACACACCCCAAAACTTGCTTTCGACATAACCCGCATAAATCGGATAGGTCAGAATGCGATTTACCTGCTCGTTCGTCAGGAAGCCGTGGCGACAAAGCGGAAATTCGTGATGAGCCTCAAAGTAGCGTTTCACTTCCGCCTGTGAGGAGAAGCGACCGGAAGCATATCCTTCCAGCCCTTCGGCTATTATCGAGGCAAGCGGCTCGACGCGCACGAGGATGCTGCCGCCCTCAGGGCTTTTCTGATAGGCGTAACCGAGGGGCGCATGGAACACCCAGTACCCGCCCTGTAAACGAGCCTTCATTCTGTTCTGGGCTTGCTCGCCATTCTTTTGCCGCTGGTGCTGAGAAACAGACGCGAGCAAATGCTCGACGAGAACGCTATCGGAATCTTCGCCAAATTCGATGGAAGGAGATTCCAGAACGCCGCCAGCCTTGGCGATGTCGGCACGAAGTTTCAGGTGCGCTTCGATGCCGCGAGCGAGGCGGCTTATGTCGTCGATGATGACGACACAGTTATCTTTGCGATGCTTTTTGATGAAGGCGAGCATCGCGATCATGCCCGTGCGGTCGAGAAGCGAGCCGGACTTGTCGTCCGTGAACACGCGAACGACCTCATGCCCGCGATAGCCCGCATATTCGCGGCATCGCGTCTCTTGGGAATCCAGACCGTTGCCTTCCTTCGCCTGTCGCTTGGTGCTGACACGGCAGTAGATGACGGCCTTCTTGTTTGTTTGTCTTGTCATGGCGCAAAATGCCCCTCTGGGCCTACGGTGTTGTTCGCGCCCTCACCCTCAGCAATACGGGGGAGGTCAACTAGCTCCGATTGCTCGGATTTCAGCAGATTAGCATGATTTTCCGCGCCTTTGAAAGCGTAGTTTGCTCTTTTCGAAAGAGAAAGTTGAGTGGAATCCAAGCCAAAAGCCTGATCGACAAACGAGATTGCGATTGAGTCAAGAAAGCGGATCAGTTCGTCTTTCCGCTCGTCGGACGAATTGAAGTCCGCAATCTCAGTGCGGAGTTCCAGCAATTCTTCCGACGATAACATGTTCATCAAACCCGTCCCCGCCGCTTACAGCGGCGCTCAATTGAGCCATGAGAAGAGTCTGGTTTAATGTTTTACGTTTTCGTCCTTGGGAGGAAGTCCCCCATCGCCCCAAATTTTAGTGATTTAGCGATCCGCTCGAAGAAAATTTTCCGAAGCATCGCGTAAGGTATGCTGGTGTCGAATTCGCCCGTGGCGAAGATGCCTGCAATCCTCACTACCAGTGTAATTGAAATAGTAGAAAAACGCAATAAAACCGAGCGTTTCGTCGGGGTCATCCCGTGCGTCTATCTCATTGTCATCTGCCAATATCGCTTTTCTTGGATTCAAGTTTTTCACCCGCGAGCAATTTCTCAGCAGCGCGATTGATGCCCGCAAGCCGCGCCGCGTGATTGCGCTTTACGAGATGTTCAGCCGCCCGCATCAAATGCGATTTCCGATCATCCGTTGCGCCGGCTGGCCGGAATTCTATCCGCTCCCCTTCCTTGGCGAGCAGCTTCCCGTATTCCTGATTGGTCCAGTCAGCTCGGTTTTCCTTGAACTCATATTCGGCCCTTGCGGTGGTGCGGTTTGCCCAGGTTGTGATTTCCGCCGCCTTCTCCGGCGATACCGCCGGAGTTGACGCTCTTTGCGAACTTGCCGAGGCGAAGAGCGGCGTGACCGCTCCCGATGAGGACCCTTCACCGCTCATAGCGAAACTCCTTTGTGCAGATCGCGCACGTCGCGAATTTGAAATTTCCAAGGATCGACCTCGAAAAACGGAATGCGGTCGCATTTGATGAGGTGCGGCATTCCCGCCACGCGAATGATTTGCCGACCGTCGCCGATTTCGCGGATATTTTCGGATTGCAGGACCGCGCGCTTGCTTTCGCCGAGATTGGCTCCGGCAGATTCCACCGTTCCGCCGCTCCGGTTCATGCCGTGCATAAGAACCGTGCGATTGCCGCTCCACTTCTCGATGTCCGACATGACCTCGGGGTCTTCCACGCAACTCGTGTTGAGGATCGCAGCGGAATCTTCAAAATCCTTCACCGCGTCGCGCGACCATTTGCCTTCGAGCAAATGCCGCCCTTGCGCGAAAATCCACGGCTGCAAGCCTTTACCCCGATAGAGGTGAAGCATCTTCTTGATCGAGGGTGATGGTGGAAGCTGCGGAAACTCATCGAGGATCAATGTCGTCGCAACAGGCCCGCGCTCGCGGGCGACCGTTTCGATGATATGGCTGACAATCAGGCTCACCCAGATCGCCACGACGCTCAGCTTCTCGCTGGGGGCCATCAGGTAAACCGTATGCGGCTCATGCTTGAGCCGCGCAAAATCAAAATCATGCGCCGCCGTCGCGCGTTCCAGCCGCTTGGCAGGCTCGAACGGATCGAGCGCGTCGATACAGGCCGACTTATAGGCCTCATGCTGTTTGGGCGCGTCAGCAGCCGTCGCCTGAACGGCGTGGGCGCGACGTTCGATGCCATCGACACCGCATGTCGTCATCATGGCGAACGCCATGTCCAAATCCATCTGCGATGAATTCACGAACCGCCACAGCCCGCCGAGATTGCACAGCTCAGGCTCGAAACACGCCAGATATTCCATGCGAAGCGCGAGAATGCGGCGTGCGCCGCTTCCTACCCAATCACCGTTCTGATCTTTGGGCGACGGCGGCAGCAGTATATGCGCGATCTCCGCCGCCTCAGTGTCGATCTGGCCGCCAGCACTGACAACGTCGATCAGGGTTTGCAGCGGATTGATCCGCGCATTCGGCAAGCCCAGTAGTTCGAACGGATTGAGATAGACAATCTTGTGACCGAGATTGTCGCGCCGATGGACATGGCTTGCGAAACAGTTCTCCGCGTCCTTCACATCGACCACGATGAGGCTGCGGTTACGGCTGTGCGCCAGATTGGGCAGAATGAAATCGCGGCCCTTGCCCGTTCCAGTGCGGGCATAGGTCAGAAGCGGCGCATCGCCGTTATAAAACAAAGGGCGCTTGTTGAGCGCCCCCAGAAACAATCCGTTGGGATTGAGCATGTTTGCAGCATGGGCGTCCCGCAAATTAGCGAGACGCCCATTGCCTAAAACACCGGAGGCTTGGGCTGTCGCGATAGCGGCGCGTGCCATTTCCGCTTCCCGTCGCGATGCGTCGGCAAAATCCCGCTCCATCATGCTCCGGTGTACGGAGCCGAAAGTTTGCAGGAAGGGAAGCATGGAACGACGGCGCATCGTACAGCCCTCCTATCGACCGGAGACCGGATCGGGACCGAGCGACGGCATCGGCGGCACCTTCATCGGCTCGATAGCATCGAGCTGGCGCTGAAGATCGCTGACAGCCGGAAGACCAGTGTCCCAGCCGTCGATTGCGACCTTTGCCCCTTTGAGGACGGCATCTTCCAGTTCTGTCTCAAGACGGTTTTGGGTATTTTCCGCCCAGTGGTGGAAAGGATCGCCGGAACCGGAATCGAAGACATTCATAAAATCGCCGATCACACGGCCCATGCTGATCATGCCGACTTCGCCGGATTGCTCACCGCTGACGCGGGAAAGCTGCGCTCCCGCGAGTTGCGACTGCAATTGTCCGGTGAGCTGTGCAAAGATTTTTGCGCGCTCGACACCAGCCTGATAGGCCGTGATGACACCCTGCGATTTCATCTTGTACTGCTCGACATTCTGCTCGGCAGATGCCTTCACCTGAGCGGCCCAGCCTTCATAGCGACCCTGCACCCGCATCTCCGCCGCCTTCACCTGTTCTTCCACGCGGGCGTCATACGTCCCCATCAAGGTCGATGGACGGAACTCGACAGGGCCAGCAGTTTCCATGCCGAACAGCACCGCACCGCCCAGCAGGAAGGCGGCGGTGGTTTTGACGATAGAGGGAACTGCGAAACCGCGACGCGGCTTTTCGACATAGCGGATGATGGGCTGCGGATTTTCGGCTTCGACAACCGCGTTGCCGTTGTCGGAATTGTCGCCAGTGTAGTCGATGCGGTAGGTCACTTTGAATCTCCTCGCTAATGAGGAGGCCAAAATTGCGGATTGGGAAAATTTCGTGGGAAAAAGCCCCGCGACCGCCTGACAAAAAGACCACCGAAATCTCGGTGGCCCTTCGCGGTCAGTTTCGGGCTTATCGGATTTTATTCAACATCATGCTGATGAGGTTGATGAAAGGCGTGAGGAAGCGATCCTTCCGGCCTTTGTTGTCGGTTTCGGGCACGTTAATTTCGTAGGTGACGTCCTGCGCGGGCCACGCCTCATCAACCTTGCCCAGGATCACAAGGCTGGTTGCAATCAGCTCGATCCGGCCAAGAACACGCTTTTGCGGGGCCTGTTTCCAAGGGCGTTCAGGAAGCTTGATAAAGTGACTGATCCACCGGAATGAACCTTCGTCGGCGAAGGCTACATCAACTCCGTCGGGAGCAAGTTTGAAAACCTTCCCGTCATGGTCCCAGATTTTTCCATCATAATCCCAGATCGTGCTTGCCAGAAGGTCGGGGACTTCGCGACGGGGAAGGCCCAGATCACGAAGTTCGCGGGCAAAATTCGTGACGAGCGGAAGGCTGCGATATGCGGCCTGAGGGTACATGATTACACCCTCAACTGCTTTGCTTGGAGGAACGGAAATCGGGAGCAGTTCGGACATTGGTCTTTCCTTTCTGGGACAAACCCAAAGTCCGATCTAAGAGCTGGCTTTTACAGCTTGGGAAAAAGTCACCATCGGTTTTCATCGACGGTTGGTGAACCGAAAATGAACTCCTCTAAGTGTCAGCGGATAGAAGATTACCGTCGCTTACGCTGACCGCAAGATGTGCGTGGTACTACCACGCCTATCTTGGCAAGGGCGACGCTGCGCTCTCCCGTTGCATCCCTCTGGCAGTGGCGCATTTCTGGCATCGAGCCAGCTCCGCACCAATGGGGAGCCCTCGGCGCTCCCCAAACCCCATCGACAATTGGAGCGTTCCTGCTCCCCTTGACCCCAAGACGATTTCATCGAGACCAAGGCATATGCCGCCCTTGGACCCTGCACGATGGTTTCGCCCACCGCGACGACCAAAGGGGCGTGCCAGCCCCTTGGAACCCAGCCTCTACCCGAGGAGCCAACCGTCCGCCGATTGGATGCCATCAAGGCTTTCGCGCCCTGAACTACGACTGAGAAAATACGACCCTATGGATTGACCGCCTTACTTCAGGATCAATCCATAGGGTCTAACTGCTCCCCGAAGCCACGCCGGATCGCAACGCAATCGTCACATAGCCGCAAGGCTGGTACGCCCGGCATGGCATCGGCAGAATTGACAATTCTGTAGTCGCTTGCAGGATCGCCGCAGGACGAGCAGACATCCAGCGATTGCTCATGCTTGATAGCGATCCTCGCTAACATGCCGAGCTTCGGTTCGACGCGATCCACAATAGAAAACCAAAGTTCGCTATGAGGCGCGACGCGCTCCATATGCGCCGTTACGTCCTCGGGATGATGTCGCATCAACCAAGCACGGGCAGTTTCGCGCCATTGCAGATCGTTACGGACCAAAATCTGATAGAGGTTCACCAGCAGAGCGGTCGTCAGGCGCGGACTGCTTTTTTGCCTCGCCTCGTAATGGGCGAGATTGACGGCATATCTCAAACCGCCCGAATAAGCCTCTCGTATCGTGTCGATGCAAGACGTCCGCAAGTCTGTGAGCATTTCGGGCTTGGTAATGGATTCCATGAGCGACAGATTATACCGCCACGGGTTTGCGTTAAGTTCGTGCTTCCACAATTCGAGATAGCCGGAATTTTGGTACGCTTGAGCAATTGTACCGTCCCATTCTGGGTGATCGTGAACAAGCTGGTCCACATCGGCAAAATTCTCAACGCTGGGATCGAGGGTACGCGCAATTGTAAGAATGGCGTTTTGAGCATCGACAGTCATTTGGATAGGGTTTGACCGACGTTGCCAGAACTCGACTTCTTCAGGCGTTACTGCCTCAGTCGCGTTGGACAATTCTAATAGCAACGGACTGAGGCGAAGATTCTCAGGCGTGCAATAGTCCTGATCTTCAACAAGACTCAGGCCTACGCTGCCGTAGGCACGCGCAACCAGACGTGAACAGAATTGCCGCCCGTTACGCGGCTTACGGACAGCGAGTACCGACCGTGCTGCTTCAATTTTCGAGTACCTCGTCCCAATCTCAGATCGAGCAAAATCGACCACACCCGCCATTGCCACGAGCGGTAATGCCGTCCGAAGCCGGAAGACAAAAACTTCCTCGTTATCCTTGAAAAACTCGCGCTGTAGATTCCACGCCTGTACCCCGGCAGATGTGGAATCGATCACCGAGCCGTGCTGCACGCAGATCATGGCATGGGAAACCTCTCCCTGCGTAGCCAATCGCACCGCTTTGCCCGTCTTAGTCCTGCTCGCGGTGAGGATGATGTCCCCCGCCTGAAGGATTTCGATTTTAATGCGCTTCAACGGTCAATTCCTCGTTCCCTTGCACGTGGGGTAACGCGAACAACCCCAAAATTGGTTGCCGCGCCGTGAGCCGCGCCGCGCAGTTCGGCGCACCATGCGGGAACCACAGGTTGGACAAGTGACACCGCCTGCGGTTGCCCCAGCGGCAGGCGAAGGAGCATTAGAGGACGGCGAGCGCACAGGTATTCTCGGTGCCGTAGTTGCCGAGTTATACGGCAGCGAAAGCCCCAGAAATTTCAAATCGGCTTCAAGCTGGGCCTTTTGCCTCGCCAGTTCAGCCAATCCAGCATCTTCATGAACGAGTTTCGACCGCAGCGAGTTTGCCGCCTGAACCAGTTCCATCTGTCCACCTGCAATCTGCTTTGCAAGATTGCTCGCCTTAGCTGCAAAGTCTGCTTCGACTTTCGCTTGCGCCTGAACGTCAGAAGGTAGCGGCGCAGGGTTATAGACAAATCGACGCTCATGTGTCGCCCGCCACGCCAGCAATTTTTCGGCAGTTGCAGGGCCAAACCCCGGAATCCGTGTAATGGCGGATTGCGTGATGTCGGCGGCGGTTTCCACGCCGAACGATGCAAGTGTTACCGTTTTAGCCTGCCCGATGCCCGAGATCGAGGCACGCCGGATCATGAACCGATCCAGATATTCGTTCAGTTGGCGAGCATGACGTTCATTCTTCAACCGGGAGATCGCTTGAGCCTTCGCACCCCCAAGGCCTCGGTACTCATTGACCGAGTTCTCTAAATTGCTCTTCAAACGGACAAGGGCGTCAATTCCAGTAGCCTGCCGCCAGCGGTCAAAGCGTTCCTGCCATTGTCCATCAATCTCGCTATAACGGTTACGCCATGCGGGAGCGTCAACGGCGTTTTTGTTGAAGAGGCTCCATGCAAAAATCAGAGCGCCGATCCAGATAAACCAGACCTGAGGGGCTTGCGTGAAGAGTGCGATTGCTCCGCCAGCAACCACCAAGCCGAACATCTTGTCTTTGATCGTGCCGCTCTTTGCGGACTTTGCTTCGGCACTTGGTGCCGTACCGAAAGCAGTTAGTTTCGGTGCGATGGTGGCTGGGTCAGGCAACACGACTGCCTTGATCGCCGCCCATGCCCTTTCGACATCAAAATTATCCAGCCCCACGGTCCGAGCTGCGCTCGCGATCAAAGGCGACAGGAAGAGCACCGCGCCTGTTGCGTGTTCCATCCGGCACCAAGGACAGCTTTTCGCTGCGGACGGATAGAAGTGCATACCATCAGCCGAGCAGCGATTTAGCTTACCCTCAAGCCCCTTGAGAAGGCCGATCCAATCGAGCGCAGACGGACGGCTGGACGGCGACAGGCCGAATGATTTTTCAAACGCTTCGCCAATTTCAGATGGGAAATCTACGAGTGTCGGCAATACGCCCGGAGGAGACAGGCTAACTTTTCTGGCTTTGCTGTAGGCAAATTCATTTAGCGCGATAAGCTGATCTAGTGTCAGATCACCCGCGCCCTGCTGTCGTCCATCATAAGGATGACGCCCCATAAAAAGCAGCTGGAAAATTGTAACCGCCAGACCAAAATGGTCATGTTCCTTTGTGCGAATGATTCCAGTAAGAGAACGTGCCTGCAACTCGGGCGGTGTAAATTCCCGCACACCTACGAGACATGGAAACGCTTTTCCCCCTGCTGCAATTTGAAAACTGTCTGCGTCGATAAGTGCGACCCTGGCATCAGTAGAAACAAGGATACCCTTAGAATTGAGATCACCGATTACGCACGCAGAGCTGTGAACCTCACCAACCGCGCGTGCCACGTTGGCCGCAGCTCGCACAAGAAATCGAAAGTCAGCCTTTGGAAAATTTATTTTTCTAGCTTTTGGCCCGTAGAGATCATGGATTTCCTGAAAGCCCTCCACCAGCCGCATCGTGAAGCCGAGAAACTGACCGGACTTTGAAGTCACGACAGCTTGGGGATAGGCGACAAGCTGGGTTCCATCGGCAAGTCCCTGCTTTACTATTGCCCGGACCTTCTCCTCCCGGTCCTTGCGCTTGTCATCCTTGTAAATCTTGACGGCAAGACGTTCGTTGCCCGCGAGAAGGAACACATCTCCCTCTCCACCTCGTCCAATACGTTTGACGAGTTCAAGCCGCCGCCCGCCGATATAAACGTCCGGGGTCGTCATTGCGCCGATACAAGGATCAGGCTTTTGTCGTCATCCGTCTTCTCACACACACGCGGACTGCTGAGAAAACTGCCAAGAGCTTTCGAAAGGGCCGCATCGCGGCCAGTGGCATCGAGCTTATCGAGCGGCGCGATCATCGTACGAAAAAATGGCGCATGGGGTGTGATTGCAACCAGATCGAGAGCCAAGTCTTCAATCCCGTCACTGAACACCGCAAAGCCGTTCATATCGTAAGCGGTACGGTCAATTCTTGCCTTTGGGGCCGGATCGTCTGACACGAAATAAGTCGTGGACGCATATTCGCCGTTTTCAGGCCACGAGAGCGTCTGCCACGGTCCCGCTTCATCACGACCGACTATTGCGCCATCGCCGACATGGATGACTAACTGCTCACCCTTCCGAGCCACAAGCAGAACAAGCGTTGAAGCAAATGCGCGTCGATCAACCTCGCGCTTGCCAGCAGCAAGCGACAACCGATCCCGCGCAAGATCAAGCCATTCCCAAATGTCATCATCGGCGGGAAGCGCCGATGTCTCTCGGAAATGCTCTTTCAGCGCGACAGAGAATGTGCGGCAGACAATGGATGCACCTTCACCGCCAAAAGCGGCGCTGCCTGCACCATCACAGACGATGGCGCAGAAGGTCGAAGCTGCATCATCCGCAAGGAAGCAGGCCAATGCGTCCTGCTTCCGGGTTCCCAGCTTGATATGTGATGTTCCGATTTCCGAGGCGGAGGCCCAACGCCAACGCACGATCAGCCAGCCACGGCCCAACCGTCAGGGGCGGCAGGATTTGCAAGGGGCACCGTATCGCCGGGGTTAGATTGGGAAACAGAACTGAGTGAACTAGACAGCCACGCGAACAATTCCTTGAACGCCAATCCCTTGAGCTTGAGCGGTTGGCGCGAAGAAATCTGTGAAAGAACACCCATGTCTGCATCGTCAACGCCGACTGCGTAAAACATGAATTCCTTTTTCTCTTCCCCAACACGGACCTTTTGCGCGGCATCTTGCCATGCGTCCGTGGGTGCACCGTCAGTGATCAGAAACACCCAAGGCCTGTAATATTTTATCGAGTTGGCGCGGTAGCGATCCTTCCTCTCCCGAAGGAGATCAAGACCTTTCACGATGGCTTCCCCCATCGGGGTCGCGCCAGTCGGCACGAGCGTTTCAGGATAGAAACCATCAACGGTGGTGAAATCCTGTTTCACTTCGACGGGGCCAAAGGTGACAATCGCCAGCTCGACCCGCTTTGCTGCCAAGGCATCGGAACTCAGTTCCTCCCGAAAAAGTGCAATGCCCTCATTCAGACTATCCAGCCGTTGGCCAGTCATGGAAGCCGAGGTATCGAGCAGCAAAATACAAGGGCAGCGTTGCTCGGGGTTCTCTGCAAACTCAGCGTCTGCAAAAGGTTGCTGTTCGAAATCGCTGGTCATGGTTCCCCGCCGTTCTGGAATTTTGTGATGCTGCTTAATTTGTCGTGCATCTCAATGAATATGCGCGACAATTTCGAGCGTAGGTTATGGTATCTTCACCGATCTTGCAATTACGCTGTGGCGGGAAGACCTGTATTATCCATACCCTTAAAAGGGTTCACTTTGATCTCACCTTCACGCTTCCGCGCTTGAGCAATGTCAAAGCTGTTCTGCATACGCATGAGTGTATCCATCGAGACCCCGAAGGCCTTTTCGATCCTGAGCGCCATTTCAGACGACAGGTGCGCCCGCTCATTAAGCAGCGTTGAGAGCGTCGCCCGCGTGACACCCAGAGCCTCGGCTGCTGCCGTGACCGACAGGCCCAGCGGGTCGATGATTTCATGGCGGATGAAGCCGCCCGGATGGGACGGGTTTTTCAACCGAATTCCTGCAATTGCGCTCATAGCCACCTCCTAGTGGTAATCCTCATAATCGAGGTCGATAATCTCGACCTCGCCAGCATCGATCCGAAACGTCATCCGCCAGTTTTTTGTGACGAACAGGCTCCAAGTGCCTTTGCGGTCGCCGCTCAGCATATGTGCCTTCCAGCTTGGCACCGTTCGCAGTTCCTCTTCCCGCTCCATATCTTGGAGGAAAGAGACCATACGGCGGACCTTCTCGACAACGGCAGGCTGCAAACCGCTTGCATCGTCATTTTCGATAAAGCGGCGCAGCCCTTTATGGGCGACGTTTCTGATCCTCATAAATCATGATACCAGCGCAGACCGTTCGGTGTCAAGTTACGCCATACAGTCCGGAGGTAGGTTAGAGGGCGCCCTGCTTTGTCCAGCCTTATATCCCAAGCCCTTGCTGGCGCTCCCCACGACGAATTTCGAATTTTCGGGAATATCCGCCCTCTATGCCCCCCTTAAAATCATCCCGTGAGAGCGCCACGGAGCCAAAGGGGATCGCTTCGGAAAACGTCTCTAGCCCGGCGATCCGTAACTTCATACGCTCGACAGCATCGATACTCACCGACTGCTCAAGCAAATGGATGCATCCGATGAGGAACGTGTCCTCTGCCTCGCGAGAATGAGCCGGGTCGTTGATGTTGAGCTTTAACTTGAGCGTGGTGGCAGCGTGCTCATGTCCTTCAATGTAATATGCGAGATTGTTTTTCCAAATTTCTCCGCCGCAAATCTCTCGCATGGGGCTGCAAGCAAACCATTCGGCATCGAAAGAGTGCTGATAGTAACCAGTATCGTGGCCCATATCCGTCATGAATTGCATCGCGAGATATGGTGACCATCCGTCCCGTGGCAAAACCACAGGCGGCGATGCCTCTCGTGACTTCAAAGCTTGCAGGGCGACCAATGAATGTTTGAGTTCGGCTTTCGACGATGGGCGCGTTGACTGGATCGCCTTCCGCCATCGTTCGAGCAAATCAAGATCGTCGCGAATATAGATCAACGCGAGCCAGCGAGCATAGGGGGCAAGACCCTGATCTAGCCCAAAGATTGATATAGTCGCGAATGTCGAACTATAAGCAACGAATAACCGCCATCCATACAGAAACGGCAGAAAACCAACGGAAAGCAGCAATGGAATCAGAAATTCTAGCGCATTTGCCCATGTCGCCGTCTCATCGAATTTCTCGATGGTCAGAGACAAGCTGAATCCGAAATACGTCAAGCCAATTAGGCTAAGGACCGCACCCAGTAATTTTGAAACAGGCGCATGTTCAGGCCTGAGCTTCGCTACCTCAAACATTGCCGCGAGGAAAGTGACCAAAGGAATAGCAATGATTTCGATGGCTAAGGAAAAACTGTAAAGTTCAGTTATAAAGAGGAAGACTGTAGTGACAGTAAGTATGTCGCGAGCGATTTTTCCTAAGCCGACCTTGTGGTCTTTGATCGAAACAACCTCGAACATTGCAACGAAGGCAAAGGTCACAATCCACAGGACCGTGGACTTCAAATTGGCGATGGACCACCAGCCAATTTTATGGAGAAGGTAAATCTCTCCGGCGGCATAGATTGCCGCAATCAGCAGCGGCATAACAATGACAGGTTTGAAAAAGGCCCGCAAAACTCCGACCAATGACCGTCTGATCGGTCCCTTGACGTTAATGACCGCGATTATCGCGATCAACCACAACAGCGATGCCCACTCACGGTTGCTCACAGATTGAATGAACTCTTCCATAGCCCTCATTCAACAAGATCACGCTCGCTTCTGCAATCAGTTGCTACACTCGGTTCATAGTGGTTCAGGTCGCAGTCGCCACCACCCGATATATTGAAAATCCTGCCCGTTCCCTGTCGGTCCGCGCCCTATGCGCTAACGCGCCCCGAGCCTGTAGTCTCGGCCATCCGGTGACGGTCGCTAACGGCTGAAGGGCTAGGGCGTGTGCCCCCGCGCACTTCGGAGAGCCTTCCGCCCAGCTTCATCCACTTCGTTCCTTGCAGCAGGTTCCCCGCGAAGGTTCCCGCTCCGTTTGCACCCCCATTCTCGCCGAAGGGCAGAGTTTCAGGAGCCGAGCAGAGGCTCTTAAAACTCAAACCCGATGGAGATCAAAATGGGAGAACTACAATCAGCTAAACCAGAACCGAAAATCTATGTGGCGTGCCTTGCCGCCTACAACAGCGGAATCCTGCATGGCGCATGGATCGACGCAAACCAAGACGCATGGGCAATTTACGATGAGATTTCCAAGATGCTCCGCGCTTCGCCGATTTCCGACGCGGAAGAGTTTGCAATCCACGATTACGACGGTTTCGAAGGCATACGCATCGAAGAATATTCATGCATTGATAAGGTTGCCGAACTTGCGGGCTTCGTTGTCGAGCATGGAACTCTCGGTGCGGAAATCTACTGCTATTACGGATCACTGGACGACGCTCGGACGGCCATCGAAGACCAGTATGCAGGGCAATATGTGTCGCTGGCAGATTTCGCGCAGGAACTGACCGAAGACACAAACCATATCCCCGAAACGCTGCACTTCTATGTCGATTACGAGCGAATGGCGCGGGACATGGCGATAAGTGACATCATCGCCATCGAAACAGGCTTCGAGCAAGTCCATGTGTTTTGGAGCCGCTGACAGTGAGGCGCAATCCCACCGCTTCACGTGGTGCGGCATCCAGATCAAGAAAGCCTAGACGCCCCAGATATGGGGCGTCAGCTTTCGCTCTTTTGACTTATTGGAGTAAATGTGGATCGGCGTGCAAAAAGGACCCCGTTAGCGGGGTGATCGGCGTCTAAAAGGGACCCCTCATTTCGATGGTTTAAGCAGCCGGCTGGATTTTCAGGCGGCGAGATCGGGATGTTGGTTTTGG
>NZ_JBAQOK010000051.1:0-14052 GCF_049304695.1 Sphingobium sp.
GGTGTGGCCCGTGGCATTTTCTGCCCTGCGGCAGGTTCGGCTTAGACACCCAGTTCCTAATTCAGATCAGAGGCTTACGCCACTCCCGCCAACCCTTCAGGACACTTTTGGTGAATAAGGCGGGCTAACGACTCACTCTGGCACATTCTGATGCCGTACGGAGGCCGTCCACCCCAGCAGGGCTGATCGATCAGCCTGTTCCAGGCTTCGCAGCAAAGGTCGACGATGTTGTCGTGGGACGTGAAGATGCGGTTGGATAGCCAGTTATCGCGCATGAACTGCCAGATATTTTCGACCGGGTTGAGTTCAGGACATTTTGGCGGCAGCGGAACGATGCTGATATTATCGGGTACTTCCAGCTTCCCGGTCATGTGCCATCCGGCCTGATCCATCAGCAGCACGCCGTGGGCACCTGGTTCGATAGCGAGCGATATCTCCGCCAGGTGCAGCGACATGGTCTGGGTATTACAGAAGGGCAAGATCGGTGGCAAGGTGCGCCATCGCGCGGATGGCACGCCATTGCCTATGATCGCCCTGCCGGTCTTCGGCTACAAGTCCCACATCAGCATCGATCGGCGCTTCGGCTTCATCCGGGAGATGGCGGTGACTTCGGCATCGGCCGCCGACGGGCGTCTTCTCCGGCAGGTCATCAGCACGGATGACACCAGTTCCGAGGTCTGGGCCGACAGTGCCTATCGCTCAAAGCGCAACGAGAAGTGGTTGTCGGACCGCATGCTCACGTCCTGAATTCACCGGCGTAAACCCAAGGGCAAGCCCATGCCGAAAGCAACCGCGCGGGCCAACGCTGCCAAGTCTTCGATCCGCGCTCATGTCGAACACGTCTTTGCCCATCAGAAGAACAGGTTCGGGCTGTTCATCCGAACCATCGGCCTGGCCCGCGCCGAAGCGAAACTGACCCTTTGCAACCTCGCCTACAACTTCAACAGGCTGATCTTCCATGAGCGCCGGGAAAGCATGGGCTGAGTCTGTCTCCAATCCGGGGAACTGGATGAAATCGCCCAGAATGCCTTCGATAACAGACCAAATGCTGACCCTTCAGCATCTGCCAGCACCGCCATCATCACCCGTCAGGCTGCCAGCCACGTAGCAATCGGTTTTTGCGGGTCTCCAGCTGAGCGGCTTGTGAATTTGCTCGCGATTTACTGTGTTCTGAGCTGGCGGATGTCATTGAGGATCGTTGTCGGCCCTGGCGCCTTGCGGGTCATCAACCCGTCGGGGCCTTCAGCGTTAAAGCGAACGACCCAATCCCGCAAGATTTAACCCGTCACCCCGCCGACATGGGCTGCATCGCTGCGGCTGTGCCCGTCCAGAATCGTCGCGATTGCCAATAATCGACGTACTGCGCCCCGTCCTTGCAGCGACGCGCAAAGGCACGAACATCGCCTGCGCTGAAATCTCCACGGAGCTTGATCGCAACAGACATCGCAAACCTCCCCCTCCTCAGCATGTACAAATATCGGGCGCCAAAGCTTTACTTCAGAGCCCTTATGCTGCGTTAGCGATTAAGATCAGGCCAGTGCGGCCTTCAGCGCATCCACCAGATCGGTCTTTTCCCAGGGGAAGAAGTCGCCGTCCGGGGTGCGGCCGAAATGGCCGTAGGCAGCGGTTTTCTGGTAGATCGGCTTGTTGAGGCCGAGATGGGTGCGGATGCCCTTGGGCGTCAGCCGGACGAGGGTAGGCAGGACCGCCTCGATAGGGGGCTCTTCCACCGTGCCGGTGCCGTGCAGGTCGACATAGAGCGAAAGCGGTTCGGCGACGCCGATCGCGTAGCTGAGCTGGATCGTGCAGCGACGGGCAAGGCCCGCGGCGACGATGTTCTTCGCCAGATAGCGGGTGATGTAGGCGGCCGAGCGGTCGACCTTTGTCGGGTCTTTGCCACTGAACGCGCCGCCGCCATGGGGCGATGCGCCGCCATAGGTATCGACGATGATTTTGCGGCCGGTCAGGCCCGCGTCGCCATCAGGGCCGCCGATTTCGAACAGGCCGGTCGGGTTGACGTAGATGGCTTCTTCGCCGGGCAGCCAGCCTTTGGGCAGGACGTCGGCCATCACGCCCCTGACGTAGGCGCGCAGTTTGGCGCGGCTGTCGTCATTGTCCATGCCTGCGGCGTGCTGGGTCGAGACGACCAGCGCGGTGGCGCGGACCGGCTTTTCATCGATATATTCAAGCGTCACCTGGCTCTTGGCGTCGGGTTCGAGGAAATCGACGACCTTGCCGTGGCGATCGGCGGCCATGCGTTCCAGGATCTTGTGGCTGTAATAGAGAGTGGCGGGCATGAGGTCGGGGGTTTCGTCCGAAGCATAGCCGAACATGATCCCCTGATCGCCAGCGCCTTCATCCTTGTTGCCGCTTTCATCGACGCCCTGCGCGATGTGGGCGGATTGGCCGTGGAGGTTGTTTTCGAAGCGGAAGGTCTGCCAGTGGAAGCCGTCCTGCTCGTATCCAATACGCTTGACCGTTTCGCGGACGGTGGCTTCGATTTCTTCCTGCGCGCCCGGCGCCCAGGCGCCGTTTTCATAGACGCCCTTGCAACGGATTTCACCGGCGAGGACGACGAGCTGGGTCGTGGTCAGCGTTTCGCAAGCGATGCGGGCTTCGGGATCTTTCGACAGGAAGAGATCGACTATCGAGTCGGAAATCTGGTCGGCGACCTTGTCGGGATGGCCTTCGGATACGGATTCCGAGGTGAAGAGGAATTGGTTACGCATGGGACTCCAGTAAAACATGGGCGGACGAAAGGATGTAAAGGAAACTCTATATTGCTCGATTTTGCCTTTATAGGTCGAGGAGACTGTCGATTATGTCAGAGGTACCGCTCACGATCGAGAGAGGTGCTAGGTTTAGGACCAGTAGCCAGAACGAAACTATGGCAGCGAGAGGAATGACAGAGAGGAAGACGTTCGGACATCTTCATCGAAATATCCTCGTGTAAAATAAGTTGATGCTGAGCAAGGCTCTATCAAGCCGTGGCGCCCTCCATCTATTGAACCCGCTTCAATTTAGCAGAGTGAAATGCATAACCTAATTTGCGGACATCTTCGGCGCTTGCAATTTTCGTAGGCCACAGCAATTCGATAATCAACTGTCGATTGGCCTTGGTTTCGAAGGTCAAAAGGTGACTGTTATCTTCCCAAATAAAGTCTATTTTCTGCCCGTTAACCATGATCTGCTGCGGGCATGGCTCTGTGCTGTTAACAAAAGGTATGTGGAGCACTATCTCATAACGCGCCGATGCGGGCACCTCGATATAAATTTTGCTAGAGCCATTTCCCGCAGACCACCGCCAGCTGAATGCATCGCTGCTTTCGATAGGACCCAGATTGTAAAATCCAGATAGCTCGCGGACGTCAATGAGCCACTCCGAAGGCCAAATCGAATTAGCGCGCGACTTCAAATATTTCAGTCCCACAGCGACATCTGCCGGCGCAAAAAGCCCTCGAGATGTCATTATCGGATTAGGCGGTGCCTGCTCAGATCGCTGGTCTAATCGCCCTACCGCTATAACTTCATCGGCATCGTTCGATGCATTCAGATGCAGATCTGCGTTCTTGAGAAAAACGAACCCAAGGTTCTGCTTCAGAAAAGCTATTACCTCATCAGCCCGGCGATCATGTCCATCGGACCTGATAACGACCACCGGCCGCACGGACTTCATAGCTCTTGCAGCAGGAACGATCATGTCGAGGCTCAACGCATCGCCACCGATGACCACCATCTTTACATCTCGAATGCCCAGCAAGAACGTATCAAGAGTGCGACCTCGCAAATAATCGGGCCATTCGTGTGTTCGATAGGACAGCGGATCGATCTGCTGAAAATAATCGGCGTTCTTGGGTGCTGCGAAAATTGTTTCACCGACATTAATTTCTGTGCTCTGTGGCGTGATACCGCGGCGGATCACATCCATAGCGTAAGACACCGGCGGAATGACCACCGAGCGTAGCCGCGCATTGGCATCCCGCATAGAAGGCGGCAGCGAGCTAGATAATCTATCGATTTCAAGTACGTAACCGGAACCAGCAATAAGGCCCGGCAATGCGGACGCGACATCCCACCAGCCTGCATTGAGGCAATCGGCATGCGTCAACATGTAGTCAGATCCTTTTGGATTGAGCGCGATCCGATCCGATGCGAAGAATCCCACAGAACATCGCTGCCCTTAATGGCGAGAATGACTCGTTCGGGGTCGCTATCTTGCTCCCACATGCTATCCCATATTTCCGTTGGATTGCCCACATCTTGGACGACACGAAAACCGTAGCGGAGAAACAGGTCTGCCATTGCCGGCCGATTAACCAGGTGCTTGCTGGTGCAGCTCGCCTCTCCCACCAGACTGACGACAAAAGACGCGTTCGACGGTAGCGCGTTGGCGGCAGCGGCCAACAATGTAGAAGCGTCATCCGCAAACTCGTCGAAGCTGGACAGGGCCATTAAAACATCGCATCGAGCAACATCTGATATCTGGGTTAGTGCATAGTTCCTGACATTGGCCCATCCGAATGCATCGCGCGCCAGTTCAGCCTCAAAGGCATTGCCGCCAATGATATGCAGCCACTTGTCTGGCGATTGGGCAGCAGGCAGCATCAATCCATGCCACCACAGGTTGTGTCCGGTGCTGGGACGGACGCTCAGCTGATTAGCGGCCGCATCTACCTGCGATCTTGCAACGGGTGCCAGTGTAACTGTTTGGCTGTCGAGCTGGCGGGTTGCATATGATGATCGGCCGTTAGGGAACACAGTTTCCAAAGCCTCAACATATCGATCGACGAACTGGTTCATTTGCAACTGTTCCACTGCAAACTTGCGACTTGCGGCCTCATAGGCTGCGCGAAGTGCCGGGAAGCAAACGAGAGGCAACAGCGCCTCCATCAGGCCCGATGGCGTCATGTGCTCGACGGGCACCTTAACAGCGCAGCTGTCTGGAACCTCGCTGAATGTACCGACGTCGGTGACTACGATACAGCATCCCACACCTAGCCCATTGGCTAGCGAACCCGAAGATTCACCAAGAGTAGGGTATCGCAGGTTAACCAAAACATCACAGGCCGCTAAATATTCTAGCATAGCGTCATCGGGCACATAGCCCCGAGTGATAACGTGGTCGCGCAAGTCCAACCGAGCAATTTCGCCATCCAGATCAAATTCATCTTTGTTGGTTTGACCAGCCACGACGAATAGCACGTCAAGGTTCTTCGCCATGAACTGCTGCATGACCTTGAAGGTTAGATCGATCCGCTTCGCTCGGGTTACGAAACCTAGTGAGAGAAGGACAACTTTATCGGTTGGTAGGCCTAATTTTATTCGTGCGCGCCGTTTGGCAGCGTCGCGATCAGCAGCAATTGGTTCGACCCGTTCCTGATAGGGATGAGGAATATGGAATATTGGCACATCCATCCCGGTTGCGGCCAGTCGAAGCTTCCCAGTCAGCGAATGGGTCACCACTCCGGATGCGCGCGATACCAGAGCTGGTGTGAGCCCCATCTCGCTGTGAACAATCGACGATTGCCATCCCCATTGCTTGATATCTCTGGAGACGAGCACACCGGCGCGACCATAGGCCTCGAACATCAGCTGGGAATAGCCTTCACCGACCGGCCCACCGGGAAGCGATGAGCCCAACATGTGCTGTAACGAAAGATCGTGGATCGTTACCAGCCCCGGTATGGACGCCAACATCGGCAACATATAGCAATGATCGAAGTTGTTACCGACCTGATATGCGTGGGGCAGAGATGCCAAGCTCTGCGAATAATGAACATATTCTGAATAGGTGATAGTGTCGCAGTGTGGAGACACTGTTGTGGGGGCATCATCCGCTACTACAGCGGTAATGCTGTACCGTTTGCTCAGCGGAGCTAGCAAACTATCGCTGTAATCTGCAATGCCATTCCGCTGCGGTGGCAGTGGTGAGAAGAAAATAAGTGGGCTTCCTGTCATGATGCGCGACTTTCAATGACATAGCTATTGGCAACGTCGAGCATGGCGCGAAAATTCGCCAATTGCTGCTTTGTATAATTTTCAAAAACTATGCAGGATTCGGCGCGTAGCCTAAGAAGATCATCCTCTCCTGAGATTGCCTCGAGACAGTCAAGAAGTTCTTGCAAGTCATCGCATAGATGACCTTTACAATTCGTCGCAATTCCACACATGCCGTCTCGCGTCGTAATGATTGGCATGCCATGCGCCAGCGCTTCCACCGTCTTAATCTTGAGGCCGGTGCCACTAATGTTGATGTTGATGATGAGATCCACATCCCGGTAAAATTCAACAGCGTCTTCAACAAAGCCGAGCGCGACGAAACCCGGTTGACCGTTCGGAACATATTGGCCAATCGCACCCGCGATTCTGAATTCGAACCGATCAGTTATGTCTGGTCGATCCTTCAAGCACTCAATTAACTCCTCGAAGGACAAACGATTGCTTGGATTACCGCTTGCCAGGTAGCCAACACGAATGCGATCGGCCCGCGTTGGCACGGGAAGATAGCTTTTGGGCAGGATATGACCAATGGTGAAGAGTTGATTTTCAACCCTGCCGGTCAACACCAGCGCCTCTGCATCCTGGATTGCTATTGCAGCATTGGCGCGCGCCAACCCCATCGCTTCTTGTTGCGGAGAGCAGAAGAACCAAGCTGGAGCAACGCCTTGTTCCTGCAATAACTGCTGTCGGCCGCCGAACAGATCATGAGTGTCGATTATACTGAATGTCTCCGGCCGGATAGCTTCGGCCACACGGGATGACCAGACATAATTGATCACTGCGATATCGAACCTCCAGCTGCGCTGGAGATGCTCAATGTAAGCGGGCAGTTCGGGTCCGCAATAATCGTCGATGCCAAAACCGTCGCTGCGGGTTTGCGTCTTGCTAATGCGAGGCTGGACATAATGAAACCAATCCCATCTAGCCCGCATCACGCTCTCCTGGCGCGGACTAAGCCCCTCAAGACCATAATAAACGAAATGAACTCGATAGCCATGATATTGCAACAATTCGCAAAATCGACCGATCCGTGCGGAATTGCCCTGATTGATGGGATCTGATGGGATCGGAGAAACCACAAGTGCGTGCATTTCTTTATGCCTATTATTGAAAGGATGCCCGCCGGTGTCGTAAAATCGACGTCAAGCCAAACATTCGGCATTCGAAATAGCTACGCTCAGGCTGCGGGTGTCACCATTATCCGGCTGCCTTGCATCACAGATCAGACGCACAAGGGCAAAACTGCGATCAGGCGGAGTGAAAGCCATTTCGGCCTGCCAACCTCCAGGAACGACAACCCAGTCCAACGAGCAAACATCGCCGTTTTCGGTCAAAACGCGCAAGCTTCGGCCTTGCTCATCCGAAAGAACCATCGGTCCGCGGATTACCAGTCGGCGTGTCGTCGGATCGCAAGGCACTGCCATCAGGCCATTACCCGACATCCACTGGAAAGCTGTACCGTCGGGCATCTCGTCATGATCATGGAAGCCCGCTAGCAAACGAGGTTCACTGGAACCACCCGTTTTATCATGTCCCCATCCCATGGACAGGACAGTGATTTGGCGAACGGCCACGACTTGATTACCCGACCGGACGGAAGGCCCTCGCATCTTGAGCATGAGAAGACCTTCTGCACCGATTTGGTTTCGAGGGATCTTACCCATCGACCACCATATACCACTTCCTGTGTCAGCATGATGTGTCAGGTCGACTGGCCTATCGTCCGCAAGGACCGCCATAGACTGCAAGACCTCGATTGAGCTATCCCCGCCGCCTTCGATGATGATTACCGCGTCATAATCGGTTGCAATCTCAAAAGCCGCAAAAGCTTGCCGACCAACCGCAAGAAATCGCGGCCCCAGCGCACTGGGAGCCCAACCATGTCCGACAAAAGGCAGGCCAGGCATAAACAAGGCATCCATCGGGAGCTCTCGCGGCATTGGCGTGAAATGATGTTCAGGGACAGCCAGCGACAAGGCAACCATTTGCCGCTCCAGTGCCGTCCGTTGCAACGTGACAATCGCATCGACCCGAGGTATTATAACATCGGCATATTGCTTCATTAAGGACGTGATTAGTTTGTCATGAAGATCTTTGACGTTCGCTGTCAGTTCTTCCACCCGAGCCTCGGCTGTACTTAATCGATGCAAGATAGTATCGCCATTCGACACGGTGATTAGGATGGGGCAACCGTCCAGTTCCCATTGCGCACCTTCGAGCCGGACTGAGATCCGAGCACCGATCGTATCGAGCAGATCGATTGGCAGCGGAATGGAGAACCTTATTTCCGGGATCGCGCCAGTACGGGCGCCAGCTAGACCGACGACTTGCCCGGTAGTCCGCGGCAGCACTTTTTTGCCGATCACCTGCCCGCGCGTCGTTACACATATAGTCAAGGGAAGCGCATCGGGGTTGACCCGCTCAAGGACACCCGAAATCATGCCACCAGAAACCGCGGCCTGTCCGGTCGCGACTGTAAGAGATTCTAACACCGACGATTTGTCTGCCAACTCCAGGACATTGCCCTCATCCTCATCACCCGCGAAACGGCAGCCCAGCGTGACCGGCGCCGCCACTAGTAGGTCGACAGGAACCTTGAGAATGAACGACTGACGCGAACTCGACCCTGCCGATATAATGGAAGCAATGCCGAGGCTCAGGCCGTTGGCAAATATCTCCACGTCTTTCTTCGCGCCCGACGGAAGAGTCCCGTAGATAACCCCTCTGTACGCACCTTCGATAACTGGCTGCGAATTCACTCTGTCAAGGCCATCCTCGACGAGATCGGATTCTTCCAACACGCTTTCCCCCAAAACAAATCAACGCTGACCCTGCTCTGATCTCAGTCTTAAATCTTCTTCAAGGCTATGCAAGCCATGCCACCGTGCCAGTGTTGAGAGCGATATACCTTCACTTGATCAAATGCGTGCCGCTCGAAAAATTCCATATTGAACCGGGCCACATGCCCTTCGATCAAATGATCTTCCGCGAAAGGGCAAGCAATCAGCACGTAATCGTTTGCTACCGCCATTAATGCCGCAAGAAAGCTGTCGGGATCGCTCACATGTTCAATAGTATGGCTTGACAGAACGATGTCCCAATTCCGCTGTCCAGCAAGTTCACCAACATCCTGAACTAGATAATTAAGGTCCGTAAACTCGGAGGCGGCGGCCGCAATGGATGCAGCGTCAAGATCTAGTGCGGTGACATCGACCAGCTTTATTCGAGCAAATGACAAGGGATGGTGGATTGCCCGCAGTAATGCCGTGCCTGCCGCAGTCCGGGCACCAACATCCAATAATGTCTTGGAGTGATAACCGGGAATGTTATCACCCAGGAATGAGCTAATATCACTATAGAATGACAACGACTGACTGTCACATTTTACCTTCATATCGTAATTCGGCGAGATATCCGCAGGCAACTTCGAAAAAATCGATAGCATCAATATTAACCCTTTATCGCGGGAACACTATCGTAAAAACGATAGAAGCTCTCTACAACATCCTGAAGATCTTCGAAAACACGCGCCGCAGTACTTTCTATCGGCGTATTAATATGAAGTCGGTCAATCCCAACAAAAGATCCTAGCGGTAATTCTTTGATTCCATATAATTGCCGTACAGCTTCATAGACAGGCAAATTTATCTTTGACAAGGCGTAAGGATGAAAATCAGGCTTTTCAATAACTACACCAACGGCCTTCAGCATACGTGATATCATTTCAAGTAGAACAGTCCGCACAGGATGATTGCTTGTATAAAACAATTTTTTATCAAAAACATTACTTTGAATAAAATCTGAAATTTTCAAATCTACATCATTTTCTCGGGCATGCAACTCAGCAATCGACGCGCCGACCGGGTCAGGATACATCGCCAAGAAATTGTCCAATTCGTATTGTGCCAGGCAGTCGATAACGCTCAAGCCTTCGACATAAGCTGCGCGAACAATTTCCAAATGATAATCATCTAATGGCCCCACCAGCTTTCCAATCCCGTCAAGATAGACATATCGTGCATCGGGGAAATAACCTGAGTGATATATATTGGGCCACGAAATCACGCTGGGAAAAACATCCTTCAGGTAATTGGTGCGCGCATATCGTATGGGATAATCATCACCAACCCTTTGTGAGAAAATTATATCTGCGTTTGCGACCTTAGAAAGAATTTTATCTTCATCGCCTTCGGTCATCATAAATACAGGAGGCAGCGTGATAACCTGACAATTGGAATACATGAGTGTCATGGCCTCCAATTCCTGCGCCTGGCAATTACCCATTATTGCAATAGTCGGCATAGATTTTCTAATCTTTTATATTGAGAAACGCGACAGCAGACGCCGCCAAGTTTTTGATGTTTCATAGTGTTTAAGACAAGCCGTATGGTGTTGCAAGGCAAGCTTACCGACCTGCCTCCGGCAGGCCCTCGATCATAACATGATGCTTATTCCGGCAGGCTCGCCTGCACAAGCACCTTGGGATTGAGGCTACTGATTGACGCGAAAGTCTGGCGCACTTGCTTGGTTTCACGTCTTCAAGTGGCGAGTGATCGTGCCCCTGATGCCCAACAAACCCAGAGGCGTTCCGCGCGCCGATGATTGGTGCGTGCCGAACGGCATTTCGATCCGTGCCCCATAGCGATTTACCGGAACGCTATGTCCAACCTGCTACAGCCGCTTTGCGCGAGAGCGGAAGGCGGGTGTGTGGGATCGAATGATGGACGCCATCACGGTCGCGCTTGATGGCGACATTCAGATGATCAACAGCACTTTCATCCGGTCGCTCTAACAGGCTGCAACGACAAAAGGGAGGATCGAGATAATTGTCTCGGTCGCTCAGCCTGACCGCCAGTCAGATGCACGACGGTCAGGTCATAGGCGAACTGTTCAACCATCTGAGACCGCACATGATCGTGATTGCCGATAAGAACTACGATGCCGACCCGCGACACTCGGCGGCAGCATAGCCGCGATCATCTTCGATATCCCAACCAGCCTAACTGGCGCCGAATGGCGGATTGTCGCCTGCCATCTGCTGGATACCCCAGCAAATGGAAGGCCACGGCGCTGGTCGTGGCGCGCGTTGCTCGATGCTCGATGGCAAATTGTTTATCCTACGCACGGGCGCTCCGTGGCGCTGCCTGCCTCCTGTTTTTCCGCCATGGCAAACCGTCTACAGATGGTTTGCATCTCTACATGACCGGAGCTTTTCTAGGCGCTTAATCACGCCCTCGTCATCGCTGACAGTAGCAGTCAAGGGCGAGAGGAGGCACCGTCTGCTGCCGTGATCGACAGCCAGTCTGCGAAAACCACGAAGCCAGGCGTACCACGCAGTTAAGATGCTGGGAAGAAAGTCATGGGGCGAAGACGGCATGCCATGGTCGATACCGATGGCCGTGCCCTAGAACTGTTGATCCATGCTGGAGATGTTCAGGATCGCGACGGAGCCATCCCTTTGTTGCAGCAATCTCGGCACCGATATCCCTTTGTCTCCAAGGCGTTCGAGGACAGTGCGTACAGCGCCGCTCGTGTCGCCAATGCCACATCCATCAGCATTGTGATCGTTAAGAAATAGCCGGTCAGGTCGGCTTTACCGTTCATCTCGTCGATGGGTGATCAAGCGCACCTTCGCTTGGCTCGGACGAAACAGGCGGTTAGCGAAGGACTTCGCAGCCACCCTCAGTCCGCTACCGCCTTCCTCTACGCGGCTGCGACAAGGGTCTTGATCCGCCGCATGGCCCGGGCATCATGTATTTAGAAACTGAATCTGAGGCTTAATCCTTTTTCAAGGAAAACTATAGCTTGAACTCGAATTTTTTTTTAGGATAAGTCACTATCTGAATAATTTACATTTTATAAATAATGGCATTTTTTCGAAATTGGAGTATAATATATTTTAACATTTAATAAGGTCTTGTTATTTATTCCTTGCAATGGACATGGGGGTTGTGAATATAGTGCACTAACTTTTGGTAAGTTTTTATCCCAGTTTCTTGATATAGATGTTTCTGTTTGCTTTCCTCGATGTGGCGCAACAGAGATATTAGTAGATTTTACTGATAGAAACGGTATGCGTTTCTTAGACTTTGGCATACAGGTCAATGATAATGACAACTCTGGAATCATCTCGCAACATCGTCAGCGCGCACGAGAAATAATAGCTGCGGAAGCTCCTGATGTCGTCTTCATCTCCTTCCCATGGCCTTTGCGAGGCTGGGGAATGGTTGCAGCCTGTGCAGATCTTAAGGTTCCAACCCTTCTTAAATTCGCACTTGTCCCGCCGTCCCCATTTTATGTTGATCCTGCAATTTTGGCAGTGGTAAAAATTGGACGAACATCTCGTCAACACTGGTTTGCCACCTCACGATTAGGCGCTGCAGTAGTCGAACACAGTTTTGACATTGAACCGGGAGAAATTGACCATTTTCATGTTGCTGCCGTAGGATTAAATTCCTTATTAGACATTAATCGTTCTAACTATTACTTTAATAATTCTATAGACGATATAAGAAATGAATTTGGAATTGATGGTGACGCGTTTCTAATTACTACTGTAGGACGACTTTCTAAACAAAAAGGTTACGATGTTTATATAGAAATATTAAATTCAATATTAGAAACAATTCCAAAAGCGCATTTTTTGTGGATTGGAGATGGTGAACTGCGTCCACAGCTAAAGGCGCGCGCTAAAGAATTAGGCATATCTCATAAACTGACCATGACAGGTTTCCGCATGGATGTTAGACCTTGGCTACGCACAAGTGATCTGTTCGTTTTTCCAACCATCTACGAAGGTGGTACATCGCAGGCGGTGCTTGAGGCAATGGAGGAAGGGCTCCCTATCGTAACCTCGAGAATAATTGGTATTGAAGAAGTTCTGCGCGAAGGAATTGAAGGCTTACTTGCTGAACCTGATAATCCTACTGATCTAAAAAATATGATAATAGAATCTTTTAATAACAATGATGCACGTCACTCAATGGCGCTTGCAGCAAAAGAAAGGGTCAAGCGATATTCAGTTTCAGCTCTTATTGCAGAAACAATTTCTCGTATAGATTATTTACTTGGAACGTCTCTTAGATATTCTAAAGTCTTCGAAACTATATGGAATGATCCAAAACTAGCTTTTTCTCTTGGTGGACCTGCATCGATAGGATGTGGAACATATAAAAGTTTTTTTGATATGGCGTCAATTCTCGATTATCATTTTGGATATCGACATTCTCAGATTGAGATAGAGATAAATAATCTTGTTTATGGTTCTAACGTTTGGCCATTTATTCGTTTTAAGTTTCAAATAATTGACGGCGAAATTTCTTTGGAGTTTCGGCAACATCAGCCTTGGCCTAAAATGTTCCAGCAGTGGCCTAGTGAGTTATCCGATCAGTGGGGTACACTGGCTACGTTTAGTTCCTCTAACATTGAATCTTTTTTGATAGAACAAGATCGGCCGGCTGATGATCAACGTCTGCTTGTTGCTTTAGTACAGCTGATGCCTCGAATTATAGAGAGTGCGCTTTCCCGATCTAATATTGAAATGGGTCACAGAGGGAGATGGGTATTTGCAGCTGAAGAATTCTCGAGCGCGTACCTAGAGCGGATTTCGATGAGTCTGGATCATAGCCGCACGAGCTGAAATAGTTGGCACATTCGGCGGGCTGGAATATATCGACGAACCTGCCGATAAGGCCCCACAGGCCGCTGACGGGTAATTGCTCACGGGGTCGGCAATTGGTGCGCTGATCAGGCGACCACGAATCTGCCATCGACGAGTTCGCGGATGGCTACGAGGGCCGATTTGCCGCTGAGACGAGCGGTTCCGGTGACGGATCTATATCCAGCGTGGATCTGGGCACCCCAGTCGGACCGGAAGCCGTTGGTGACCTTGCGGAACACGACTGATACCAAGATTCATTGATTAGAATGTGGATCGGCGTGCAAAAAGGACCCCGTTAGCGGGGTGATCGGCGTCTAAAAGGGACCCCTCATTTCGATGGTTTAAGCAGCCGGCTGGATTTTCAGGCGGCGAGATCGGGATGTTGGTTTTGG
>NZ_JBAQOK010000052.1:0-3135 GCF_049304695.1 Sphingobium sp.
GGGCCCGGTGCCAATCGTGAGCCCGTTTTTCCATCATATCGGGGGGCAACCACCCCTGTCAGCTATATCAAAAAGCTGATGCCCGGGACGAATCGCGCCGCGATTATCCCATGTTTTGTGCCGGTCACCTATCTCATTAAGCCACCTTGGCTTCGAAGGCGAGCGGGCTGATGCCGCCCAGATATGAATGTCGGCGGCGGGTGTTGTAGAACCCGTTGATGTACTGAAAGATGGCGGCTTCTGCCTGACGCCGTGTCGGCCAGCTCTGCCGCCAGATGAGTTCGGCCTTCAGGGATTTGAAGAAGGTCTCGACGGACGCATTGTCGTAGCAATTTCCCTTGCCGCTCATCGATGGACGCAGGCCATAGGCCTGCAGCTTTTTCTGATAGTCGTAAGAACAATATTGGCTGCCACGATCCGAATGAAAAAAGCAGCCTTCCGGAGGCTGGCGCAGGCGCACCGCCATATCCAGCGCTCTGATCGCCAAGTCCTTCTTCATTCTGTCACTGACTGCGTGTTTCGTAAATTCCCGGACACGGATTTCGGTAATTCGCGGACAGTGATTTCAGTAAATACGGGACAGTGATTCCGCTAATTCCGGGACAGTGGTTTCGGGCGGGCATGAGGTTTGTTTTTCGGGCGCGCCGGAGTGGCATTGAGCTCTTTCATCAAGGTGATGGGAGGGAAGATGCCGAGACGGAAGCAAGCGAGACGAACGAACGTGAAGGACATGCGATCGATCCTGCGCCTGACCTATGGTCAGGGGCTGTCAGTGCGGGCTGTGTCGGAACGACTGAAGCTGAGCAAGACGACGGTGGCGACCTATGTGCTGCGTGCCCGCGAGGTGGGTCTTTCCAGTTGGCCACTGCCACCGGGATATGACGATGATGCGGCGCTTGAGCAGCTTCTCTTTCGCCGTGTCGGGCGGCCGCCACAGGACCTGAGCGAGCCCGACTGGCCGGTGGTTGCGCGCGAGATCAAGCGCAAGGGCGTCACTCTGACGCTGCTTTGGCAAGAATATCGTGCCGCGCACCCCAATGGCTATGGCTATACCTGGTTCTGCGACCGCTTTACGGCTTTCCAGAAGCGCACCCATGCGAGCTTCCGCAACCGGCATGAGGCGGGTGCGGTGATGCAGACCGATTATGCGGGTCACACGGTGCCGCTGATCGATCCATCGACCGGGGAAATACACCAGGCGCAGATCTTCGTGGCGGTTCTGGGAGCCTCATCCCTGACGTTCGTGATGGCCAGCCTGAGTCAGAAACTGCCTGACTGGATCGAAGGCCAGGTTCAGGCGCTGGGTTACTTCGGCGGGGTGACCCGCGCCATTGTCTGCGACAATCTGAAGGCCGGGGTGGCGAAGGCGCTGTGGTTCGAACCGACGCTCAACCAGACCTTTGCGGCGATGGCGGATCATTACGACACGACGATCCTGCCGACCCGCAGTCGGCATCCACGCGACAAGGGCAAGGTTGAAGGGGCCGTGCTAATCGTCGAGCGCTGGATCCTTGCGCGGCTGCGCAACCGACGCTTCTTCGCCCTTGCGGATCTGAACGCGGCCATTGCCGCGTTGCTGGAGGATCTGAATGATCGGCCGATGCGTCATGTCGGTCAATCGCGTCGCGCGCTGTTCGAAGAGATCGAGCGGAGCGCCCTTGCGCCGCTCCCGGCAGAGCGGTTCGAATATGCCGAGTGGAAAAGGGCCAAGGTCCATCCCGATTATCATGTCGAGGTCGACAAGACCTTCTACTCGGTCCCGCACCGGCTCATCGGGCGGCAGGTCGATGTCCGGCTCACCCACAGGGTGGTCGAGTTGTTCCACGATCATCAGCGGGTGGCGAGCCATGTCCGGCGGTCCCAGCGCCGGGGCCATGTGACGGTAAGCGAGCATATGCCCAAGGCGCATCAGCGTTATGCCAACATGACGCCTGCCAGCCTGATCGGCAAAGCCGACCAGATCGGCGTCAACACGGCGATCCTGATCGAACGGCTGATGCGCGACCGGCCTCACCCTGAGCAGGGCTATCGTTCGGCGATGGGCGTTTTGTCTCTGGCCCGGCGCTACGACCGGGACCGGGTGGAAGCATCATGCGAGCGCGCGCTGATCATCAACGCGGTCTCTTACTCTTCGGTCGCCACGATCCTCAAATCCGGGCTCGACCGGATCAGGCCGGCGACCGAGCCGGCACGCCCGACGCCTGCGCACACGAACATCCGTGGCCGGGGCTATTATCAATGAAGAAAGGAAACTCCCATGTTGAATAATCCCACCCTTGATCAGATGCAGGCGCTTGGCCTTGCCGGAATGTCCGCCGCGTGGCGCGAGATGACGGCACAGGGCGGCAGCGACGATCTGGCCCGCGAGGAATGGCTCGGGTTGATGCTCGACCGCGAAATGGCGGTCCGTGCGGACCGGCGTCTGGGCAACAAGCTCAGGTCTGCGCGGCTGCGCTTTGCCGATGCCTGTATCGAGGATATCGACTTTACCGCGCATCGCGGGATCGACCGCCGCAACATCTTGTCGCTCGCGCAAGGGGCATGGCTCAAGGCTCATGAGAATCTGATCATCACCGGCCAGACCGGAACCGGAAAAACCTGGCTGGGTTGCGCCTTTGGGCGGCAAGCTGCCCGGCTCGATCATCCGGTTCTCTATATGCGCATGCCACGCTTGTTCGATGCGCTCGCCCTCGCACGGCTCGATGGCAGCTTCCCGCGTCTGGCTGACAGGCTGGCGCGGGTCGAACTGCTAATCCTTGATGACTGGGGCACCCACTCGCTGAGCGATCAGCAGCGGCTCGATCTGCTCGAAATCTTCGAGGAACGTTATCGGCGGAAATCCACGCTGATCACCGCCCAGCTCCCTGTGACGGCCTGGCACGACATGATCGGTGAGCCAACTATCGCTGATGCCATACTCGACCGGATCATCCACAATGCCCACCGTATCACCCTCGAAGGGGATAGTATGCGCAAGCAAAAACCACCTCAGGCTTGACCTCAAAGCAAAGCCGCGCGATCAGCCAACCCGACTTCAACAAGGCAAACGAAAACACGCCTTCCGCTGTCCCGGAATTAGCGAAACCGCTGTCCGCGATTTAGCGAAACGAATGTCCCGTTTTTACGAAATACGCA
>NZ_JBAQOK010000053.1:0-92115 GCF_049304695.1 Sphingobium sp.
CCAAAACCAACATCCCGATCTCGCCGCCTGAAAATCCAGCCGGCTGCTTAAACCATCGAAATGAGGGGTCCCTTTTAGACGCCGATCACCCCGCTAACGGGGTCCTTTTTGCACGCCGATCCACAGCTGAATCACAAGAAACAGGCCGTCGCCATCGCCGAGCCGTCCGGGGCGCGTTGCTGCTTTCACAGCGGTAGCGGAGAGCTTTCCCATGCCACCAATTCTCCCACATTCTTTCCCACATTTCCAATCGGTCACCGGTGGACGGGCAGGGATGCAAGTGGATACGAATCACGCTGAAAGCCGCAGAAATGCTGGGCTTTTAGTGATTCGGAACGGATGTGTAAGGACAGGTTGGTGGCGGAGCGGCAGGGATTCGAACCCTGGATACGCTTTTGGCGTATACTCACTTTCCAGGCGAGCGCCTTCGACCACTCGGCCACCGCTCCGCATTGCACTGGAAGTCGCGCTCCCTATCGCGGGGAGGGCGGCTAGGCAAGGGGGCATCGGGTGACGGAGCGCTTTACTTTCATAGTCCCCCGCTGTCTGATCGGGGGATGATCCGTTTGCTTAGCTCCGCCCTGCTCACCACCATCCCGACATTCGCCGCGATTGCCGCAGATGCGCCGCTGCCAACCACGCCATCCGCAGTGGTGAGCGCCGCACCTGCGCAGGCATGGCGGGTGATCGCGGATGAGGATTTGCTGGTCATGACGGTCGCGGACGGCAAACGCGTCGTGATCCAGATCGCGCCCGCCTTCGCACCCCGCCACGTGGCCAATATCCGGGCGCTGGCCAGCGCGCACTGGTGGGACGGGACCAGTATCAACCGGGTGCAGGACAATTATGTCGTGCAATGGGGCGATGCGACGGAAAAGAAGCCACTGCCCGGCGGCCTGACGCCGACAACGTCGGCGGACTATGTCCGCCCCCTCACCAATGTCCGCCTTGCCATAACGCCCTTCCCCTATGCCGATCCTTATGCGCCCGCGACCGGATTCGTCGATGGATGGCCGATGGCGATGGATGGCGACGCGGCCTGGCTGCCGCATTGCTATGGCTATGTCGGCGTGGGCCGCAACATGGCGCCCGACGCCGGCACCGGCGCGGAACTCTATACCGTCATCGGCCAGCCACCCCGGCAACTCGATCGCAACATCGCCGTGGTCGGCCGTGTGATCGAAGGCATGGCCAACCTGTCCAGCCTGCCGCGCGGATCGGGTGATCTTGGCTTCTATACGGCGGGGGAGCGCAAGGTGCCGATCGTCTCCGTCCGGCTCGCCAGCGACTTGCCCGCCGCCGATCGTCCGCATTTTCAGGTGATGGACGTCGCGTCACCCAGCTTTGCCGCCTATCTGAAGCTGCGCGCCAATCGGAAGGACGATTTCTACATTCGCCCCGCCGGTGGCGTCGATCTGTGCAATGCACCCGTGCCGATAAGGGCCACCCCACCCGTCAAAGCACGCCGTTAGCCGACCGGCAAAGTCACCACGCTGTCGGGCGCATCGCGCAGACGCAGATGATATGCGCCGCCTTGGGGTGCAGGCACCGTGATCGCCGACCCGGTATAGCCGGTTTCCACCCGCGTTGCCGTGTCGAGCGCCGGGTTGGTGCCGATTGCGTCGATCAGGAACAGGTCGCGCCCCTTGATCGTGCAACCGCCCGGCTGCGCCTCGCACGCTATGCCATCGATCTGCGGCAGGCGCGCCAGAGTCACCAGCGGTTGCCAGTCGCTCGCTTCGCCCCCGTGCAGCAAGCGAAAACGCAGCGGCCCGAACAAAGCTGGCGCCATGGTGCGGGGGATAAACGTAGCGACCATCACCTGCGGACTTTCCAGACGCAGCCCATTGGCGGCCGTCAGCCGGATCGCCGCGCCGTCATCGGCCGGGGCAACCTCTATCACGTCGCTGGCGGTCAGTTTCGTGTCGCCGCTTAAGCGCAGGGAAAAGACCATCTGGCCATTATCGGGCAGCAGCGTGTCGCCGCTCAGGGCCAGCGCCTTGCCGTTGGCGGGTGGCGCGCCGGGCGTGATCGTCCTGCCCAGCAGCGCCACCTGTGGGCGGGCCGCTGCCACCGTCACGGAGAGGTTTACACTCCTCCCATCGCGCAGCTTCACCCGCGCAGGCACCACCCGCCCCTGCGCCATAGCGGCATCCTCGCCCTGCGCCACGAGCCGCAGCCGATCGACGCTGCCGTCGCGCGTCAGCCCGTCTGGTCGCAGGGACAGCGCGCCCACCGCCACGCTCTCCACCTGATCCAGCCGCTGCCCCGACAGCACTGCGGCTTTGTCACCGGCATGCAGTGTCAGCCCGTCCAGCCGACTGGCCTGCGCATAGCTTTGCAGGGGAATTGCGGACGGCTGGGCCACGCCCTGATATTTGACCTCGACACGCAACGCCCCCGGCCTGGCGTCGGCCAGAGGGAGGGTGAGCGACAGTCCGTCCGATCCCTGCACCGTCCATTTAAGCGCCTTGGGCGCATCGTCGCCTTGGCGCAGGGTGACGCTTTCGACGCACGCAGGCGCGCTGCCCTTGAGCATCAGGCCATTGTCGCGCCCAACGACCAGCGCGGGGGCTTCGCCCGCCACTGCCCAACCTTTGTCATCAGGGCGTTGCAGCATGACGTCGGGGCCATCGAACGGCTTGAAACCCCATTCGCCATGCAGATGTCCCTTCGCCGTCCCCCGGAAGGAGGCGGGCAGGTCGCCAGTCACCACATAGCCGCCCCGATCCGCCTGCGCCGCGACCGGCAACTCGACCGCCTCGCCTGACGCGGATGTGAAAGTCAGGCGCATCGCGCGCGCATAGGCGGTGGAATAAAGCAAAGGCGCGCCCTCAACCGGCAACACGGCACCGGGCCTCGCGACGCAGACTGGCCCATCGGACCCCGAACGCAGCCGGGGCGGGCTGTCCGCTTCGATGGCGGGCATGGCGACGACCATCACCGACTTGGGCTTTTTGAAGGATGGCGCGGTGTTGAGCAGCACGCCCATGGATCCGCCCTTATGGACATTCAGCGTGGGCAGATAGTCAAATTCAGGATTGCTGAACGCCCCGAAAATCTTCGCGATGTCGCGCACCACGCTGATATAGGGGCTGTAAAAGCCATAGCCCGCCTCACGCGTGGCGCTCAATTGCAGTGCCAGGTCGGTCGGCGCGCCGGTCAGCGTTTCGGCCATCGAACTGCTATGGACGTCGGCCAGCACCAGCGCCGCGCGATTTTCCAGCAGGCATGCCGCCTGCATTTCGATCACCCTGGACAGGCAATCCTCGTTCAGCTTGATCGACAGGCTGCGCGACAGGATCGGGGCGACGCTGCGCAGATATTCGGGGTGGGTATTTTCCTGCGCGCGGATCGCATCCATGAACGTGTCCAGCCGCGACCGGTCGAGCGACGCCTGATTGAGATCGCGCGTCGCGCGCACGAACTCACCCGGCTTGCCACGCACAGCGTCGCGCATCGCCCCTTCCACGCCGCCGGTATCGGGCGCCAGGAACAGGACCATCTGGCGCGCACCCTTGGGTACGGTCAGGGCCAACGCCTTGTCCTTGTCCTTTTTCTTCCAGGTTTCGGCGAAACTGATCCATGCCTTGGGCGGCGGATTGGTCGCCCCGCGCAGGAAGGCGGACACCATGACGAAGCGCGCACCCTGATCGGCGGGCAGGTCGGCCTCGATCGCCAACCTGTCGCCTTCGGACAGGCTGGGCACCTGCGCGATCGGCAGGCTCTGTTCGCCGCGCGTCACAGTGATGCGGAACGCTGGTCCAGCCAGTTCGAACGGTGCGGGGTCGGCGGCCTGTGTCGGCATGGACACTAGCAGGGCGATGACGCTGCCGCCAAGGCGCATCAGCTTATGGATGGGAAATCGCATGGGCAAGGGTATCCGGCATAATCACGCGGGCTTCAAGCACCTCTTGCCGATTGCGCGCGAGTCATGCGCATGCGCCAATCGATCATCACAACCACCCACCCGTTCAGCTTGCGTGCAGGATCAATATGCGTGCCGGATATACTGATTTTGTCAGTCATTCCATTGTCAGTTCAACTGAACACATGCACGGCTAGACTGAAATGGATTGTCATGGTTAACTCGCTCGGCTTGGCCGTTTCGGGGGCTAAATGATTAGGAGAATATGATGTCGCAGCCTTTTATGAAACTCGCCCCGGTGGCGCTGGTTTTGGTTGGCTCGCTGGCTTTGGGAGGCTGTGCTACCAAGGGGTTCGTGCGCGAACAGGTTGCAACGGTTAACCAGCGCGTCGATGCGCTCGATACGCGTTTGCAGACCACCGATGGCACGGCAAAACAGGCTCTGGCCGAAGCGCAGTCCGCGTCCGGCCAGGCCCAGAATAACGGCCAGCGCCTCGACCAGCTCAACGCCCGTGTGGATGGCGTGGAACAGCAGATGCAGGAAGCCCGGCGCAAGCGCGCGCGCAATTGATATCTGACATCGTTCGACGCCAATATGGCAGCGATTGCGGGCCGGCACCCTATGGGGTGTCGGCCGTTTCCGGGTGCATAACGACATGATAAAATATCTCGTGGCGCTGGCTGGGCTGGTGCTTTGCGGTTCCGTGTCGGTGTCGGCCGCTGAGCGCGCGAAACCGTCCAAACGTCCCAGGATCGAACAAGCCGCTCCGGTCGAACCGGCCACTGCGCCAGCATCGCCAGAATCCATGCGCGTCATCGACTGGGTAGCGACCAGCGGAGACAATCATTCGCTTCCCTATGTCGTCATCGACAAAAAGGCAGCCCGCGCCTTCCTGTTCGATCGGAAGGGCAAATATTTGAGCGACGCGCCGGTCCTGATCGGCATTGCCACGGGCGACGATGCGACACCGGGCGTGGGCAAAAAATCCCTTGCCGAAATCGGCCCGGCGGAAAAAACGACGCCAGCGGGACGCTTTCTGGCCAAATTCGGCGTCGCTGCGGGAAAGCAGAAAGTGCTGTGGGTGGACTATGCCACATCCGTCGCGCTGCACACCATTCCGACCGGCAATCCCAAGGAACAGCGGCGCGCGCGGATGCTATCCCCGCAAATCGATGACAACCGTGTCACGTTCGGCTGTATCAACGTGCCAAAGCTATTCTACAATCAGGGTCTTCGCCCGCAATTCGCCAAAAAGGGCGGCTATGTCTATGTGATGCCGGACACCAAGTCGCTTGAAGAGGTTTTCCCGCCCATACGCGTGCAGCCTTTCATGAGCGGCAGCGCGTCCTGACGTCAGGGGAGGAGACAAGGCAGATGAAGTTTCGGCAGTTGGCCATCACTGGGATAATCGTCGGGCTGGGGTGCATTGCTCCAGCGGCTCATGCGGGATTTTATTCCGGCAACCAGTTGCTGGACGTCTGCACGGCCGAAAAATCCAGCCCGTCCTATGTCGAAAACACCTATGAATGCGTCGCCTATGTCGCGGGCGCGGTCGACGCTTTCAACACGACGCGGGAGGTCAACAAGCTGAAAAGCTGCATCCCCGCCAAGGTGACGCTGGAAAAACTCAAAAGCGCGACCGTCGATTATCTGCGCGCCAATCCCAAAAAGCGCGACGAGTCCGCCTCCGCCCTCGTCTTTGCAGCGACGCGCAAAGCCTGGCCCTGCGGCAAGACGAAATAGCCCTTCTCCGACAAGACATCGCTTCATTTCCATCGTGCCATTATGCGCTATAGGGTCCGACGGAGCCGCCACAGCGCGGGCCTGCCATCGACTTGTTGAAGGATGCGATCGTGCGAGAGACTGTCTATCTGGTGCCCGGCTTATTGTGCGACGCCATCGTCTGGGAGCATCAGCAGGCCTCCCTCTCCGCCCTCTACGATGTGCAGATACCAGACCTGACGCGCCAGTCGTCGATCGCCGATATGGCCGACGCGATATTGGCGGATGCGCCGCCACGCTTTTCCATCGCTGGCCATTCGATGGGCGCGCGCGTCGCACTGGCCGTCATCGCCAAAGCGCCCGATCGCGTGGAGCGCATCGCCCTGCTGGACACCGGCGTCACCCCCCCCAGCGCCGAGGAACCGGCCAAGCGCCAGGTGCTGCTCGATGTCAGCGCACAGGAAGGGATGCGCGCGCTGGCCGTTCGCTGGTTGCCGCCGATGGTGCGCGACGGGGCGCTCGACGCGGACCCGCAGTTGCGCGCGAACCTCTATGCGATGGTCGAACGCATGTCGCCGCAGATTCACCGTCAGCAGATCGCCGCCCTGCTGGGCCGCCCGGACGTGAGTGGGCAATTGGCCGCCATCGTCTGCCCCACCCTGATCGGCGTGGGCGAACAGGATCGCTGGAGTCCCCCGGCCCAGCATGAAGAGATCGCCGCCGCGATTCCCCATGCCCGCTATGTCGTCTTCCCCGACAGTGGCCACATGGCGCCGATGGAAACGCCGCACGCCGTCACCACCGCCCTTGAACAATGGATGCGCGAGCCGGTGGCAGCATGAACGGGTCGGCGATGATGGACGTCGAATGGGCGGTCGAGCGGCAAATCCGGCGCTTTGCCATGTTGAACGACGCGCACGACCATGACGGGCTGGCCGCGATGTTCACGGACGATGGCAGCTTCGCGCGCCCGACCGAACCGGACGCGCCGGTCGTCGGCAGGGAAGCGATCCGCGCCTTCTTCCGCGACAGGCCCAAACGCGTCACCCGGCATGTCATGGCCAATGTTCTGGTCGAAATTCTGTCCGACCGGGAAGTGAGCGCACACAGCTATGTCGTGCTGCACATGGCCGACAGGACGCTGGTCGGCGATTTCTTCGACCGGCTTATATTGCGGGACGGCATATGGCTGTTTGCGCAGCGGCGCGGGACGCTGGCCTTCTGAAACGAAGCGGGGCGGCGGATCGCTCCGCCGCCCCCTGCCCGGTTACGCCGCGTTCAGGATGGCGCCGTGGGGGTCGAGCACGAATTTCTCCGCCGCGCCCTTGTCGAACGTCTCATATCCAGCCGCTGCATCCTCCAGCGATATGACCTTGGCGTTGACGATATCGGCAATCGGCAATCGGTCATGCAGGATCGACATCATCAACTGGCGATTATATTTCAGCACCGGCGTCTGCCCGGTGTGGAACGACTGCGCCTTTGCCCAGCCAAGGCCGAAGCGCAGCGACAGATTGCCCTTCTGCGCCGCCTGATCGCTCGCGCCGGGATCTTCCGTCACATACAGGCCGGGGATGCCGATGGAACCGGCGGCCCGCGTAATTTCCATCATCTGGTTCAGCACGACTGCTGGCTGCTCGCCGCCCGTATGCCCTCTGGCTTCAAAACCCACAGCGTCGATCGCAGCGTCCACTTCGTTGCTGCCGGTGATCTGCGCGATCATGTCGCCCAGCCGGTCGCTGGCGGACAGGTCCACCGGTTCGAACCCGACCTTGGCAGCATGGGCCAGTCGTTCCTTGTTGAAATCGCCGATCATCACGACCGCTGCGCCCAATATGCGGGCCGACGCTGCTGCGGCCAGACCCACCGGCCCCGCGCCCGCAACATAGACCACCGACCCCACGCCGACGCCCGCCATGACCGCGCCGTGAAAGCCGGTCGGCAGGATGTCGGACAACATGGTCAGGTCGCGGATTTTCTCCATCGCCCGGTCGCGATCGGGCAGCTTGAGCAGGTTGAAATCGGCATAAGGCACGGTGACGTAGCGCGCCTGCCCGCCGATCCATCCGCCCATGTCGACATAGCCATAGGCGCCACCAGCGCGCGCCGGATTGACCGTCAGGCACACGCCGGTGTCCTGCGACTTGCAGGTGCGACAGCGGCCACAGGCGACGTTGAAGGGGACCGACACGATGTCGCCGATCTCCAGCATTTCGACATCAACGCCCTTTTCGATCACTTCGCCGGTAATTTCATGACCGAGCACCAGACCAGCGGGCGCGGTCGTGCGTCCGCGCACCATATGCTGGTCAGACCCGCAGATGTTGGTGGTCAGGACTTTGAGGATCACGCCATGTTCGATCCGGCGGCCATCGGGCGCTTCCAGTTTCGAATCCGCGATGTCCTGCACCTCGACCTTGCCGGGACCGATATAAACGACGCCTCTGTTACGGCTCATCACACTCTCCTCTTGTGCGCCGACCTTGTCGGCATTGTTGTCGTGTCGAAAAATCAGGCCGACTCGACCTCGTCGGCAAGCATTGCGCCGGTTTCCGCCGCGATCGCCTTGTCGATCATCATGCGCGACCGTACGCCACCCGCGTCGATATTGAGCAGCAGCAGCTTGCGGTCGGGATAGCGATCGAGGTTGCGCTGTTGCAGCTGCAATATATCCATATCCTCGCCGAAAATCTTGCCCTGCCCTTCCCGGATCGTGTCGGTCAGCGCCGTGTCCGCCACCGCGAAACGGCGGGCCATGCCCCAGAAATACCAGTGTGATGTTTCGGTTTCGGGCGTGATGAAATCCACCACGATGCTCGATGCCTTAAACGCATCCGGCGCATCGTAACCGCCCTTGCCTTCCAGCGCGACGCCGACCTCGATCATGACATGGCTGGGCAGCGAGAAGCGACACACCTGCCACCGATCCACGGTGGCGTCGCCGGGCAACCCCGCGCCCCGCAGCGCCATTGCCCAGAAAGGTGGCGCCTTGATCCCGTCCATGAATCGGCTGGTGACGACTTCATCGCCCACGACACGGGTTTTGACCGGGGCCTCGTCAATTTCCTTCTGGCCGATGCTGGTGGAATGAACATAGGTTTCATGGGTCAGGTCCATCAGATTATCGACCATCAACCGATAGTCGCAGCCCACATGATACAGCCCGCCGCCATAGGCCCATTCATCGCTTTCGGCCCATTCCAGATGATGCAGCCTGGCCGGATCAGCGGCCTCCGCATCGCCGGGCCAGACCCAGATAAAGCCATAGCGTTCGATCACCGGAAAGGTGCGAATCGGGGGGAAGCCTCCGACTCGCTGGCCGGGCATGCCCACGGTGCGCCCTTCGCACCCCATGGCCAGCCCATGATAGCCGCACACCAGCGCCCCGTCCTGCACCGTGCCGAGCGACAGTGGCGCGCCGCGATGCGGGCAGAAATCGTCGAGCGCCGCGACCTTGCCCTCCGCGCCCCGGAAAAACACCATGCGTTCGCCGCAAATCTGGCGGCCCAGCGGCTTGCCCTCGATCTCGTCGGGCGTGCAGGCGACATACCAGGCATTGCGGGGCCATGTGGTGGGGGAAGACTGTTCGATACCCAATGCCATCTCCTCGGCGCTTCCGCGCATCGTCATTATTGGATCCAATAGCCATAGCTGCGCGTGCAGGTCAAGATCGATTGCAGCTTGCCCGGCGTCGCCCACACGGTAAGACCCCGGCATGGAAAAGCGGATGAAGCCGGGCCAGCGCGTCATCGTCGCGCTGCGTAAGATGATCGCATCAGGCGAATTGACCGATGGCGCGCGGATCGCCGAGATCGCGACGGCCGAACGATTGGGCGTGTCCCGCATGCCGGTGCGCACGGCGCTGCGCACGTTGGAACAGGAAGGGCTGGTGGTCCGGCTGGGCGCGCGGGGCTATGCAGCGCGCGGCCCGACCGCGACGCAGATCGACGGCGCGATCGAAGTGCGCGGCGTGCTGGAGGGGCTGGCCGCCCGGATCGTCGCGTCAAAGCCCCTCGCACCGGGCCTCACCCGCCAACTCGACGCCTGCCTGAAAATCGGCGACGCCCTGTTTGAAAAGGGGCATCTGGAAGAAGGCGATCTGGAGCGTTTCTACAGCTATAATCTCGCCTTCCACGACCTGCTCGTCACCGGCAGCGCCAATCAGGCGATCGCGATCGCCCTGTCGCGCAACAATCACCTCCCCTTCGCATCGGCCGCCGCGCTGGCGCTGGACTGGGACGACCTGTCCAGCGAATATCACCATCTGCTGGCCGCCCACCGCCAGCATCATGCCGTCACCGCTGCGATTCTGGCTGGGCAGGCGGACGAGGCTGAACATCTGATGCGTGATCATGCCCGCGCGTCGGTCGGCAGCCGCAGCATATTCGAACGCTTCGGCGTCGAACTGCAAATGCCCTCCCCTGCGCCAGACCCGTCCTGAGCGCCACGCCTCGCACGATCACACTGATCCAAAAAATCGAATATCCTTAGCAGCCCGTTTCGTTGGATAGTCATCACCGCACAGATCGACCGCGACCAGAGCGCGGACGCGATGCGACGAAGATTATGATAGCGGAGTAACAGGATATGGATGACCCGGCAGAGAGCAGCAGCGGAGGCGTTTGCCCCTTTGGTCATGGCGCCAGGAACGGGCGTCGCTCGACCAATCGCGACTGGTGGCCCGAAGGGCTGAGCCTCACTGGTCTCAATCAACATTCGCCACGATCCAACCCGTTGGGCGGGGATTTCGACTATGCTGCGGCCTTCGCCACGCTGGACCTCGACGCGGTCATGGCCGACCTGACGGCGCTGATGACCGATTCGCAGGACTGGTGGCCCGCCGATTTCGGCCATTATGGCGGCCTGTTCATTCGCCTCGCCTGGCATAGCGCGGGCACGTACCGCATCACTGACGGGCGCGGTGGCGCGGGTGGCGGGCAACAGCGTTTCGCCCCGCTCAACAGCTGGCCCGACAATGCCAGCCTGGACAAGGCACGCCGCCTGCTGTGGCCGATCAAGCAGAAATATGGCAACGCCCTGTCATGGGCCGACCTGTTCGTCCTGACCGGCAACGTCGCGCTGGAATCCATGGGCTTCCAGACATTCGGCTTTGCCGGTGGCCGCGCCGATACATGGGAGCCGGAGGAGCTGTTCTGGGGACCGGAGGGCACATGGCTGGGCGACGAGCGCTATTCGGGCGAGCGGCAATTGCACCCCGGATTGGGCGCGGTCCAGATGGGCCTCATCTACGTCAATCCCGAAGGACCAAATGGCAACCCCGATCCCAGGGCGTCGGCGATCGACATCCGCGAAACCTTTGCGCGCATGGCGATGGACGACGAGGAAACCGTCGCGCTGATCGCGGGCGGTCACACATTCGGCAAGACGCACGGCGCGGGCGATCCCTCCTTCATCGGCGTCGAACCCGAAGGATCGGCGATCGAGGCACAGGGGCTTGGCTGGACCAGCACTTATGAGAGCGGCGTCGGCACGCACGCCATCACGTCGGGGCTGGAAGTGACATGGAGCCAGACGCCCACGCGCTGGTCGAACCATTATTTCGAAAATCTCTTCGGCTTTGAATGGGAACTGACCAAAAGCCCGGCGGGCGCGCATCAGTGGGTCGCGAAGGATGCGCTGGAGGATGTCCCCGACGCGTTCGACCCCACGCGCAAACATCGCCCGACCATGCTGACGTCCGATCTCGCGCTGCGGTTCGACCCGGCCTATGAGGCGATCTCGCGCCGTTTCCTGAACAACCCCGACCAGTTTGCCGACGCCTTCGCCCGTGCGTGGTTCAAACTGACCCACCGCGACATGGGTCCGGTCGGTCGTTATCTGGGTAAACTGGTGCCGCAGGAAACGCTGATCTGGCAGGATCCTATCCCCGCACTGGACCATCCGGTCATCGTCGATGGCGACATCGCCTCGCTCAAGGCGACGATCCTCGGTCTGGGCTTCACCGTGCCGCAGCTCGTGTCCGTGGCGTGGGCGTCGGCATCCACCTTTCGCGGGTCCGACAAGCGCGGCGGCGCGAATGGCGGGCGCATCCGTTTCGCCCCGCAAAAGGACTGGGACGTGAACGACCCCGCCTTGCTCGCCGACATACTGGCCAAGCTGGAATCGGTGCAGTCCGATTTCAACGCAGCAGCCACTGGCGGCAAGAAAGTGTCGATGGCCGACCTGATCGTGCTGGCCGGTTGCGCAGGTGTAGAGCAGGCTGCGAAGGACGCGGGCGTGCCGGTTGTCGTGCCGTTCACGCCGGGCCGGATGGATGCGTTGGAGGAATGGACCGACGTCCACTCGTTCGAAGCCTTGCGCCCACTGGCAGACGGCTTCCGCAACTATTATCATGACGACCATTTCATGGCGCCCGAAGAAGCGCTGATCGACAAGGCACAGTTGCTGCGTCTGTCGACGCCAGAGATGACGGTGCTGGTTGGTGGTCTGCGCGTGCTGGGCATCAATACTGGCGAGTCGAAGGACGGTGTGTTGACTGACCGGGTCGGCGCGTTGACCACCGATTTCTTCACGAACCTGCTCGACATGAAGACGCAATGGGAAGCGACCGGCCACAAGAACCGATTCCAGGGTGTCGATCGGCAGACTCGGCAACCGACATGGACGGCGACGCGGGTGGACCTGATCTTCGGATCGCACTCCGAACTGCGGGCGCAGGCGGAAGTCTATGCCCAGTCGGACTCGAAGGAACGGTTCGTCCGCGATTTCGTGGCGGCATGGGACAAGGTGATGAATGCCGACCGGCTCGACCTGCAGGCACCAGCCGACGCCTTCAGCCAGAAACTGTCGGCATGAACTAAAGGGCAGGCGGCACTCTGATGAGTAGCGCCTGCCTAACGCCGCACCATCCGACTAACCGCGATCAATGCGATTATGCGGAACAGTCTCCCTTACTCGCCGGTTCATTGGAAAAGCGAATAAGAGGATGGTGTTTATAATGCGTGCCTATAGTCAGCAACGGGAAGCCGGATCACAATTTCTGGCCGACGGCTTCCAGCGGGGCTTGGCCAACTGGAACCGCAGGCGCCTTGCACCCCAGTTTCCTGATGGCGACTGGCATGAGCAGCTCGACAGTGACATGCGCATGCTTCGTCTGGAGGGCGGCTTTGTAGAGGAACTGCGCCGTGATGTCGCCGCCAGTGCCGCGCAAGCCCCCACCGATGCCGACGGCTTCGTCGCATGGTTCGAACAATTGCAGCATGTCGGGCCGGGACAGGGCGACCCGCTCTTTCCATGGCTGGCCCAGGACGCGTCGCGCGACCAGTTGCGCTGGTTCTTTGAACAGGAAGCGGCCGGTGAAGCGGGCTTTGATGATCTCGTCGCCTATACGCAGGTCAAGCTGCCCGTCTCGGCCAAACTGGAACTGGCCCGCAACTATTGGGACGAAATGGGTCGCGGCAACCCCAGAGGGATGCATGGTCCCATGCTCGAAGCACTGGCCGATACGCTGGACGTGCAACCAGTCATCGAAAACACTGTCTGGGAAAGTCTGGCGCTTGCCAATCTGATGACCGCGCTGGCGACCAGCCGCCGCTATGCCTGGCATTCCATCGGCGCATTGGGCGTGATCGAACTGACCGCACCCGGTCGCTCGGCGCAGGTGGCCAAGGGCTTGCGACGCATTGGCCTTTCCGATCGTGAACGACGCTATTTCGATCTGCATGCCGTTCTGGACGTCAAGCATAGCGAGGACTGGAACCGCGAAGCCCTTCGTCCACTGGTCGAGGAAGACCCGCGCCGCGCAACCGCGATGGCAGAAGGCGCGTTGATGCGGCTGATTTGTGGAGAACGGTGCTTTACCCGTTATCGCGGTCATTTCGGTCTGGAAGGGTAAAGTTATGCGGTTGCATGATCATCCCCGCGTCCTGCTGGTCGAAGATGATCTACGCCTTGGCTATGAACTGTCCGATGCGCTGGAGGCGGCGGGCGCGCAGGTCGATGGTCCTTATACCACGCTGTCGGATGCCATGAGCGCACTGGCGGAAGATTTCCCGGATTTTGCGCTGCTCGATCTCAATCTGGGCGGGCAGGATAGCCTGCTCGTAGCGCAGGATCTGGAACGCTACGGGATCGCCTTCGCATTTTATTCTGGCGCAACGGACGCCGGAACGCAGCGGAAAATCGATGGCGCGCCGTTCTTCCACAAGCCGCTCGACCCCGCCGCTTTGCTGGTGGCTATCGACGATGCGACGCGCCACTGAAGGAAAAATCAGTGCGGGCCGAGTCATGATTCATATCCCGCTGTTTACGTTTCTTTAGAATCGATGTCGTATCGCTTGATCCTCTTTACGGGACCGGTGCATGTCGATCAGAGCGTTATTATATAGTAGCAGCAATCGCGGCGCGGAACGCGTCACGCTGGACCGCGCCTCCACGTTGCGGGGCGAGGATGATACCCCTTTCGACGTTCAGATCGAGGATATCTCGATCTCTGGCTTTCGCCTGCGTTTACCGTTCGCGGCGATGGTGGATCAGGAAATCACCATCGGCGTTCCCGGCCTTGGCGTGCGCACGGCCAACATCGTGCGGACCGAAGGTCATATCGCTGGCTGCATTTTCGTCAGACCGCTGGACCCCAGTGAGCTGGCGAAAGCGCTGCGTTTCGACCCATCCGTCGTCACCGCACCGTTCGGCGATCGCTCCGGCGAAGAGTTTGTCGAGGCTGGCGGCACTGGCCTCAGCCGCCGCCGCAAGCTGGCCTTTCTGATTGTCGTGACCGCTGGCGCATGGACGCTGGTCGGCGCCACGGTCGCCATCGTCAACGGCCTGATCGCGCTTCTGAACTGACACCCTCATACTATGCCGCATGACGGCCAGGCCTTCGGTTCCCTATGAACCGGAGGCGTTTTTTTGCGCCTTCATGAAGGCTCCGACTTCCGCTCAAGCCACAATAAAAAGCCCCGCCAGTCCTAAGACCGGCGGGGCTGATTTTTAGCGATCCGACTTCGAATTAGAAGTGGAAGATCACGCCAGCCATTGGACGGAAGCTGTCGAAGTCATAGGTGTCGAGCTGCACGCGCAGACGCACGCCGCTGTTGCCGGTCAGGCCACCCAGGCCGATTTCCTTTGGTCCGACTTCAACGCCGGCGCCATACATCCAGTCCTTACGGTCAGGCCAGCCGCCCTTGCCGTTGACCCACTGGTAACCAGCCGATGCATAGATCAGGCCGCTTTCGCCAGCGCGGGCGCCGAAACGGCCCTTCACGCCATATTCCCAGTCGATGTCGCTGAAGCCCTTGGTGGCATTGCCTTCAACGCCAACGAACACTGGACCCAATGGAACGTTCACGCCAGCGATGCCGCTGATCAGCGCGCCGTTCATGATGGTCTCACCGGGGATGCGGCCGAATTCCGAACCGCGATCGAACGTGTGGTAGCCGCCCAGAACGCCAACATAAGGCTCCAGGCCGAATGCGTCGGTGCCGTCAGGTGCAGTGTCCTGCGCCGAAGCAGCGATAGGCAGTGCCATGAGGGCAGCGGCGGCAAGTAGAAACTTCTTCATAAACTAATCCCTGTAATCTCGTCAGTCGAACAGTCGATTAAACTGCCATCCACGGGAGTGGTTTCGTGTCTGTGTCATAAAAAACAGGATTGTGTTATTTATGTCACTACTCGGTGGATAGACGGTCCCACTACGCGCCGGAACCACGCCTGTCTACCCGCCCATGGTCGTTCCGCCGGATAACTGTGTTGTAAAACACACGGTTACCGACATGCCCGGATGCGTCGGCGATCATCCCGGCGCCGACCTGCGACGCAACCGAGCCGACGATGGCCAGACACAGGCCCGATCCTTGCGGCACATCAGCACCAGTGCCGCACAAAGAGCGTTCGAACATTTTGTCCAGATGGTCGCACTCAGCCTGTCGCTGGCCCCTTGTCACCAACCCTTCAGCAAAGCGCGCCCAATCACTGCGCCCCGTTCATCTGTCCGGACGTCTGAGCGGCCGTTCCGTTGTTCACGTCGTCCGCACCGGTCTGCCCCGTCTTGAAAAACCCAAAACCGACGGTCGCGATGAACAATATGACGATCAACGCCAGGCTGATGACCAATATGTTGCGCGTCACGCGCGTGCGCGAACCACCCTTGGCTTCAACTTCGGACACATGGGTGACGGGCTCGCCGTCCTGCTTCTCGGTGTACATGTACATTCTCCTTCGGACCTAGAACAAGCACGCAGGGCGGGGGGTTCCGAACGATCCTTTAAGCGATGCTGTGGAACATCATCCTGCAATGATTGTTACGCTTCCACCTGAGGAGGAGAGCAACATGCCAGAAATACACAGAGATCCCTACAGCAACGACCGCGTAGTCATCGAAAAGAAGAGCGGCGCTGGCCGCACGATCGCCATCCTGTTGGTGGTCATTCTGGCCGTCGTCGGCATCCTGTTCGCCACTGGCTTCTGGAAAGCCGATGTCAAGGAAGGCGCACTGCCTGAAGTCAGCGTCAAGGGCGGGGATATGCCCAAGGTCGATCTGGATTCCAAGGCTGTCGTCGTCGGCACCAAGACGGAAACCGTCGAAGTGCCCACCGTCGGCGTCAAGGACAACGGCGAGAAATAATGCAGAATCACGGGTGGGTTTCAGGGACGTGAGACCCACCCGCGACGACTAATGCTATTGACCGACAGCTTCGGCCCGCGCCACCAGCGCCCTGGCTTCCTCCACATGCATCGTTTCGATCATGCGCCCCTCGAACCGCTCCGCCCCGCCGGTCGCCGCCTCGATCAGGCGTCGCGCATCGGCCAGCGCCTGTGCATCCGGCCCGAATATCTGGTTCGCCACAACCACCTGCCCCGGATGGATCAGCGTCTTGCCGTCGAAGCCCAGCGCATAACCCTCCGCACATTCCGCCTCCAACCCCGCCAGATCGTCCAGCCGGTTATACACGCCGTCGAACACCGCGATCCCCGCCGCCCGCGCCGCCAGCACGCACGCCTGCATCGCATGGCTCAGCCCCTGCCGCCCCGCGCTCGCCGGTATGGCCAGATCGCGGCGCAGGTCGTTCACCCCCATGAACAGCGCCGCGCACCCTTCGCCCGCTGCAATCTCCGCCGCCGCCAGCACGCCCTTGGCGCTTTCGATCATCGCGATCACCGGCTTCTGACACACGCTATAGACGTCGCGCACCTGCCGCGCCGTCTCCACCTTGGGCAGCACCACATAGTCCGCCGCGCTCCCTTTCAGTGCCACCATCTCCATCCCGTGCCAGGGCGTCCCCGCGACATTGATCCGCACCCCGACAAGCCGCCCGCCAAAGCCCTCGCCCAGCGCCGCGACCGCCTGAACCCGTGCATCTTCCTTGGCATCGTCGGGCACTGCATCTTCCAGATCCAGTATCACCATGTCGCACGGCAATCCGCGCACCTTGGCGATCGCGCGGGCATTGGATGCGGGCAGGAACAGCAGCGAACGGGCGTGGCGCAGCAACATGGACAAGTCTCCCTTGCGGTTTGACTTCCCCCGTTAACGATTAGGGCGCATAATCCAACCCTGCACATCAGGAAGGCCCACTATGCTCACCACGTTCGCACTGACCCTGACCGGCCTGGTCATCCTCTATCTCGCCGTCAGTGTGAAGGTCGTGCGGCAGGGCTATCAATATACGATCGAACGCTTCGGCCGCTTCACCGAAGTCGCCAAGCCCGGCCTCAATTTCTACCCGGCCTTCTTCTACGCCGTCGGTCGCAAGATCAACATGATGGAGCAGGTGGTCGATATTCCGGGGCAGGAAATCATCACCAAGGATAATGCCATGGTGTCGGTCGACGGCGTGGTCTTTTTCCAGGTGCTCGACGCCGCGAAAGCCGCCTATGAAGTGTCCGAACTCTACGTGGCGATCATGCAGTTGGCCACCACCAACCTGCGTACCGTGATGGGGTCGATGGACCTCGACGAAACCCTGTCCAAGCGTGACGAGATCAACGCGCGCCTTTTGTCCGTGGTCGATCATGCGACCAATAGCTGGGGCATCAAGATCACCCGCGTGGAACTCAAAGACATCCGCCCGCCCGCCGACATCGTCAACGCCATGGGCCGTCAGATGAAGGCGGAGCGCGAAAAGCGCGCCAATATCCTGGATGCCGAAGGCGCGCGCGCCGCCGAAATCCTGCGCGCGGAGGGCGAAAAGCAGGGTCAGATCCTGCAAGCCGAAGGCCGCCGCGAAGCCGCCTTCCGCGACGCCGAAGCCCGCGAGCGCGAGGCGGAAGCCGAAGCCAAGGCGACCCAGATGGTGTCCGACGCGATCAGCGCGGGCAATCCGCAGGCGCTCAACTACTTCATCGCGCAAAAATATACTGAAGCCGTCAGCCAGTTCGCCACCAGCCCCAATGCCAAGACCATCCTCTTCCCGGTGGAAGCCACGCAGTTGATCGGCACGCTGGGCGGCATCGGCGCGCTGGCGAGAGAAGCGCTGGGCGGCAACGACACGCCACCCCCACCCCCGGCACCGCGCGCCAACACCCGCCCCAACCCCTTCGGCCAAAGTCAGGGATGAACGCGGCTCTCCACCTCACGCACACACTCCGTCATTCCCGCGAAGGCGGGAACCCATCTCCGAGCCTTTCGGCCATCCACCACGATCCGGAGATAGATTCCCGCCTACGGGGGCATGACGGAAGCAAACGGACCCAAACCCCATGACCATGCTCCCCCTCATCGCCGATCATTGGGGCTGGCTCGTCCTGGCCGCACTGCTGGGCATCGCCGAAGTGCTGGTGCCCGGCGTCTTCCTGATCTGGATCGCAGTCGCCGCTGCCATCACCGGCCTTGCCGCCCTCGCCCTGCCAATCCCGCTGCCCGCGCAACTGTTGCTGTTCGCAGCGCTGAGCATCGCCGCCGTCTGGGCAGGCCGCCGCTGGTACAGGGACAATCCGGTCGCCTCCGCCGACCCCCTCCTCAACGACCGCACCGCCCGCCTGATCGGCCAGACGGTCACGGTCGTGGAAGCGATCACCGGCGGCGAAGGCCGGGTAAAGGTAGGCGACAGCGTCTGGACCGCCACCGGCCCGGACGCAGCGGTCGGCGCGAGGGTGCGGGTCGTGAGCGCGGAAAGTGGGGTGTTGCTGGTGGAGGGGGTTGGAAGCTAGGTTGTCTTAATGCCGAACACTTGGCCAGATTACCATCAACCCGACAACTTCAAATAGATCAAAGAAGACGAGGTTCAATTTCCCTGAAAACCGGCTTGCCTTCTGCAATGTTAATGAGTTGCGGAAATGCATAAATCGCAGGCGTTCTTCCGCTGCCATCGCGAATTTTGGTTATCAGGCCATTAGCTTCAAGCTGTCGAAGCATATTATTTGCAGTAACTCGATTATTGAAGCCTGCAGCATCCGCGAATGCCGTTCCAGAGATGATAGGTCGCGTAAAAAATGCATCTACCGCAGCCATCGAAAATTGAGAATGCGTCAAATCAACGACTGTTTTACGACTTTCTTCATATAGATCACGAATGCTCTTTACTTTCCCAAGGTTTGCCTCTGCCTGCTCGATCATTCCTTGTAAGAAAAACGTGATCCATCCATGCCAGTCTTGGTATTCAGTGATCCCCAATAATCTGTCATAATAGTCTTCGCGATGAGCCTCCAGATATTCTGACATGTAAAACATCGGCCGGGAGAGTGCCCGTCGCTGATATAATATTAGCGGAATGAGCATACGGCCAATTCTACCATTTCCGTCCTTAAATGGATGAAGAATTTCAAATTGGGCGTGAGCGACCGCTGCTTGAAGAACAGGATCTTCCGTATCTAAACCAATATATTCTTGCCAGTTTTCCAGCGCTCCATTCAAAATGATGGGCGAGGGAGGCACAAAGCGCGCCTTGTTAATCGGATCCCCTCGTCGGCCAATCCAATTTTGGTCATCTCGAAATTGTCCCGGCGCTTTGTCGCGCCCTCTAACTCCTCGAAGAAGTTGCTGATGAACTTCGCGAATTAGGGACAACGTTATCGGTCGGTGCGCCAAAGCAGCCTCCGCGATACTCACAGCAGCGCGATAGTTGTTAATTTCTTCGATGTCTCCCCGCCGCGTTTCCGACGTAATCAGGCCCGCTTCGGCCTCAAGAACCTCGTCAAGCGTGGCTTGGGTACCTTCAATTTTGGACGACAAGACGGCTTCGTTTGCAGTAATGGGCGAGAGCAGAATCGCTGAATTTGGCAAGGTCTGAAGCATGCCATCATAGCGAGCGAGCGCAGCATTTGCTCTCCCCACTAGAGGAAGAACTTCTCGCCAGCGAAGGTCCGAGAGTGGCAGGGTATGGGGTACGCAGGGAGACATATATCATATCTAATCCGACATCAGTATTTATGTAAAGCAAAAGCACATAAACATTTCACAATGTGCTTTGCGAAAAGTGAGCCTTACGAAGACGTGCTAATGAATCCCCGAAAGGCAGTTTGCCTTCCACGAATCAATCAGCGAAAAGTGAGCCTTCCATTATCCTCTCTGCGAAAAGTGCAGCGCCCATTTGCTTTTCATAAAAGGGGGCAGGTCTGCTTATGTGGTTATGGGGTAGCTAAGGTTGGGCATGGCAAATTCTGAGCGCTTCACTGTCAATCGGCATTTCCGTCTCTTATCCCCTGTCCTACACCCCACCCCCATGCCATAATCCCCGCCGCTCTTTCCCACCGTCGGCCCTTCGCCGTGCCTCCACGCACGCACCCTATTTCGCAAAAATTCTCCTATTGCGAAATCCACGCCACCACTCCGTAAGGCGCAGAAGCGCGTCGTCCACGACACTGTGTATTTCGCAACGCTTCGCAAATCCGCCCCTTTGCCCCGCACATCAATCGCAATCGTAAAATAAGCCCTCGAAATTCCCGCCAAAGCTGCCAGACTTCATCGGCTTATTCGATGGAGACCTGCCGACCATGACGACCTCTCGCCGCGATGTCCTGACCAGCGGCGCGTCCGCCCTAGCCCTCGCCATCCCTACGCTTGCCGTCCCAGCGCTCGCCCGCCCCGCCCGCGCTGCCGACACGCCAGACGCCCGCGCCGAGGCCATGCTGGCCGACATGGCCGAAGCGATGCTGGCCGATGCGCCCGAAAGCGCCAGCGGGCTGGGCATCGACACTGGCCCGCGCGCCGCGCTCAAAAGCCGCCTGGGCAACAAAAGCTCGGCGGGTCAGGCGCAGATCGCCGCCCATGTCCGCGACCGGCTGGCCAAACTGCGCGGCATAGACCTTGCCCCGCTGTCGCCCGTCACCCGCACCAATGTCGAAGTCGCGCTCGCCGCCCACACCCTTGCCGCCGACGGTTTCGCCTTCCCCTTCGGCGACATGGCGATGATGAACAGCAACTGGTCCTACCGCAACAGCCCCTATGCGGTGGCGCAAAATACCGGCAGCTTCGTGGAAACCCCCGACTTCCTCGACAGCAACCACGCCATCGCCACCCCCGCCGATGCCGACGCCTATCTGGCCCGCCTGTCCGCCTATGCCGCCAATCTGGATGGAGAGACGCAGCGGCTGCGCCATGATGCGGGCATCGGCGTCATCGCCCCCGCCTTCCTGCTGGACAAAAGCCTGCGCCAGATGGACGCGGTGCGTGCGCAACCGATCGCCCAGTGGGTGCCCGTCGCCTCCATCGCCCGCCGGACGAAGGATATGCCGGGCAACCACGTGGCCAGCGCGGAGCGGATCGTCCGCGACAAAGTCGCCCCGGCGCTGGAACGACAGGCCGCAGAACTCAAGCGCCAGCGCGCCACCGCCACCATGGATGCAGGCGTGTGGAAACTGCCGCAGGGCGAGGTTTATTATGACTGGGCGCTGCGGGCTGGCACGACCACGACCATGTCGCCGGACGAAGTCCACAAACTCGGTCTTGAACAGATCGCCGCGCTCAACGCTGAAATGGACCGGCTGCTCAAGTCGCTCGGCATGACCAGGGGGACGGTCGGCGAACGCATGACCGCCATGGGTAAGGATCCGCGCTACCTCTTCCCCAACAGCGACGACGGCCGCCGCCAGATCCTGTCCTTCATCGACGGACGGCTGGCCGACATACGCACTCGCCTTCCCCGCGCCTTCGCCACGCTGGTCCCCGCCAAACTCATCGTCAAACGCGTGCCGGTGGAAATAGAGGCGGGCGCGCCGGGGGCCTATGCAGGCGCGGGCACGATCGACGGATCGGTGCCGGGCAATTATTATATCAACCTGCGCGACACCGCCATCTGGCCCCGCTACGCCCTGCCGACGCTTTGCTATCATGAAGGGATACCGGGCCATATCTGGCAGGGCGAATATACATATAAACTCCCGCTGATCCGCTCCCTGCTCGCCTTCAACGCCTATTCGGAAGGCTGGGCGCTCTATGCCGAACAATTGGGCGATGAACTGGGCGCCTATGACGGCGATGTCGCCGGGCGGCTGGGCTATCTGCAATCCATCGGCTATCGCTGCTGCCGTCTGGTGGTGGACACGGGCCTGCACGCGAAACGCTGGACGCGGAGCCACGCGATTCAATGGTTCGCGACCACCAACGGATCGACGGTGGAAGATGTGCAGGGTGAGGTCGATCGCTACTGCGCCTGGCCGGGCCAGGCCTGCGGCTACAAGGTCGGCCATGGCGAAATCAACCGTCTGCGCGGGATGGCACAGGCCGCACTTGGTCCGAAATTCGACTTCCGCCTGTTCAACGACGCGGTGGTCAAGGGTGGCGGCGTACCGATGACCGTGCTGGCGGGCAATGTCGATGCATGGGTAGCGGAACGGAAAAGCGCCTGACCAGACACAAAAGGGCCGGAGGATCAGCCCCGGCCCTTTCCTACTTCATCTTTTCCTGGCTTACCCGACGAAAGCCCGTTCGATCACAAACTGCCCCGGCGCGGCATTGGAGCCTTCGGTAAAGCCGTTCGCTTCGAAATAGGCGGCGAACTGCTTGATCATCTCCATGCTGCCGCACATCATGATCCGGTCGGTTTCAGGGTCGAACCTGGCGGCACCGGGAATGCCCTCGAACAGCACGCCGCTCTCGACCAGCTTGTCGATGCGATCGCTATTGCGGAACGGCTCGCGGGTCACCGTCGGCACATAGTGGAACTGGTCAACAGCCTGTTCCCCCACCAACGGATCGTCCGCCAGCCGGGCGGTCAGCTCATCATGGAAAGCCAGGTCGCTGACCCGGCGCACCGAATGGACGGCAACAACCTGCTCGTAAAATTCATACACGTCAGGGTCACGCGCCAGACTGAGGAACGGGGCAAGGCCCGTGCCGGTAGACAGCATGAACAACCGCTTGCCCGGCAACAGTGCGTCAGTGACCAGCGTGCCAGTGGGCTTGCGGCCAAGATAGATCTGGTCGCCTGGCTGGATCAGTTGCAGCTGCGATGTCAGCGGTCCGTCCTGCACCTTGATCGACAGAAACTCGATCTCTTCGTCCCAAGACGGGCTGGCAATCGAATAGGCGCGCAGCAATGGCTTGCCATTATCGCCTTTCAGGCCGATCATCACGAACTCGCCCGACCGGAAACGGAAGCTGGCGGGCCGCGAGATGCGGAAGCTGAACAGATGCTCGTTCCAGTGCCGCACCGACAGCACGGTTTCCACGCTGAGCGCGCCTGTGGGTTCCAGCACCGGCTTTTCGATCGTCACGTCGGTCAAGACCTTCTTCCTTCGACAGGCTGTAGAGGCCGCCCATCGGCGCGCCCAGTTGCGTATCGTTCGCAATAAATCATCTTTTGGCGAAATGGCCTCTTGGACCCGCGAAGGCAAGGTGAAAAAAACTTTGCAGGCTGAAAGGACGCCGTTGGCAATCGCGCCCTTTGGATTTCGCGCTTTAGCCGAACAAGCCCTTGGCCAGCCCACTCAGGTCATTGATAGGACTGCCGTCGCCATCACGATCGAAGAAGCTGCCCAGCTTGCCCATGATCGCTTCGGGTCCGCCAAACTGCGCCAGCAACGCCTGCAACTTGTCCGCCGACACGCCATGCTCTGCCGCCGTCTCCGCCAGCGCGGCCACGCTGGTTTCGCCCGAACCGATCTTTCCACTGATCTCGCTCAGCAAAATCTGCATCTGTTCCGGGCTGACGCCGATCTGCCCAGCGATCGATTCCAGACCACCGGCCTTGCCCATCAGGTCGTCGAACATGCCCATCGTCAAAACTCCTGCTTCATGATGGCAGCCACCATAGCATCATCGGCCAAGCGCCAAAAGCAAAAGGGCCGGGTGGATCGCTCCCCCCGGCCCCTTCTCACACCATCATCAAACGATGCGTCAGGCGGCGGTCAGCGCCGCGCTACGCACGCCTTCGTCGACATGATCTTCGAACTGGGCGAAGTTATCCACGAACTGTTTCACCAGCACGGCGGCGGTGTCGTCATAGGCGCTGCCGTCCGCCCACATCGCGCGCGGATCCAGCATCGTCGGCTCGACGCCTGCCACCGCAACCGGCACTTCAAACCCAAAATTGGGATCGGTGCGGAACGTCGCATCGTTCAGGCTGCCGTCGAGCGCGGCATTCAGCAGCGCCCGCGTGACCTTGATCGGCATGCGCTTGATGCCTGGCATCGTCGCCTTGCCCCCTGCCCAGCCGGTGTTGACCAGCCAGCAGGTGACGCCGCCCTTGTTGATCCGTTCCTTCAGCAGATTGCCGTAAACCGACGGATGGCGCGGCATGAACGGCGCACCGAAGCAGGTGGAGAAGGTCGCGGTCGGTTCCGTTACGCCCATTTCGGTGCCTGCGACGCGTGCGGTATAACCGGACAGGAAGTGATACATCGCCTGTTCCGGGGTCAGCCGCGCGATCGGCGGCAATACGCCATAGGCATCCGCCGTCAGAAAGATGATGTTCTTGGGCACCGGACCCAGATTCTTCTCCGACGTGTTGGGGATGAAGTCGATCGGGTAGGAACCGCGGCTGTTTTCCGCCAGGCTGTTGTCGTCCAGGTCGATCTCGCGCGTATCCTCGTCGATCACGACATTTTCCAGCACCGTGCCGAACCGCTTGGTTGTAGCGAAAATCTCCGGTTCGGCCTCAGCCGACAGGTTGATCATCTTGGCATAGCAGCCGCCTTCGAAATTGAACACGGCGGTGTCGGACCAGCCATGTTCGTCATCGCCGATCAGCGTGCGGCTGGCGTCGGCGGATAGCGTGGTCTTGCCCGTGCCAGACAGGCCAAAGAAGACGGCGGTGTCGCCGTTCGGGCCGATATTGGCGGAGCAATGCATCGGCATCACGCCCTTCACCGGCAACAGATAGTTCAGGATACCGAACACCGACTTCTTCATTTCGCCGGCATAGGCGGTGCCGCCGATCAGGATCAGCTTTTCGGTGAAGTTGACCGCGACCACGGTTTCGCTGCGGCAGCCGTGACGCGCCGGATCCGCCTTGAACGTGGGCAAGTCGATGATCGTATATTCCGGCGCAAAGCTCGCCAGTTCTTCCGCGCCCGGCCGCACCAGCAGCGTGCGGATGAACAGATTGTGCCAGGCGCGTTCATTGATGACACGCACGTTGACGCGATGTTCGGGCTGCGATCCGCCAAACAGATCAGCGACATACAGCGTATCTTTCTCGCCCAGCGCCTTATAGAAATCCGCCTTCAGAGTGGCGAAATTCTCCGGCGTCATGGCAACGTTGGTGGAACCCCACCAGATGGTGGATTCGGTTTCAGCGTCGCGAACGAAGAATTTGTCCTTGGCGCTGCGGCCGGTATGCTTGCCGGTCTTGACGACCAGTGGGCCGTCCTTCGACAAGATGCCTTCGCCATTGCGGACAGCGGCTTCGACCAAAGGCGCTGTGCCCAGGTTCCAGAACTGGGTGGCATCAGTGGAAATGCCCTGGTCCGCCAGGGTGATTGAGGATTTGGCCTGCACGCCTTTGCTCCATATATATATTGTAGCGTCGTTTCCATTCGCATGGCTTCGACCCCCCGCTCCTTCGGCGTCGTTGCTTGTCGCACGACATCCTGCCTTCGCGGACGATGAAGGGCATAGGGCTTGGCGAAACCGGCGTCAAATCCCTGCAATATCCCTTATGTCCCGAATTATGACCATCCTGCGGCATCATTGTCGGGCATGGCATGCCTGATCCGCCCCTTCCTTGCGAGGCAGGTCCGCATCGTCTAACGCTCATGACAAGCAAACGCCTCTCGATCGTCTGGGACACCGAATGACTGCAACCATCGCCCTGGTGGATGACGACAAGAATATTCTCACGTCGGTGTCGATCGCGCTCCAGACCGAAGGCTTCATGACGCGCGTCTATGCCGATCCCGAAACTGCGCTCAAGGCGTTGCTGGACAATCCCGCCGATCTGGCCGTGTTCGATATCAAGATGCCGCGCATGGATGGCCTGGAACTGTTGCGCCGCTTGCGCGAAAAAAGCGCGATGCCGGTCATCTTCCTGACGTCCAAGACCGACGAACTGGACGAGGCACTGGGCCTGGCGATGGGTGCGGACGATTATATCTCCAAACCCTTTTCCCAACGCCTGCTGATTGCGCGCATCCGCGCTATCCTGCGCCGGGCGGAAGTCAGCCGCACGCCAGATGCGCCCAATGAACCGGCCGTCGATCCCATCGTGCGCGGGCGGCTGGAAATGGACCCGGCGCGCCATCGCGTCAAATGGAACGGGCAGGACGTGACATTGACCGTCACTGAATTCCTGATCCTCGAAACGCTTGCCGCCCGACCCGGCGTGGTAAAGAACCGCAACCAGTTAATGGACGCCGCCTATCAGGATGACGTCTATGTCGACGACCGCACCATCGACAGCCATATTAAAAGGCTGCGGCGCAAATTCCGCGAGGTAGATTCCGATTTCAACGCGATCGACACACTCTATGGCGCCGGATACCGCTTCACCGAGGAATGATCGCCCGGTTGAGGCGTTGCGCTGGTCCAACAAGATCAGCCTGACGCCCCGCATCCTGGCGGTCAACGTCTTCGCGCTCGCGCTGCTGGCTGGAGGCTTTTTCTACCTCGACAGCTATCGCACGCGCATCGTCGACGCGCGGCTGGAACAGTCTGCGCGCGAACTGCAATTGCTGGCGATCGGCCTCGACAATGCCCGCGACGACCGGCAGGACGCGCTGATCGCGGCCTATGCGCGCCAGACCGGCGACCGCGTGCGCCATTATGCGGCTGACGGCCACCGCCTGTCCGACAGCTTCACGATGAACGCGCCGCAATATCGCCTGCGCATGCCATCAGAAGAAGGATGGCAACGCCACGTCGCCCGTTTCCTGGACAAGGCGATGGACAAGGTCGTGTCGGCCGACCGCCCGCCTAATTTCGAGGAGCCGACGGTCGATCGCGCCGACGCCTGGCCCGAACTGCTGCTCGCCCGCAAGACGGGCCGACCACAGGCCGTCAATCGCTACGCCCCCGACCGCACTTTCATGATCTCCGCAGCCGTGATGATGCGCGACGGCACCAGCCTGTTTGCAACCGAAAACGCGCGCGACATCACCCGCACCGTGCGCGCGGAACGCATGCGCCTTGGCCTTGTTCTCGCCGTCGCAGCGCTTGCGTCCGTGCTGCTGTCATTATTCCTGGCGCGCACCATCGTCCAGCCGCTCCAGCGCCTGGCCCGCGCCGCCGTGCGCGTGCGTCTGGGCCGCGCGCGCGAAGTGACGGTCCCGCGCCTGCCCGAACGACGCGATGAAATCGGCATGCTGGCCCGCGCATTGTCGGACATGAGCCACGCCCTGCGCCAGCGGATCGACGCGACCGACGCCTTTGCTGCCGATGTCAGTCATGAACTCAAAAACCCCATCGCCTCGCTGCGCTCTGCCATCGAAGCGCTGGACCGGGTGGATCGGCCGGACCTGCGCGCGCAGTTGATGGCCATCGCGCAGGATGATGTGCGCCGCCTCGATCGGCTCGTCACCGATATCGCAGAAGCATCGCGTGTCGATGCTGAACTCTCGCGCACCCGCTTCGAACCGATCGATCTTGGCCAGCTCATCGAGCGGATGGTGATCGCGCGCGAGATGCGCGGCGTGCCCCGCAATGTCCGCGTCGCCTTCGCCCGCCCGCGCAAGGATGTGGCCGTCATCATGGGGGAAGAAGGGCGGCTGATCCGCGTGCTCGACAATCTGATCGATAACGCCATTTCCTTCTCGCCCGACGGTGGCCTTGTCCAGATCATCGCGACCGTGGCGGACGATCAAGTACTGGTCAGCGTCGAGGACGAAGGACCCGGCGTTCCCGAATCAGAGCGCGAACATGTCTTCCGCCGCTTCCACAGCGTCCGGCCAGAGGGGGAGAGTTTCGGCAAACATTCCGGCCTCGGCCTCGCCATCGCCCGCTCCATCATCGACGGGCATCAGGGTCGGATCAGCATCGCAGACCGGCAGGACGAACAAAGCGGCGCATGTTTCATCCTGCACCTGCCGATGGCAGTCGCGCGAGATCCGGGCATCGCATCGGAATAGGGCCGCGTCTCAAAAAACAGCCCTAGAAATCCAGTTCTGCGCGCCATCCTATGACATCCACCCCATAGTCACGCGACGTCCCCGCCAGGATCGCCGCATCGCGATATTCCAGATGCGCGTAATTGACGTTGAACCGCAGATATTCGATCGGCGTCCATACCAGTGCGGCGATGACCGCGTTCTGCGTGCCACCCACGATACCCTTGTCGTTCATGTCCAGATAGTCGTAGCGCACAGTGGCCTGCAACGCGCCCCATCCGCCGCTGCCGACCGGGCGGCTTGGCTTGACGATGCCGAATATGCCGTTCTTGTACCCCCGCGTCTCGCCAGTGAAGACATAGCCGACTTCGCCATATCCGCCGAAAAAGGTCGGGTCGGACAGACCGGGCCGTGCGACGCGCAGCCAATGCCCCTCACCCGCCCACCATAATGGCCCATGTGTGCCCGCCAGTTCGACGCCATAATGGCTCTCACCATCCGCCGGGATATTGGGCGTGGACAGGAAACGGCTGTTGGCACTGTGCAGATAGGCGCGCTGGCGGTAGCGTTGCGGTGTTTCCGACAGCCGCTTGAAATCGCGCCAGTGGCCAGATGCGCCAAAATGCAACTGCGTGTCGCCCAGCTTTGGCGCGAGCACCAGCCGACCATCCACGCCATAGCTGTTATTTTCGTCGCCCCCACTGGGACCATCGGACGCGTTGGTCAGCGAATCGGCACTGTCGGAAAAAATCCCCGCTTGCGCCAGCATGATGCCCGATCGATATTGCGCCGACAGGCCCAGCCGCCGTTCGAACGCGAACGCATCGGTGAAGGCCGCCCGCTCCATCACAGACCCGCCGGTGTCGCCGGTCAACTCGTCCAGCGACTGGAAGCTGTTATGATTGCCCAGCGTAAAGAGCCACTTGCCCTTTTCGTAAGTGATATAGGTATCGACCAGATCAACGGCATTATCAGACAGTTCCAGTTCCAGCTTATAGCCAAATCCGCCGCCCAACTGCCCTTCCCCACCCAACCGCAAACGGCGTAGTTCGTTGGAATAGCCCTTGGCCCGGTCGTTCACGCTGGCAGGCGTCATCAACAGGCCGGCATCATATTGGATGCGTCCCTTGACGTGGAAACTGGCCGCGCCCTTGGTGAAAACAGGCCCGCCCTTCCACCCGATCACCGTTTCGGCAACGGACTTGGCTGGTCCTGAACCGCCCTGCGCTACCTGAACAGGGACGGCGGGAACCGATCCTGCCACGGGCGGCGGGGGGGCCATATTGGCTGTTACGGCAGTAGCGCTATTCAATCGCGCCTCCAGCCGATCGACCTGCGCCTTGAGCGCTGCGACCTGCGCCCGCAGCGCATCTCCCTCCGCCTGGCTAATCGCCTGCGCACTTGCCGGAACAGGCGCGATCAGCATGGCGAGCGTCGCAGCCGCTGCCAGTCGAGTCGGTGTCATATATGTCCCCGATGTTTCCCCACCGCGGCTATGACTGTTTTGTTACGTTCTGATGTCTTTGAAATGTCACTTTTGTGACAGTCGCAGCCCGTGGCGCGGTGTGCCATCGCTGTTGGCGGCGATGCAAACGCAGGCTAGGGTAAGGGGTCTGCCATGTTGATCGCTCCCAGTTCCCGCCCGCGTGTTCACCGCTTCGCCTTGTCGGTCCTGCTCGCCATGAGCGCTGCGTTGGGCAGCTGTTCGCGCGAAGGTAGTGGACCGGTAATCGTCAGCGTCATTGGCGCGCGCGCCGATCTATCCAAACCCCTACCCAACCTGCCCAATCCCGGCGCGAAGCTGATGCTGGAATCCACCGCGCAGGGGTTGGTCGCTTTCGACGCCAGTGGCGACATTCTGCCCGCTCTTGCCCAACGCTGGATCGTGGAGGATGATGGGCGCAGCTATATTTTTCGCCTCCGCCGTGCCTTTTGGGCAGACGGCGCGCGCGTCACCGCCGCCACCGTGGCCCGGCTGCTCACCGCACGGATAGAGGCGGTCAGGCGACTCGATCCCGACGGCCCGCTCGATGCGGTGGAGATGGTCGTGCCGATGACCGGCGAAGTCATCGAAATCCGCCTTGCCACCGCTCGCCCTTTCGTACTGCAAATGCTCGCCCAGCCGCAAATGGCGCTGCTGACGCGCAAGGGCGGCGCTGGTCCCTATCGCGCCGTCCCGCAGGGGGACGCGCTGCTATTGACCCCGGTCGATCGCGACAATGACGATGAAGACGCCGAAGAGGACGGCCTTGCCCCCCGCCATGTCCGGGTGCTGCATGCGGAACGCGCGGCCAAAGCGATCATCCGATTTCGCGAAGGCCTATCGGCACTGGTGCTGGGCGGCCGTTTTTCAGACCTGCCGCTGCTGGTCCCTGCCGGAATCGATCGCGATGCGGTGCGCGCCGATCCCGTGCAGGGCTTGTTCGGACTGGCAGTCACCGGGCAGGGCAAGCTGCTGGCAGACGACAATGTTCGCGCGGCGATCAACATGGCCATCGACCGTAGCCAGTTGCCCACGCTGCTGCCGCTGGGCGGATGGGCGACGACGGACCGGATCATGCCGGACCAGCTTGACCTGGGCCGCGCTCCCACCGCACCGGCGTGGGCGAACATGCCGCTCGCCGACCGGCAGGCGCAAGCCATGGCCGCCGTTGCGCAATGGCGCACCGACAATGGTGCGCCCCCACCACTGCGCATCGCATTGCCGCCGGGGCCGGGTTCCACATTGCTGTTCCGCCTGCTGCGGCGCGATCTCGCCATGATCGGCCTTTCAGTCAGCCGCGTCGGTGCCAATGCGGTCGATGCCGACCTGCGGCTGGTGGACGAAGTCGCCGCTTATGACAGCGCTCTCTGGTATCTGGGCCGTATCGGCTGTGCTCGCAAAATATCCTGCAACGATGAAGCCGATGCACAGTTGCAGGCGGCCAGCCTCGCCAGTTCGCCCGACGACCGCGCCGCCCGCATCGCTCAGGCAGAGGCACTGACGATGGCGCATAATGGCTTTATCCCGCTCGGTACGCCGATCCGCTGGTCGCTGGTATCGAAGCGCCTGAACGGCTTTTTGCTCTCGCCCCGCGCGCGCCACCCATTGAACCGGCTGTTTCGCGACACCAATTGAGTTAGGGTCAGGAGACCAGTCCCATGCCCATTTCACAGGATCAGTTCGACGGTGCCATGCGCGCCATGCCCGGCCTCGGACGCGACGCCGCATCGGTGCGCCGCCGGATCGAGGCGATGGAGCAATTGCTCGAAGGGCTGTTCGTCATTCCCGGCACCCAGCGTCGCGTCGGCCTGGATTCGATCATCGGTCTGATCCCGGTCGTCGGCGACCTCATCACCGCATCCATGGGCGCGTGGATCATCTGGGAAGCGCGCAATCTGGGCATGTCTAAATGGCAACTGACCCGGATGGCGGGCAATGTCGGCTTCGACACACTGGTCGGCGCGATCCCATTTGCGGGCGATGTGTTCGATTTCCTTTACAAATCGAACACGAAGAACCTGCGCATCATCCGCAAGCATCTTGACCGTCATCACCCTTCGACCGCGACGATCGACCTTTAGGGCTGGTCACCCCTGCGGTTCGATCCGCAAGCGCGCCGCGCCCATCACGCCGCCTTGCTGCGGGGGACAGCTGATATAGCGATATTTGCGGTCCATGCAGATCCACACTTCGCTCAGATATCCGTCGCGCGTCAGGTTCAGGCGAATACCGTCGGCGACCATGCCCTTATTCTCCGTCGCGAACGCCTCGGCAAAATCGCGCGCGGATAATGTCGACCTCTGCGCCAACTGCGTCATGTCGGGATAGCCCAGCCCATGATACAGCTTGCGCGACAAGGCGAAGAAAGCCGTCGGCGTCGTTGGCATACAGGTGCCATGCTTGACCCATTCATGCTGGATCAGCTGCACCGATGGCGTGGCGCACAGGTGATCGCGGATCACCTTGCGCGGCAAGGGACCGGCGGGCTTGCAATATTGCGGCCATTCCTTGCCATAGCCGTCCGGCCACAGCCCATGCAGGGTGAAGGCGAACTGGTTATCCGACCGGCACTGCAACGCATCGCGCGCGCCGCCCCGTGACGTTTTGCAATATTGCGGCGTCCAACTGACCGCGAGCGTATAATAGCCGATCGGCAGGACACGCTTGGGGTCATCGCTTGTCGGCCCTTCGACCTGCGGCCGGGCGATCACCTGCGGCAGGCGACACTGCCCCGCCTGCGCCATTGCGGTGGCCGGGGCGGCGAGAGCGATCAGCGCCATCAACAGTTTAAGCATGAACAAAATCCAGTCCGATGTCGGCCGCCGGGGCCGACTGGGTCAGCCGCCCGACGCTGATGAAGGTAACGCCCGTTTCCGCCTTGGCGCGGATCGTTTCCAGCGTGACGCCCCCCGACGCCTCGGTCGGTACGCGATCACCCACCAGCGTCACTGCACTACGCAAAGTCGCCGCATCCATATTGTCCAGCAACAAATGCGTCGCCCCAGCACCCAGCGCCGGTTCGATCTGGTCGATGCGATCGACCTCCACGATGATGCTGGCAATCCCCGCATCCACCGCGCGACGCACCGCCTCTTCGACCGATCCGGCCACTGCGACATGATTGTCCTTGATCATCGCGGCGTCCCACAACCCCATGCGGTGATTGGTCGCCCCGCCCATGCGCGTCGCATATTTTTCCAGCACGCGCAGCCCCGGAATCGTCTTGCGCGTGTCGAGCAACGTCGCGCCCGTTCCCTCAATCGCATCGACATAGGCGCGCGTCATCGTCGCAATGCCGGTCAGATGCTGCACCGTATTGAGCGCGGATCGCTCCGCCGTCAGCATCGCGCGCCCACGGCCCCGGATGCGCATGATGTCGGTCCCTGCCGATACCCTCTCGCCATCGCGCGCCAGCATCTCGATCTCGACCGCCGGGTCGAGCGCACGGAAAAAGGCCTCCGCAATCGGCAGTCCGGCCAGCGTTACCGCGTCGCGGGTGTCCATCACCCCGTCGAACATGGCGTCGGCAGGAATCACCGCCTCGCTGGTCACGTCGCGCCCGTCCGGTCCCAGATCTTCCGCCAGAGTTGCTGCAACGAATGCGTCCAGATCGAAGCCGGGAAGAAAGGGCGCAAAGGCGCTTGGAAAATCTGTCATGCCCCGTCCATAGCCAAAGTCCACGGGACAGGAAAGCATGCGGATCGTCGTCCAGCCCCAGTCTCTTTTCCAACTTCTTAATCTACCCGGCGTACGGACGGGGCATGGGTATCCATTCGTCCATCCCCCTTCTGAACGACAAGTCCGAAGTACAGCGGCTGGCAGTCCTCGACAGCCTGCACTTGCTCGACAGTGCGCCCGAACGCGAATTCGACACCATCGTCCAGTGCGCCTGCGACGCGCTGCATTGCAAGATCGCCCTGGTCTCCATCGTCGATGACCATCGCCAATGGTTCAAGGCCAAGTGCGGGCTGGATGCCAGCGAAACCCCGCGTGAACATGCCTTTTGCGACCATGTAGTGCGGCAGGACGCAATCATGGTCGTGCCGGATGCAATGCTTGATCCCCGCTTCAGGAACAATCCGCTGGTGACAGGGCCGCCGCATATCCGCTTCTATGCCGGCGTTCCTGTGCGGATCAGCGGCGGACGCGACCGCCCCGGCCATTTCGTGATGGGTACGCTATGCGTCATCGACGACAGGCCACGGAACTTGCTGCCGGATCAGGAAACGCGACTGCGCGATCTGGCCCAACTGGTCGAATCCCTGCTTCAAGCGCGGGCCGACGCGGCAGAGGCAATACGTCTGGCGGAAGACCGGCGCAGCACGCTCCATCGGCTCGACGTCAGCCATCGCCAGTTCCGACAGGCTGAACGCCTCGCCAATATCGGATCGTGGCGTCTGGTTCTGGCCGACAACAGTGTCGAATGGTCCGATCATGTCTTCGTCATCCACGGCCTCCCCTTGGGCAGCACTCCACCAGTCGACACCGCGCTAGACCATTATCCGCCCGCCGCCCGCGCCCTTGTCGTCGATGCCCTGACCCGGACGGTCGAACAGGGCGAAACTATGGATATCGAAACCGATTTCCTGACTGCGCAAGGCGACATGCGGCGCGTCAGGACCATGGGCGAACTGGAAATGCACGATGGGCTGGCGGTGGCGATCAACGGTGTGTTCCGTGACGTGACCGATGGCCATCTGCTCGAACAGGCGCTGCGTCGCGCGGCCCATGTCGATGTGCTGACCGGCATCGCGAACCGCGCGCATTTCAATGAATGCACCGATAACGCCATCGCCACCGCACGCGCCGACGGCACGCCCCTCGCTCTCCTATTGATCGACCTCGATCATTTTAAGGCAGTCAACGATCGGTGTGGGCATCTGGCGGGCGACGACCTGCTGCGGCGCATGGCATCCCGGCTCCGGTCGACCTATCTGTCGGATTGCATGGCCGCCCGTCTGGGCGGTGACGAATTTGTGCTGCTGGCGACCGGACTCGCAGACGAAGCGGCGCTCACCGCGCTGGTGTCGCGATTGCTGGCCGACCTGATTGATGTCGTGGACGCGCCCGATGGGCTGATCCGCGTGTCCGCCACCATAGGCGTCGCACAACTGGACGATGACGTTCGCGACCGCAGCGACCTTCTGCTGCGCGCCGACATTGCCCTTTACGAAGCCAAGCGTACCCAGCGAGGGTCCGCCAAAATCCACGGCCTGCTCAACGTCATCACCATATCGTAACGATGCCGGAATTAAGGCCGCGCGCCGACGTCGCCTTGACCGACGGTGGCGCTCGCCATCTCAAGCATCCGGTCGAGGCTCTTCTTGGCCGCCACACGCAGCGTTTCGTCCATCTCGATACGCGGCTGCAAATCGCGCAGCGCTATATACAGCTTCTCCAACGTGTTGAGCGCCATGTAGGGGCAGATGTTGCAGTTGCAGTTGCCGTCGGCCCCCGGCGCACCAATGAAATTCTTGTGCGGCACCGCCTTTTCCATCTGGTGGATGATATGCGGCTCGGTCGCCACGATCAGCGTATCGCCCGGCATCGTCTTGGCGAAATCCAGTATGCCGCTGGTCGATCCGACATAATCGGCATGATCGACGATATAGGGCGGACATTCGGGATGCGCAGCGATCGGCGCATCGGGGTGCTGGACCTTCAGCTTGAGCAGTTCGGTTTCGCTGAACGCCTCATGCACGATGCAAACGCCCGGCCACAACAGCATCTCGCGGCCCAGCTTGCGCTGCAGATAGCCACCCAGATGCTTGTCGGGACCAAAGATGATCTTCTGGTCCTTGGGGATCTGCGCCAGAATTTTCTCGGCTGACGACGATGTCACGATGATGTCGGACAACGCCTTCACCTCGGCCGAACAGTTGATGTAGCTCAGCGCGATATGATCGGGATGCGCTTCGCGGAACGCCTTGAACTGCGCGGGCGGGCAACTGTCCTCCAGCGAACAGCCTGCGTCCATATCGGGCAGGATCACGATCTTGTCAGGCGACAATATCTTGGCCGTTTCCGCCATGAAGCGCACGCCGCAAAAGGCGATGACGTCCGCATCCGTTTCCGCCGCCTTGCGCGACAACTCCAGCGAGTCCCCCACGAAATCGGACAAGTCCTGAATCTCGGGCGACTGGTAATAATGGCCAAGGATGACGGCGTTACGCTCCTTGCGTAGCCGTTCGATTTCGGCACGCAGGTCCGTTCCCTGCGGAATTCCCGTGATCGCGTTCATACCCTGTCACTCCTATCTCGTTGTCGCGCGCCCTAACGGGCCTTTCCACGGTTGGCCAGCACCTCATTCACGGGTGTCGTCACGTCCCACCGTTCGCGATTGTCGCCCTTGCGTTCGGGCGGAAAGGTCACGATCACCCGCGCGTCGCCCTGCCCCGCCGCCGCGAGCGGTGCGGCCAGCAACTTGCCCAGCGCCACGCGGCCATATTCGCGCGCCTGCGCCATGCGTTCGGGTGACCGGGCGCTGGCGGTGGCCCGCGTCTGCGCATGGGCGGACACCCGGCGGCTCAGTGCCTCGCCTGCCTGCCGCGTCACGAACATGCCACCTGTCCGCACCAACGTTCGACGGCTTTCATCGACATTGGGCTTGCCCACCACCACATCGGGCGCGTTGACGATCAGCGTGCGACTGTCGGCATTCCATTCCATGTCGCCGGGCCGCAGCTTGCCGACATCAACAAAATAATCGACCGAATAGGGCATCTTCACAACCTGATCGGATTTCAGCAGGCCAAATCCGCGCACATCCTGCGCCGTACTCTGCACCGTCCCCGAAAGCTCCGACACCTTAAGCGCGCTCGCCCCGGCAATCTTTTCAGCAATGATCTTCGTCACCGCCGACCCGTCATCCTCGACCGCCACGACATAATCGCGGTCATAGCGCTGCCAGCCCGCCAGCATCGCGCCACCGATAACCACGATCAGCAGCGCAACGGCAATCGCCCCGCCATAGCGTTTAGCCCATCCGTTCAGCGTATCTGCCATCGCCCGTCCGATTGCGCCGCAGCGATCCCGCGCTCGTCCATATCGATCAGATGCGCCAGCACGGATCGCCCCGCCGCACCATATAGCCGTGGATCGACGCCCTTGTACATTTCGGCCACCATATCGGGGATGGCGCTCGTGCCATTACGCTCCAGAAAGCGGCGTATCTGCCCCTCGCGCTGCTTGCGATGCCCCATCATCCCACGCACCAGCCGCTGCGGCTGCTCCACCGGTTCGCCATGGGCGGGATAATAGATGACGTCATTCCGCTCCACCAGCCGCTGCATCGACCGCATATAGGCGGCCATGTCGCCATCGGGCGGGGAAATCACACTGGTGGACCAGCCCATCACATGATCGCCGGAAAACAGCGCACCTTCCTCCACCAGCGCAAAGCACAGATGGTTGGACGTATGGCCCGGCGTCGCCACGGCTTGCAACGTCCAGCCCGCGCCCTCGACCCGTTCGCCATCGGCCAGCACCCGATCGGGGCGATAGGCCGCGTCGAACGCCGCGTCAGCGCGCGGCCCATCATCGTCCAGCGTCAACGGCGCGCACCCGATGATCGGCGCGCCGGTCATGGCGGCCAGCGGCGCAGCGGCGGGGCTATGGTCGCGATGCGTATGGGTACACAGGATCGCCACCACCGGCCGCCCCGCGATCGCAGCGGTCAGCGCCGCCAAATGATCGGCATCGTCCGGCCCCGGATCAATCACCGCAACATCCTGCGCGCCCACCAGATAGGTCTGCGTGCCGGTGTAAGTGAAGGGCGACGGATTGGGCGCCAGCACCCGCGCCACCAGTGGAGACAAAGGCATCGCCATGCCGGTCGGCAGGTCGGCCGGATCAAAAGGAAGTGCCATGGTCTCCATGTGCCCATTACCCCGTGAAATTCAAGGGGGTCGGGGATACCGCTCGCGCCGATCATGGCCTAGGATCATGCCATGTCCGCCTCTCCCGACCTCCTCGAACGCTGGCGCGCCCATCTCGCGCTCGACCGGCGGCGGTCCATCCACACCGTGCGCGCCTATGTCGCGACGGCCCAGCGGCTGCTTACTTTCCTGACCGATCATCAGGGCGCCCCCGCCACCGCAGCTACCCTGGCCAAGATTGACCAGTCCGACCTGCGCGCCTTCCTGACCGTGCGGCGCATGGATGGCATCGGCAATCTGTCCGCCGCGCGCGAGCTATCCGCCGTGCGCGGTTTCCTGCGCTTTGTTGGCGGCGACGAAGCCCATGTCCCGCTGCTGAAAGGGCCACGGGCCAAGCGCGGCCTGCCCCGCCCCATCTCCCCTGACGAAGCCATCGCGCTGGCGCAGGACATCGCCGAAACCGCGCGCGAGCCATGGATCGGCGCGCGCGACTGGGCAGTGCTTTTATTGCTCTACGGCGCTGGCCTGCGCATCGGCGAAGCGGTGAGCCTGACCGGCGCGGCGCTACCGTTGGGCGACACGCTGCGCGTCACTGGCAAGCGGAACAAGACTCGGCAGGTGCCGCTCCTGCCCCAAGTCCGCGCGGCGATCGACGCCTATGTGGCGCTCTGCCCCTATCTGGTCGATCGCGACGAACCGCTGTTCCGTGGCGCGCGCGGTGGCCCGCTCTCCCCGGCACTCATCCGCCGCGCGGTGCAGGGCGCCCGCGGACGCCTCGGCCTGTCGGATCGCACCACGCCCCATGCCCTGCGCCATAGCTTCGCAACGCACCTGCTGGGGCGCGGCGCGGACCTGCGCTCCCTGCAGGAACTGCTCGGCCACGCCAGCCTGTCCTCGACGCAAATCTATACGCAGGTCGATGCCGCACACCTGCTCGACGTCTACCGCGCCGCACACCCGCGCGCCTGAAATCGCCACGAAAGCGCCGCATTGCGCCGCCAGCATGGCACCTGACTCACCTTGCGGGACGAAACCATGTCGAGGCTGCACCTGATCCTGACACTACAGACGATAGGCACCGGCGAGATTCCGGCCGATTTTAATCTGAAATCCGTCAAGCCGTCGCCCGACAGCAACGCCATCGTCGTCACCGCTCGCCGCCCCAGCCAGCGCATCGAACGCACGCCGATCGACACCGAACCGCCATTGGGTCGCGCGGAGATGGGACTGTTCGGCGACGCAAAGGCGAACCTGCACATCGAAAGCCAAAGTTTTAGCAACGGCACCACTTCGCAACGGGTGATGGTCGGCATCAAACTGCCTTTCTGAAGCCTAACCTTTGGGCCGCCAGGTAGCCAGCCGCCACAGATAGAGGATCACGGCTCCGACCACGCACACCGTCGCCGCAGGTCCGACATAACGATCAATGTCGCTGAATTTCTGCCCTAAAACATAGCCTGCATAGGCCAATATGACGTTCCAGATCAGCGCCCCGCCCGCCGTCCAAAGCAGGAAGCGGACATGGCCCATGCGGAACAGTCCTGCGGGCAGGGAGATCATCGTGCGGAACGCAGGCAGGAATCGAAACACGAACACGACGATCTGGCCATATTTGCCGAATAACCGGTCCAGCGCCTCGACATCGCGCCATTCCAGCGTCGCCCATCGGCCATAGCGATCGACCAAAGGCTTCAATCGCTCGAAACCCAATATATGCCCGACCAGATACCAGAAATAGTTGCCGACGGTGGTGCCGACCGTGCCAGCCAGCAACAGCCATTCCATCGCCATGCGGCCTTGGCCGACACGAATGCCGCCGACACCCATAATCAGTTCGGAAGGAATCGGTGGAAAGACATTTTCCAGCACCATCAGCAGGAAAATGCCCCAATAACCGCCTGCATCAATCAGCCGCAGCACCCAGTCGGTCAAGATCGTTCACGCATAGTGGCTTGGCTTTTCCAAAGGATCACAGCAGCCACAACGCACGACCGCGCCTTCCGTTCGTTCAGCCTCATCAAGTAGAATTATGCCGCGACCCGCGCCGCCAGCCGGGCGTCGATCGCATCCCAGATCAGGCCGCCCGTGTCGGTGCCGTCGAACGCGTCGATCGACACGATGCCCGTGGGCGATGTCACATTGATTTCCGTCAGCCATTCGCCGCCGATCACATCGATCCCGACGAACAACAGCCCGCGCGCCTTCAACTCCGGCCCCAACGCAGCGCAAATCTCGCGCTCCTTGTCGGTCAATTCCGTCTTGGCCGCCGATCCGCCGACCGCCAGGTTCGACCGGATTTCGCCCGCGCCGGGAATACGATTAACCGCCCCCGCCACCTCACCATCGACGAGCACGATGCGCTTGTCCCCTTCGGCCACGCCGGGGATGAAGGCCTGCACCATGAACGGTTCGACCCAGGATGCCTTGAACACTTCCACCAGCGAAGACAGGTTCGCGCCATTCCTGCCGACATGGAAAACGGCAACGCCGCCATTGCCATAGAGCGGCTTGACCACGATTTCGCCATGCTCCTTCAGGAAGCTGCGCACCTCATCCAGGTCGCGGGTAATCATCGTGGGCGGCATGAAGCGCGCATAATCCAGCACGAACAGTTTTTCGGGCGCGTTGCGCACGCTGGCGGGGTCATTGACCACCAGCGTTTCGGCCTGCACCCGCTCCAGCAAATGCGTCGCGGTGATATAGCTTAAGTCGAACGGCGGATCCTGCCGCATCAGCACGACATCGACGTCCCGGCCAAGGTCCAGCATTTCCGCTGGCCCATATGCAAAATGGTCGCCTTCCACCTTCTGCACGTTGACCGGCCGGGCCTTTGCCAGCACCCGGCCGTCGCGGAATGTCAGGTCGGGCGCGAGATAATGATAGAGCCGATGCCCACGCGCCTGCCCCGCCAGCATGATGTGAAAGGTCGAATCGCCCCCGATCTTGATGCTCTCCATCGGGTCCATCTGTACCGCAACGGTCAGGGGGTTAAGTTGGGTCATGCGCTACGCTTCCTTTCAACAGGAAGGCAAACCTACCCCCCATGCCAGACGTTCGCCAGATGGCGTGGCGCACGTCCCGGCGCAAGGAGGATGACGTCGATTCGCATGTCGTCCCCCGGTTTTGCCAGTTCGTGCCACAATATCTCCGCCGCCGCCGCGACCCTGCGCAACCGCCGCTCATCTATCGCCAGATCCAGTTCCGCCGCGCTGCCTCGCGCCTTCACTTCGACGAACGCCAGCATCGCACCCCGTCGCGCGACCAGATCGACCTCACCCGCCGCCGTGCGCATCCGCCGCCCGACGATCTGCCAGCCTTTCAGGCGCAGCCACCATCCTGCGATCCGCTCGGCCTGCCGACCGCGCTTTTCGGCGGCGAGGCGCGCCGCACCCGGCTTCTTCACCCCTTCAGCTCCACCGCCCGCTCATACAGCGCGCGCCGGTCCAGCCCCATTTTCTTGGCGACCTCGCCCGCCGCCTTGGACACCGACAGGCGGGTCAGCGCTTCGATCAACGCTGCATCCGCATCCGCCGCGCTGGCCGGTGGCGCTTCGCCGGGCGGGCCGACGATCACGACGATTTCGCCCTTGGGCGGCGCATCGGCATAGCGGGCGGACAGTTCCAACAAGGTGCCGGTCGCCGTTTCCTCGAACGTCTTGCTGATCTCCCGCGCCACCGCCGCGTCCCGATCGCCCAGATGCGCGGCCATTGCCGACAGGCTTTCCGACAGGCGCGGGCCACTTTCGTAAAATACCAGCGTCGCCCGCAACGCCGCAACCTCGTCCAGCGTATCGCCCCGTGCCTTGGCCTTGCTCGCCAGGAATCCCATGAACAGAAACCGGTCGGTCGGCAGCCCCGACAGCGTCAGCGCCGCGATTACCGCGCTTGGCCCCGGCAATGTCGTCACCATCCGCCCCGCCGCCCGCGCATCACGCACCAGCTTGTATCCCGGATCGGATATCAGCGGCGTGCCAGCGTCCGACAGCAAAGCGACCGATTCGCCCGCCATCCGCTCCACCAGGCGCGCCCGGACATTTTCCCCGCTATGGTCGTGATAGGGGATCATCGGCCTGTCCGATCCGGCATGACGCAGCAGGCGCGCACTGACCCGCGTATCCTCCACGGCAACCACGTCGGCCAGCCGCAACACCTCCGCGCCGCGCGGCGTGAGGTCTCCAAGGTTGCCGATCGGCCCCGCGACGATATAAAGCCCAGGCTCAAGCCCGGCAGAACCAGAATCTTCCATAAGGACGCCAGATGACAGAGACGGATGCCCCACGGCAAGCGGACTTCTTCGCTTCATGCAGGCGCGGCGCGCGCATCCTGCTTGCAACAGGCACCCTGCTGCTCGCCGCCTGCCAGACGATCGTGCCAAAAGGACCGGCCCCGACCGCGCCCACCGGCCCGGTCAGGCCGACCGGTCCCGAAGTCGTTCAGGGGTTGCCGACCGACGCCACACGCCACCGCGTCGCGCTGCTCGTGCCCATGTCCGGTCCCAATGCGGGCGTGGGCCAATCCATCGCCAATGCCACCACGCTGGCGCTGATGGACACGAAAACCGACAAGGTGCGCATCACCACCTACGACACCGCAACCGGCGCAGCGGCAGCGGTCAATCGCGCCCTGTCCGACGGTAACAGATTGATATTGGGTCCATTATTGGCGGATGACGCCCGCATCATCGGGCCGATCGCCGCCCGCGCCAACGTACCGGTCATCAGCTTCTCCAACGACAACAGCGTCGCTGGCAGCGGCGTCTACATCATGGGCTACAACCCCAACCAGTCGATCGAACGGGTCGTCGGCTTCGCCCGCGAAAAGGGGCTGTCCAGCTTCGCCGCCCTCGTACCGCGCGGAACCTATGGTGAACGCTCAGGGAATGCGCTGCTCCGCGCAGTCGAACAGGCGGGCGGCACCGTCGTCTCGCTCCAAACGTTCGACCGTTCCCCCGCCTCCATCACGGCAGCGGTCAAAAAATTGCAGGCCGCCTCCAGCTATGACGCGCTGCTAATCGCCGACAGTGGCCGCGTCGCATTGCAGGTCGCCCCCATCGTCCGCAAAAATGGCGGCGCAACCGCGCGCCTGCTCGGCACCGAACTGTGGAATACCGAAGGATCTCTGGCCGTCAGCCCAGTCCTGCGCGGCGCATGGTATGCCAGCGTTTCGGACGCGCTCTATCGCCAGCTATCGACCAAATATCGCGCCCGCTACCACAGCGCACCCTTCCGCCTCTCCTCGCTAGGCTATGACGCGGTATTGCTGACCGTCCGCATCGCGCAGGACTGGAAACCTGGCAGCCCCTTCCCCGCCGCGCGCCTGCGCGACTCGGGCGGCTTTTCCGGCATCGACGGCGCCTTCCGCTTCAACCGAGCGGGCGTGGCCGAACGCGCGCTGGAGGTGTCCGAAGTCGGCACCGGCGCGACCAGCGTCGTGGATGCCGCCCCCCGCAGCTTCGGGGACTGAGAACATCCTCCCCTGCAAGGGTGGGGGGGATTATCCCACACGTCCGGTCGGCACAATCAACGGCCAGTCTCCGTCCCGCTCGATCCGCGCGGTTACGCCATAAACCTGCGCCAGCGCATCATGCGTCAGCACGTCCATCGGCGCGCCATCTGCCACCAGCGCGCCCCGGTGCAGCAGCAGCAGCCGGTCGCACCAGCGCGCCGCCATGCCCAGATCGTGCAGCACCGTCACGACCAGCGCGCCGCCCTTCGCTTCCGCGCGCAACAGGTCCATAACATCCATCTGATGCCCCGGATCGAGTGCGGCCAGCGGCTCGTCGGCGATCAGCGCGTGCGCCTCCACCGCCAGCGCACGCGCCAGCAGCACTCGCGCCCGCTCCCCACCTGACAATTGGGTCGCCACTCGATCCTGAAGGTGCAGCACATCCGCCCGCGCCATGGCCGACCGCACCGCCGCCTCGTCGGCGTCCGTCAGGCGCGACAGCGGTCCCAGATGCGGCAACCGCCCCAGCGCCACCAGCCGCGCGACGCTGAGCGGCCAGTGCAGGCTCTGCCCCTGCGGCAAATAAGCGACCGCGCGCGCCACCGTCCGCCGATCGATCCGCGCGACATCCTGCCCGTCGATCGTCACCCGTCCCGCCTCGGTCCGCGCCAGCCCCAGCATCGCCCGGATCAGCGTGGATTTACCCGCGCCGTTCGGCCCGATGATGCCCACCATCTGACCCGGCTCCAGCGTCACATCGACACCCGACACCGCAACATGGCGACCCAGCAGCACTGACAATCCTTCCGCCCGGATCGTCACCATAGCCGTCGCTCCCGCATCAGGTGGATCAGGAAGACCGGCACGCCCAGCATCGCCGTCACAACGCCCAGCTTGAGTTCATTGGTCGTCGGGATCAGCCGCACGCCGATGTCCGCCAGCGTCAGCAGCGCTGCTCCGCCCAGTAGCGAGGGCAGCAGCACAGCGGACGGGGAGCGATCGGTCAGCGGCCGCACGATATGCGGCACGATCAGCCCGACAAAGCCGATCGCCCCTGAAACCGCCACTGCGCCACCCACGCCGATCGCGACGCCCAGCATCATGCGCCACCGCGCGGCGGACAGGTTCACGCCCAATGCCTGCGCGCCATCCTCGCCCAGCGTCAGCGCATCCAGCGTCCGCCCATCCGCGATCAGCAGGCCAGCGCCGACGATGACGCAAGGCAGAGCGATCCAGACATGGGCGTAGCTGCGATTTTCAAGGCTCCCCATCAGCCAGCTCATGATTTCCATCGCGGCGAAGGGATTGGGCGAGAGGTTGAGCGCCAGACTGATCCCCGCCCCAGCCAGCGTCGCCACCGCGATCCCCGCCAATATGAGTGTCAGTGGACTTTCCGACGGCCCGGCGAGCAGGAACAGCCCGCCGATGGCCACCAGCGCAGTCAGGATCGCCAGCAAAGGCAGCGCAAACGGATGCACCGCCGACAGCCCGAAATAGAGCGCCGCCACTGCACCCAAAGCCGCCGCATTGGATGCGCCCAGCACGGACGGTTCGGCCAGCGGATTGCGCAGATACCCCTGTAACGCCCCCCCCGCCACGCCCAGCATCGCGCCGACAATCAGGCTGAGCGCCATGCGCGGCATCCGCAGGTCGATGATGATGGCACGCGCGATGGGGTCGCCGCCCCCGCGCAGCACTGCGCCGATTCGCGCCGGACTGATCGGCACCGCGCCCAGCATGATCGACCCGAAGGCCGCGACGACGACCACCGCCAAAAGGCCAGGGATTAGCAATGGGTGATAACGACCTGTGCTCATGTCTCCATCGCTTCACATTGGTCGGCAAAGCGACGTGTTCCCGCGAAGGCGGAAACCCAGTTAAGCCGTTTCATCTGCACCCCTGCCTTCGCAGGAACACGGCCTGCTGTTAGGCAGCTTGAATGATTCGCCCCCTGACGATCGCGGCCACCGCCATATTCCTGCTCACCGGCGCCGCCGCGCCTGCTCCACGCCGCATCGTGTCGCTCAACGTCTGCGCCGATCAATATCTGCTCGCGCTCGCCGATCCGAGGCAGATCGCCGCACTCAGCCGGTTTGCGCGCGACCCAGAACTGTCGGCGGCAGCGGCCAAGGCGCGCGGAATCCCTATCCTGCGCAGCGGGACCGAGGAGGTGCTGGCGATCCAGCCAGACCTGATCTTGGGTTTTCCCATCGGTCCCGGCATGGTGGCGGGCGCGCCGCCGGGGCGGTGGGCCACGCTGGGCCTCGCCAGCGCGGAAAGCTATCCCATGATCCTGGGCCAGATCCGTGCCGTCGCCCGCGCCATTGGCCATCCCGACCGGGGCGAAGCGCTGATCGCGCGGATGAACCGCGACCTTGCCGCCCTGCCCCACGCGAAGGGCAAGGGCGTCGCGGCCTATTATCAACGGCGCGGCTATATGACCGGCACCGGCACGCTGGTCGATGACTTGATGCGCCGCGTGGGCCTCACCAACCTTGCGGCGAAACTGGGCAAGGCCGCTTTGGCACAGGTGCCGCTGGAACAGATGGTCGCGGCCCGCCCCGACTGGCTGATCGTGGAAAGTGCCACCGACCGCGTGCAGGATCAGGGCACCGAAATGCTGCACCATCCCGCCCTGCGCGCCATCCCGCGCATCAGCCTGCCGCAAAGCTGGACCGTATGCGGCGGCCCCGCTTATGTGCAGGCCGCGCAGAGACTCACGGCCCGCCTGAACGGGCAAAGGTGAGGCGGCGGGCATCATGCCCGCCACCCCATGCACTGTGTCAGAAGCGGACACGCACGCCGCCAAAGGCCGACCGGCCGTAGGTTCCATAGCCATAGGCTGTGGCGTAGGTCTCATCGAACAGATTGTCGATGCGGCCGTAGATTTCCAGCCGCTCGCCAATCGGCAGCGACGCACGCACGCCGACCAGCGCATAGCCGTCCAGACGCCGCGTATTGGCCGCATTGTCGAAACTGTCGCCGACCATCGTGACCGTTGCTCCGGTGGACAGGCCGAAGGCCCAGACATAGTCCGCCGACATGCTGACCGCATTGGTCGCCCGCCGCGCCAGCCGGTTGCCGAAATTGGCCGATCCCGCCGACCGATCACGCGCATCGACATAGCTGTAGCTGCCCGTCACGGTCAGCGCATCCACCGGCTTCAGCGCCAGCGACGCTTCCACGCCCTTGGCGCGGGTGCGGTCGATATTGCCGTAGGTGAAGGTCGCATTGTCATAGTTGATCTGGTTGCGGGTGTGGCGCAGGAACGCGGTCACCGACAGGATCGCCCGTCCATCGTTCAGGCTCTGGTCGAAGCCGACATCATAGCTTTTCGACCGTTCGGGACGCAGCGCGCTATTGCCGCTGAAACTGTCGTAAAGTTGATAGAGCGAGGGTGCCTTGAACCCTTCGCCATAGCTCAAGCGCACATTGGTCGCGCCCGCATTGGGGCTATAGTTGGCGTTCGCGCCAAACGTGGTCGCGCCGCCGAACTGGCTATGATCGTCATGCCGCACGCCACCAGTGACGGCCAGCCCCGTGAACGGCTTGACGATGGCCAGCCCGTAGACGCTGTCGATATTCGCCTTGGCGCTATCGTTCGATCCGAAGCCAAAGAAATCATAGTCCGGCGCTTCATGCTCATAGCCGAACACCAGCTTGGCCTGATCCACCGGCGCATAGACGCCTTCATATTCGAACCGCAGGTTCGTGCCGGAATAGCCATAGTCCGGGTCGGTGCCGCGCACGAAATAATAATCGCGATCGTTACGCAGATAGGTAACGGCGGCCCGGTTGGTCAGCTTCCCATCCAGCAGTTTCAGGTTAATCCCGGCATAGCCGACATATTGGTCCAGCTTGCTGACATCGCTGCTGTCGGCGGGCGCGCCAAAGAAGCTGTCATAGTCGAGATCGCCATGGATATAGTATCCGCGCAGGTCGAGGCTCAGCGCATCGCTGAACGCCAGCGTCAGGCGGGCGTTGGTCGCGACATTTTCATAGCCGTCCTTTTCCGTGCCGCCCGCCGCCGACGAAATGCCGTCAGTGCGGAAATAGGCCGCGCCAATCCCGCCCGACGCGATGCCGCTGCTGCCCGACACATCCGCTTTGGCGCTCAACGTGTCGCTATAGCCATAGTCGATCGAAGCATTCGCGCCGAATCCGTCCACCGGCGTGCCGGTCATGATGTTGACCACGCCGCCAATCGCCTGGCTGCCATAGACGACCGAGTTCGATCCGCGCAGGATTTCGATCCGCCGGATATTGCCGGTCAGCAGATGGCCGAAATCATAGCCGTCGCCGATGCCGCTGGGGTCGTTGACCTTCACCCCGTCGATCAGCACCAGCGTCTGCGTCGTTTCCGCGCCGCGCAGCGATATGCCCGCCGCGCTGCCGGTCGATCCGGTGCGGTTGAACCGCACGCCCGGCGTCGTCGCCAGCAAGTCGATCACATCGACGCTCTGGCGCTTGGCGATCGTGTCCGCATCGATCACGGTGATGGCCTGCCCCACTTCGTCGCGCGGCTGGGCGATGCCCGATGCCGTCACCACGATATTGTCATCATCGCCAGCGACGACCTGCGCCAGCGCTGGTGTCGCCGCCAGCAAGGCTGCGAGCGAAATCCCCAATTTCATCATTATCCATATACCCCCGGCGTCCACGCGACTGGATGGCCAGGGCGTCCGCCGATCAAGGCGGTCGTCATGCAGGAACAGGGTGACGCCAGTCCCCCGCCACGCACGGCGATGCGGCCCGGCCGCATAGCGTCGCTCGACGGAAAACCACCGTGCCATGACCATCCCCTGGATCAGGGCAAGAGCGACCAAGCGCCGGCAGGTCTCCTGGCTCGCGGGTCACAGCAACGATGCACAGCCTTCCCGGATTACTCCAGTGGCCGGCGTCCTTTCAAAAGACGCCCGCGTGCATCGCGCTATCCGCTTACAGTTGCAGGGACAGCCACGGAATTGGGCGCTTTCACGCCCGCACCGCATTCCCGATTAAGCCCGTTGCCGGGCACCGGCGCGATCATATCGCAAGGGGAACAAGCCCCCCTCGCGTCGCGCTCCCTAGGGTAAAAGATGCAGGCTGCCAAGCAGTCCGCACATCATAGGCGGCGGCTGTGGCCGCGCAGCAACAAGGCGTCGGATCGCGCCAGCACGACCAGCGGCAATCCCGCCGCCGACGCCCGCTCCATCGCCAGCGCAGTGGGCGCGGAAATGGTGACGAGCAGCGGGCAATCGGCCAGCACCGCCTTTTCCACCAGTTCATAGGAACAGCGCGACGACAGCAGCGCGAAGCCGCCGTCCCAATCCGCGCCGGTTCGCGCCATCGCGCCGATCAGCTTGTCGAACGCATTGTGCCGCCCGACATCCTCCCGCGCCAGCCGGATCGTTCCGTCTGCACCGACCAATGCGGCCGCATGGACCGCGCCGGTCGCGGCGTTGAGGGGCTGATGATCGCGCAGGGACTCCAACGCCCGGAAGATCGCGGCCCTGTCAGCGCGCGATCGGGTCGTGACGGGGGGCAAGGGCCGGATCGCCTGTTCCAGATTTTCGATGCCGCACAGGCCGCAGGAACTGTCCGATGCGCGATGCCGCACCCGGTCGAGCAGCCCCGGTGTCCGGGTCGGCGGCAGGGTGGCGCGGGCGACGATGCCCTTATCGGTGGCATGGACATCGACGTCCAGCACGCCGTCGCCCGGCCCGATCAGCCGTTCCGACAGGCTGAACCCCTGTAGCAGATCGCCAATGTCGTCGGGCGTCGCCATCAGCACGGCATAGCCCACGCCATTATATTCGATCGCGACCGGCACTTCGCGCGCCAGTATCCGGGTTACGTCAACCGTATCGCCATCGGGGGTGAGCCGCAGGAAATCGACCCCGGCTTCATCGCTGCTTGGCATGTCTGCGGCACTGTCCATCCGCGCTGGGTAGCGGCTTGGGGCAAGCGGCTCAACCATAGCGATGCGTCATGTCGTCGCTTATGCAGAAGGACATGGGAACGCCGATGACCGATTCGCCGATATTGGGCGCCGTGCTGGCGGGGGGACGATCCTCCCGCTTCGGCAGTGACAAGGCAATGGCGTGTATGGGCGATGGTCGCACCCTGCTGGACCATGCCGTTGCGGGGCTTGTTCCGCATGTGGCCAGGGTCGTCATTTGCGGCAGACCGGGCGGCCTGCCCGATCGGCCTGCGCCGGATATGGGACCATTGGGTGGTCTTAATGCCGCGCTTCACCATGCACTGGCCCATGGCTTTGGCGGCGTGCTGACGACGGGGTGCGACATGCCGGTCTATCCTGCCAGCCTGCCCGCTGCGCTGGTCGGTCCTGAAGCGGCGATCCTGAAAGGGCAGCAACTGCTCGGCTGGTGGCCTGCGACCCTTGCCCCGGATCTCGACGCGCATCTGGCGGCGGACAATGTTCGATCCATCTACGGGTGGATCGACCGGATTGGCGCGCGGGTCGTGGAGATGCCGGGACTCGTTCTGCCCAACATCAACCGGCCCGAAGATTTGCGGATTTTTACGCCGCGATTTCCTGAGTGAGGACCACAGCTTTTGACGTTTCCGTCGCGGCGACGGCTTCGCCGATCAGCAGCAATGTCGGGTCTTCGTCGCTGATGGTCTGGACGAGGAAGGCGAGCGCAGACAGCTTGCCCCGGATCAGCCGTTCGTCGGGCAGGGAGACGTTGACCGCGACCATGACCGGCGTATCGGGGTCGCGGCCAGCAGCGATCAGGTTGCGGGCGATCTCGCTGGCGGCGGCGCGGCCCATATAGATGCCGATCGTCCCGCCGGGCCGGGCGAGCGCGTCCCAGTCCAGCCTGAGCGGCTCGCCAGCCTTAAGGTGCGCGGTCACCAGCGTCAGGCCGCGTGCCTTGCCGCGCAGGGTCAGCGAGGCGTGGCCGCTGGCGGCTGCGGCGCTGGCGGTGGTGATGCCGGGGCAGATGCGCACGCGCACGCCTGCGTCGCCCAGATGCGCCATTTCTTCAGCCGACCGCCCGAATATCGAAGGGTCGCCGCCCTTCAGGCGCACGACCCGCTGGCCCGTCCGTGCGGCGGCGAGCAGCAGGTCGTTGATGCTTTCCTGCACCTTGCTGTGCCGCCCGGATCGCTTGCCAACGCTCACCCGTTCGACGTCAGCGGGGATCAGGTCCAGCACGCCCGGCCCGACCAGCGCATCGTAGAAGATGATGTCCGCCGCGCCGATCAGCTTTTCCGCTTTGCGCGTCAGCAGGTCGGGGTCGCCCGGTCCGGCCCCCACCAGCCAGACGTCGCCCGGTGCGATCAGGTCATTGTGCGACGGCATGCACTGCCTCCTGCGATAAGCCATTGATAATGTTTGCAATTGCCGGTCGACACGACCCGCAGTTGGTGCCCGCGCCCAGCGCCGCGCCGACGGCGGGGACATCGACCAGCCGCTGGTCACGAATGGCGGCGACGATCTGATTGAGGCCGATGTCGAAACAGACGCAGACGACCGCGCCCTTGTCCGGTTGATTCCCCGGTCCCCGCGCGGCCAGCACGGATGCGCCCACGCCCGCCAGCGCCAGTTGTCCGATCAGCCAGTCGCGGCCCGGCAAGACCCCGCTGCGGGTGACAATCAGCACGCCTGCCAGCTTTCCATCGCGGATGATCGCCACGCGGCGCGTGCCGCGCATCGCGTCGATCGCCTCGACCCGTTCGCCCCTGGGCAGGCACGCCTCCAGCCGGGCGGGATCGCCATTGCCCGCGACCTCGATCAATGCGCCGCCCGGCACGGTGATCCGCGTTGACCACAGGCATGGCACCCGCACCGGATCGGTGCCGCGCAGGATCAGAAAGCCCTTCCATTCGGTCATGACCTTTTCGACCCGCACGGGCGTGGATTTGAAGCCCGGCTGGCCCGAATGGGGATCAACCAGCGGCCGGGGCAGCAGGCCGGTGCGCCCACCGCTCGATTGCTGATCGGTCCAGTGGATCGGCGTGAAGATTTCGCCGGGGCGCTGGCCGTTTTCGATATGAACCCGAAACAGGCTGTCGCCCTGCGGCGTTGCCACCCGCGCCAGATCGCCATCGACCAGACCCAGCGCTCCGGCGTCGCTTTCATGCATTTCCACCAGCGGCTCTTCGCGATGGCGCGCCAGTTTCGGCGACAGGCCGGTGCGCGTCATCGTGTGCCACTGGTCGCGATAGCGCCCGGTGTTGAGCGTCATCGGCCAGTCCTTGAGCGGACCCTGCACATCCATCTGGCCGACCCGCACCAGCCGCGCCCTGCCGTCCGCCGTGGGGAAACGGCCATCGGCGAAGACGGTCCCGCCCCAGCGGAACGGTTCCATCGCGTCATAGGCTTCATTACCGATCGCGGCCTGCGCACGCAGGTTGAGCAAGCGCGCCCCGTCATTCTGATAGGCGGTCAGGCGCGCATGTTCGCGCCAGATGTCGGCGGGCCGGTCGTAGGTAAAGGCACTTTTCCACCCCATCCGCCGCGCGACCTGCGTGACGATCCACCAGTCGGGTTTGGCTTCACCGGGCAGCGGGAGCAGCGCGCGCTGGCGGCTGATCGTGCGGTCGCTGTTGGTGACGGTGCCGTCTTTCTCCCCCCATGCGGCGGCGGGCAAGCGGACATGGGCGTGGACGCTGGTGTCGGTGGTGGCCATGACGTCGGAGACGACGACAAAGGGGCAGCTTTCCAGCGCTTCGCGCACGCGCCCGGCGGCGGGCAGCGAAACGGCGGGATTGGTGGCCATCACCCACAAAGCCTTGATCCGCCCCTCGCCAATCTGGCGGAACAGGTCGACGGCCTTGAGGCCCGGTCTGGTCGCCATATTCGGCGCGGCCCAGAAGCGCCCGACCCGCGCGACGTTTTCGGGCGCGAAGTCCATATGCGCGGCCAGCGTCGTCGCCAGCCCGCCGACTTCGCGCCCGCCCATCGCATTGGGCTGTCCCGTGATCGAAAAGGGCGCGGCCCCCGGCTTGCCGATGCGGCCCGTCGCCAGATGGACGTTGATGATCGCATTGACCTGATCGGTGCCACGGATAGACTGGTTGATGCCCTGACTGAACATCGTCACCGTGCGCGGGGTCGCGGCGAACAGTTCGTAAAATTGCTGGAGCAAGGCGGGCGGCAGGTCGCATGCCTTGGCCGTCGTCCACAAGTCATGGCCTGCGCCGATATGTTTCCAGAAGCCGTCGGGGGCATGGACGTGGTGCGCCAGAAAATCGGCGTCGAGCAGTCCGGCCTGCGCGACCCATGCGAGCAGGCCGTTCATCAACGCCACGTCGCTGCCGGGGCGCAGCGGCAGGTGCAGGTCCGCCCCTTCGCAGGTTTCGGTGCGGCGCGGGTCGATGACGACCAGCTTCGTACCGCGCGCGGCGCGCGCCGCCTGTATCCGCTGATAGACGATGGGGTGGCACCAGGCGGTGTTCGACCCGACCAGCACGATCAGGTCCGCCACGTCCAGATCATCATAGCTGGCGGGCACGATGTCTTCGCCAAAGGCGCGATTGTGGCCCGCCACCGCGCTGGACATGCACAGGCGCGAATTGGTGTCGATATTGGCCGAACCGATGAAGCCCTTCATCAGTTTGTTGGCGACATAATAATCCTCGGTCAGCAACTGGCCCGAGACATAGAAGGCCACGCTGTCCGGCCCATGGCGCGCGATCGTGTCGGCAAAACGTTTGCCCACCAGATCCAGCGCCTTGTCCCATCCGGCGCGTTTGTCGCCGATCATGGGATGGAGCAGCCGCCCCTCCAGTCCCACGGTTTCGCCCAGATGCGTGCCCTTGGAACAGAGGCGTCCGGCGTTCGCGGGATGAAGGGCGTCGCCAGTGATGGTCACGGAGCGTGGGCCGGTGGGGGTTGCGGAGATGCCGCAACCCACGCCGCAATAGGCGCAGGTAGTGCGGATGCTTTCCACCATTTACCCCTCCCCTTCAGGGGAGGGGACGGGGGTGGGGGCGCGCCGCAAACGCTGCGCTGGTAGGATAGCCCCCACCCCAACCCCTCCCCTGAAGGAGAGGGGCTTATGTTGGCACGCCCTCACGCCGCCGCCTTTTCAGCCACTGGCCGGGCGATCAGGATACGGCCATCCTCCTGCCGCACCGCGATCGTCGGGGTGCAGCCTGAGTCCGCGCCCTGCGCTTCGCCCGTTTTGAGCGCGATGGTCCAGTTGTGCAGGGGACAGGCGACGCTGTGGCCGTGGACGATGCCCTGGCTCAGCGGGCCTTTCTTGTGCGGACATTCGTTGACCAGCGCGAAGACATGATCGTCGCCGGTGCGGAAGACGGCGATTTCCTTTTCGCCGCCGGTCCGCACGGTGCGCGCGCCGCGTTGCGGGATATCGGCCAGCGTGCCGATGTCGATCCAGTCGGTCATGTGGCTCACTCCGCAGCTATGGCGATGGGTTGAAGATGGTCGTGCAACTGGGCATGGGCGCCCGCCGCGCGCTGCGCCCACGGGTCGTCCTGGCTGAAGCTCTGCGAATAGAGGAAGCGCGCCCGCAGCGCCTCGCGCCCTTCAGCGTCCGCCACGATCCGGCTCCTGATATAATCGATGCCGACCCGCTCTATCCATGGCGCGGTGCGTTCGAGATAGCGGGCTTCTTCCCGGTATAGCTGGGTGAAAGCGGCGCAATAATCCATCGCCTCCTGCTCGGTCCCGACCTTGCACAGCAGGTCGGTGACGCGGACATGGATGCCGCCATTGCCGCCGACATGCAGTTCATAGCCGGAGTCCACGCACACGACGCCGAAATCCTTGATCGTGGCTTCGGCGCAGTTGCGGGGACAGCCCGACACGGCGATCTTGAACTTGTGGGGCATCCATGACCCCCAAGTCATCCGCTCAGTCCTGACGCCAAGGCCGGTGCTATCCTGCGTGCCAAACCGGCACCATTCATTGCCGACGCAGGTCTTTACCGTGCGCAGCGATTTGCCATAGGCGTGGCCCGATACCATTCCGGCAGCGTTGAGGTCGGCCCAGACGGCGGGCAGATCTTCCTTCCGGATGCCGAAAATGTCGAGCCGCTGGCCGCCCGTGACCTTCACCATCGGCGCGTCATATTTTTCCACGACATCGGCGATCGCGCGCAGTTCGCGGGGGTTGGTGAGGCCGCCCCACATGCGCGGGACGACCGAATAGGTGCCGTCCTTCTGGATATTGGCGTGCATGCGTTCGTTGACGAAGCGGCTCTGCTGGTCATCGATATAAACGCCGGGCAGCGCGCACAGCAGATAGTAATTGAGCGCGGGGCGGCAAGAGGAACAGCCATCGGGCGTGGTCCAGTGCAGTTTCTGCATGACTTCGGGGATGGCGCGCATGTCCTGCGCGACAATTTCGCGCCGCACATCGTCATGGCCAAAGCTGGTGCATTTGCACATGGTCTTGGGGCCGGATTGCACGTCGTCGCCGAGGGTCACGGCCAGCAGATTTTCGACCAATCCCGTGCAACTGCCGCAGCTGGCCGATGCCTTGCACCCTGCGCGCACCGCGTCCAGGCTGCATGCGCCCGCTTCGATGCAGGCAACGACCTGGCCCTTGGAAACGCCGTTGCAGCCGCAAATCTCGGCATCGTCCGAGAGCGCCGCAACGGCCGCCTTAGGGTCCAGCGCGCCTCCTCCAGAGGCGAAGGCCTGGCCAAAGATCAGCAGGTCGCGCATGTCGGCGACGCTTTCGCCCTTTTTGAGCAGGTCGAAATACCAGCCGCCATCGGCGGTGTCGCCGTAGAGGACCGCGCCTACGACGCGATCGTCCTTCACGACGACGCGCTTGTAGACGCCGCGTGCCGCATCGCGCAGGACGATGTCCTCGCACCCTTGCCCGCCCGAAAAATCCCCGGCGGAAAAGACGTCCAGCCCTGCGACCTTGAGCTTGGTGGAGGTGACGGAGCCTTTGTAACCAGTATGCCGGTCGGTCAGGCCGTCGGCCAGACTGCGGCACATGTCCCAGAGCGGCGCGACGAGGCCATAGACATTGCCGTCATGTTCGACACATTCGCCGACCGCCAGCACGTCGGGGTCGCTGGTGACCATATGGTCGTCCACCCTGATCCCGCGCCCGACGTCCAGCCCGGCTTCGCGGGCCAGCGCGACGCTGGGGCGAATGCCGACGGCCATGACGACCAGACTGGCGGGGATGGTGCGCCCGTCCTTCAGGCGCACGCCCTCGACCCTGCCGTCCCCGTAGATTTCGGCGGTGTCCGCGCCGGTCAGGATGGTCTGGCCGCGTGCCTCCAGCGCGCTTTTGAGCAGCCAGGCCGCCGCTTCGTCCAGTTGCCGCTCCATCAGCGTAGGCATGATGTGCAACACCGTCACCTTCATGCCGCGCAGGGTCAGGCCATGGGCAGCCTCCAGCCCCAGCAGACCGCCGCCGATGACGACGGCGTCGCCGCCTTTACCGGCTGCGTCCAGCATCGCGTCGACATCGTGCATGTCGCGGAAGCTGACGACGCCGGGCAGATCCTTGCCGGGAACGGGGATGATAAAGGGGTCTGATCCGGTGGCGATCAGCAGCTTTTCATAATGGACCCTATGGCCGCTGCGCGCGGTGACGCTTTTTGTCGCGCGGTCGATCGCGGTGACGGGGTCGGAGACGACAAGCGTGATGCCGTTGTCGTCATACCATTGCGGCGCGTTAATGACGATCTGATCGAACGTCTTTTCGCCCGCCAGCACCGGGGAAAGCATGATGCGGTTATAGTTTACATGCGGTTCCGCGCCGAAAATCGTGACGCGATAGCGCCCGGCGTCGCGGGCCAGCAGTTCCTCCACCGCGCGGCACCCGGCCATGCCGTTGCCCACGACGACCAGATGTTCGCGCACATCGTCCGATGGCATCAGCAGCGCGTCTTCGCTGGCCTCCACCGGTTCGATCCCGATCTGCAATTCCATGTGCCTACCCTTTCGGACAACAAAAAAGCCGCCATCCTGACCCCCGGTTCACAACCGGAAGTCAGGATGGCGGCTTTGCCATCATATGCGCCGCGCCGGTTCGTCCGTGAACCGGTCTGGCTATGAAACAAGGGGACATCCTTGTCCTCTTGCAGTGCAGCATATGCCGATTCGCCATGCCGCTCAAGCGATAAGTGTCGGGCGGCGAGAATGGTCCCCGCCGCCCGTTTGCGTCAGATGCGCGCGCCGCTCGTCCAGCTTGTGCGCCACCGGCCCTTGACCATGGCGAGCGTCGCCAGAGCGAGGATCGACAGGCCCGCAAAGATCAGGAAGCCGGAAGAAAAACTGCCGGTCATCTGCTTGGCGAGGCCGAGCGAACTGGCAAGGTAGAAGCCGCCGATGCCGCCCGCCATGCCGACAAGGCCGGTCATGATGCCGATCTCAGCCGCGAAACGCTGCGGCACCAGTTGGAATACCGATCCGTTGCCGGTGCCCAGCGCCAGCATGGCCAGCACGAATAAACCAAGCGCGCCCGGCAGGGTGGTGGCGTAGGCAACCCCGGCCAACGCCAGCGCGGCGACGACATAGACCATCATCAGCGTGCGTACGCCGCCGATCCGGTCGGCCAGCGCCCCGCCCAGCGGCCGCACCAGCGATCCGGCGAACACGCAGCCCGCCGTGCAATAGCCCGCGACGACCGGGGTCAGGCCGAACTGGTCGGTGAAGTAGATCGGCAGGCTGGCCGCCAGCCCGACGAAACCGCCGAAGGTGACGGCGTAGAAGGCCATCAACAGCCATGCGTCCGCCTGTTTCAGCGGTTCGAAATAATCGACCAGCTTCTTGGGTGCGGGGGCGTTGGGCGCGTCCTTTGCCATGATCATATAGGCCAGGAACACGATCGACAGCGGGATGCAGGCGAGGCCCAGCACTGCGTTCCAGCCGAACAGCTTGGCCAGACCCGGCGCGAACAATGCCGCCAGCACCGTGCCCGAATTACCCATGCCAGCAAGACCCATGGCCTTGCCCTGATGTTCGGGGGGATACCAGCGGCTGGCCAGCGGCAGCGCGATCGCGAAGCTGGCCCCGGCAAAGCCCAATATGACGCCCAGCGCCAGCGTGCCGCCGAAACTGTCGATGCCCAGCATCCATGCGGCGAACAGGCCCGCGATAACGATCAACTGGCTGATTGCGCCGGACAATTTCGGGCCGATCCGGTCCACCAGAAGGCCGTTGACGACACGCAGCAGCGCGCCTGCCAGCGTCGGCGTCGCGACCATCAGCCCCTTTTCCGCCGGGGTCAGGGCCAGCGTCTTGGCAATCATGGGTGCCAGCGGCCCCAGCAATACCCACACCATGAAGGCAAGGTCGAAATAGAGAAAAGCGGCGATCAAGGTCGGTTTGTGGCCGGCCTTCCAAAAGCTGGTCGTGGGCGCGGCCGATCCGGCCTCCCCATCGCGATCCCAATAAGCTGTAGCCATGCGACGTCCCCCAATAAACGGAAAATGGACACGAAAAAAGCCGCAGGCCGGACGTTACCCATGCGGTAAATCCGGTCAGCGGCTTTGCTGCGAAATGTGGTGAGGACGGCAATCCCACCCTTGGGACGACGCATCCAGATCAGCGCGCCTCGATGCGCGACGCCACTATCATCCCGCAATATGCATCATGTTGCAAGGCACAATTTTTGGGGACTCAATCCCCTGCCCCGTCATCCCAGCGCAGGCTGGGATCCCTCTTTCTTTTCAAAACGCTAGGTCCGAAGACAAAAGAGACCCCAGCCTGCGCTGGGATGACGAGGGAAGTCAATCAGCGCGTCGGCGCAAATCCGGCAAGAAATTCATCGATTCGTTCAGGGTCGAATATTCGCCCGTCGAAGAAACGATCCGGCCCCAGCGTCAGTTCGCCCCGGCGCGATCCGACCGCCAGCGGCAGGCTGACTGCCCCCTCCACCTTCATGCTGGCGCCCGGCATCGGCAGATCGCTGTCGGCCAGCGCGCGTCGGAAGATGTCGGGACGGAACACTGCGCCTGCGCGCGCCTGCGTCGCGGGATCATGGGCGACCATGTTCCAGCGCACGAGCTGCGAATAGATCCAGAGCGCCTGGCTGCGCCATGGGAAGGGGGTGGCTTCGCGCGCAAACAGCATGAAGTCGGGATGCGGCACCGCCCCTTCGCCCGCCCGCGCGATGATGCAGCCCGACAGCGCGCGCGCGATCAGGTCGGCGGGTTGATCGACATAGGCGGGGCGCGACAAAAGCTCCGCCAGATCACCATGGTTGGCCGGATCGTCGCACCACGCCGCCGCCCGCGCCAATGCGCGCAGCAGCCGATCGACCGTGTCGGGGTTCTCCTCCATCCACGCTTCCCGGAACGTCAGCACTTTTTCCACGCCGCGCCGCCAGATCCGCTCGCCGATCGCCACAGCTTCGGCCAGCCCCGCCTCCACCGCCGCGCTGCCCCATGGTTCGCCCGCGATGAAGCCGTCAACCTCGCCCGCCTGCATCGCCTCCACCGTCAGCGAGGGTGGCAGCACGCGCAGCACCACGTCGCGGTCGGGGTCCACGCCCGCACTCGCCAGCCAATAGCGCAGCATGATGGCGTGGCTGGAAAAGCGATGGACGACGCCGATCACGGGCTTGCGCCGCCACAGACCGATCGCGGCGGCAAAATCGTGCGCGGTGCCCAGCGGATCGGCCAGCCGCCGCGCCACGTCGGGGTCCAGCGCCCTGGCGAAATCGCGCCCCATCACCAGCATATTGCCGTTGACGTTGAGCTTATAGGGCGCGGCCAGCGACGCGGCCTGCTGGCTAAGCCCCAGCGTCACCGCGACCGCCAGCGGCGCAAGCATGTGCGCGCCCTGCACCTGCCCGAACAGCAGCCGGTCGCGCAGCGTCGCCCAACTGGTCGTGCGGACGAGGTCGAGGGCAATCCCCTCCCCCTCCGCAAAGCCCCGCTCGCGCGCTGCCACCAGCACGGCGGCGTCGGTCAGCGGCAGGAATGCGATGCGCAGGGTCGTCGTCATAATCCTCCTCCCAGCAGATCGCTGGCGGTAATCAGCGCCTGACCCACTTCAACGATCTTCTTGCCCTGATTCATGGCAGCGGACCGCAGCAGCGCATAGGCATCCTGCTCCGACAGGCCGCGCTGGTTCATCAGGATCGCCTTGGCCTTGTCGATGATCTTGCGGTCGGACAGTGCGGTGCGCGCCTCGTCCAGTTCGGCCTGTATGCGCGCAAAGGCGTTGAAACGGCGCACCGCCAATTCCAGCACCGGGCGCACCCGTTCCTTGCGCAGGCCGTCCACGACATAGGCGGATACGCCCGCATCGATCGCCGCGCCGATCATCGCCTCGTCCGACTGGTCCACGAACATCGCGATGGGACGGGCGAGCGCGCGGCTGACCGTCAGCATTTCCTCCAGCGTGTCGCGGCTGGGGCTGCCCAGATCCATCAGCACGACGTCGGGCGCCATGCGTTCGAGCCGCGCGACGAAGGCGCCACGCGGCGGCACGATATGAATGTCGTCATAGCCCGCCTCGCGCAGTCCTTCCTCCAGGACGCTTGCGCGCAGACCACTGTCATCAATGATGACGATTCGCATGATGTCCCGCCTTTTCGCGCTCTAGGTGGCGGGGATGCACGATGGCGTCCAGTGCCAAAGCAACTTGCACCCGTAACGATCCTATTCCTATGGTCGCATGTCGTCGGCGTGCGCGCGGATGCGCAATCGACCGGCGGGATCGCGCCGGGCATGGCGCTGGTCAAGGAACGCAGCAAGAAGCGGGAGCCGCGATCGTCGGGGGCAAGTTGTATATGATGACGTTCGACGCGCCGCGCCTTGCCCGCTTGCCGTCTACGCGCGCCATCGCACCCGATCCGCCATAGGCGCGTGCGTCAATGCGCGGCGGACGTGTCCACAGGCCCGGTCGGTCGGGGGGCCAGCCACACCAGAGTGGAGGCCAGGAACAACACCAGCGCCGATATGAAAAAGATATGATCGACCGCGATCGCGATCGCTTCCTGTTCGACAAGGTTGGAGATCGTCTGCCGCGCCTGTTCGAAGGAAAAGCCCGACGCGCTCAACTGCGCCTGCACATCAGCCGGTTGCAGCACGCCGACCAGTTCGTTGCGCGACACGCGCTGCGAATCGCTCCACCCGGTCAGCACCAGCGACGTCGCGATCGCGATGGCCATGGTTCGCAGAAAATTCTGCAGGCCCGCGGCCGAGGCGGTCTCGTGGGGCAATACCGACCCCAATGTGATCGTCGTCAACGGAATCATGAAGAAGGGCATGGCAAAGCCCTGGACGAACTGCGGCGCGGCCATGCTCCAGAAATCAATGCCGCTGGTCCAGTGCGCGCGCCACAGCGCCATCAGGCCCAGCCAGAAGACCGCGCCGGAAATCATCAGGCGCGGATCGACCTTGCCCGTGATGCGCGCTGCGACGGGCGCGGCCATCAAGGCGGCTATGGCGGTAAAAGCCGTCACGATCCCCGCCCATGTCGCAGTATAGCCCTGCGATATCTGTAGCCATTGGGGGATGATGACGATGCCCGCGAAATAGGCGCCGAAACAGAGCGCGAGCGTGAAGACGCCTGACGTAAAACCAATGTGGCGGAACACGCGCAGATCGACGACCGGATGCTCCTCCGTCAATTCCCAGATGATGAAGGCAATGAAGCCGATCCCCGCCAGTACCGCCAGAATGACGATCAGCGGGTCGTTGAACCAGTCATGATCGCGCCCGATGTCCAGCATGATCTGAAGACAGCCGATCCAGAATACCAGCAGGAACAAGCCCATCTTGTCGATCGGCACCTGCGCCGTTTCCGTTTCCGCCGGGCGGAGCAGCGCTTGGGCGGCGAACACGCACAGGACCGCGATCGGCAGGTTGATGAAGAAGATCCAGTGCCAGCTCCAATTGTCGCTGATATAGCCGCCGATGATCGGTCCCATCGCCGGTCCCAGCAATGTCGTCATCGCCCACAGGCCCATGGCTCTGGCCCGCTTGTCGGGCGGAAAGACACGCATCATCAGCGTCTGCGACATCGGCATGATCGGCCCGCCGCAAATACCCTGCCCCACGCGGCACGCCACCAGCATGGTCAGCGTCATCGACAGACCGCACAACAGCGAGAAGATGCCAAAACCCACCATCGCCAGCGTGAACACGCGCACGACGCCGAACCGTTGCGCCAGCCAGCCGGTGAGCGGCACGCAAATCGCCTCCGCCACCGCATAGGATGTGATGATCCACGTCCCCTGATCGGCCGAGATGCCCAGATTGCCCGCGATATGCGGCACCGACACGTTGGCGATGGTCAGGTCGAGCACGACCATGAAATTGCTGAGCGCCAGCACCAGCCCCGCCAGCGTCCGGCGGCGGGGCGAAATCCTCGAATAGATGCTGTCTTCGGCGCTCATGGTCGTGGCGCTCCTATCGGTCCGAAAGGTCGACCTCGACCTCCATGGACAGGCCCACGCGCAGCGGATGGGCGGCCAGTTCCCTGGGGTCCAGCGCGATGCGCAGCGGCACGCGCTGCACCACCTTGATCCAGTTGCCGGTCGCATTCTGTGCGGGGATCAGCGACATGGACGACCCGGTGCCACCAGCAAAGCCGACGATATGGCCATGATAGACGACGTCGCTGCCATAGAGGTCGGACGTGACCTTGGCCGGCATGCCGACCTTGACCCCGCGCAACTGCCGTTCCTTGAAATTGGCGTCGACATAGACCTGGGCAAGCGGAACGATGGTCATGATCGGGCTGCCCTGCGCGACGCGCTGGCCCACCTGCACCTGACGCTTGGTGACGACGCCGTCGATCGGCGCGCGGATGATCGTGCGGTCAAGGTCGAGGCGCGCGGCGTCCAGTTTCGCCTGCGCGGCCATCACCGCCGGATCGGTCCCGACATTGGCCCCGCGCACCAGCGCATCGTTCGCCGCCAGCTGGCCGGTCGCTGCGCTGCGTGTTGCCTGCGCCATGGTCACGCCTGCACGCGCCAGATCCAGCGCGGCGCGCGCGGCGGCGAACGCCTTGCGCGCGCTGGTCACTTCATCACCCGACACGGCGCCGTCGGATACCAGCGCTTCACGCCGGGACAGATCGACCCGCGCCTTGTCGTAATCGGCCTGCGCGCTGGCCATCTGGGCACGCGCCTGCACGATGTCCGCGCCGCGCGCATCGACCTGCGCCGACAGGGCGTCGCTGGTCGCGGCAGTCTGACGGAACTTGCGCTGCGCGGCGGCCAGGTCCGCCTCCGCCTGCGCCACGGCGATGCGGGCGTTGGTCGGGTCCAGCTTGACGAGGATGTCGCCGCGCTTCACCGCCTGCGTGTCCGTCACCAGCACATCGACCGCCTGCGCGGACAGGAGCGGCGTCACCTGCGCCATGTCAGCGTTTACATAGGCATTATCGGTGCCGACATGGTTGCGCCCGATCAGCAGATACCAGACGGCCCAGACGACGACCAGCACGACCACCGCGATTGCCAGCCGTGTCAGCCACTTCTTGCGCCTGGCGGCATTGCCCGCTTTCTTCGACTGGTCGGCGGGTGTGGTTTCGGAAACGGCATCAGCCATGCGCACGGTCCTTGGCAGGGGTCGCGCTGACGGCATAGCCGCCGCCCAGCGCGCGAATGAGGGCTATGTCGAGGGAGAAGGCGTTGGCTTCCAGTGCGGACACCGCACGACGGGCCGCCAGCAACTGGTCCTCGACATTCAATACGTCATTATAGGGGGACAGGCCCCCTTCGTAGCGTTTGCGCGCCACGCCATAGGCCTCCTGCGACGCGGTAAACGCAGCGCGGGCATCGACCAGCCTTTCATCGAGCGCGCGACGGCTGGTCACCGCATCGGCAACCTCCTGATAGGCACCCAGTACGGCCTTGTCATAAGTCGCGACCGCTTCGTCATAGGTCGCGCGCGCACCGCGATATTGGCCCGACAGCGCCCCGCCATGGAAGATCGGCAGGCTGATCGCTGGCCCTGCATTGCCGAACAGCGAATCCTTGTCGAACAGGTTGTTGACGAACGGCTGGGGCGATCCATTGGACACGCCGTTGGCGAACACCGTATTATAGCCCAGCGATTGCAGGCCGATCAGCGCGCTCAGCCGCACCGCCGGAAAGAAGTCAGCGCGCGCGACCTTGATCCGCCGGGCCGCGACTTCCGTCCGGGCCAGCGCGGCGGCGATGTCGGGGCGGCGCGCGACCAGATTGGTGGTCACGTCTGCGGGCAGGCCCAAAGGCGTCAGCTTACCCGGTTGCGGCGGCGTGATCGCCAGACCACGATCCGGCCCGGCCCCGATCAGCGCAGCAATCTGATGCCGCCGCAGGTCGATCGCGACACGCGCGCCTGCCAGTTGTGCCTTGGCGCTCGACACGGTGGCGTCCGCCTGCCGCACGCCGCCGCGCGTTTCCAGCCCGTTGGCGCGCCGCTCTGCCACCAGTTTCTGGCTGGCGATGCGAATATCGAGCGTGCGCTGCTGAATATCCGCCTCGTCATACAGACGCGCCAGATCGGCATAGGCGTCGGCGATGCCGGTCGTCAGCGCCAGCCGCGCCTGCTGCCCGTCCAGTTCGACCGCGCGCGCCTGCGACGTCGCGGCTGCCAGCGCGGCGCGGTTCTTGCCCCACAGGTCCAGGTCGAAATTCAGATCGAGCGCACCCCGGCCTGTTCCCAACCAGCCCTGCGGCACAAATTCCTTGGGCAGGCCCATATTATAGCTTTGCTTGGTCACGCCCGCATTGGTGTTCAGATCGACCGAGGGCAGCAGCGCCGCGCCCGATTGCTGCGCGACCGCCTGCGCCGCGCGGAACCGGGCGGCGGCGATCGCCATGTCCGGCGCGCTGCGCAGGCCTTCCTCGATCAGGGCGGTGAGTTGCGGGTCGCCATAGGCGGTCCACCAATCGTCCGCTGGCCAGGCGGAGGGCGACGCGGCCAGGCTTTGCGCCGCATCGATGCTCTGCGCGCTGCGGACCTGCGGCTGCGGCCCCAGATCGGGAACCGATGCGCAGCCTGCCAACAGCGATGCCAATGCCGCCGCGATCGACGCGCGGGAAGGAAAGGCCATACGACTCACCGTCCTTAAAAACCGTACCAGCTGGTATGAAAATCGCCTTTGCCGCCGCTACCGGCTCTTGTCAACCAAATAACCATACTATATGGTACGATTTTATGACGTCGGTTGAAACATCTTTTCCTCCCAGCAAAAGGGAAGCGCGACGGCAGGATCGGCGCGATACTATCTTGACCGTGGCACAGGCCTATTTTCTCGATCATGGTTATGCCGGAACCAGCATGTCCGGCATCGCTGCTGCGCTTGGCGGGTCAAAGGGCACGTTGTGGAATCACTTTCCCTCGAAGGCAGAATTGTTCGCTGCCGTGCTGGATCGGGTGGCGACCCTGTATCGCGCACGCCTGTCGCAAATCCTCGATCCCGACGCCGAACTGGCCCCCACGCTCAGGCGCGCCTGCCGCAGCGTCGTCGAAAAGATGACATCGCCCGAAGCGATCGCCCTTCATCGGCTCATCATTTCAGAAAGCGGCCGATTTCCTGAACTCAGCACCATTTTCTTCGATCTGGCGCCTAAAAATACCCGTATCCTGCTGGCCGATTTCCTGGACAGCGCAATGAGCCGGGGCCAGTTGCGGCGGGCCGACACGCTGGAGGCGGCACGCGTGATAATCGCGATTGCAATGTCAGGCACGCACCATCGCCTGTTGATGGGCGAGTTGGCCCGGACTTCGCCCAGCCAGATTGACGCCGACGCCAATCTGGCGGTCGATATCTTCCTGCGCGCCTATGCGCCAGTGGCGACGCCCTGATTTTGCCGGGGCGAGGCAGCGTTAACCATTTATTCGGGCCGCGTGCCTAGTCTTCGACCTCTGTCACAAAGGTCGACCCATGCCGTTCTTCAAGCGCAATCATCGCCGTCTTCCCGACAATGCGCCGGACATGATCCGGTCGCCGCGCCGCCTGCGCGTGCTGCTGATCGATGAAAATCCTACCGCGCGCGCTGTGGTCGCCCGTCGCCTGTCGCATCTGGGCTATGATGTCGCGCTGGCCGAACATGGTTTTGCCGCGATCAACCTGCTCGTCACGCATCCGGTCGATGTCATCCTGATCGACATGGCGCTGACCATGTTGCCCGCGATCGCGACGATGCAGAAGATCCGCGCCACCAATCTTGGCGGGACCGCCTGCTTCGTGATGCTGACGGGCCGGTTGGACAGCCGCTCCACGGTGGAGGCGCTGGCCGCCGGGGCCGACGATCATGTGGTCAAACCGTTCGATTTCGACGTGCTGGACGTGCGCCTGCGCCATCTGTGCCAGCGTGCGGAAACGCTGGGCGCGCTGGCCCGCCACAATGCCGAACTGGATGCCCGCATCGCCCGGCGTGCCGTGGAACTGGGCGAAACGCGCGAAACCCTGCGCGAATTACAGGTCGATCGCGCGCGGCTCGTTTCCTCGATCCAGGCGCTGCATGACGAAGTCGAACGGCTGAGCGCCGCACGCAACTAAGGCGTCACCCAGAGCGATAGCCCCTCGCACGGGTTCTGCGGAGGGGCATCCGCCACGATCCGCACCGCATCGGCCCGCGCCCGGTCGAGGATCGCGCCGCCAACCGAGGACGGGTGATAGACCCGGTCCGCCTCCCCCAACAGCCGCGCCGCGCGGAGCGTGAGGTCATCGGGATCGTTCGACAGCAGCGTGATGATTTCCAGCCGCGACGCCGCAGCCTCCCCGCTACCTCCCAGCCAGTCCGGCACACGCGCAGCCGCATCGCCGCGCATCGGGTCGATTGGCCCGCCGGGGGCCAGACCAGCGTCGATGCCCCGCCGCCGCGCGCCCGCATCGGGCCATCGCACGCGGATCGCGGATCGCGCATCCGATAGCGCACTCGCCAGCGCGCCCAGTCCCGCCGGGAACAGCGCCTCCAGCCTTTGCCGCAACGCCTTGGCAAGGCCCGCCGACGCGCCGCCCGTGCCGATCGCGATCAGCACCGGATCGCGATCGACGATGGCGGGCAGGGTGAAATCGCACAGGTCGGGATTGTCGGTGGCGTTGACCAGCACGCCGCGCGCGCGCAGCCGCTGCGTCGTCGCGGCGTCGCCGTCAGACACGATGGCGATGCGCGCCTGCATGTCGTCCTCGCCCACGATCAGCGCGCCTGCACGCTCCAGCAGGCGGCGCTTGGCGTCCGCCGCCTCACCCTCACCCGTCAGGATGACCGCCCGCCCCTGCAACCGCAAAAAGACCGGCAGGCTGTGCATCAGTCGGTGAGCCAGTCGGGAATGCTATCGCCCGCGATCAGCGCCTCGACTGGCGGACGCGCGCGCACGACCGCCCATCTGTCGCCCGTCACCAGCACTTCGGGGGTGAGCGGACGGCTGTTATAGGTGCCAGCCATCGTCGCGCCATAGGCACCGGCCGTCATGAAGGCGACGAGATCGCCTGCCTGCACCACGTCCATGTCCCGGTTCATCGCGAAGGTGTCGCCGGTTTCGCATACTGGTCCCACCACATTGGCCGCAGCCCGATCGCCCGATGGCGCGACGGCGCGAATGTCATGCCATGCGTCGTAGAGGCTGGGGCGCAGCAGGTCGTTCATCGCCGCGTCCACGATGACGAAGGGCGCCTTGGCCCCCTGCTTCACGCGGACGACGCGCGACAGCAGCACGCCTGCATTGCCCACGATCACCCGGCCCGGTTCGAACATCAGGCGCACCGGCCAATCCTGCGTCACGCGGCACACCATCGCGCCATAGTCGGCGGGGCTGGGGGGCAGTGGCTGGGACGGGTCATAAGGCACGCCAAGGCCACCGCCCAGATCGGCGGTGCGAATGTCATGGCCCGCGTCGCGCAGCGCCACGATCAACGCGCCGACCTTCACGAACGCCGCCTCCAGCGGGGCCAGGTCGGTCAACTGGCTGCCAATGTGAACGGCGACACCCTGCACGTCGAGGCCGGGCAGCGCGCGCGCGGCGGCATAGGATTCGATCGCCCGGTCATAGGGGATGCCGAACTTGTTTTCCGACTTGCCGGTCGAAATCTTGGCATGAGTGCCAGCGTCCACGTCCGGGTTGATGCGATAGGCGACGGGCGCGCGCCTGCCCATCGCCATGGCGACCGCGCTCAGCATCTCGGCTTCCGGTTCGCTTTCCAGATTGAACTGGAAAATGCCCTGTTCGATTCCGAGGCGCATTTCCGCTTCCGTCTTGCCGACGCCGGAAAAGACGATGCGGTCGGCCGGGATGCCCGCCGCCACCGCGCGCAGCAATTCGCCGCCCGATACGACATCCGCGCCCAGCCCGAGCTTCGCCAGCGTCGCCAGCACGGCGGCATTGGGATTAGACTTCACCGCAAAAGCGATCAGCGGGTTATCGAGCGCCGCCAGCCCCGCGCGGAACACGCCGACATGGCGTTCCAGCGTCGCGGTCGAATAGATATAGACCGGCGTGCCGACCGCATCGGCGATCGCCGCCATCGGCACCTGCTCCACCTGCATGGCGCCGTCCACATAGTCGAAATGGTCCAAAGTCCCGGTCCTTGTGCGCTTATTGGGGCTTATGTTCGGGTGGCAGGTCGAATGTATCGTCCGCCCGTTCCTGCGACTGGGTCAGCAATTCGACGTTGCGCTGCGGCCGGGCCTGCATGGACGGACTCATGAGCTGGGCAGCGGTGGGCGCGGTCTTGGCCCCGGTCGGCAAGGCGGGCAAAGCCTGATTGGGGAGCGGCTTGAGCGATTCGCGCCCGCCGCAGCCAGCCAGCGCCAATGTCATACAGGCCGCAGCGAAGAGACAGGCTCGCGTCATGCTTGATCCTCCTGCCGCGCCTGCGCGATACGGGCGCGTACCTGATCGGGCGCAGTGCCGCCATGGCTCTGGCGGCTGGCGACCGACGCATCGACCGTCAATACCGCATAGACGCGATCGTCGATGCGATCGTCGATGGCTTTGAGCGTGGCGATCGGCAGATCGGCCAGTTGCACGCCCGCTTCCTCCGCCGCCGCGACGGCCCGCCCGGTGATGTGATGCGCCTCACGGAAGGGAATATTCCCCTCCCGCACCAGCCAGTCGGCCAGATCGGTGGCGGTGGCAAAGCCGCTTTCGGCCAGCGCCCGCATCCGGTCGGTGCGGAACGTGACCGTTTCGACCATGCCCGTCATCGCCGCGATCGACAGGCCGATGAGGTCATGCGCCTCGAACACGGGCGGCTTGTCGTCCTGCATATCCTTGGAATAGGCGAGCGGCAGCCCCTTCATCGTCACGCACAGGCTGGTCATGCAGCCCATGATCCGCCCGGCATGGCCGCGCACCAGTTCGGCGGCATCGGGATTGCGCTTTTGCGGCATGATCGAGCTGCCGGTCGAATAGGCGTCGGGCAGTTTGACGAAGCCGAAGGGCTGGCTGGCCCAGATGATGAACTCCTCCGCCAGCCGCGACAGATGCAGCGCCAGTTGCGTGCCCGCCATCAGATAGTCGAGCGCGAAGTCGCGGTCGGACACGCTGTCCAGGCTGTTGTCGGTCGGTTTGGCGAAACCCAGCGCCGCTGCCGTCGCATGGCGGTCGATCGGGAAGCCCGTGCCAGCGAGCGCCGCTGCACCCAACGGACATTCGTTCGCCCGCGCCCGCGCATCGGCAAAGCGGCTGCGGTCGCGGCGGATCATCGCGTGATAAGCCATCAGATGATGGCCCAGCGTCACTGGCTGCGCCGATTGCAGATGGGTGAAGCCCGGCATCACTGCATCGGCAAATTCCTCGGCGCGCGTCAGCAGCGCACGCTGCAAACCGGCAAGGCCCGCCTCCACTTCATCGGTCGCATCGCGCACCCACAGGCGGAAATCGGTTGCGACCTGATCGTTGCGGCTGCGCGCGGTGTGCAGACGCCCGGCCACTGGCCCGATCAGCGCGGCGAGGCGCGATTCGGTGACCATGTGGATGTCTTCCAGATCAAGGTCGACCGGCACGCCGTTCGCTGCATATTCCTGCGCGATCTGGTCCAGCCCGGCGCTGATCGTGTCGGCGTCCGCCTGCGCCACAATGCCCTGTTTGGCCAGCATCGCGACATGCGCCTGCGATCCGGCGATATCCTGTTTCCACAATCGCTTGTCGAACGGGATGGAGGCATTTATCTCACGCATGATAGACGCCGGGCCGGCGGCGAACCGGCCACCCCACATGCTGTTGGAGCCTTCCCCTTTGGAAACGTCCCCGTTCGAACCTTCGTCGCGCGCGCTGATGATACTGCTCCTGACCGTCGGATTGGCGGCCTGCGATAGGCAATCACCGTCGTCCGGGCAAGCCAATGTGCAAGGCAATGCGAGCATGAGCGGCGAGGTGGTATCGTCGCCGTCCAGCGCGTCGGCCAAGGACAAGGCAGCGGACAGCGAGTTCAGCTATAAGCTCGATCGCAGCAAGGCAGGCACCCCCGCGCCCAAATTTGCGTTCCACAATCCCGATGGCGGCGACGCGACGCTGGCCGATTATGCGGGTAAGCCCGTGCTGGTCAATCTGTGGGCGACATGGTGTACGCCGTGCGTCGCGGAAATGCCCACGCTCGACCGGATCGCCGCGACTTATGGGCCAAAGGGTCTGGCGGTGCTCACCATCTCGCAGGACAATCAGGGTGAAAAGGCCGTGAAGCCCTTCTTCGCCAAGCATAAGCTGCCCCATCTCAAGGGCTGGACCGACCCGGAAAACCAGTTCGGTTTCGACTATGCCACCGGCCTGCTGCCCACCAGCGTCCTGTATGATGCCAAGGGCAGGGAAATGGTCCGCGTCGTGGGCGCGATGGACTGGGAGGGGCCGGAAGCCAAGGCGCTGATCGATGCGGCGCTCGCGTCCTGACGATGGTGCGCCGCGCGCCATGTGACGCGGCGCACCATCATGCCTTTGTCGCGAAACTGGCCGTTTTCCGACACGCCAGACTCGGTATGTTATAGAATATTTCATTTTTTGTGCGGCGCGGTAGTGGTTCCGTGCCGGTCCTTCGTCATCCCCCTTGTCATCAAAAGAGATCGAACAGGGGGCATGAATGACACGCTTTTCGGCATTGAAACTATCGCTCATCCTTGCGTCCTCCTGGTCGGCCTGCGCCATCGCGCAGGAAGCCCAGGAAGCGCCGCAGGTCGATGAAGGCACCGCCATCATCGTAACCGGCACACGCGCCGTCGGCATCCAGGCTGCCGAATCCGCCGCACCGGTACAGGTGCTGAGCGAAGAAGCCATCAGCCATGTCGGCCAGCCGAACCTCAATCAGGTTCTGACGCAGATGGTGCCGTCCTTCACGGCCCAGACGCAGGGCACCGATCTGTCCAGCTTCTCGCTGTCGGCCCGTCTGCGCGGCCTGTCGCCCAACCACACGCTGATCCTAGTCAACGGCAAGCGCCGCCACGGCAACGCCATCCTGCAGGTGATTTCCGGCGCGTTCCAGGGTTCCGCCGCCCCCAGCATCGACGTCATCCCGCCCGACGCCATATCCCGCGTCGAAGTGTTGCAGGAGGGCGCAGCGGCGGTTTACGGCACCGACGCGATCGCGGGCGTCATCAACTTCATCCTGAAGGACCAGACCGACGGCGGCACGTTCAAGGTTACTGGCGGTCAATATTATGACAGCGAGGGCGAGCTTTTCTCCGCCTCGGGCAATGTCGGCTTCAAACTGGGCGAGGACGGTTTTTTCAACCTGACCCTGTTCCATCGGCGTCAGGATTATACCACGGTCGGCCAGGGCCAGGTGCAGGTCACCAAGGCGGACGGCACGTTGCAAAGCAACGCGCCTGCCCAATGGTCGAACCTGACGGGCGACGCGCTGGCGGGTATCAACGGCGGTCAGCCCAAGACCAACCTGAACGTCGCATTCTACAATATGGGCTATGACTTTGGCGGCGTGGAACTCTACAGCTTCGGTGACTATAGCCGCCGCGAAGGCTGGGCCAAGCAGGGTTATCGTCATCCCAAGCGCATCTGTTACGAAACCGGCAACACCGGCGGCGGCGTGACGGCTGCGGCCTATAATCCCAACATCTGTTACGGCAATACCGGCGTGGTCGGCATGGTCCCTTTGCAGCATGTGATCGAAAATGAATATAGCTTCACCATCGGCGCCAAGGGTGAATTTGGCGGCGGATGGAATTATGATGTTTCGGGCACCTATGGATCGCAGAAGGACGATATCTGGACCGAAGCGTCGGCGCATCGTGAAATCTGGCAGGAAAGCTATCAGAACCAGTTGCGCGGCATCGGCGTCGCCAACACCCCCAGCAGCGCCTATGACGGCGGTTTCAAGCTGAGCCAGACGACGTTGACGACCGACATTCGCAAGGAATTCGACCTTGGCATGTCAAGCCCGCTAACGATGGCGTTCGGTGGCGAATATCGCAAGGACGAGTATGAAATCATCGCAGGCGATTCGATTTCGACCTACAAGACCGGCGTGCAGTCCTTCCCCGGTTACAAGGCCAGCGACGCAGGTGAATTCCAGCGCAGTTCGAAGGCGGGATATCTGAACTTCATCGTCAATCCAGTCGATGGCTGGAGCGTCGATCTGGCCGGTCGTTATGAGGATTATACCGATTTCGGCGACACGCTGATCGGCAAGATCACAACCCGCTACGACTTTTCCGACGCCTTCGCCATTCGCGGCACGGCCAGCACCGGCTTCCGCGCGCCGACGTTGCAGGAACAGAAATATTCGACGATCAACGTCGGCCCGACCAGCGCAGTGGCGCAGCTTCCCGCAGGATCGCCTGCCGCCGCACTGTTGGGCTTTGGTCCGCTCGGTCCCGAAAAGTCGAAGAATTTCTCGGCTGGCTTCGTGGTTCGCCCCGTGCCCAAGCTGGCGATCACGGTCGATGGCTATCTGATCAAGATCAAGGATCGCATTACCGGCACCGCCGCGCGCAACGCCGTGCTGAACGGTGTGGCACAGGCGGGCGGGGCGGAAATCCTCAACGCCCTGAACGCCGCCGGTATCGTCCTCGACAGCGCGCTGTTCACCAGCGGCACGATCGGCGTGCAAAGCTTCACCAATGGCGTCGATACCCGGACCTGGGGCATCGACTTTTCGGCTACCTATCCGGTCGCGCTGGACTTCGGTTCGCTCAACCTGTCGCTGACCGCCAACTATAACAAGACGAAGATCACCAACAACAAGCTGGGCTATCCGCTGTTCAATGCGGCATCGGAAAGCAATATCGAACGCGCCAACCCCGATTATAAGGTCGTCGCAAACGCCCTGTTCAAAAGCGGCGCGTTCAGCCTGAACCTGCGCGAAACATTCTATGGCAAGACAAGCGTTCTGGTCCGTCCGGCCTTCACGTCCAGCGCTGCCGGGTCGATCGTGATCCCGTCGGGCGGCTTCCTGATCGCCGACGGCGCGATCGTGGGCGGTGTGAACACCAACCAGCTCTATTTCAACGGCGTGGCCAAGGCGACGGCGCTGACCGACCTGGAAGTGGGCTACGACTTCACCGACGCGGTCACCTTCTCGATCGGTGCGAACAACCTGTTCAACAAGAAGCCTGAGATTCCCAAGCTGCTTGAAGGCGTGACCGTCCCCGTCGGCGTATCGCCCTACCAGAATGGTTCGGGTTCCTACAGCGCCTCTTACGGCCATAGCGCCTACAGCACGTCGGGCGGCTATTATTACGCCCGCATCGACTTCAAATTCTGATCGATGTCACGAAGGAGGGCCGGTTCGGAAACGGACCGGCCCTTTTGCTATGGAGGGGCAGGCATGACCGGATCGACCGAGACAGTATCCCGCCGTGCGTTGATGCGCGGCGCCATGGCTGCCACATCGCTGGCCGCCGTCACACCGGCATTGGCACAGCGCGATCGCAAGGTCGAACTGCCCGATGATCCATCGGCCATGGTCGCCAGCCTGACCGACGGCGTCTACATCAACAGCAACGAACATCCCGTTGGCCCCTGCCCGGCCGCGCTGGCCGCGCTCGCCACCCTGCCGCCGCTGTCGGGGCGCTATGGCATGGTGTTCGGCGCCAAGCTGGAAAGCCTGTTCGCGCGGCAGAACGGCCTGTCGCCGACGCAGGTTCAGGTCCATCCCGGCTCGTTCATGCCCCTGCGGTCGGTGGCTTTAACCTATTCCTCGCCCCAGCGTCCCATCGCCTATTTCGAACCGACCTTCGATCAAGGATTTCTGGGCCTTGGCAACGCCAGCATCACCCGGTCGGTTGCCGTGCCGCTATCGGGCGATTTCACCGCAGACCCGCGCAAGCTGCTCGCCGCCGCGCCGGATGCAGGCGTCTATTATCTGTGCAATCCCAACAATCCCACAGGTCTCGTCACCGCGCGCGCCGACATCGACTGGCTGCTGGCGAACAAGCCCAAGGGATCGATCCTGCTGATCGACGAGGCCTATATTCATTTCAGCGATGCGACGCCCTGCCTCGATCTGGTCGCCAGGGACGCAGACGTGCTGGTGACGCGCACCTTTTCCAAGATTTACGGGCTGGCTGGGCTGCGCTGCGGCATCATAGCCGGGCGCAGGGATCTGCTCGACGGCATGGCGAGCTATGGCACCAATATCACACCGATGCCCGCCGTAATCGCGGCGGAGGCCAGCCTGCTCGCCCCCGGCCTGTTGCCCAATCGCAAGGCTGCGAACAAGGCGGTGCGCGACGACCTCTATCGGTGGCTGGATGCCAACCGGCTGCGCTATCTGCGCGGCGACGCCAGTTTCGCGATGATTCATGTGGGTCGTTCCGGCGCGGACGTGACGGCGGCGCTGGCGAAAGAGAAAATCTTCATTGGCGGCCCGCGTAAGCATATGGACGACTGGGTCCGCGTTTCCTTTGGCACGCCTGTGGAAATGCAGGCGTTCAAGACTGGTCTGCTAAAGGCGCTGGCATGAGCCTTAGCCGCCGCGAAGCGATAGGCGCCGCACTCGCTCTGCCGCTGGCGACGCAGGTCGCGCGCGCTGCGCCTGCCGTCTCATTACCCGATCGCACCGGCTTCGCTTCAACGCCGGTGGCCTATTTCGACAACGCCTCGACTCATCCGATCAGTCTGGGCGCACAGGCGGCGATCAACGCCTATGTCGCAGGTCGCACGCTCGATCCCGCCGCCGCCGCGCGCAAGCCGGTCGATCGCGCAGGCGTGATCGCCAAATTCGCGCGACTGGTGAACGCCGACCCCGACGAAGTGACATGGGTGCAATCCACCACCATGGGCGAACAGGCCGTGCTGCGCGCGCTCGGTTTTCCTGAAAAGGGCGGCCGCATCGTCACCGACACGCTCCATTTCTACGCCGCCTTTCCCATGTATCAGGAAATGGCCAGACAAGGCGTCGATGTCGCATGGGTCATGGCCCGCGAAGGCCGCATCATGCCGCAAGACATGGCCCGCGCCATCACGCCGGGGACGAAACTGGTCAGCCTGTCGCTCGTGTCCACCTATAATGGGTTCCAGCATGACCTGAAATCCGTGTGCGACAGGGCGCACAGCGTCGGCGCGCTGGTCTATGCCGACATCATTCATGCAGCCGGCGCTGTGCCTGTCGACCTGCATGGCAGCGGCGTCGATTTCGCTGCCACCGCTACCTACAAATGGCTGATGGGCGATTTTGGTCTGGGCTTTCTCTACGCGCGGCGCGGCGTGCTGGATGCCCTGCCCCGCACGGAATATGGCTATTATGGTTTCGCTGCGCCCGACGCGCCGCCCGGTATTGGCCTGTCCCCGCCCCAGACCCATGTCTTTCCCATGGACCCGCCCGGCGGTGCGCCCACCAGCTATGTCGTCCGTCCCGGCACGCTCGGCCATTTCGGCACCGGCACCTATGCGCAGGGTATTGCAGGTGCGCTCGACCATTCGCTCGACCGCATCGCCGCGCTGGGCGTCCCTGCGATACAGGCCCATGCCCAAAGCCTGATCGGCGAATTGTGCGAAGGACTGCGCGCGAAGGGCTATGCGATCATCACCCCGCCCGGCACCACCACGCCACTGCTCACCGCACTGTTGCCAAACGCCAGGGCGCTGCTGACCGATCCGCTGGCCAAGGCGCAGGTGCGATTGTCACTGCACGACCATCATTTCCGCATATCGCCGTCGATCTTCAACGACGGGCGGGATGTGGAGCGATTGTTGAACGCCTTGCCACGAGCGTAAAGCGACGACCGACGTCATGCACAATATGGAGAAACCTGTGAAGTCGCTCTTTCTCGCCACCCTGCTGTCAGCCCTCGCCCCGTTAACCGCACAGGCCCAACCGGCCCCCGCGCCTCAGGCCATGCCCGCAACCCTGCCCTTCTCCCCCGCCGTCCGCGTGGGCGACATCCTGTTCATGTCCGGCCAGATCGGCCAGGTGCCCGAAGGGATGGACAGGCATACGGTCGGCTTCGATGCAGCGGTCCAAGGCGCGATGGACTCCATAGGCAAGGTGCTCAAGGATAACGGCCTGAACTTTGGTCATGTCGTCAAATGCACGGTCATGCTGGACGACATGGCCGACTGGCCCCGCTTCAACGCGGCCTACCTCCCCTATTTCAAGGGGAAGCGTCTGCCCGCGCGCAGCGCATTCGGGGCAGATGGGCTGGCGCTGGGCGCTCCGCTGGAAGTGGAATGCATCGCCGCGTTCAAATAGCCGCCGCCTCGCGCACCAACAATATCGGCACGCCATCGCGCACGGGATAGGCCAGCCCCGCCGCGTCGGACAACAGTGCCTGCCGCTCCGCATCCCAGCGCAGCGGCGTGCGCGTCAGCGGGCAGACCAGCTTGGCCAGCAGCCATGGGTCGATCGGCGCGTCCTGGCTCACTGCATTGTCGCGCCGCCGTCGCGCTCGATCCGGCCGACGATCTGCATAAGCTGGATGATCCGCTCGCACCGTTCGGACAGCGTGTCCGCCTCCAGCAAGGTCTGCTTGGCAGCGGGGTCGAAGGGCGCGATCTGGGCAATGCCGTTGACCAGCGCCATGTCGTCCAGCCGCGACACCGCCGTCCAGTCGACGACATAGCCAAGCGCTTCGGCGAACTTGCGCGATTCCTGCTCCAGCGTGCCGCGCTCGACCGCGTGCAGCACTTCATCCTCCTGCGGCGCCTGTTCGACATCCGCCTCTATCTGGCGAAACTGCGTCGTCACGGGCAATTCGCGCACGACCCGAAAACGGGCGAGGCCAGTGAGGACGATGTTGAACCGCCCATCCTCCAGCGCCTCGATCTGGCTGACATGGCCAAGGCAGCCCATGTCAAACAGCGGCGGCACCGGTCCCCCGCCGCCGCGCGGCTGGATCATGCCGATCCGCCGGTCGCGCGCCATCGCATCATGGATCAGCGCGCGATAACGCGGCTCGAAAATATGCAGCGGCAGGTCCATGCCCGGCAGCAGCAACGCGCCGGACAGCGGGAAGACGGAGACGCGGGCGGTCGGCACCGGCGGCGATCAGGCGAAGAGGATCTGGGACAGCTTGCGGCGCTGCGCCGATACCCACGGATCTTCCAGCCCGACGGCATCGAAGATGGTGAGCAATTGCGTGCGCGCCGCACTGTCCTGCCAGCCCCGGTCCCGCCGCACGATTTCCAGCAGCGCATCGGCCGCGCCATCCCGATCGCCATTGGCCATCAGCCCACCCGCCAGTTCGAAGCGCGCGGCATGATCGTCGGGATCGGCGTCAACCTTCGCTTGCACGGCGGACAGGTCGGCGACGGGCTTTACGTCGCGGGCCAGCGCGATGGCGGCACGCGCCTGATCGATGGCGACATGCCGCGCGACGTCGGCGGGCAGCGCGGCCAGCGCCGCCTCCGCTTCGTCCAGCCGCCCCAGCGCGACCAGCGCTCGCGCCTGCCCTGCAACGACCTCGGCATGATCCGGCACCATCTCGGCAATCTGGGTGAAGATCGACAAGGCCCGGTCAGCGTCGCCATCGGCCAGCGCTTCCTCACCCATGGCGATCAGCGGCGCGATTTCCTCCAGTTGCGCCTTTTCGTCGGATTCGATCGGCAGTTGCGTCAACAACTGGTCCAGCATCTGCTTCAACTGCCCTTCGGTCCGCGCCTGGCTCAGGTCCGCGACGGGCTGGCCCTGAAACACGGCATAGACGGTAGGGATCGACTGGACGCGAAACTGGCTGGCGATGAAGGGGTTTTCATCGACATTGACCTTGACCAGCGTCACGCCCTTGGCCGCGTAATCGGCGCAGACTTTTTCGATCACCGGGGTCAGTTGCTTGCACGGGCCGCACCATTCGGCCCAGAAATCCACGATCACCAACTGCGTGCGCGACGGTTCCACGACGTCCTTGCGAAACGCCTCGACGGCTGCCTTGTCGGTGTCGCTCATTCCCAGGGTGGCCACGCTTTACTTCTCCTGCCTGTGCGGTGTGTCGCCGCGTCCATACTGAACAATATGGGGGGCGTCACCCCGTCCAGACAAGAGCGCGGCCACGCCTCCGCAATGGTTCAGAAGGTATAGCCTACGCCCAGCGCACCGATCCACTGATCTTTAGACCCGGCGATCGCGACGACCGGGCTGTCGGCATAGCGGCCCAGCATCCGTGAATAACCGCCCAGCGCAAACAGGGTCCAGCCACGCCGAATATCGCCGGACAGAGAATAGCCGCCGGTGAAATTGGCGCTGACCTTGCGGAAGCCGGACTTGGCACCGGCGCGATCATAGGCGGGCAGGCCGCTGGCCAGCGCCTGAGCCGGGGTCACGTCGAAATAATAATTGCCATATTTCTTGCCGACATAATCGGCCGATACGCCGATCCCTACGAAGCTCTTGATCGACAGCGGCGTGAAATATTCGATCGCTGGCGTGATGATATAGCTTTCATGCGCGCCGCCAATATCCTTGGTCACGGCCACACGCGCGGACAGATTGTCATAGGCCGATGTGATGATGCCGGTCTTGCCGATGCCGGCAAAGCCGCCGACCTCGATCGCGGTGTCCAGCTTGCCAAGCGCCGCGACCGCATCGTCCTTGATCGCCTTGCGACTGGTGCGGTCGAACCGTGCGCCGACGACCGGACCGAATTGAAAATCGACGCCGCTATCGTCGCGATTGGGGATGGCGTCGATGTAGAGCGCGGGACCGCGTGTCCAGAAAGCAAAATCATGCACTTTGCCGCGCAATTGCGGCGCGGGGATGATCCGGTAATCGTCCGACCCTTCATAGCTGGGGATCGCAGCCACGCCCAGCCCGACCGTCAGGTTGCTATGATCCTCGGTTTCCTGCGCCAGCGCAGGCGCGGCCAGCCCGAAGGAAAGTGTCAGCAGCACAGTGCGCGAAAAAATATTCATACGGCCCCTAATCGAACATGTTGTCGGAACGAGAATGTTTCGGCCCGGTTACAGTTCCTTTTCCCGCGCGTCAGAGAAAATATTTGAGGCGAATTTCCTGCTCCACCGCTGCCCCCGCAACGCCGAAACTGACTGACGCAAAACTCGGCGCGCCGAAACGCAGCACCGGATTGCGCGAAAAACCAACGCCTTCGCGCGGGATACCGGCGAATGTATCCAGCTTGCCATTGCCATTTTCGTCATGGATCACCGAAATGGCATAGGTGCCGGGCGCAAAGGCGCCCAACTGCACCGCGCCAGCCTTGGCCGGAACCGCAAAATGCCGTTTTTCGGGATCATGGGTGCAATCGGGAAAATAGGCGGGCGTGCGAGTGACGCACACCAATATCTGCCCCTTGCCCGACCGCAAGCCGCTGACCGCCATGCCCAGCATCTGCGGCTGGTCCACTGGCGCGCCACCGGTCAGACCCGCCATCGCAACCAGCATCACGACCCATTTCCGCGTCACGCACGCACTTTCTGGATATTGGCCGGCTTAAATTCGCCCAGCCCCTTGTCCGTCCCGCACAACCGGTCCCACACCCGGAAATAAAGGCCATAATTGCAGGCATAAAGGTCGTGGTGCCGCTGATGATGGGTGGCCGTAATCAGCCATTCCCCCAACGGACCGCGCACCATCCAGCGCGGAAACATCTCCCACCCCATATGATTGCTGACCCCCATGACCGTCATGATCGTCAGCACCACGCCCAGTGCGCCGACATGGATCGGGATGATGAAAACCAAAGCCGGGATCACCACCGCGCCGGTCAGCGCTTCCCACGGATGAAAGCTCATCGCGGCCCAGGCGGTCGGCGGGCGGCTGGCATGATGGACGGCATGGGCGATGCGGAACGGTCGGGGCCGGTGCATCGCGCGATGCGTCCAGTAAAACCATGTGTCATGCGCGGCCAGATACAGCAGCACCGACATCGGCAGATACCAGAGCGGAAAGGCACTGGCCTGCGTGTAGATGCGCGTCCAGCCATGCGACTGCCATCCCCACGCCACCACGCCAGCGGGAATGCCGTAGATCAGCGCGGACGCCAGCGACCAGCTGATTTCGCGGACCATCTGCTTTTCCAGCCCGCGATACAGGCCCGGCTGGCGAATCCGCGTCGCCAGCGCGAAACCACCGCTCGCCAGCAAATAGCGCACGCCGACGATCGCACTCATCGCCAGGGCGGAATAGATAAGGGCTGCGACCATTGCCGCCCCTATAGACGCGGTTGCGCCAATGCGAAAGCGCGGGTCGTCGCTTAGGTGCGTGGCCGCGCCTGCCGGTAACTCCCCAGCATCCGCACCCATTTGGTGTGGAACTCCAGTTCCGCCAGCGCCCGGTCAACCGCTGCGTCGCCCGGCATCCCTTCGATGTCGCAGAAAAATTCGGTCGCGGCGAAACTCGCCCCGCGCTGATAGCTTTCCAGCTTCGTCATGTTGACGCCGTTGGTGGCAAAACCGCCCATGGCTTTATAGAGCGCGGCGGGGACGTTCTTCACCTCGAACAGGAAAGTCGTCATCACCGGGCCGACATGGGGCACCGGCATTTTGGGTTCGCGCGCCAGCACCAGAAAGCGCGTCATATTGTCGTCGCTATCCTCGATATTTTCCGCGATCAGGCGCAGGCCATAGAGTTCGGCGGCCAGATAGGGCGCGATCGCCCCTTCGCCCGGCGTCTTGCGTTCCGCCACCAGCGCCGCCGCGCCCGCCGTATCGGCATAGGCGACCGGCTGGATGCCACGCTCGCGCAGATAATGGCGGCACTGGCCCAGCGCCTGCGGGTGACTGATCGCGCTTTTCACCGGCGTCGTATCCGGCGCCATCAGGCAGTGGCGGATGCGCAGGAAATATTCGTCGACGATATGCAGCCCCGATTCGGGCAGCAGGAAATGCATGTCCGCCACGCGCCCGTGCAGGCTGTTTTCAATGGGAATGATCGCCCGCGCCGCCAGCCCGCTGCGCACAGCATCTATCGCATCCTCGAACGCGAAACAGGGCAATGGCACGCAATCTGGTGCATATCCCAGCGCGGCCAGATGCGAATTGGCACCGGGCGCGCCCTGATAGGAAACGGCGCGCGCGGGATCGGCAGCGGCCTTTTCGGCCAGTTGCGCGACAATCGCGCGGGCGGGGGCGGGATAGTTTTCCATGACTGGCTGCGCGCTTAGGCAGTTGACCGCGCCCACGCAAGCATCGCTGGGGTGGCATCCGTCCCTGCCCACGCATTTCCCGTGTCAACCCGGCTTGCACCTTGGCGTGTCCGCCTTTATGGCAGCGCACAAGAGGGGGCGCGGAAGACAGCCGCCAGGACAGAAACGCAAGGGAATTCGAGCGAAATGGGCGATCGTTTCAACACCGTAGCGGGCTGGGCGCTGTTTGCGGGGATCATCGCGCTGGGTGGCGCGATCGTCAGTTCCAAATATTTCCACGAAGAACGGCCCGAAGAAATGGGCTATGTGATCGAGGGCGTCGAAGCCGCAGGCGGCGCAGTCGCGACCGGCCCCGGTCTCAACACCCTGCTCGCCAGTGCCGACGTCGCGGCGGGTGAAAAGGTGTTCGCCAAGTGCGCGGCCTGCCACACCGTCAATTCGGGTGGCGCCAACGGCATCGGCCCCAATCTCTATGGCACGGTCGGCGAGGAAATCGGCCATGGCAAAGCAGGCTTTGCCTTTTCCGACGCGCTCAAGAGCAAGGGTGGCAACTGGACTTTCGAAAATCTCGATCACTGGCTGACGTCCCCGCGTGAATTTGCGCCCGGCACCAAGATGACCTTTGCGGGCCTTGGCAATCCGGTCGATCGCGCGAACTTGATCGCCTGGCTGAACACGCAGGGGTCCAACCTGCCCCTCCCCGCCGCCGACGCAGCGCCCGCTGCGGGCGACAACACCGCAGCAGGCAATGCCGCCGAAGCGGGCAACGCGGCCAATGCTGCGGAAGCGCCGGCCGAAAACGCTGCCGCCAAATAAGAGCGGCGCTTTATCGGATTTGCAAAGAGCGCGGCACCGGTTGCCGCGCTCTTTGTGATTCTGCCATTGCCGCTCTATGCAAAGAGCCAGGCTTCGGCTTCGCTGATCGTTTCGAACACTGCGGCGTCATCGCGAAGGCTGAGTATCCGGCTCGTCTGCATCCGTGTCAGCGAACTTTTGCGGGCCACGGCGATACGACCCGCCTTGTACCGGGCGCTGGTGACCAGATGCTGAAACGCGGCAACGATCTCCTGCGGCTGGATAATGGCTTCAGCGGTATCTATCAAAAGCAGATAGTCTTCCGATCGCAGGCCCATGGATTCAACCGCTGCGTCCTTGTCGCGCGAAAACTGCTCCACTTCCTCGACGGATAGAAAGCCGCTCATACGCGCGATCACCAGTTTTCGGGCGGGATCGGCCGTCACCTTGATCATTAATCTCTCCAACCTGATTGTTTGTCGGAAAACGCCGATTGTCTGTTCTGCTACAATCCGCTTAGCAAAGCCCTAATTTTCGGGACGCTCCATGATGATAGGCGGGCCGGGTCAGTGGGAGCGCGGACTGCGCGGGCGTTCCGGATCAGGCATCAGTATGGCTTCCTCCGCTTCCAATGTAGGACTTCTCCTGCTTTATCGGGCAGTATGGATCACCAGCCAAAACCCCCTCGACCGACGCGTCCCAGTCGCGCAGGTGGTGCGTCGGTGGCGCGTCGATGACGCATCCCCGATGCTTCGACGGCGCCACAGGCCCAAATCCAGCAAAAAGCACCGCACGACACTGTGAACTTCGCCTGTCGCGCCACGTTACCCGACCAGTGGGACAATCAGCCCTCTTCCTTTCATCCCGTTCGATCCCCATAGAGTTGAGCCATGACCGACATTTCCGCGCCCGCCGCGCAAGCCGCCATCGAAATCCGCGACCTAACCAAGGTCTATAAGGGCGGCAAGCGCGCACTCGACGGCATCGACCTGACGATTCCGCGCGGCCAGATCTATGGCCTGCTCGGCCCCAATGGCGCGGGCAAGTCCACGACCATCAACATATTGGCGGGCATGGTCAACAAGACGTCGGGCACGGCGCGTATCTGGGGCTTCGACATTGACGAAAACCCCCGCAACGCCAAAAATTCCATCGGCATCGTGCCGCAGGAAATCGTGTTCGATCCCTTCTTCACCCCGTTCGAAACGCTGGAAAATCAGGCGGGCTTCTATGGCGTGCCGAAAGAAAAGCGTCGGTCGATGGAATTGCTGCGCGCCGTCCATCTGGAGGACAAGGCGCACGCCTATGCCCGCACCCTGTCAGGGGGCATGAAGCGCCGCCTGCTGGTGGCCAAGGCGATGGTGCATAGCCCGCCGATTCTGGTGCTGGACGAACCGACGGCGGGCGTGGACGTGCAATTGCGCCAGCAGCTTTGGGCCTATGTCCGCGAACTCAACGAAATGGGCGTCACCATCGTGTTGACCACCCATTATCTGGAGGAAGCCGAACAATTATGCGACCGCATCGCCATCATCAACCATGGCCGCGTCATCACCGACAAGCCGACGCAGGAATTGCTGGCTATGGCGCAGGAAAAGGTGGTGCAGGTCACGGTGGACCGCGACGTGGTGACGCCACCGAGCGCACCGTGCTTTGAAAAGGTCGAACTGTCGGGCGATCGCACCCTGACCATCACCTATCTGAAGGACCGCGCCAATGCAGGTCAGGTGCTAAGCGCGGTACAGGCCAGCGGATTGGCGATCGTGGACGTGGTAACACGCGACCCCGATCTGGAGGACGTGTTCCTCAATCTGACGGCTGCGGCCTAAGCAATCTCCGTTCGGTTCGAGCCGAACGGCGTAGGGATCAGACCCGAACAATCGAGAACAGCATGCCAACCACTACCCACGACGTCATCATCATCGGTTCGGGCGCGGCGGGGCTGACCGCGGCGATCAATCTGGCGCAGGACCGCAAGGTTCTGGTGCTGGCGAAGGGTGCGCTGGATAGCGGATCGACCAACTGGGCGCAGGGTGGCATCGCCGCCGTGCTGGATGCGGGCGACAGTTTTACCGCGCATGTCGAGGATACGATGGTGGCCGGCGCGGGCCTGAACGACCGCGAAACGGTGGAGTTCGTCGTATCCGAAGCGCCCGCCGCGATCGAACGGCTCGCCAAACTGGGCGTGCCATTCAACGCGGACGAGGATTTTGGCGAACGCTGGCACCTGACGCGGGAGGGTGGGCATAGCCATCGCCGCATCGTCCATGTCGATGATGCCACCGGCCATGCGGTGCAGGTCGCGCTGCTCAAGGCCGCGCGCGCCAATCCCAACATCACGCTGGTCGAGGATCTGATCGCGATCGACCTGATCACTGGCCGCCATGGTGAACGCTATTCGGGCGACGGCCATGTGTGGGGGGTCTATGCCTTCAACAAGAAGACCCAGCATGTCGACACGCTGCTGGGGAAGGCGACGATCCTGTGTACGGGCGGCGCGGGGCGGACCTATCTGTTTTCCACCGCACCGCGCGGCGCGACCGGCGATGGCATCGCGATGGCGTGGCGCGCGGGATGCCGGGTGTCGAACATGGAAATGAACCAGTTCCACCCGACTTGCCTCTATAATCTGGAGGTCAAGAATTTCCTGATTACCGAAGCGGTGCGCGGCGAAGGCGGCCACCTTAAACTTCCCCCCGGCGTGCCGGGCGGGGGCGAGCGATTCATGGACCGGTTCGACCCCCGCGCCGAACTCGCGCCGCGCGACGTAGTGGCGCGCGCCATCGATCATGAGATCAAGCGGCTGGGCCTCGACTATGTCCATCTCGACATCAGCCACAAACCGCCGGAGTTCGTGAAGCATCACTTCCCGACCATCTATGCGCGACTGCTGGACCTCGACATCGACATTACCAAAGAACCGATCCCGGTCGTACCCGCGCAGCATTATACCTGCGGCGGGGTGGTCATCGATCTGGACGGGCGCACCGACCTGCCCGGCCTTTATGCGGCGGGCGAAGTGACCGAAAGCGGCTTGCATGGCGCCAACAGGCTGGCGTCCAACAGCCTGCTGGAATGTTTCGTCTTTGGCGAAGCGGCGGCCAAGCATATTCGTAGCTCCTGGGATGAACTGCCCGCGCCGCCGCCGATCCGGCCATGGGACGAAAGCCGCGTCACCAATGGCGACGAGGAAGTGATCGTCCAGCATAACTGGAAGGAAATCCGCCGTTTCATGTGGGATTATGTCGGCATCGTCCGCACCACCAAGCGGCTGGAGCGCGCGCAGCACCGCGTCGCCCTGCTGGCGCAGGAAGTGGACGAATATTACGGCAATTTCCGCGTGACGCCCGACCTGATCGAACTGCGCAATCTGCTGGAGGTCGCGCGGCTGGTGGTGCGATCGGCGCTGCATCGCAAGGAAAGCCGGGGGCTGCACTATACGCTCGATTATCCCGACACGCTGCCGCAGGCGGTCGATACAGTGCTGGCCCCCTGACCATCAGGCGCCTTTGAGAAAAGCTCCCAGCATGGCGTTGAAGCGGGTCGGCTGGTCAGCCATCACCATATGGCCGCTGGGACCGATCGCCTTCAACGTCGCACCCCTGACCACGGCATAGGCGGTGCGGAAACGGCGATTGATGGCGTTGGCCTGCTCGACATCTGCACCGACTGCGTAGACGACCTCCAGCGGCGCGGGCATCCGGCCAAGCTGCGGGCCAAGGTCAATATGCGCCAGATCACGCAGCGCGCTGGCGATGACGTCGGGATCGCTGCCCTGCGCGCCGGGCGTCTGGCCGACGATCTGCGCCAGTGTGCGACGCCCCGCGACCGTGCCCGTCAGATAGCCGCCCAACTGGTCGGCCAGAAAGCCAAGTCCGCTCGCCGTGCCACCGACCATCGCTGCACCAGCAGGCAGCATGTCGACCACCATGACCCGGCGCGCCAGACCTTTCAGCCCCAGCAACATCGCCAGCGTGCCCCCCATGGAATGACCGACGATGGCAGGGCGTTTCAATCCAGCGGCGGCGATATACCGGGCGACCTCGTCCGTGACCGGCTGGACCAGCGGCCCGCTGGCATTGGCGTCGGGCGCAAGTCCCGCGAAGCCGCGCACATGGACCAGATGGAAGCGATAGCCCGGCAGTGCGGCGATCACCCCGTTCCAGATGCCGGGGCCACTGGCAAGGCCGGGGATCAGCAGCACGTCCGCGCCCGTGCCGCGCGTCACGACGCTGATCCGGCGCGACGTGAAGGGGGCGGCGGTGGCTGCCCCTGCCCATGCAGCACCGCTTGCCGCAATTGCGCCGAGCATCGCGGTGCGTCTGTCGATATATGTCATGCGTTTGCCTATTGCCCCAATTGCGCTGAACCGCAAATGAGCGTGAACATCCACAGGTGGGTTCCACACCGCAGACTCCTTACACCGCAGCCAGAGAGTCGTTCGTCGCATCCCTCTTGCCCGCACCGCTTCTGGCCAGCCCTATGAAAAGGAAGAGCACGGGGTCGAGAATGTCGTTGAATGAAAACCGGGGCGGATTTGCGCGCCTGGTCCTGTTGATGGCGGCACTGTCCGCTTGCGTGAGCGCGCCCGAACAGCCGTCGGCGCAGGCTGCGTCCAACCTGCCGCAAAAGCCCCATCCTCGTGCCGCCCATCCGCAGCCCGGCACGGTCCAGCCGATCCCCAACAGCTGGCCGATCCGCGCAGTCACCAATCCGCCCGCCCCCTATCGCAACGTCGATCAGCGCGAGACGCCCTCCCCCGCTCTGGTCAGCGTCGTGCGCAATCTGGGGCAGAGTTTCCATGGCAAGGTCGGCATTGCGGTGCGGCGCATCGGGGCGGACTGGACCGTGGCGTGGAATGGCACGGCGCTGTTCCCGCAGCAAAGCGTATCGAAATTCTGGGTGGCGCTGACTTTCCTCGACGCTGTTGATCGGGGCAAGCTGCGCATCACCGACACGACCACGATCACCCGCAACGACCTGACCCTGTTTCACCAGCCGACCGCTTCGTTGCTGAAGGGAGGCAGCTGGACCACCAGCTATTCCGACCTGTTGCGCCGGGCCATGACGCAGAGCGACAATACCGCGAACGACACGCTGCTGCGCGCCGTCGGCGGGCCGGACGCGGTGCGGGCGTTTCTGGCGCGGCGGATGATCCGCGACATCCGGTTCGGGCCGGGCGAACGGTTGCTGCAATCGGCGACAGCGGGGATGGACTGGCGGCAGGATTATTCGATCGGTCGTAATTTCTACGCCGCGCGCGCCAGGCTGCCCATGGCAGTGCGGCAACGGGCGCTGGACAATTATCTGGCCAATCCACCAGACGGCGCGGCCCCCAGTTCGGTTGTCGGCGCGCTGGCGCGGTTGAAGGAGGGCGACCTGCTGTCGCCTGCCTCATCGCGCCTGCTGCTGTCGATCATGGCGGAAGCCAAGACCGGGCCGCAGCGGATCAAGGGCGGGGTGCCGCCGGGCTGGACCTATCTGCACAAGACCGGCACGGGGCAGGATCTGCCGCCGCGATCGACCGGGTTCAACGACATCGGCATCATGACCGCGCCGGACGGCACCAGCTATGCGCTCGCGGTGATGATCGGGTCTACGACCGTATCGATCCCCGAACGCTGGGCGCTGATGCAGGCGGTGGCGAAGGCGGTCGCGGCCAATCATGAGAAGCGCTGAGGCGGATCAGAAGCGGCGGACGACGCCCAGATAGACTTGGCGATCCGGGCTGTTGTGGTTGAGGCCGACATTGAGACCTATGTCCCACTGCATTGCCCTCGACGGTTGCCAGGCAAAGGACAGCCCGCCCAGCGCCTGTGTGACATGGCCATCGGGATCATCGTCGCGCATCAGCGATGTTTCGATCGTGCCGGTGATCGCGTCGGTGAAGGCATAATCCAGCCCGACGACGCTGCCATAGGCGAGGTGGCGGCCATTGCCGTCCTGATCCACGGAGGCATCTATTTCCTGAGTGAGGGCCACAGATAAATGGTTTCCAAGATCGAAGCCGACCGGGACCAACAGCCCCGCGCCCCAATCGCCAGCGCCGATCGCGGAGCCGCCCGTTGGCACCGAGACATAGGGCATGACCGCGATGGTGAAGCCCGATCCGTCGGGGTTATGGAGGTTTTGACGCAGGGCGAGGCTCACATCGCCTGTGCTGCTTTGGCGATCGACCAACCCGGTGGCGCGGTCGCGGATGCGGGTGGTGCCGTAGGCGGTCCAGCCGACCTGGGCCTCCAGCGAGTCGGTGAGGCCCAGGCGGATCAGCGCATCACCGGTTTGAAACGTATCCGTAACGACTTGTCCGTCGCGGTCATGGGTCCAGTTGCCCAGCCCCATCTCCAGCACGACATGCCCCTTGTCCACCGTGCAGGCGGGCGTGCCGAGGCCGGGGCGGTCGGCGCACAGGTCGCGCTCTTGCCCGAAGGCCAGTGTCGGTGTCAGGCTGAGCAAGAGAATGGCGATTGCGGCTTTGTAGAGCATATATTTCCCCCTGCCGCGTCCGGGCAATCCGGCCATAGCAACATAGTGGAAATAATTCATCCACCCGCTTGTTCCCGCTCGATTATCCAGATGGACGTGCGCCACAAGAAAACCGGTTCCCACTTTTCCGCGTGATGCTTTATCCCCTGCTGCCATGACCCAGAATCACCTCTATCTCGTCGATGGCAGCGGCTATATTTTTCGCGCCTATCACCAGCTTCCCCCGCTCACCAATCGCCATGGCCAGCCGGTCGGCGCGGTCTATGGCTATACGACGATGCTGTGGAAACTGGCGACGGAACTGGGCAAGGCCGAAGGCCCGACGCATATGGCGGTGATATTGGACAAGGGATCGCACACGTTCCGCAACGACATGTACGACCAGTATAAGGCGCAGCGTCCGCCCGCACCCGAAGACCTGATCCCGCAATTCCCGATGATCCGCGACGCGACGCGGGCCTTTTCGCTGCCCTGCATCGAAGAAGCGGGTTTCGAGGCGGACGACATTATCGCCACCTATACCAAGGCGGCGGTTGCGGCGGGATGGCATGTGACGATCGTCAGTTCCGACAAGGATCTGATGCAGTTGATCCAGCCCGGCGTCGACATGTACGACACGATGAAGAATGAGCGGCGCGGCCCGGACTATGTGATGGGCAAGTTCGGCGTGCGGCCCGACCAACTGGGCGATGTGCTGGCATTGATGGGCGATAGCGTGGACAATGTGCCGGGCGTGCCGGGCATCGGGCCGAAAACGGCGTCCAAGCTGATTACCGAATATGGCGATCTGGAAAGCGTGCTGACCGCCGCGCCCGCCATGAAGAAATCCAAGATGCAGGAAAATCTGATCGCCCATGCCGACATGGCCCGGCTGTCGCGGCGGCTGGTGGCGTTGCACGACACGATGGATCTGGCCGAACCGCTGGACGATCTGGCATTGAAAGGCATTCCCAAGGAACCGTTGCAGGCGTTTCTGGAGCATCATGGGTTCAAGACGTTGCTGGGTCGGCTGGGCGCGCCTGCTGCCGCCGTGGCGGTTGCGGGCGTGGCAGCGGCGGCATCGGCCATGGCTCCACCGAGCGCGCCTGTCGCGGTGACGCATCCGCCGATCGACTGCGCCATCTACGAAACGGTGACGACGGTCGCGCAACTAGAAGCGTGGATCGCGGAGGCGCAGGCGCTGGGCATCGTGGCGGTGGATACCGAAACCGATGCGCTCGACAGCATGGAATCGGGTCTGGTCGGCATCAGCCTGTCCACCGGGCCGGGCCGCGCCTGCTACATTCCGCTGGCGCACCGATCCGCCGACGACATGTTCGGCGAAGTGCCGCAGCAGATTGCGCTGGACGATGCCGTCCGGCTGCTGCGCCCGTTGCTGTGCGACGATGCGGTGCTGAAAATCGGGCATAATATCAAATATGACCTCAACGTGCTGGCCCGCGTCGGGCTGGACGTGACGCCGATCGACGATTCGATGGTGATGAGTTTCGATCTGGATGCTGGCAAGTCGCTGGGCGGGCATGGCATGGACGAGGCGGCGAGCGTCCATCTGCAACATACATGCATCAGTTTCAAGGAAGTGACGGGGACCGGCAAGAAGGCGATCAGTTTCGCGCATGTGCCGCTGGATCGCGCGACCGCCTATGCCGCCGAGGATGCCGAAGTCACCTGGCGGCTGTGGCATCATCTGTCGCAGCGGCTGGCGCAGGAAGGCGTGACGCGCGTCTATCAGCTGGTGGATCGCCCGCTGATCCCGGTCGTGGCGGGGATGGAGCGGCACGGCATCAAGGTCGATCGCGAGCAATTGTCGCGCCTGTCGGGCAGCTTTTCGCAGACGATGGCGGGGCTGGAGGCGGAGATTTTCGAACTGGCCGGCCACCCCTTCACCATCGGATCGCCGCAGCAACTGGGCGTCGTGCTGTTCGATGAAATGGGGTTGAAGGGCGGCAAGAAGGGCAAGAGCGGCACTTATTCCACCGACGTCACCGTGCTGGAAAAGCTGAAGGCCGAAGGGTCGAAGATCAGCGGGCTGGTGCTGGAATGGCGGCAATTGGCGAAGCTGAAATCCACCTATACCGATGCGCTGCAACAGCAGATCAATCGGGATACCGGGCGCGTCCATACCAGCTACAGCCTGACCGGGGCGCAGACGGGGCGACTGTCGTCCACCGACCCCAATTTGCAGAATATCCCGATCCGCACAGACATCGGGCGGCAGATCCGTCATGCTTTCGTCGCGGAACCGGGCAACGTCATATTGGCGGCGGATTACAGCCAGATCGAATTGCGGCTGGCGGCGCATATGGCCGATGTGCCTGCGCTGAAAGAGGCGTTCGCGGCGGGCGAGGATATTCACAATCGCACGGCGCAGGAATTGTTCGGCGATGTCAATCGCGAGACGCGCGGGCGGGCCAAGACGATCAACTTCGCGATCCTGTACGGCATTTCCCGCTGGGGGCTGGCGGCGCGGCTGGAAATCAGCGCGGACGAGGCGCAGGACATGATCTCCCGCTATTATGAGCGCTTTCCCGGCATCAGCGTCTATATCAATGAAACGCTGGAAAAGGTGCGGGCGAGCGGGTTCACGCAGACGCTGTTCGGGCGCAAGACATGGTTCCCGCGGATCATCGCGTCGATCCAGCATGAGCGGCAGGGTGCCGAACGTGCGGCGATCAATGCGCCGATTCAGGGGACCAGCGCGGACATCATCAAGCGGGCGATGGTGCGCATGGGTCCGGCGCTGGAGGCGGCGGGGCTGAACCGCGTGCGGATGTTGTTGCAGGTGCATGACGAACTGGTGTTCGAATTGCCCGAAGGCGATGTCGAGGCGGCGAGCGTTGTGATCCGGGGCGTGATGGAAAGCGCGGCGGAGCCGATCGTAACGCTGAGCGTGCCGTTGGGGGTCGAGATCGGCACGGGGGCGAGTTGGGGCGCGGCGCATTGAGGGGGCAAAATCACCGTCATGCCAGCGCAGGCTGGCATCTCTCTTCTTCCTGACGCTCCCTGTCCTGGATGACCGGCGGCTGGGTCTATATCATGACGAACCGGGCTTATGGCGTGCTCTATATCGGCGTAACGTCCAGCCTGCCCCATCGCGCCATGCAGCATCGCGACGGCACGGGTTCAGACTTCTGTCGTCGCTACAGGCTCGACCGGCTGGTTTATGCCGAACGGCATGGGACGATCATGGACGCCATCACGCGCGAAAAAGCGATGAAGGCGTGGAAGCGGGCGTGGAAGGTCACCCTTATCGAGACGATCAATCCGACATGGCGGGATTTGTTCGATGAATTGCATATGGAATGAAGGTCGGGACAGAAGAAGAGAGATGCCAGCCTTCGCTGGCATGACGGGGGGGGAACTGCCTACCTTTGTCATCCCAGCGCAGGCTGGTATCTCCCTTGTTCTTTCTTCGACAGCCAGCCTCGCTTAATCGAACAGCTCTTCCAGAAAGCTCTTTTTGCGTTTGGTCTGATACCCCGGTCGGTTATCGCGATCGGGGCGGTAGCTGGGTTGGGCGAAGGGCGTGGCGGATGCTGCCCCGCCCTGCCCCGATCGTTCGATGATCTTGTCCAGTTCGCCCCGGTCCAGCCAGACGCCGCGACATTGGGGGCAATAGTCGATTTCCACCCCCTGCCGGTCCGTCATCGCCAATCCGACGTGACAGACCGGGCAGAGCATGGCCGATACGGCAGCCTGATCCCGCATCCGCTTACTCCCGCTCGCCGGTCAGGCTGAGCAGCATCTGGAACAGGTTGACGAAGTTGAGGTAGAGCGACAGCGCGCCCATCACCTGCATCTTGGCCGCCATTTCGTGGCCCGCATAGACGAAATAATCCGACTTGATGCGCTGCACGTCCCAGGCGGTGAGACCGGTGAAGATCACGACGCCCAGGATCGACACCACCATCTGCAACGCGGACGAGGCGAGGAAGATGTTGATGAGGCTGGCGACCAATATGCCGATCAGGCCCATGATGAGGAAGCTGCCGACGCGCGTCAGGTCACGCTTGGTCGTGTAACCCCACAGCGCCATGGCGAGGAACATGACGGCGGCGGAGAAGAAGGCCTGCGCGATGCTGGCGCCAGTGAAGACCAGAAACACGCTGGCCAGCGACACGCCCATCACGGCGGAAAAGGCGTAGAAAGCGAGGCGCGCGCCCGACGTCGTCATCTTTTCGATGCGGAAGCTGAAGAAGAAGACGAAGGCCAGCGGCGCGAACATCGCCACCCATTTGAGCGGCGTGCCGAAAATCGCGGCGGCCACAGGCGGCGTGCCAGCGACGAAGGCGGCGACAAGGCCAGTGATGACCAGGCCAAGGCCCATGTTGCGGAAAACGCCGAGCATGTGCGCGCGCAGGCCGGCGTCGGTATCGACCGACCGGCTGGCGCCATAGCCCGGCGTGCGAACGGGATTATTCATGGGAACACTCTCTCCATCATAAAACATGGTTCGAGTGGCCCGGTGCGGTCTCCATGGGATAAAAGAGGGGGCTAACATCCCATAAACCTGCACCGGGCGCACCCGATGCGGTCCGACATCACGATCAAGGCAAGGGGGGAAGCCCAGATCGTCAGAGGGGCCCGGCCCGCATGAGCAATATTGGTGGGAGAACGTCCGCGCGCAAGGGATCGGCCCGGCTGCAACATTTTATTACAAATGGGCGGGCCATCCTCCCCTTGCAGGGGAGGTGTCGGGCCGCAGGCCTGACGGAGGGGTGTCGCCTTATCGAGAGCG
>NZ_JBAQOK010000054.1:0-64349 GCF_049304695.1 Sphingobium sp.
CCGCAACCCCATCCCAGACCATGTCCGCGTCTACGACGCCATCGCCGCCAGCGACGGACAGGCCGCAGCCGACGCCATGTCCGCCCTCGTCGACCTCGCCCTCGAAGACACCGCAAGCGCCATGTAATATTCACCCTGTCGAGAGGGCGACACTCCTCCGTCACCGCCCCTCGTCCCACGCCGACACCAGCAGCATCAGCCCGACGATCCGCAGGACGACCTGCGCGCCCCTATGTTCATGCCACTCACTCATGACGACGCCTCACCGCAAGAGGCATATCGATATCGCGCCCGATCCTATGCAAATCCTATGCGCATGCCCAAAAGCGTCTATGGAAACAAAATGCGCCTCTGTGCGATAGGGGGCGTCCACCAGAACGGACAGGACCATCAATGAGCGATCAACCGGGCGCAGTGCCTGCCCATGGCGACGGCGCGCACGGCAAATTGCCCGTCCTGGCTCTGGGCGCGCTCGGCGTCGTCTTTGGCGACATCGGCACGTCGCCTCTCTATGCGCTCAAGGAAAGTTTCGTCGGCCACCATCCGCTGACCGTCGATGCCGATCATATTTTCGGGGTTCTCTCGCTCATATTCTGGACGATGACACTGCTGGTCACGTTCAAATATGTGTTCATCGTCATGCGCGCGGACAATAAGGGGGAGGGCGGCAGCATGGCTTTGCTCGCCCTGATCTCGCGCAAACTGGGCGACACGAAATGGACCCCGGCGATCGCGATGCTGGGCGTATTGGCGACCGCACTTTTCTATGGCGACGCCATCATCACCCCTGCCATGTCGGTGCTGTCGGCGGTTGAAGGGCTCACGGTGGTCGATAGCCGCTTTGCGTCCTACGTCCTGCCGATCGCGATCGTCATCCTGATCGGCCTGTTCGTCATCCAGAAACATGGCACGGCCAAAGTCGGCGCGCTGTTCGGCCCGATCATGATCGTCTATTTCCTTGTGCTGGCCCTGCTGGGCGTGTTGAACCTGATCCGGCACCCCGCAATCATGGGCATCGTCAATCCATGGTGGGCGATCCATTTCTTCCTGCTCGATCCCAAGCTCGCGTTTCTGGCGCTCGGTTCGGTGGTCCTCGCCGTGACGGGGGCAGAAGCGCTCTATGCCGATATGGGCCATTTCGGGCGCAAGGCGATCAGCCTCGCCTGGCTTTACGCCGCCTTCCCCTGCCTGCTGCTCAATTATATGGGCCAGGGCGCGTTGCTGCTCGACAATCCCGCCGCCGTCGCCAATCCCTTCTTCCTCCTCGCGCCGGAATGGGCGCGACTGCCGCTGGTGATCCTCGCCACCATGGCCACCGTCATCGCCAGTCAGGCAGTGATTTCCGGCGCTTTCTCCGTCACGCAGCAGGCGGTGCAGCTTGGCTTCCTGCCCCGCATCCGCATCGCGCATACCAGCGCGTCGGCGGCGGGCCAGATCTACGTGCCGCTGGTCAACTGGGCGCTGCTCATCTTCGTCCTGCTGCTGGTCGTCGGCTTCAGATCGTCCAGCAACCTCGCCGCCGCCTATGGCATCGCAGTGACTGGCACCATGGTCATCACGGCCTGCATGATGGGCGTGCTGACGTTCAGCGTATGGCGCTGGAACCCCTGGCTCGCTGGCGCGACGACGGGCCTGTTCCTCCTGATCGACGGCGCCTATTTCGCGTCGAACGCGACCAAGATCCCCGACGGCGGCTGGTTCCCGCTACTGGTGGCGGCCGTCACCTTCGTGGCATTGACGACCTGGGCGAAGGGGCGGGCGATCATGCGCCATTATCTCAACGAAGGTGCGATGGAGGTGCCGCTCTTCATCAGGTCGGTGTCCCAATCGCTCAAGCGTGTGCCCGGCACCGCGATCTTCCTGTCCTCCCGAGTCGAAGGCGTGCCCCCCGCGCTGCTCCACAACGTCAAGCATAACAAGGTGCTGCACGAACGGATCATCATCCTGACGGTCGAAACGCAAAGCGTGCCGCATCTCCCGCTTACTGGCCGGGCGGTGGTGACGAACTGGGGCGAGGGCTTCTATCGCGTGGTCTGGCGGCACGGCTTCATGGAAGAAGTCGATATTCCCGTCGCGATGAAATCCATCGACGGCTGCGGCGGGGCGATCAATATCAGCGACACCAGCTATTTCCTCAGCCGCCAGACGCTGATCGCGTCGGAAAAGCCGGGCATGGCGATCTGGCGCGAAAAACTCTTCGCCTGGATGATGCGCAACGCCGAAACGCCGATGGAATTTTTCAAGCTGCCCACCAACCGCGTGGTCGAACTGGGGTCGCAGGTCGAAATCTGACCCTCTGTCACGAAATCGGCGCCATTTTCTATTCTCTTCCGTCACCCTGAACTCGTTTAGCTGCGCTGGCCTTCGGCTCAGGGTCCATTTCGCCTCATGAACGGACATCGGTGGGGCGCAATGGATGCTGAAATAAATTCAGCATGACGCGGGATTTTGCCCAAGGGATAGCTCTCCTCACCCCCGCGCCAGCAACGGCACGACCGCCAGCCTGTCCGAAGACGTCAGAAACAGGCTGGTCCCATTCCGCCCAAAGCAGCAGTTGGCAACGGACTTGCCCGTCCCCACAATCCCCAGCAACGCCCCCTCCGGCGTCAATATATGCACCCCGCCCGGCCCCGTCGCAAAGACATGCCCGTCCGGAGCGACCTTGATCCCGTCGGGCAGGCCGGGCAGGCCTTCGCTGCGCTGCGGGCGCATGTCATGGAACAGGCGCTGCCCGGTCGGCATGCCCTTGGCGTCCAGCGTATAGGCGCGCACTTCGGGCTGCTTCTCATCCGACAGGGCCAGATACAGCGTGCGGCCATCGGGCGACAGCGCCACGCCATTGGGCCGACGATGGCTCCCGTCCAGCAACGTCACCGTGCCGTCCGGCGTCAGCGCATACAGCCCGTTCTGCGGCTGTTCGCGCAGCGACGACGCATCTCCATCGGCAAAGCCATAGGGCGGGTCGGTGAAGTAGATCATGCCTGATCTGGCGATGCACAGGTCGTTGGGGCTGCTGAACCGCTTCGATTGAAAGCGATCGGCCAGAATCGTGCGCGCTTTGGTCCGCAGGTCGATCCGCACGATCGCGCGCGTCCCGCTATCGGCGGCAACCAGATGGCCGTTCCTGTCGATGGCCAGACCATTGAGACCCGCTTCGCGCACCCTCGCTGGCATCGCGCCTTGCAGGCCGGACGGCGACAGAAAAGGCTGCGCGCCTTTTCCCTCCTGCCAGCGATAGACGATGTTGGCGGGCGGATCGCTGAACAACAGATAGTCGCCTCTGGCCACCCACACCGGTCCCTCGGCCCAGCGAAACCCCTCGGCCAGGAACTTCACCGACGCGTCCGGCGCGATGATGCGGTCCAGCGCCGGGGACAGGCGGCTGATGCTGCCCACCGGAACACTGCTCGCTGCCGTCGCGCGTGCAGCTACCGCCGCAACCGGCATCGCGGCCATCGACGCCAGCAACGTTCGGCGACCGATCATGCCTTGATCCTGACGCTCGTCCCCTGCGCGGCCGACTTATAGATCGCCTCGATCACGCGCATATCGGCCAGCCCTTCCTCGCCAGGCACGATCGGCGTGCCACCCTTCAATATACATTCGGCCAGATGATCGAGCTGCCCGGCAAACTGGTTCTTGGCAGGGGCAGGCAGGGTGCGCGGCGCCACGACGCCATCCTTGCGGATCGTCATCGTCTGCCCCTCATAGGGAGTCGCCGGGTCCATATCGATCCACCCCTGCGTGCCGGTGACGCGATAGCTGTTATGGCTCGAACTATAGCTGGATATGCAATTGGCGATGATGCCCGATGGAAAGCGCAGCAGAAAGCTGATCCGGTCCTCGACCGTCCTGAATCGCGGGTCGGATCGATCGGTGGACTCGACCGCGCTGACCTCCACCGGCTCCTCCCCGGTCAGGTAGCGGGCTGCGTTCAGGCTGTAGATGCCGATGTCCATCATCGATCCGCCGCCCGACAGCGGCCGGTCCAGCCGCCACTGGCCCGCCCTGATCGGAAAGCCATGCTCTGCGGTAATGAAACGCGTCGGGCCGACATGCCCGCTGCGCGCCAGGTCGATGGCCAGCCGGTTATACGGCTCGAACCGTGACCGATAGCCTATCATCAGTTTCTTGCCCGCCTTCTTGCACGCCGCGATCATCGCCTCGCAATCCGCGACAGACGTCGCCATCGGCTTTTCGCACATCACATGCTTGCCCGCCTGCGCGGCGCGAATGGCGTACTCGGCGTGCAGGCTGTTGGGCAGGATGATATAGACCGCATCGATGTCGGGGTTGTCGCGGATGCAGTCGAAATCCTTATAGCTGTAACGGTGCGTGGCCGGGACGCCATATTGCGCGCCATAAGTCTCCAGCTTGGCAGGCGTGCCGCTGACCAGCGCCACGATGCGGGCATGGTCGCATCCGGCAAAGTTGGGCATGATCTGGCGCGTGGCATAGGAACCCAGCCCGACGATTGCATAGCCGATCTTGCGCGACGGCGCGGCGCTCGCCCGCGTGGCCATGCCCGCCAGCATGATGCCGGCGCCCACGCCGCCCAATATGTCACGACGCGATCCGATCACCATGCCTAGTCTCCTGCGAATATATTGTTATGTGTTAGTCCGCGACACGCCCGATCGCGGGACGCAGCCAGCCCAGATTGCGGGCGGCAATGGCCGCCTGCGTCCGGTTGCGGACGTTCAGCTTGCGCATCAGGGCGGTCATGTGAACCTTGACCGTGGCTTCGGCTATGCCAAGTTCATAGGCGATCTGCTTGTTCAGCAACCCCGAATGAACGCAGCGCAGCACCTTCATCTGGGTGGGCGTCAGGACGGGCGTGTCGTTCGGCCTGGCTGATTGATAGCGAAAATCCAGCTGATCGAGACTGTCGTGCAGATCCAGCGCGATGTGCATCCTTCCTCTCCCTGTGCGATCCATATGGGGGCGCACCGGAACATCGGAACGCGCGATTGGATTCGTTAGCGCTAACGATAAGGCGATTAGTCAGACAGGTTCAAGCCAAAAATGCGATATACGACCCAATAAGTCTAGGAAGTCGTAAAAATTCGATATATCTGTCTAACAGATATGATGTCGTATCGGCCTGAACCGACCGACATCGCATGGTGAGGGAGGGGATAATGATGACGTTAACATCCATGCCGCTATGGCGCAGACCTGTGGTCCTCACTCTGGAAATTGCGCCGCCCTTCCATGGACCTGTGGCGCGATGACCCCGGCGGATTATCGGCTCGTCCTGGCGGCCGTCATCGGCATTGCCCTGTCCATCTTCCTCATCATCCGGGGGCGACTCCATCCCTTCGTCGGCCTGCTTTGCGGCGCCTTCACCGTCGGCCTGATCGCGGGCCTGCCGATGGAGGAAACGGCCAAGGCGGTAGAAAAGGGCGCAGGCGCGATTCTCGGCGGCACCGGTCTGGTCGTCGCGCTGGGGCTGGGCCTTGGCGCGATGCTGCAACTGTCCGATGGCGCTGGCGGCATGGCCCGCGCCGCGCTGCGCCTGTCGGGGGTGAAGGGCGCGCCCTGGGCCAGCCTGTTCACCGCGATCGTCATCGGCCTGCCGCTCTTCTTCGAAACCGGCCTTGTCCTTCTCCTGCCGATCGTCGCCTCCGCCGCCGCCGCGCTGCCTGCGGGGCAGAATGGCGACACCGCCAAGCTGCGCCTGATGCTGCCTGCACTGGCGGGTCTGTCGGTGGTCCATGCGCTCGTCCCGCCCCATCCCGGCCCGCTGCTGGCGGTCAACGCGCTGGGTGCCAATCTCGGCCTGACCCTCGTCTATGGCCTACTCATCGGCATCCCGACCGCGATCATCGCGGGGCCACTGCTCGCCCGCTTCACTGCGCCCGGCGTCAAGCTCAGCCCACCCTTGCTCGACCCGGTGAAGGTCGATGTCGCCACCCCCTCTGTCGCCCGCGCGCTAACCGCCGTGCTGCTGCCGGTGGTGTTGATCGCCGCCGGGCAGGCGGTCGCGCTGCTGCCCCCGGCCGTGGCCGTGCATTTCCATTGGCTCAGCTGGGTCAGCGATCCGGTGGTCGCCCTGTTGGTCGCCGTTCTCGCCGCCCTGCCGCTGCTGTTTGGCCGTCGCATCACCGACCGCACGATCCAGAACGCAATCTGGACCGAAGCGATGACGCCTGCAGGCGGCATCATCCTGGCGATCGGTGCTGGCGGCGCGCTTAAACAGGTGCTGGTGACGGCTGGCCTGTCGGACATGCTGGTGCGGATCGCCGATGGCGGCGCGGTGTCGCCGCTCATCCTTGCCTGGGGCGTGTCGGTCTGCATCCGTCTGGCGACAGGCTCGGCCACCGTGGCGACGATCACCACCGCTGGTGTGATGCAGGGGCTGGTCGCGGCGTCGGGGGTGGAACCGGAATGGATGGTGCTGGCCATCGGCGCGGGATCTTTGTTCTTCTCCCACGTCAACGATCCCGGTTTCTGGCTGGTCAAAAGCTATCTTGGCACCGATATGCCCGGCACGTTCAAGACATGGTCGATCATGGAAACCGTCGTCGCGATCGTTGGCTTGCTGTTCGTCCTGCTGGCAAGCAGCATCTTATAATCGGGGGAGTGATCATCATGCCATGCGACACTCGGCCATACCGATGAGCCAGACCCGGCTGTCCGACCATGCCTATGCGGCCATCGTAGACATCATCAAGTCCGAAGGACTGGAGGTCGGCGCGCGCCTGCCCTCGGAAGTACGGCTGGCCGAAATGTTCGGCGTATCGCGCGCCATCGTGCGCGAAGCCCTCATGCGGCTGGCGTCGGACGGCATCACGGCGGCGCGGCGCGGCGCGGGGTCTTTCGTCAAGAGTCGCCCGTCGGAACGGCTGGCCATATTCATGTCCTCCACCGAACTGCCCACGACCTTGGGCAGTTACGAGGTCCGTTTCGTGCTGGAAGCCGAAGCGGCCCGGCTCGCCGCCATCCGACGGACGCCGCAGGAAATGGCGCATGTCGAGGAAGGCATGGAGCTGCTGCGTGCGGCATTGCTGTCAAGCCAGCCGGCCCATGGCGAGGATATGGAACTGCATCGCCGCATTGCCGAATCGACGGGCAATCCCGCTTTCCTCATCGCCTTTGATGCACTGCACGCCGATGTCGACAAGATCATGCGCGCTGGTGTCGATATCAGCCGTTCACGCCCGCCAGAAGTGATCGCGACCATGCTGCGCGAACATGAACAGATCGTCGATGCCATACGTGCGCAGGATGGAGAGGGTGCGGCGCTCGCCATGCGCTGGCATTTGTGGGAAGGGCGGCGGCGGCTGATGCCGTAACGCTGTTCCTTCAGCGCAGCCAGTCCAGAACCCGACCACACAGGTCCGTGGGCGGAGCGTCGGCGGTCAGGATCAGCGCGCCCTCGTCCGCGCACGGGCGCTCCAGCGTCGCCAGCTGGCTGTCGAGCAGGCTGGCGGGCATATAATGACCCGGCCGGTTCTGCAGCCGCGCCAGCAACTCGTCCCGGCTATTGTCCAGCAGGACGAAACGCACCGGCGCACCGATCCGGTCGCGCAGCCGATCGCGATAGGCCCGGCGCAATGCCGAGCAGGCCGCCACTGCCACGCCATGCGTCTGGATCGCCGTCACGCTGGCCTGCGCCAGCCGGTCGAGCCATGGCCAGCGATCCTCGTCCGTCAACGGATGGCCGCCACGCATCTTGTCCACCGCCTCTGGCGCATGAAGACTGTCTCCTTCGAGGAAAGGGCAGCCAAACCCGTTCGCCAGCAATGCGCCCAGCGTGGATTTGCCGCAGCCGCTGACGCCCATGACGATGACAGCCAATGGTCGGGGCAAGGCAGGATCGATGGGCGGCAAAGCGGCGTCCCTTGGCAAGACAGGAGGGTACAGCTCGCTATACCGGCGCTGCCATGGCCATGAAAACTACGACCTTTGTCGCAAGTGCCAAAGCCTGTGCCGCCCTCTAGCCTTGCGACCGACGAATATCCTTACAAGGAAGGGCGACTATGATCGGACGCAATATGATGGCGGCTTTGTTGGCGGCGACCATTTTGGCAGCACCAGCCGCCCTCGCAGCGCCCTCGGTCTTTCCGGTCGCGCCCGACGAACCTACCGCGATCACCGTAAAGGCGACAGGCGATGGGCGCTCGGACGACAGCGCCGCGATCCAGCAGGCGCTCGATCAGGCGCGCGACAAGACTGGCCACGGCATCGTCTTCCTGCCGTCCGGCACCTATCGCATCAGCCAGACCCTGGTCGTGCCTGCTGGCGTGCGCGTCTATGGCGTCGGGCCGACCCGCCCGGTCATCCTGCTCGGCGCGCGTACGCCCGGCTTCCAGAAGGGCGTATCGACCATGATCGTCTTTGGCGGCGGCGATCAATATCGGGTCGGGAAAGTGCCGGTCCCGGTGCCCACGATAGTCCCCCGCGACAAAGTGGTGCGCGACGCCAATTCGGGCACTTTCTATTCGTCGATGAGCAATGTCGATATAGAGATCGGCGCGGGCAATCCGGCTGCGGCGGGCGTGCGCTTCCGCATGGCCCAGCATGCTTTCCTCAGCCATATGGAGTTTCGCCTGGGGACCGCCTTTGCCGGTGTCTATCAGGCGGGCAACGTCATGGAGAACGTTCATTTCCAGGGCGGCCGCTATGGCATCGTCACCGAAAAGACCTCGCCCGCCTGGCAGTTCACATTGATGGATTCCAGCTTCGATGGACAGAGCATGGCGGCCATCCGCGAACATGAAGTCGACCTGACCCTGGTCAATGTCGCGATCCGCAATACGCCGGTCGGAATAGAGATCGATCGCGGCTATAGCGACAGCCTGTGGGGCAAGGATGTCCGCTTCGAAAATGTGTCGAAGGCAGGCGTCGTCATCTCGAACGAAAAGAACGTCTTCACCCAGATCGGCTTCGACAATGCGCTGGCGGTCAACAGCCCGGTCTTCGCTCGCTTCCGCGACAGTGGCAGGACGATCGACGGCAAGGGCAAGGCCTATAAGGTCGCATCCTTCTCGCACGGACTGGCGATCCCCGATCTTGGCCATACCGGGGACTATAAAACGCAAGCGGATGTACAGTCGCTCCCCGCCATGCCCGCTCGCCGTGCGCCAGCTATCCGCGACCTGCCCGCCATGGCCGACTGGGTTAATGTCCGTTCGCTGGGCATCATGGGCGACGGGAAAGCGGACGATACCGCCGCCATCCAGAAAGCGATCGACAGTCACCGCATCCTCTATTTCCCGGTCGGCTTCTACAAGGTGACGAACCGTCTGACTCTGCGGCCCGACAGCATCCTGATCGGCCTGCACCCCGCCATTACCCAGCTTTACATTCCCGACGAGAACCCGGCCCATGCCGGTCTGGGACCAGTGCTGCCGATTCTGGAAAGCCCCAAGGGCGGCGATAATATCCTTTCGGGCCTTGGCCTCTTCACCGGTCGGGTCAATCCCCGCGCCTCCGCGCTGCTGTGGCGGTCGGGCGAAACGAGTCTGGTCGAGGACGTCAAGATCATGGGCGGCGGCGGCACGCCGACTGCGGATGGCAAGATGCTGGGCACCCTGCGCGTGCATGCTGGCGATCCCATCACGAACGGGCGGCTGGACGCTCAATATCCCAGCATCTGGGTCACCGACGGCGGCGGTGGCACTTTCGCCAATGTGTGGAGTCCCAACAGCTTCGCGCAATCGGGCCTGCACATCACCAACACCAGCACGCCCGGCCATGTCTATGAAATGTCGGTCGAACATCACGCCCGCAACGAAATCGTCCTCGACAATGTGCAGAATTGGGAATTCCTGGCGCCCCAGACCGAACAGGAAGTCGATGATGGTCCCGACGCCATCTCGCTCGACATCCGCAATTCCAAGAACCTGCTGTTCGCCAACTATCACGGCTATCGCGTGACCCGCACCTACGCGCCGGAAAAGAGCGCGGTCAAGCTGACCAACTCCAGCGACATCCGCTTCCGCAATGTCCACATCAACGCCGAAAGCGGCTTTGCCACCTGCGACGACGAAGGCTGCGGCACCTTCCTGCGCGCCAGCAAATATCCGTTCGACAATGCGATCGAGGATGTGACGGGCAAGCGCTTCGTGCGGGAACGCGAATTTGCCAGCCTCGACATCGGCGCGGCGGATCGCACCATCCCGTCCGTATCGCCCAGCAGCACGCCGGTGGAAAAGCTGGAGGACGGCTTCTGGTCGATTTCCGGCGCGGCAGTGGACGCGCAGGGCGCGCTCTACTTCATCGACCGCCGGTTCCAGCGCATCCATCGCTGGAGCGAGGGCAAGGGGCTGGAAATCGTGCGCGATCAGGCGCTCGATCCGGTCAATCTGGCCATCGACGGCTCGGGCCATCTGCTCGTGCTATCGTCGCTGGGACCAAAAGCGGGGGTTTATTCGATCGACCCGAACGGCCCGCCCGACCAGATGACACTGATCCAGCCGACGCCGGTGAGGGCGAAGCGCGCGGCAAAGACGCTGCTGCCGGTCAACTGGTGGAACAATGGCGAATTCAGGGACCAACTCGACCCCAAGACCTATGAGTTTACGACGCTGGCGCAAATGTTCGCCCGCGACGCTGGCACGCCCAAGGCCCGCGAATATGTCTCTCCCGATGGCAGCCTGTCGCTACCCGCTTTCCGCACATGGCAACAGGGACCGACCGACCATGTCGGCTGGCGCTGGTCGGACAGCCTGAACGCCAATGGGCTGATCGGCGGCAAGGCGGGCGAACGCCTGTTCGTCACCAACGGATCGGCGAATATTACCTACAGCGGCACGGTCGGCGCGGGCGGCACACTGACGAACCTCAAACCCTTCACCAATCGGGGCGGCGAAAGCGTCGCGGTGGACGGGCAGGGACGCGTTTATGTCGCGAATGGCCAGATCTTCGTCTACGACGCGGGCGGCAAAGAAACAGGCAGGATCGACGTGCCAGAACGCCCCTTGCAGATCCTGTTCGGCGGCGCGGACAAACGGACGCTGTTCATCCTGACACACCACGCGCTGTACGCCGCCAAACCCTGAAAAACCGCCTGCCTACCGCATCTACGACCTATGTCGTAAGTGCGGCGGGGGCAGGCACAGGCTAATGTAAAAACAATCGCCCATCATGCGGCGTGACGGCTCTGGGAGGGGCCGTCGACATAAGAGGGGAAGATCAATGAAAGCGACGATCGCAATCCATCGCCACTTGGCTGGCGTCAGCCTCGCTGCGATAGCTGCCTTTGGCCTCACCGGCCCGGCCCATGCGCAGGCTGCACCGCCGCAGGCCGTTACGCCACAAGCGCAGACCGATGAAGCGTCCACCCCGCGTAACGCCGACATTATCGTCACCGGATCGCGCATCACCACCAGCGGTTTCAACGCCCCCACGCCCACCACGGTGATCGGCGAAGAACAGATCGCCAACAATGCGCAGCCCAATATCTTCACCACAATCGCGCAGTTGCCCTCGCTTCAGGGATCGACCGGCGCGTCCACCGGCACGTTCAGCACGTCGAGCGGCCAGCAGGGTCTCAGCTCCTTCTCGCTCCGTGGCCTGGGCGCGATCCGCACCCTGACACTGCTCGACGGCCAGCGCGTCGTCGGCGCGAACGTGACGGGCGTGCCGGACATCAGCATGTTCCCGCAACTGCTGGTCAAGCGTGTGGATGTCGTGACTGGCGGCGCCTCGGCATCTTATGGCTCTGATGCGGTCGGTGGCGTCGTCAATTTCATCACCGACACGCATTTCGAAGGGTTCAAGGGCAACATCCTGGGCAGCATCACCAAATATGGCGATGACGAAACCGCGCTGGTGCAGGCGGCCTATGGCAAGGCGTTCATGGACGATCGCCTGCATGTCGTGCTGAGCGGCGAATATGATCATGAAGGTGGCGTAGGCGCGGGCGATTTCGGCACGGATCTGGCCGGTAGCCGCGACTGGTATCGTGCAACCACGCTGATGAATACGGGACAGACCAACAATGGCCTGCCGCAGTTCAACTATCGCGACTTTGCCCAGCCCTATCAATATGCGCGCTATGGCCTTATCAACAACGGCCCGCTTCAGGGAATTGCCTTCGACCAGAATGGCGCGCCCTATAATTTCAACTATGGGTCGGGCGGCCAGCCGACCGGGACGGGCGCTGTCACCAACTGCTATCGGGGCAACAGCTTCTGCGAAGGCGGCGATCTGTCCGGTGCGCCCGGTTCGGGCGCCTCGCTCAAATCGGCGCTGGAGCGCATCAACGGCTATGGCCGGATCGGCTATGACTTTGCCGAAAACAACGAAGCCTATGTCACGGTCAACATTGCGCAGGTCAAGACCAGCAACCAGCCCAGTCCGGGGTATAACCGCGCCAGCCTGACGGTGCAGTGCGCCAACCCCTACCTGCCGCAGCTGGTGCGCGACCGGTGCGCCACGGCGGGCATCACCCAGTTCGGCTTCGGGTCAAGCAACGGGTCTTTCCCCGATACAAAAGTTCATACCGACCGTCGTCAATATCGCTTCGTCGGTGGGTTGAAGGGCAAATTTGGTCTGGGCGGGACCGACTGGAACTATGACGCCTATTATGAACATGGCATAACCATTTCCGATATCCGGGTGCAGGACATCGTGCTCCAGAATCGCTATGTCGCGGCGACCAATGCGATCACGCTCAACGGGGCGATCGTCTGCGCTGATCCGGCTGCTCGCGCCGCCGGTTGCCAGCCGATCAACATTTTCGGTGGTGCTACGCCATCTTCTGCGGCGCTTGCCTATGTCGCGCCGCATGAAAATGGGCCGTTCCAGCATACCAAGCTGACTCAGGACGTCGCCAGCATCAACTTCTCGGGCAATCCGTTCGAACTGTGGGCCGGGCCGGTGTCGGTCGCCTTCGGTGGCGAATATCGCCGCGAATATTACCGGGTAAACGCCGATCCCTATGGCGCTGGCGTGTCCGCACTCAGCCCCAACAGCCCGCAATATCCGGCAGACCCTCTGCTCAATTCCACGCTGGGCAGCAATTGGGCGGCGGGCAATTACAAAAACGGCAACGGCAAATATGATTTGTACGAAGGGTATCTCGAAATCGATCTACCCCTGTTCAACAGCGATTCGATCGGTCGCGCTAACCTGAACGCGGCCGGGCGCGGCACACATTACAGCACGTCGGGAACGGTCTGGACGTGGAAGGTCGGCGGCACCTGGGACACACCACTCAGTGGTCTGCGCCTGCGTGCCGTCACATCGCGCGACGTGCGTGCGCCCAACCTGTCGGAACTGTTCGCCGCGCCGACGGTCACGACGCTGCCGAATTTCAACGATCCCTTCCGCAATCAGGCGGTGCAGGTGTTCCAGAACACGATCGGCAACACCAACCTGAAACCGGAAGTCGCGCGCAATACCGAACTGGGCGTCGTACTGGCACGCCCGGATTGGCTGCCGGGCCTTAGCCTCTCGTTCGATTATTATAACATCAAGCTCAGCGGCGTGGTTTCCAGCCTCTCTCCGGACCAGATCGTTCGCTTCTGCTTCGAAGGCAATCAGGCGTTCTGCGGCGGGTTCCAGCTGGATGGCGCACAGGGCACCAACTTCGTTAACGTCCAGCCCTTCAATCTTGCGTCATGGAAAACGAGCGGCTTCGACATCGAGGCCAGCTATCAGTGGCAACAGCCGCTGGGATTGCCGGGCAGCTTCACCGTCCGCGCGCTGGCAACGCATATCCAAAAGTTCATCGTTAGTGCAGGCATTGCCGGCGTCGATCCGGTCGATCAGGCGGGTGCCAACACTGGTGCTACGCCGGACTGGAAATGGCTGGCCGTGCAGACCTATGATAGTGGACGGTTCAGTCTGACGGTGCAGGAACGCTGGATCAGCGATGGCGTGTTCGGCAACCAATATGTGGTCTGCCAGTCGGCCTGCCCCGTATCGACCGGCAACCATCCCACGATCGACCAGAACAAGATGAAAGGCGCATTCTATGTCGATGTAGGCGCGTCGTTCAAGATCCGCGACAATATCTCTATCTATGGGAAAGTGGACAATCTGTTCGACAAGGACCCGGTCGCCGCGCCCCAGACCAATACCGGACTGGACGTCAATCCGGCTCTATATGACACATTGGGCCGCATTTATCGCGCAGGTGTCCGTTTCAACTTCTGATCTTTCTTTACCCCGACCTCCCCAACCTTGTCCCGGCCCTGCACGGCCGGGACATCTTCTTTTCTGGAGCCTGTCGCCATGTATCGCGGTTTGAGCGCAGCCTGTGTCCCTGTCCTGCTGTGCCTGACGGTGACGCAGCCCGCATTTGCTTCCCCATCCGTCTATACCAGCGCGCCGGACGAGCCGCGTGCCGTGACAGTCAGCGGCGTGGGCGACGGGCGGGCTGACGATAGCGGCGCAATCCAGCAGGCGATCGACAAGGCGGCAGAGAAGGGCGGCGGCGGCATCGTCTTCCTGCCGACCGGCACCTATCGCATCAGCCACACGCTCTTCCTGTGGCCCGGCGTCCGCATCTTCGGCATCGGCGAACAACGGCCCGTCATCCTGCTGGGCAGGAAGACACCCGGCTTTCAACGCGGTGTCGCGCATATGTTGATGTTCACCGGCACCAAGCGACAGACGGACAAGGAAAGTCCGCCCGCCGCCTTCCCGCCCGCTGGCAGCGTCCCGTTCAACAAGCAGATCGCCGACGCCAATCCCGGCACGTTCTATTCTGCGCTTGGCAATATCGATTTTCGCATCCTGGATGGCAATCCTGCCGCCACCGCGATCCGCTTTCATTCCGCCCAGCATAGTTTTGTCAGCCATGTCGATTTCGACATCGGATCGGGGCTGGCGGGCCTTTATCATGTCGCCAACGAAGCCGAAGACCTGCATTTCAAGGGCGGGCGATACGGCATATTGGCGGAAAAAACCTCCCCGGCCTGGCCCTTCGCTCTGGTCGATGCGACGTTCGAGGGGCAGCGCGACGCTGCCATTCGAGAGCATGAAGCCGGACTGACGCTGGTCAACGTCGCTTTCCGCAATGTGCCGGTCGGGATCGAAATTGATCGCGGCTATGGTGATTGGCTCTGGGGGCAGGACGTCCGTTTCGAAAATGTGTCGAAGGCGGGCGTCATCATCTCCAACGAGAGCAACGTCTACACGCAGATCGGCTTTCAGAATGTCGTAGCCGCCAATACGCCCGTCTTCGCGCGCTTTCGCGATAGCGGCAGGACGGTGGCGGGTAAGGGCGCAGCTTATAAGGTCGCGTCTTTCACCCACGGCCTGACACTACCGGGCGTTGGCCAGATCGGCGCATACAAGACCGATATGCAGGCCAACAGCATAGCCAGCCTGCCTGCTCTTTCCGCGCCTGCCATTCGCGCGCTGCCGCCCGTATCGCAATGGGTGAGCGTTCGCACGCTGGGCGCAAAGGGGGATGACAGTAACGATGATACCGCCGCGATCCAGAAGGCGATCGATACGCATAAGGTCGTCTATCTGCCCGCCGGTTTCTATCGCGTCAGCGACACGCTGCGCCTGCGTCCCGACACTGTGTTGTTGGGCCTGCACCCCAGCCTGACGCAGATCGTCCTGCCCGATGGCACCGCAGCATGGCAGGGCGTGGGCGCGCCCAAGGCGCTGGTTGAAAGCGCGCAGGGTGGTGACGCCATTGTGGCCGGGATTGGTCTCAACACCAATGGTGCCAATCCGCGCGCGACCGCCCTGCTCTGGAAGGCCGGGGCCAATTCCATGGTCAATGACGTGAAATTCCAGGGCGGCCATGGCACCAACGCCTTCGATGGCACGACGATCAGCCCCTATAACAACAACACCACCGCCGATCCCGACGCTGCGCGTCGCTGGGCCGGGCAATATGCCAGCCTTTGGGTGACGCAGGGCGGCGGCGGCACTTTCGCCAATATCTGGAGCCCCAGCACCTTCGGCCATCCTGGCATTCTGATTTCAGACACGCAAACGCCAGGTCGCCTGATCCAGGCATCGGTGGAACATCATGTTCGCAGCGAAATTACGCTCAATCGGGTCGCCAACTGGGAATTGCTTGCCCCGCAGACCGAGGGGGAGGCTGGAGAGAGCGGCGACGCCGTGGCGCTGGAAATCCGCAATTCGCACAACATATTGGTCGCCAATTTTCACGGCTATCGCGTCACCCGGACGCGCGAGCCCGCGCCTGCCGCCGTGACGCTCTATAATTCGCACGACATCCGGTTTCGCAATGTCCATGTGAACGGCGAGAGCGGCGTTGGCACCTGCGACGTTAATGGCTGCGCGACCTTCCTGCGCCTGACCAAATTCCCGTTCGAAAACGCGATCCGCGACGTCACCCATGGGCTGGACGTGCGGGAGCGGGAGTTTGCGGTGCTGGACGTGCCCGCCATGCCAGATCCGGTGCCTGTCTCCACCTTTCTGGGCGGAAAAGTCGAAAAGCTGGCCGATGGCTTTCATTCGGCGGGCGGCGGGGCGGTGGATGCGCAGGGGCGGCTCTACTTCATCGATCGTAAGTTTCAGCGCATCTGGCGCTGGTCTGATGCGGGCAAGCTGGAGATGATCCGCGATGCCACGCTCGATCCGGTCAACCTGACCGTCGATCGATCGGGCAAGCTGCTGGTCCTGTCCTCCTATGGCCGCAATGCCACGGTCTATAGCGTGGATCCGGACGCGCCGGACAGCCAGATCGAAGTCATTCCTCCGACCCCGATGGCGCGCCATAGCGGTGCCGCGACGGTGCTGCCGGTCAACTGGTGGAATAATGGCGAATTTAAGGACCAGATAGATCCCGCCACCTATCAGTTCACTACGTTGGCGCAAATGTTCGCCCGCGACATGGCGCTGGGCAAGGCGCAGGAATATGTCTCGCCCGATGGCAGCATTGTCCTGCCCGCATCGCGCGTCTTTGCGCAGGGGCCAGCCGATCATCGCGGCCTGCGTTTTTCGGATTCACTCGACAGCTATGGCTTTATTCAGGGTCAGCCCGGCAAGCGCGTCTATGTCACCAACGGATCGGAAAACCGCACTTATGACGGCCTGCTGGGCGCGGGCGGGGCGATTACCGATCTCAAACCCTTTGCGAACCGTGGCGGGGAAGGCGTGGCGGTCGATGCGCAGGGGCGCGTCTATGTCGCCAATGGTCAGGTCTTCGTCCATGCGCCCGACGGCAAGGAAATCGGCCGCATCGACGTGCCCGAACGCCCCTTGCAGATATTGTTCGGAGGAGAGGATCGGCAAACCCTCTTCATCCTCTCGCACCATGGTCTCTATGGAGTGAAGCCGGGGCAGGGCGAGTAAGGGCAGCGTCAGCCTTCGTCGCGCAACCGCTGGGCCAGCGCCTCGATTTCGACCGGCTCCAGCAACCATGTACGCGTGCGCCGTCCTTCGCGATGGACCGGCTTCGTCAGTAACACGCGTGCCTGCATTTTCGCCTCCGCCTTGAAGATCGCGAAATGCTGCGCGCATTGGCGGATGGTGCCGATGAGCGGCGCCTTGCCATCCAGATCGATCATGGTGGCGGGCTGCTCCCAGTCGATCGGAGCGTCGATAGGGGACATGCGGCTTCCTTTCGTCGTGATATGGGGCTGGCACAGCAGCCGGTCGGTGCGTGTCAATAAGCTTTGCCCTGACCGCCATGCAAGATGGGGCTACAGGGAACGGGTCGCCCACGGGCGAAAATCATTCCATAACTTTTGGGTGAATGGTGCGGCCAAGAAGACTCGAACTTCCACGGGCTTTCGCCCACAACGACCTCAACGTTGCGCGTCTACCAATTCCGCCATGGCCGCACATTCAATGGGAAACCGGCAGCGCCGGCATCTGGTAGGCGCTGGCCATTAGCAAAGGCTTTATGGCCATGCAACAACCGATGTGTATCCGCGTTATCTTTGATCTGGACAGGCAATGTGGCGCTATTGTGCTGATGCAGCCGGGCGTGAGAGGAAGGGACCATGGCGCAGCAATTCTGGATGACCACCGGGGCTACGATCGTCGTAGCTGCCGTTATGGGCTTGGGCCTGGGCAATTTTGCCACGACCACGCAGCGGGAGCCGATGCGGGATGAGGCAGCCGACCAGACGCCCTATGAGGAGAGCTATGCCCCCTCCACCACCGCGCTGGTGGCGCAGCAGACCGGTCCTGTCGTCGTCCGCTGCACCGGGTGCGGCCCGACACTGGCGGAACGGCAATGGCATGCCGACACAGCCGATCTATATCCGGACCAGCCCGACATGGACGCCATGATCGATCCACTCATCGCCGCCGACACGACCTATGACGCGCCAGACACCGGACCGGCGCACAGGGCACAGCATCAGTCAGAGCAACGGCCCATGCCCGTAACCGATCATGTACATCCAATAACATCACCGGTCATGGTGAACCGGACGATCGAAACCGACGCCGCGCTATCCCTTCCTGCCCCTGACAGCGTAAGGGGTAGCCACGGCACGCCCCTTTCCTGAGCGACCGATCTATTCAGCGGCGACCACTTGCTCTGGCGCATCGCTCAACGGATGCGACAGGCGGTTGATCATCTCTTTGGGACAGACCTGCCAGATATAGCGACGCCAGCGGTCCCAGTCGTCCAGGATGGTGTTCGACCATTTGCTGTCGGTCGCGAGCGCATGTTCGGCAATCAGCGCCTTGGCCTGCGCTTCCCAATGCACGCTTTCCAGCCGCTGCCAAATGATGCCCTCGGGATTGGCGCGCGAAGGGAAACTGCCATCCTCATCCAGAATGAACGCCATGCCGCCAGTCATGCCTGCGCCGAAATTGGCGCCAGTCTTGCCCAGAATGACCGCGATGCCGCCGGTCATATATTCGCAACCGTTCGCACCACATCCTTCGACCACGACCTGCGCGCCTGAATTGCGGACGGCGAAGCGTTCCCCTGCTTGGCCCGCCGCGAACAGCTTGCCGCTGGTCGCACCATAGAGGACCGTGTTGCCCAGGATCGTATTGTCCTTGCTCGACAGGGGGCTGGATACGGTCGTACGCACTTTGATGATGCCGCCCGACAATCCCTTGCCGACATAGTCGTTCGCGTCGCCGAAGACTTCCAGAGTGATCCCCTTGCATAGAAACGCACCGAGCGACTGGCCAGCGCTGCCACGCAGGCGGACGGTCAGGTGCCCGTCCGCCAATGTTGACATACCGAAACGATCGGTCACGGCAGACGAAAGCCGCGTGCCAACTGCGCGGTGCGTGTTCCGCACCGTGTAGGTCAGTTGCATCTTTTCGCCCCGTTCGAACACCGCCTTGGCATCGCGCATCATCTGCGCGTCCAGGCTGTCGGGCACTTCGTTGCGCCATTCCGTCAGGCTGAACCGACGTTGGTCGTCGGGTGCATCCACTTTGGCCAGGATCGGGTTGAGGTCGAGATCGTCAAGATGCTCGGCGCCGCGATTGACCTGCTTCAGCAGTTCGGTGCGACCGATCACTTCGTCCAGACTCCGGAAGCCAAGGCGCGCCAGCACTTCGCGCACTTCTTCGGCGATGAAGGTCATCAGATTGATGACCTTTTCCGGCGTGCCGGTGAACTTGGCGCGCAGTTTCTCATCCTGCACGCACACGCCGACAGGGCAGGTGTTGCTGTGGCACTGACGCACCATGATGCATCCCATGGCGACAAGGCTGAGCGTGCCGATGCCATATTCCTCCGCACCGAGGATCGCGGCGATCACGATATCGCGCCCGGTTTTCAGGCCGCCATCGGTGCGCAGCTTTACGCGATGGCGCAGGCCATTGAGAGTCAGGACCTGATTGGCTTCGGACAGGCCCATTTCCCATGGCGTTCCGGCATATTTGATCGACGTCTGCGGGCTGGCCCCGGTGCCGCCGACGTGGCCGGCGATCAGGATGACGTCGGCATGGGCCTTGGCCACGCCCGCCGCGACGGTGCCGATGCCCGCTTGGCTCACCAGCTTGACGCAGACGCGCGCGCGGGGGTTGATCATCTTGCAGTCGTAGATGAGCTGCGCCAGATCCTCGATCGAATAGATGTCGTGATGGGGCGGGGGCGAAATCAGCGTCACGCCAGGCGTCGAATGGCGCAGCTTGGCGATGAACTCCGTCACCTTGAAACCGGGCAACTGACCGCCTTCGCCGGGCTTTGCGCCCTGTGCGACCTTGATCTCGATTTCCTCGGCCGACGCGAGATATTCGGCATGCACGCCAAAGCGACCCGATGCGATCTGCTTGATCACCGAATTGGCGTTGTCGCCATTTTCATAGGGCTTGAAGCGGTTCGCATCCTCGCCGCCTTCGCCCGACACGGCCTTTGCGCCGATACGGTTCATCGCGATCGCCAGCGTTTCATGCGCTTCTGGCGACAGAGCGCCAAGGCTCATGCCGGGCGTCACGAAGCGCTTGCGGATCTCGGTGGTCGCCTCGACCTCATCGATCGGCACGGCTTCGCGGGCGAAATTAAACTCCATCAGGTCGCGCAGATAGACCGGCGGCAAATCGCGCACGCCGCGCGAAAATTGCAGATAGGTCGAATAGCTGTCGGTCGCGACCGCCGTCTGCAACAGGTGCATCAGTTGCGCGGAATAGGCATGGCTCTCGCCACCTTGCCGCTGACGATAGAAGCCGCCGATCGGCAGGCGCACCACGGCTGCATCGAACGCCTTTTCATGGCGCACCATCGCGCTGTAGTGGAGCGAGGCATAGCCTTCGCCCGAAATTTTCGCTGGCATGCCGGGGAACAGGTCGTTCACCAGCGCCCGCGAAAGCCCGACCGCTTCGAAATTATAGCCGCCGCGATAGCTGCTGATGACCGCAATGCCCATTTTGGACATGATCTTGAGCAGGCCTTCGTTGATCGCGACGCGATAGCGTTCGAAACAGGCGTCGATGTCGAGCGCGCCGAATAGGCCGCGCGCATGACGATCGGCGATGCTGGCTTCGGCCAGATAGGCGTTCACCGTGGTCGCGCCCACGCCGATCAGCACCGCGAAATAATGGGTGTCGAGCGCTTCGGCACTACGCACATTGATCGACGCGTAGGACCGCAGCCCCTTGCGCACCAGATGGGTATGCACCGCCGCCGCAGCCAGCACGCCCGCGATGGCGGCGCGTGTCGCATCAACGCCCTCGTCCGTCAGGAACAGTTCCGTCCGGCCTTCACGCACGGCCTGCTCGGCTTCCTGCCGGATGCGGGAAATGGCCGCACGCAACTGCTCCTGCCCGCCATTTGCCGGGAAGGTGCAGTCGATTTCCGCCACGGCGGGGCCGAAATGGGCCTTCAACCGTGCCCATTCCGCACTGGTCAGGACGGGCGATTCCAGCACCAGCACATGGCTGTTCTGCGCGTCCTGCTCCAATATGTTGTGCAGGTTGGAAAAGCGCGTCTTGAGGCTCATCACATGCCGTTCGCGCAAGGGGTCGATCGGCGGATTGGTGACCTGGCTGAAATTCTGGCGGAAGAAATGGCTGACGGTGCGCGGCTTGTCGGAGATGACCGCCAGTGGCGTGTCGTCGCCCATCGACCCGATCGCTTCCTTGGCATCCTCCACCATCGGCGACAGGATCAGCTCCAGATCCTCCAGCGTCAGGTTGGCGGCGACCTGACGACGGGTCAGTTCGGCCTTGTCCCAGGCAGGCAGGGCAGTGGGCGCATCGACCAGATCGCCGATCGCCATGAAATCCTTGATCAGGTCGCCATAGGGGCGTTCTGCGGCGATCCGGTCCTTGATGGCGGCATCGTCATAAAGTTCGCCTTCCTGTAGGTCGATCGCGATCATCTGCCCCGGACCCATCCGGCCCTTGCGCACGATGGTGGTTTCGGGAACCACGACCATGCCGGTTTCGGACCCGACGATCAGCAGATTGTCGCCGGTCAGCGTATAACGCAGCGGACGCAGCGCATTGCGATCGACGCCCGCCACGACCCAGCGGCCATCGGTCATGGCAAGGGCTGCGGGGCCGTCCCACGGTTCCATCACCGACGCCAGATAGTCGTACATGTCGGCATGCGCCTTGGGCAACTCGGCGCTTTCATGCTGCCATGCTTCGGGCACCAGCATCAGCTTGGCGGTCGGCGCATCGCGGCCCGACCGGCAGATTGCCTCGAACACGGCGTCGAGCGCGGCGGTGTCGGACGCGCCCGCGGGGATGACTGGCTTGATGTCTTCCGACTGCTCACCAAAGGCGAGGCTCGCCATCTTGATCTCGTGGCTTTTCATCCAGTTCTTGTTGCCGCGGATCGTGTTGATTTCGCCATTGTGGGCGAGCGTGCGGAACGGTTGTGCCAGCCACCATTGCGGGAAGGTGTTGGTCGAATAGCGTTGGTGGAAGATGGCGACGCGGCTTTCGAAACGCTCATCCTGCAAGTCGGGGTAGAAGACCGACAGCGATTCAGCGAGGAACAGCCCCTTGTAGATGATCGATCGGCAGGACAGCGAGCAGACGTAGAAATCCTGGATCTGCGCCGCGATCACCTTCTTTTCGATGCGGCGGCGGATCAGGTAGAGGTCTTTTTCGAACTCGGCCTGATCGCGTTCTTCGGGCATAGGCCCCGCGATCATGATCTGTTCGATCTCGGGCCGGGTGCGCTGCGCCTTTTCGCCGATGACGGACACGTCCACCGGCACCTGACGCCAGCCATAGATGGTGTAGCCCGCGTCGATGATTTCGCTTTCCACGATCGTGCGGCAGGTTTCCTGCGCGCTCAAATCCGTGCGCGGCAGAAAGATCATGCCGACGGCAAGGCGGTTGGGCAGGGGCTTGTGGCCCGAATCGGCGATCGCATCGTCAAAGAAACGCACTGGCAGGTCGACATGAATGCCCGCGCCATCGCCGGTCTTGCCATCGGCGTCCACCGCCCCGCGATGCCACACGGCTTTCAGTGCATCGATAGCACTGGCGACGACGCGGCGCGACGGGCGGCCATCGGTCGCGGCGACGAGGCCCACGCCACAGGCGTCGCCTTCCATGTCCGGGTGATACATGCCCTCGGCCGCGATCCGTGCGCGTTCTTCGGGGCTGGCCATATATTGGGTCTGATCGGTCATTGCTTGGTTCCTTCCCCGGCCGCGCTGCTGGGCAGCTCACTTGCCTTGATGCCCAAAAGCCGGGCCAGCTTGTCCTTTTCCGCGTTCGACAGGTCGGCGATCTTGCGCGGCGGCGGCAGGCCGTCGGTGGCTTTCTTCGCGCGCGCGACCATGTCGGGCATTTTCTTCATGAGTTGCGGCACCAGAGCCTGCATCTCACCCATGATTTCCGGGTCCATCATCATCGTCATATATTCGGTCGCGAACCGGTTGCCGGTCGGCGTGTCGAAAAAGGCGTTGATCTCACCCAGCTGCCTGACGTCGAACTTGCGCGCATAGGCGCGGGTCATCGCGTCGCGGACATTGGGTTCAAATTCCGACATCATATCGGCCATGGCACCCATCATCGCGTCCATGCCCAGCTTCGTTCGTTCACGAAAATGGGGATCGACGATGGCGCTGATTTCTTCCAGAGACGTCTGGTTCAGAGCGGTCAGCTTGTCGGCGGGCACGCCGCTCATGCCAGCGATCTGGGCAATGGGCATTTTCATCATGCCACCCATCATCCCGTCCATCATCTTGGACATGGTTTCGCCCATCATCCGCTTGTAAGTGCCGATGGGGAACAGCTTTTCGACCATCGGACGCGCTGCCGCGACACGGGCGGGGTCCGCCGCGACAGCGGCAGGCGTCGGCTTCGGCGTTTGGGCGGCGGCGGGCATGCTCACGGCCAGCGTCAGCGCGGTGAGGGCGTGCCGGATCAGGACGCTCACGCGGCGACCCTCTCGCCCACCTTGGCCTTCGCCTTCAAATAGCGGTGCATATGTTCGGTCACGTCGCGGCCGTCGCGGATGGCCCAGACCACCAAACTCGCGCCGCGCACGATGTCGCCCGCCGCGAATACGCCGTCCATGCTGGTCATCATCGTCTTGTGATCGACGCGCAGCGTGCCCCAGCGGGTGACGGACAGGTCGTCCGCGCCGAACAGCTTGGGCAATTCTTCGGGGTCGTAGCCCAGCGCCTTGATGACGAGGTCCGCTTCCAGCACATGCTCGCTGCCCGGATCGGGTTCGGGCGCGCGGCGCCCCGATGCGTCGGGCGCGCCCAGCCGCATCTTGGTGACTTTGACGCCAGTGACATGTTCCGTGCCTTCGAACGCGATGGGAGCGGTCAGCCAGACGAATTCGACGCCTTCCTCCTCGGCATTGGCGACTTCGCGCTGCGATCCGGGCATATTTTCCCGGTCGCGGCGGTAAAGGCATTTAACCGACCTGGCGCCCTGTCGGATGGCCGTGCGCACGCAGTCCATCGCGGTGTCGCCGCCGCCGATGACGACGACATTCTTGCCCGTGGCGAGCAGCGTGCCGTCGTCATGCGCAGGTACGACGTCGCCGAACCCTGCTTTGTTGGAAGCAGTCAGATAGTCGAGCGCCTTGACCACGCCCGGCGCGCCCACGCCGGGTGCGCGGATGTCGCGCGGCTTGTAAACGCCGGTCGCGATCAGGATGGCGTCGTGCTTCGTGCGCAATTCCTCCATCGTGGCATCACGGCCGACCTCGAAACTTTCGTGGAAGATGATGCCGCCATCCTTCAACCGCTGGACGCGGCGCATGACGATGTCCTTTTCCAGCTTGAAGCCGGGGATGCCGTAGGTCAGCAAGCCGCCGGCGCGGTCGTGCCGGTCATAGACATGCACTTCGTGACCCGCGACGCGCAGATATTCCGCCGTCGTCAGGCCCGCCGGGCCAGCGCCGATGACGCCGATCGACTGGCCCGTGGGCTTGCCGGGGACGAGTGCTTCGACCCAGCCTTCCTTCCACGCGGTGTCGGTGATGTATTTTTCCACGCTGCCGATCGTCACCGCGCCGTGGCCGGAAAATTCGATGACGCAATTGCCTTCGCACAGGCGATCTTGCGGGCAGATGCGACCGCAGATTTCGGGCATCGTGCTGGTCAGGTTGGACAGTTCATAGGCTTCGCGCAGGCGACCTTCCGCCGTCAGCCGCAGCCAGTCGGGGATGTGATTGTGCAGCGGGCAGTGGGTCGAGCAATAAGGCACGCCACATTGCGAGCAGCGCGATGCCTGTTCTTCAGCTTTGTCGAGGATGAAGCTGCGGCTGATTTCCAGAAAATCGTCGGCGCGGTCGTCAGCAGGGCGCTTGTCGGGATAATTCTGCCCCAAGCCCACGAATTTCAGCATCGGATTGTCTGCCATGGCACGTCCCTGAATCTGTTGCAGAGGCGCGCATAGCATAAAAACCCACGGAGTCACGCGGATTTTGCATTTTAGGACAGCAATGCTTACCAATTAAATATAGTTTTGGATGCTATTTAAGAATGAGTCGCAGATTTCGCCATGAATATTGAACCGATCCGGCCCTATCTGGCGGAAAGCCATATCAGCGCGGCGACGCCCGCCACGATTCGATACCAGGCGAAGGGCGCAAAGCCATGTTTGGAAACAAGGCCCACGAACCAGCGTATGACGAGCAGCGCGACGACGAACGATACGACGAAGCCTAACGCGATACTGCCCCAGCCTACGGCTCCGCCGGTGATCTGATCGCCCTTCTTGAGCAGTTCCAGCGCAGTCGCACCCAGCATCGTCGGGATGGCGAGGAAGAAGCTGAACTCCGCCGCCGTGCGCCGTTCCACGCCCAGCAACAGCGCACCCATGATCGTAGCGCCCGACCGGCTGACCCCTGGAACCATCGCCAAGCACTGGATAAAGCCCACGCCCAGCGCCCGGACGGTCGGGATGTCGGCGATGCCGTGGAAACGCTGTTCCTTGACTGCGCGCTCTACCACCAGAATCGCGACGCCGCCGACGATCAGCGCCCAGGCGACGACCTTGGGCGACCCCAGCAATATCTCGATATAGTCGTGCAGCGCCAGGCCGATGACGGCGGCGGGTACGAAGGCGAGCAGCAGGTTGCGCAGGAAGCGCCAGCTAACCGGCTCCCGCCGCAGCAGCCCCATGCCCACCGCCCAGAATGTGCGCCAATAGAGCACCACGACGGCCAGGATCGCGCCAAGCTGAATCACGACGTTGAACATCGCCCAGGTCGATGCATCATAGCCCAGCAATTCGCTGGCGAGGATCAGGTGCCCGGTCGAGGATACGGGCAAGAACTCCGTCAGCCCTTCGACAATGCCCAGCAGAATGACGGTCAGATAATGCAGGTCCATGTCCGGTCACACCCCAGTCTGTTCCGGCCCCGCATGGAGTGCCGAGCTTTATATGTCAGGCGCTTGCGCGACCGGCGAAACGGCCATGTTTGCGATAGCGGACCATCCATTTGTCCGCGACTGCGCCCATCGGCGTTGCCGCGACGCCGAGAGCGTCAAGGCCGTGCGCGCCGTCAGCCACGACATTGTCGCGGCCCAGCATCGCCAGTTGATCCTTGCTGATCGGCCCGCCCGGCAGCATCGCGATGATCGAAGCGATGCCATGTGGCACGTCGATCAACGGCTTGTCGCGGCCGATCGCCTTGGCAATCCAGCCGTTGATCTGCTTCATGGACAGGCGCTGCGGCCCGCCCAGTTCGAAGGTCTGGCCGCCATATTGGCCGGGATGCTCCGCTGCATTGGCGATCGCCTCCGCCACGTCGGCGACATAGACCGGCTGGAACAGGGTCGCGCCGCTGATGACCGGAATGACCGGGGCCATGCTGATGAGGTCGGCGAAGCGATTGAGGAACTGATCCTCCGGCCCGAAGATGATCGACGGGCGGATGATGGTGGCCGTGGGGAAGGCGGCCTTGACCGCCGCTTCGCCCGCCGCCTTCGACTGGCCATAGGCCGATGGGCTTTCCGCGTCCGCGCCGATCGCGGACATATGGACTAACGCCCGCGCGCCAGCATCCGCCGCAGCCTTGGCGACATTGGCCGCGCCGCGATGATGCACGGCATCGAAATCGCCGCTCAATATACCGACCAGATTGATGACGATGTCCGCGTCGGCCACCGCCCGCGCTACACTTTGCGGTTTGCCGATGTCGGCGGCGATGAACTGCACCTGCCCCAGGCCGCCGAGCGGCTTGACCCGTACCGCTGTCGATGGATCGCGCTGTGCGATGCGCACCCGCGCGCCGCGTTCGAGCAAAGCCTGCGCGACCTGACGGCCCACGAAGCCGCCGCCGCCGAACACCGTAACCAGACTGTCCTTCATCACATGTCCCATGTCTGTCAGAAAAGGGGAAGACTCTTGGCCTTCCCCTTGCCCCAGCCGCGCGGCGCTGACAACTGCTTAGCGGCAGGATCGCTTAGCCGACCCAGCCCTGCAGGCTTGCGATCATCCACAGGCCAAGGCCCAGGAACAGCAGCGCGGCGACGATCTGCAACGCGCGCATCGGCACCTTCCTGGACAGGGCTTCGCCAAACAGCACGGCTGGCACATTGGCGACCATCATGCCCAGCGTCGTGCCCGCCGTGACGGCCAGCAGATTGTCGAAGCGTGCGCCCAGCGCGATGGTCGCGACCTGAGTCTTGTCGCCCATTTCGACCAGGAAAAAGGCGACCAGCGTGGTGACGAACACGCCCGCACCCGATGGCGCCTTGAGCGGTTCATTCTCGTCAAACTTGTCGGGCACCAGCGTCCAGGCGGCCATGGCGATGAAGCCCAGCGCGACGGCATAGCGGAACCATGGTTGCGTCAGCACGCCCGCGATCGAATGGCCAAGCAGGGCGGCGAGGAAGTGATTGGCGAGCGTCGCGAACAGGATGCCGAAGATGATAGGCACGGGGCGGCGAAAGCGGGTGGCGAGCAGCATGGCCAGCAATTGCGTCTTGTCGCCCATTTCGGCGAGGGCGACGAGCGAGGCGGATGTAAGGAGAGCTTCCATGGATTTATCCGGGGCCGGGCGGAGTGAAATGACGCAATGCCACCGCCTCCTCCCGCCCGGCCGGGCATGAAGAGCCGATGCCATTGGTCTCGACCGACGCGGACATGTCCGCGCCCCATATGCCATGACCTCTCGGCCAAATATGTTGACATATGGTCCGCTCGCTGCACGCGAAACGGTGGGCTACTCCCCAGATGACGGGCGGATCATTACGGCAGTGATGCCGACAAAGCAAGCCTTAGAGCGGCAGCAGTGCGGCGACGATCCATCGTTCTTCGGCGCGCAATACGCCCCAGGCGCGGGCAGCGGCGCGGCTGTCCATCGCTTCGACGCCGATGCCGCGCTGTTCAAGCGCCCGGACGAAGGGCCGGGGCGGCTGGCGCAGACCCGCACCGGTGCCGAGCAGCAGAAATTCGGGCGTCGGGGTGGCGTCGAGCAGGTCGCCCAACGATTGCGGCGTCAGCGCGTCGATCGTCGGCGCGTCGGTCCATGCCAGCGCGCGGACGGGGCTGAGCAACAGGCCGTCGGGGAAAACGTCATCCCGCACCCGGAAGCCGCGCCCCTGAAAGCCCGTGACAATCGGTCCCTGACCGCTATCGTCACGGCGCAGTTCGATACCAGTGCGTTTGCCCTCGGTCAGGGTTTCGCCCCATTGTCGCGCGGTCCCACGCGCTCCGCCTGCGACGCGATGTTGGGTTTGGACGCCTTCTTTTCCGACGTCTGGGGGGTAAGGCCCAGCGAGATCAGTAGCGAGGACGACACATAGACCGACGAATAGGTGCCCACGATAATGCCCAGCATCATGGCGGCGGTGAAGCCGCGCAGCACATGGCCGCCCAGCAGCAGCAGCGCGCCCAGCGCCAGCAGGATCGTGACCGATGTCATGACCGTGCGGGGCAGGGTTTCGTTGACCGACAGGTCGATCAGCGACTTCATGTCCATCTTGCGATATTTGCGCATATTTTCGCGGATGCGGTCATCGATCACCATCTTGTCGTTGATCGAATAGCCCACGATGGTCAGCACGGCGGCAATGATGTTGAGGTCGAATTCCAGCTGGGTAATCGCGAAGAAGCCCAGCGTCATCAGCACGTCATGGACGATCGCGACGAAGGTCGATACGCCGAACTGCCATTCGTAACGGAACCAGCTGAACACCGCGATGCCCAGGATCGCCAGCACGACTGCCAGCACGCCGTTCTGGATCAGTTCGCCCGACACCTTGCCCGACACCGTGTCGTAGCGCGAAAAGGTGACGCCGGGGAATTGCGCGTTCATCGCCGCGCGTGTTTTTTCCACCACCGCATTGGCCGCGCCAGCGCCGCCCTGTTCGGGCAGGGGCAGGCGAATCTGCACCGTCCTGGGGTCGCCAAACTGTTGCAGCGAGCTTTCGCCCACGCCCAGCGTGCCGATGGTCGCGCGGACCTTGTCGGTTTCGACCGCCTGCGGGAATTTCGCCTCGATCATCAGGCCACCGACGAAATCGACGCCCAGATTGAGGCCCCTATGGGCGGTTGCGCCGATGGCCAGCACGGTCAACAGCGCAGTGAGCGCAAAGGCCCATTTACGCACCGCAACGAAGCCGATGTTGGTGTTGTCGGGGACGAGCTTCAAGAGTTTCATGGGTGTGTCCTCCCGCCCCTGTTAAATATGAATGTCGGTCGGACGGGTGCGGCGCACCCAGTTCGCGACGACCATGCGGGTGAAGGTGACGGCAGTGAACACGCTGGTCGCAATGCCGATCAGCAGCACGATGGCAAAGCCCTTGACCGGGCCGGAGCCGAGCGCGAGCATGATGCCGCCAGCGATGGCGTGGGTCACGTTCGCTTCGAAGATCGTCCGGCTGGCTTCCTTATAGCCATGTTCGATCGCCTGGACGACGTTGCGCCCGCGTCGCCGTTCCTCGCGGATGCGTTCGTAGATCAGCACGTTGGCGTCGACCGCCGTGCCGATGGTCAATACGAAACCGGCGATGCCCGGCAGCGTCAGCGTGGCGCCAAGGATGCCCATCACGCCCAGAATGACCGCCACGTTGATGGCGACGGCAAGGTTGGCGTACATGCCAAAGCGGCCATAGCTGACGAACATGAAGGCGGCGACCGCGACGACCGCGACGACCGACGCGATCAGGCCCGCACGGATCGAATCCGCGCCAAGGCCCGGCCCGACGGTACGTTCTTCCACCACAGTGAGCGCCACGGGTAATTTGCCCGAACGCAGGGCGATGGCCAGTTGGTTGGCGCTTTCGACGGTGAAGCTGCCGCTGACCTGCGCGCTGCCGCCCAGGATCGGTTCGTTGATGTTGGGCGCGGACAGCACCTTCCCGTCCAGGATGATGGCGAAGGGGCGGTTGACGTTCTGCGACGTCACCTGCCCGAACTTGCGGCCACCCGATCCGTTGAAGCGGATGTTGACGATCGCCTGATTGCTCTGGTCGTAACCCTGAGTCGCGTCGGTCAGATCTTCACCCGACACCATCACCTGACGCTTGACCGCGATCATCGGTACGCCCGACGGGTTGTTGGGGTAAGGCAGCACTTCGCTGCCCACCGGGGCGCGACCCTGCGCGACTTCGGACGGGTTGGCGCTGGTATCGACCAGCTTGAACTCCAGCTTGGCGGTCTGACCCAGTAAGTCCTTCAAAGCCTTAGGGTTTTGCAGGCCCGGCACCTGCACGACGATGCGGTTGTCGCCCTGCTGCTGAATGGTCGGTTCGCGCGTGCCCATTTCGTCGATCCGCTTGCGGATGACTTCGGTGGCGACTTCCATCGCGCTCTTGACCGCTGCGGCGATGCCCGCTTCGGTCGGCGTGATGACGATGGTGGAGCTGTTGACCACCTCCACATTGAAGTCGCGCTGGCCGGTCAGGCCCGCACCCTGCGTCAGCGGGCGGATGCGTTCGACGGCGGCGTCCACCTGCGCGGGGTTGCGGACCATGAAGCTCAATTTGCTGTCGCGGCTGGAAATGTCGCCGATCGCGATGCGCGGGTCGCCCCGGCGCAGTTCGGTGCGGATCTGGTCTTCCATATTGACCAGCCGCTGCCTGGCGACGTCCTGCGTCGATGCTTCGAGCAGCAGATGGCTGCCGCCCGACAGGTCGAGGCCAAGGTTGACGCGCGTCTGCATGAAGCTGGGCAGGCGCGCCACGGTCGCGTCGGGCAGGAAGCTGGGGATGGCGCACAATATGCCGATCGCCAGTGGCAGGATGATCGCAAAGACCGCCCAGCGCGAGAAGTTCAGCATGGCGGGACTCAGTCGTTCGCGGGCTTGGCGGTGGCGGGGTCGATGACGTCGGCCAGGGTCGATTTGACCGCCTTCACCTTCATGCCCGGCGCTAGTTCGATGTCGGCATAGATGTCGTCGACGCGCACGACCTTACCCACCAGACCGCCGCCGGTGACGACCTGATCCCCCTTTTTTACGGATTCGATCTTGGTCTTATGCTCTTTCATCTTCTTTTGCTGCGGACGGATGAGCAGGAAATAGAAGACGACGAAGATCAGGACCAGAGGTGCCATCTGCACCAATATTCCGGCGCCTGCGGCTTGCCCGCCCGCAGTCTGGGCTAGGGCTGGGGTAATGAACATGGTTGGACTTTCGCCTGAGATTGACCGGCCGCAGAGCGCCACAGGGCGTCCACGGATCAAGGGCGGGCGGCTAACACAGATAAGGGCGCGGAGGCAACATGATTAGGGATTGGGGCGGGCGGGGGAACTGGTGCGTGAAAAGAGGCGCATCGAATGTCTTGCAACTTAGGGAATGTGCCTCTATTGGCCGCCCCTCGGTCGGGACGTAGCGCAGCCTGGTAGCGCATCACACTGGGGGTGTGGGGGTCGGAGGTTCGAATCCTCTCGTCCCGACCAAGATTTTCGGAAAGACGGCCGTCCGGGGGACGGACGCCCGAAAATCTCCCAAGCGCAAGTGCGGGAGGCGATATTCAGCAGCGATGGTTTTAGCGGGCGGCGGAAGCTGCCTGTCTACTTTTGTGCTCCGATGTCTCAATTGTGGTCTGGAGGCTGACTAAAGCTGCCTTCAATGGCATTCTGTAGTGACTATTAGTTATAACGCTGACAGAATCCGAACATGAAGGTTCGCACCCGGTAGGAAATGCTAATGTCAGGTGATCACTTCCGCGTTGTATATGATGGGCCTGCTGTCGAAGATGGCGAGATGGACGTGTCCCAACTTGCGTCGTCGCTTCTCGCTCTTGGCAAATTGATCGAAAATGCTGACGCAATCAGGACTGGTGAGGCGGGGCGGGTCAAGGTTCGGGTCAAGTCGGACGTAAGGCGCGGTAGCTTTGACGTCGGCATTGCCGTCCATTGGATTGATGGCCTTAAAGACGCCGCACTTGCGTGGGCGTTGACGCCGGAAGGCGCTGGCACCTTAGCAATACTTGGTTTGCTCGGGTTCAATGTAAAAGATACCGCTATTATCGGCGGCAAGGGCGTCATCCAAGTTGTTCGATGGTTGCATGGTAGACGTGTGGCTCGCCAAATTATTTTGGAAAATGGAAATACGACCCTTATAGTCGAGGATGGTGAGCAACTGGACGTTAATACGACCGTTGCTCGGCTTGTTGACGATCCATCCATTCGCCAACCACTTGAGAAGTTCACTGAGCCGCTGCGTGACGATGGTCTCGAAGAAATTCGGTTTGAGAACCAACTTGGAGTTGCGGCTGAGCGTATCATATCCATTGAAGCACCGGCCTTTGTCGCGGCTTCTGGCGCAGAACCAAGCTCGTCATCTACCTTCCGTGCTACCTATCAAATTAAGCGGCTATTCTTCGATCGGGGCCGCAAATGGCGATTGTCAAATGGGGCGCAAACTATCCAAGCTGAGATTGAGGACGAAGATTTTTGGGCTAGGGTCGATGCGTCTGACGTCTCGTTCGCCAAGGAAGACTATTTGGTTTGCATGGTCCGAATGGATCAATGGCTAAGTCCTAGCGGTCTCCGAACCGAATATGTCATTGTGCGTGTAGAACAACACTTACCTGCGCCCAAGCAAGTCGCTCTGCCCGGCATGTAAGGGGATAGCGAAAAATGCTTATAAGAATATTGGCGAGATGTGTCCGTTCGACGGCTCGTAAACAGGGTAAGCCTTCGCGCAGACGCTATTTCCGTTAAAAAATCATGGAAAGTGAGCCTTCATATCCTCGGCAAATCGAGAAGGAAATTAATTTCCCCTGTCCTACAACGAACCATATGGGATAAATACCCTGCCTCTTGAGTGACGAGGAGGCGGGATATGGACATTACGACACTGATCGATGAGGTGATTGCGCGGGAGGGGGGCTATAGTCGTCATCCAGCGGATCGGGGTGGGCCGACCAACTGGGGCATTACCGAGGCGGTCGCGCGGGCCAATGGTTATGCGGGGGACATGGCGCGGTTGCCGCGGGCGCGGGCGGTGGCGATTTATCGGCGGCTCTATTGGGACCAGCCGGGCTATGCGCTGGTGGCCGAGATCAGCGGGGCGCTGGCGGCGGAAATGTTCGATACGGCGGTGAATATGGGGACGGGGGTGGCGACCGGCTTTCTCCAGCGGGCGCTCAACGCGCTCAATCGCAACCAGCAGGATTATCCCGATATCGTGGTCGACCGAGCGGTGGGTGCGCGGACGCTGGCAGCGTTGCGGGCCTATCGCGCGGTTCGGGGCAAGGGCGGTGATGCGGTGCTGCTCAAGGCGATCGAGGCGATGCAGGGGGAACGCTATGTCGCGCTGGCCGAAAGCCGACCGGCGAACGAAGCGTTTCTCTATGGCTGGCTGGCCAACCGGATCGGGCAGGATGCGCGATGAGGGACGAGGGGGCTGATGACGAAGTGCCGGATCGCTGGGCGATGCGGGCGCGGCCGACCTTTCTCTATGTGATGTATGCGCTGCTGCTTTGGTCGATCCCGATGGGGCTGGTCGCGGGCGTGCGGCCCGATGTCGCGGGGGCGATCATCGCTGGGATGCGGGCTTACCTCAATGCCTTGCCGGAGCCGCTCTATGCGCTCTTTGGCACGGGCTATCTGGGCTATACCGCCGCGCGGGCGTGGGGGAAGGCGAAGGGGGTGGAGCGTTAGGATGCGGTGTCGGAAGCGCAATCGCGGGGCGGTTGCGTGGTGTTGAAAGTGCGGGCGAGGGCGAGCGATGCTGCGGGGTGGCGTCGGCGCCGGATGACTTGCCCGATGAGGATGGCTTTGGACGCAGTGTGATGCCGGGGGTGTCGGGGGTGTCGGGCGCTGCGGTGGGCCGGATTGGATGCGGCGGAGGGCTGGCGGGGCTGGCTTTGCGTCGATGGGGCGCGGGCGGGGCCGGGGGCGCTGTGCCGTGGAGCGATTTGTGGCGGGTTTGGCGTGAGGCCGGTATGCGTTGGCCTCCCCTTGCCGTGCTCCCGCGTGGGCGGGAGCCTAGACGATGGCGTGGGACTGGGTTCCCGCCTTCGCGGGAACACGGGTTGCTTAACCTGGCCCGAACGACACAAGGTTGCCGACTGCGCGGATACAGGGGATGCTTAAACCCGCCCCAACGACAAAAGGCGGACCTGCGTTGAACAGGCCCGCCAATCTATACACACAAGCATGAGAGGGGCCGTCAGGCGACAAGCACCCGACGACCCATCATGTGCATGGTCAGCGGCCGGAAGTGCCGCCCAGAGGGAAACGATATGTCGCGCTATCCTGTGCCGGATCGGAACGGCCTGTATGTCGGCGCTCAATATGTTCCGAAGCGGTGAAGGATCGACGGCGAGGCGTCGCTCAGCGGCGCGTTTCCCGAGTGGACTTGACCGACCCCATTGCTGAACCATGAGACATCGGATCACCTCCTTTCGCTAAGTTGAAAAGCCGTATGACCGCTTTTTCGCTTTCGCTTCGTGCGGCCACGGGATGAATGTGAATCAGTCGGGCGATATGATCAAGACTTGTAAAAATCTTTTTTGGAATCATACTTGTCCGTCCGCGATTTTTCGGTCCGATGTGCCGCTATGTTCGCTGGACCTGCAGGGCAGGTTTTCAGGCGCGGCAATCCTCCACAACACGGGCGACTTCGGGCCAGGCCGGGACGATCAGCGCGTCGAGGCCGGGGGCTTCGACGGCAAATTTGCCCCGGCTGTAGGCGATCTGGTCCAGCACCGTATCGGATGCGGCGCGGATGGCCATGACGTGCGGCGTGGGGGTCGGTGACGATGTGGCGGGCCAACTGGTCGCGCCAAAGCTGGTGCGCAGGACGATTGGTCCCTGGCCAGACCCGGCGCGCGACAGGGTGACGCGGCGGGTCGCCCTGTCGCAGCGCAACGACAGGCGTGTGTCGGCGGCGGTCGGGCCGAACCGGGCGATCGTGGCAGTGTCGTCGGCGCGGTATGTCCAGATGCCGGGGGCGACCGGGCGATATTGCCATTCGGTCGCCGTCGGCGCGGGGGTGGCGGGCTGCACGGGGGCGGGTGCAGGCGCAGGCCTGTGGGTTGGGCGCGGCGCGTGGCTGGCGGCGGGCGGGCGCTGGGACGGTGCCACGCATGCGCCGGTCAGCAGCAGGATGGACAGGACGGAAAGGCGGGGATGGGAAAGGCGCATCTCACCTTCATGCCCAAGCGCGGGCCATGGCTCAACCGGAAAAGGTCAGGCGGAGCGGCGGCGGGGGCAGGGCGCTTGACCGGTCGGGGTGAGTACCGCATTGGAAACCCGGCATGGGCGGGGCGAGTGGTCGCGGGTTCGCGACGGGAGAGTTGGCGCGCGATGTTGACATTCCGCCCCCGAATCGGTAGGCGCGGACATCCCGACACGCTGGATCAGCGGCAGTGCTTCATGCACTGACCGTCTTTTTTGCGTCCGGGGGTGTAGATTCGGCCGCCGCCCCTTGCCAGGGGTTTCGGCCCTGACGCTTTGAGATGGGGTGACGCCAATCGCCCCGTGGAGCAGGAGATTTTAAGACCATGGCACGTATCGCGGGTGTAAATATCCCGACCAACAAGCGCGTTATCATTGCGCTCACCTACATTCACGGCATCGGTCGCAAGACGGCCGCCGACATCGCCACCAAGCTGGGTATCGACCACAGCCGTCGCGTGCAGGATCTTTCGGACGCCGAAGTGCTCCAGATCCGCGAAACGATCGACGCCGACCTGACGGTCGAAGGCGATCTGCGTCGCGACACCGCGATGAACATCAAGCGCCTGATGGATCTGGCCTGCTATCGCGGCCTGCGTCACCGTAAGGGTCTGCCGGTTCGTGGCCAGCGCACGCACACCAATGCGCGCACCCGCAAGGGCAAGGCCAAGGCGATTGCGGGCAAGAAGAAATAAGAGGCAGTCCTTAAGGGACCGTTTCGTCTTCTTCTCCGCAGGAGGCCGTTCTCCGCACGGAAGACGCCTTCAGCACAACAAAGTTTCAGTAGGATAGAGCAACATGGCACGCGAACCACAGCGTATCAAACGCCGCGAACGCAAGAACATCTCGGCCGGCGTCGCGCACGTCAATGCCAGCTTCAACAACACGATGGTGACCATAACCGACGCTCAGGGCAACGCGATTTCGTGGTCCTCGGCCGGCATGATGGGCTTCAAGGGCAGCCGCAAATCGACGCCATATGCCGCTCAGGTATGTGCCGAAGACGCTGGCCGCAAGGCCGCCGAACATGGCGTCCGCACGCTGGAAGTCGAAGTCAAGGGTCCGGGTTCGGGTCGTGAATCGGCTCTGCGCGCCTTGCAGTCGGTGGGTTTCCACATCACATCGATCCGTGACGTAACGCCTATTCCGCACAACGGCGTTCGTCCGTCCAAGCGTCGCCGCGTCTAAACCGGCGACACTGCGTTAGGCGGGTGGCGGACGCGCCGCCCGTTACCCATCTGCATCGGTCGCAACGTCCTGTCGGGTCCAGGATGATAAGCGTTTCGGCCACATCCCCAGGGGAAGTACATGACTGTCAACATGAAGAACTGGCAGGAATTGAAGAAGCCCAACACGCTTGAGATCAAGCCGACCAGCGATGGCAAGCGCAAGGCGACCTTCGTCGCCGAGCCGCTTGAGCGCGGTTTTGGCCTGACCTTGGGCAATGCGTTGCGTCGGGTTCTTCTTTCCTCGCTTCAGGGCGCGGCGGTCACCTCGATCAAGATCGAGAACGTCCTGCATGAATTTTCCTCGCTCGCGGGCGTCCGCGAAGATGTGACGGACATCGTCCTCAACATCAAGCAGGTCGCATTGCGGATGGAAGGCGATGGTCCCAAGCGGCTTCAGCTTTCCGCCACCGGCCCGGCCGTGGTCAAGGCAGGCGACATCAGCGTCGTTGGTGACATCGAGGTGATGAACCCCGAACTCATCATCTGCCATCTGGATCAGGGCGCGACGCTGAACATGGAACTGACGGCTGACATCGGCAAGGGCTATGTCCCCGCCGTTGCCAACCGTCCGGCGGATGCGCCGATCGGCCTGATCCCGGTCGATGCGCTCTATTCGCCGGTTCGTCAGGTCGCGTACAAGGTGGACAACACCCGCGTCGGCCAGGAACTGGACTATGACAAGCTGAGCCTGACGCTCGAAACCGACGGTACGGTGACGCCCGAAGATGCGATCGCCTATGCTGCGCGCATTTTGCAGGACCAGCTTCAGCTGTTCGTGCATTTCGAGGACGCGCTGCCCACCGCCGCACCGTCGCAGGGTGGCCATGCGGTCGCTTCCGCGTCGGAAGGCGAGAGCGACACCAACCAGATCAACCGCTATCTTCTCAAGAAGGTGGACGAACTGGAACTGTCGGTCCGGTCTGCCAACTGCCTCAAGAACGACAACATCATCTATATCGGCGATCTGGTCCAGAAGACCGAAGCCGAGATGCTGCGCACCCCCAATTTCGGCCGCAAGTCGCTGAACGAAATCAAGGAAGTGTTGTCGTCCATGGGTCTGCGTCTGGGCATGGACATCCCCGGATGGCCGCCTGAGAATATCGAAGAAATGGCCAAGAAGCTCGAACAGGAGCTGCTGGGTTAAGGACAATCCTCCCCATTTATGGGGAGGAATGGGGTTACATGGGCGGTCCCGTAAAAACCGCCTGGTCTGGGCTACCTGAAACGGGCCTTTAACGAACAAGGATGAGAACATGCGTCATAGAATGGGTCAACGTAAGCTGCAGCGCGCCACCGGTCACCGTACCGCGCTGCTTCGCAATCTGGCCGCTTCGCTCATCAAGCATGAGCAGATCCAGACGACCACGCCCAAGGCGAAGGAACTGCGTCCTTACGTCGAAAAGCTGATCACGCTGGCCAAGAAGGGCGGCCTGTCGAACCGTCGTCTGGCCGACGCGCGGCTCAAGGACGATGCGCAGCTGGTCAAGCTGTTCGAGACGCTGGCCGAACGCTACAAGGACCGCAACGGTGGTTACACCCGCGTGATCAAGGCCGGTATGCGTGCGTCGGACGCCGCGCCGATGGCGATCATCGAACTGGTCGATCGCGACGTCAGCGCCAAGGGTCAGGACAGCGGCCCGGTACAGAGTGCCGACGAATACGAAGACGAAGCGGCATAATCGCTTCGTCCGGTCCGCTCGCCCGAGCGGATGGAACGCTTTACCGACAGGCCGTGGTTCTTTAGGAACCACGGCCTGTTTGTTTGTCTGTCTGTCAAAAAAGAGAAGCCCAAGAGGATGCGCGCGCTGTTTCGCCCGGCCCGGATGACACGGGCATGGTCTGGGTCGGCCCGCCTCCTGGCGGCTGGGTTGCTGGTTCTGGGCTGGTCCGCATGGACCGGGGTGGCAGGCGCTGCGCCATTGAAAGCGCGGAACGACGTAGCGGTGGCCATTGCACATGCGCGCGATGCTGTTGCGCCCGGCGTGGCGATCCGTGCCGCTGCGACGACGGCTGCGCGCGAGGCGCCATCGGGCGGGCGCGGGGCCGATCTGCGCTATCCCGCCGCCCGGCGGCTCGACCTGATCGAGGATCATTTCGGGGTCAAGGTCGCCGATCCCTATCGCTGGCTGGAAAATGACGCAGGCACTGACCCTGCCGTGCGCGACTGGGTGGAGGCGGAGAACCGGCTGACGCGCGGCTATATCGACGCACTGCCGGGACTCGACATCCTCAAGGACCGGATGCGCGCATTGCTGTCGCATGGTCGCTTCACTGTGCCGCGCAAGGCGGGCGGCCGCTATTTCTACGGTTATAACAAGGGGCTGGAGAACCAGACGCCGCTTTATGTGCGCGAGGGGCTGCACGGGCCGCAGCGTCTGCTGCTCGACCCCAATGACTGGGCGAAGGACGGGGCGAGCGCACTGGCGGAATGGGCGCCGTCGCCCGATGGCCGATATCTGGCCTATGCCGTGCAGGAGGCCGGGAGCGACTGGCGCACCCTGCGCGTGCTGGAGGTCGAGAGCGGCAAGCGGCTGGAGGAGCGGGTCGAGTGGGTCAAATTCTCGCAGATCGCGTGGGACGGGCGGGGCGAGGGGTTTTTCTACTCCCGTTTCGCCGCGCCCGCACCGGGCGAGGCGTTTCGATCGTCCAGTGATGCGCAACAGCTTTTCTACCACCGCATCGGCACGGCTCAGGCGCAGGACGCGCTGATCTATGCCACGCCCGACAAGCCGGGGCTGAGCCATCAGGCGCAGGTGACGAGCGACGGCCAATGGCTGCTCATCAGTTCCTTTGCGGGGATAGACCCGCGCCGCGAACTGCATGTCGCCGCGCTGGACGGCAGGCCGCCGGTGCCGCGCCTGCTGGTCAAGGGACCATCGAAGGACTGGCGCATGATCGGCAGCCGGGGATCGACGCTCTATTTCATCACCGACGATCATGCCGCGCATCTGCGTGTCGTGACGCTCGACGCCGCGCAGCCCCGGCGTGGTCCGAAGGAGATCGTGGCCGAACGCGCCGACACGCTGGCGGGCGGGTCGCTGGTCGGCAACCGCATGATCCTGGCCTATATGGCGGAAGCGCAGACGGTCGCCGAACTCACTGAACTGGATGGGCGCAAAGTCGCCGACGTGCCGTTGCCGGGCATGGGCACGGCGGCGGGCTTTGGCGGGCGCGATGGCGACCCGGAAACATTTTTCAGCTTTTCCGGCTTCGTGACCCCGGCCAGCATCTACCGCTTCGACACGGCGACGTTGCAATATGCCCTGTTCGCGCAGCCCGACCTGCCCTTCGATCCGCAGGATTTCGGGGTGGAGCAGCGGCTCTATCCGTCGAAGGACGGGACGATGATCCCCATCACCATCATCCGAAAAAGGGTGCTTGCGGACAAAGCGCAGGCTGCGCCGACCATCCTCTATGGCTATGGCGGGTTCAACATCAGCCTGACGCCGGGCTATGCGGCGACGCGGATGGCGTGGCTGGAACAGGGGGGCGTCTATGCCATCGCCAATCTGCGCGGCGGCGGCGAGTTCGGCAAGGCGTGGCATGAGGCCGGGCGCGGCGCGAACAAGCAGAATGTGTTCGACGATTTCATCGCGGCGGGCGAGTTTCTCAAAGCCAATGGCTATACCACCGCCGACGGGCTGGCGATCGAGGGGCGGTCCAATGGCGGGCTGCTGGTCGGCGCGGTCGTGAACCAGCGGCCCGACCTGTTCGCCGCCGCGCTGCCCGCCGTGGGGGTGATGGACATGCTGCGCTTCGACCGCTTCACCGCCGGGCGATATTGGGTGGACGATTATGGATCGCCGGGAAAGCGGGAGGATTTTCCGCTGCTCTACGCCTATTCGCCCTATCATAATATATTGGGCGGGCGCGATTATCCCGCGATATTGGTGACGACAGCGGACACGGACGACCGGGTGGTCCCCGCGCACAGCTTCAAATATGCCGCCGCGTTGCAGGCCGCCGACCTGGGCGACAAGCCGCGATTATTGCGGGTCGACAGCCGCGCGGGCCATGGCGCGGGCAAGCCGGTGGACAAGATGATCGACGAATATGCCGACAGCTACGCCTTTCTGGCGCGCTTTACGGGATTGAAGCTGCGGAAGATGGGGGAGTAGGGGCACGCCCCCCTTAAATTACGGGGGTGGGCGGATAAAGCCCGCCCGACTGGAAAGCGCGTTCAGTTCGGCTGTGCGCTCGCGCTCGATGCAGTGGCGACCTGATACTGGCTCGACTGTTGGGCGACGTGATCCTGCGGGAACCAGCGGAATTTGAGATCGGCGTCGAGCTGGCCGTTCACGACCGTGCCAGCCGGGACCATGGCGCTGGTGCCGTGGATCAGGAAGCCGAGCGGTGAGACCAGCAGCATGGTGGCGACCGACGCGGCGGTGCCGCTGACGCCTTCGTCGCGGGTGGCGCCGGCCAGACGAACCGGGCCGTGGGGCGTCATGACTTCGATCAGGCGGATCTCGATCTTGCCCTTCTTGCCGAAATGGCCATTGCGCTGCGTCGCGGCGACCTGCGCGGTGACGGGCGATCCGACCGGGATGACGATCTGATCGCGGAACATGACGTTTTCGGCGACTTCCAGATAGATGCGGTCGCCCGGCTTGTTATCCTTGGTCGATACCTGCGTCAGGGTGCGCATGGACAGTGGCGTGCCAGCGGGAAAGACATATTTGACGCCCTGACCGCCGCTCTGTTCGGGCGCGCCGAAATGATAGATATTCTGCGCCTGCACGGGCGTCGTCGTCAGTGCCATCATGGCGATCAGAATCGCTGTCTTCATTGGAAACCCCCCTCTGGATATTGTCACTTCACTATGCCGGGGCGCGTTAAATTTTCATTCGTCAGGCTTGGTAAATTAAGGATGATGATGCCCATTGCGCCGGACAGGCGTTCAGCCGCCCGACAGCCGGATGGGGATAGGGTCGGAACATCGAACGAAGGATGACGAAGATGATCGGCTTGACGGGCAAAACACGCTGGATGACCGGGGCGCTGGTGGGCGCGGGCCTGATGCTGGGCAGCGTGAGCGCGGCAGAGGCGCGACCGCGTTATGACCGTGGCTATGATCGCGGCGGCTGGGGTCACCATCATCGCGGTCGCGGTGACGGGTTTGGCTTTGGCGATGCAGTGGGCGTTGCCGCTTTGGTCGGCGCGGTGGCGATCGTGGCGTCGTCTGTGGCGAAGGACAAACAGGCGCGCGCGGCCGATGTGCGCGACTATGACGGGCCGCCGCCGTCTGTCGGGACCGAATATGGCGCGGACGTGCGCAGTGATGTGCGCGATGAAGCGGATTTCTCCGACGTCGCCGCCACGGCTTCGCGGGACGACGCGATGACCGACGCCTGCGCCGTGGCAGCGCGGGACGAAGCGCAGGGCGAAGCGGGCGGCTATGCCGAAGTGCGCCATATGGACGCGCCGCGCGCGACGCCGGACGGCTATAATATCGACGGGCAGGTGGAAAGCCGCGCCGCCTATCGCGACACAGGCGGCGTGACCCGGCGCTTCACCTGCGCGATGCGGGACGGTCGGGTGGCGCAGGTGTACCTCAGCCGGGACGTGGCGGCACGCTGACGGTTGGGGCCGGGGAGAAGGGCCAGGGAACAGGATCAGGCATGGTCACATGCATGCTTGGCACGCGCAGGTGGGACAGGTAGGCGAAACGTGATGACCGCTTCTCCCCTGCTTTCCTCCCCGCGCCGGACCGCCGCGATCGTCTTCATATTGGTGACGGCGTGGCTGGACGTCATGTCCATGGGCATCATCATCCCGGTGCTGCCCAGATTGATCGAAACATTGTCGGGATCGACCAGCGCGGCGGGGCTGTGGAACGGACTGTTCGTTGCGCTGTGGGCCGGGATGCAGTTTCTCTGTTCGCCGGTTATCGGTTCGCTGTCCGACCGGTTCGGGCGGCGGCCAGTGATATTGGTGTCGGTCGCGGGGCTGGCGCTGGATTATGTGCTGATGGCGCTGGCCCCCAATCTGTGGTGGCTGGCGCTGGGGCGGATATTGGCGGGGGTGACATCGTCCAGCTTCACGTCGGTTTTTGCCTATATGGCCGACATCACCCCGCCAGAGGGACGGGCGCGCGGCTACGGCCTGATCGGCGCAGCGTTCAGTGGCGGGTTCGTCGCCGGGCCGCTGATCGGCGGAGTGCTGGGCGAAGTGTCGCTGCATGCGCCATTCTGGGCGGCGGCGGGATTGTCGGGGGTCGCGTTCGTCTATGGCCTGTTCGTGCTGCCCGAATCGCTGCCGGTGGAGCGGCGGATGGCGTTCAGCTGGCGGCGGGCCAATCCATTCGGGGCGCTGACGCTGCTGCGATCCCACCCGGAACTGTCGAGCTTGGCGGTCGTCAATTTCCTGCTCTATTTTGGCCATCACCTCTTTTCGGCCGTGTTCGTCCTCTATGCGGGGGAACGTTATGGCTGGGGCGCGTGGCAGGTCGGCACGCTGCTGGCGATGATCGGGCTGCTCGACATGGGGGTGCAGGGCCTGCTGGTGGGACCAGTGGTCAAGCGGCTGGGCGACGGGCGCACGATGGTGCTGGGCCTGACGTTCGGGGCGATCGGGGTCGCGTCGATGGGGCTGGCACCGACGGGGTGGCTGTTCGTCGCCGCGATGCTGCCCAATGCGCTGTGGGGGCTGGCGATGCCGACGATCCAGTCGCTGATGACGCGGCGCGTGTCGGAAAGCGAACAGGGCCAGTTGCAGGGCGCCAACAACAGCGTCGGCGCGATCGCCGGGATCATCTCGCCGCTGTTCTTCGGCGCGGTCTATTCCGCGTCGGTCGGGCCGCACCCCTTCTTCCCCATGACCGGCAGCGCGTTCCTGATCGCGGCGGGCGTGCTGGCGGTGGCGGCGTGGCTGGGATGGGTGGCGGCACGCGACGCACGCGGGGCTTTACTGGACCCCACGCTGGACCCCACGCTGGACAAGGGCGCGGCGGGACAGTAACCGGGCGCGAATCCCTGTCCTTCCTTCGTTAAAGGCGATTTCCATGACGCTGCCCATTCAGGATTCCATCCTCATCGTGGATTTCGGCAGTCAGGTGACGCAACTGATCGCGCGCCGGGTGCGCGAAGCGGGCGTCTATTCCGAAATCGCCCCCTTCAACAAGGCCGCCGAAGCCTTTGCGCGGATGCAGCCAAAGGGCATCATCCTGTCGGGCGGGCCGTCGTCGGTCATGTGGGACGACAGCCCGCGCGCGCCGCAGAATTTCTTTGACGCGGGCGTGCCGATCCTGGGCATCTGCTATGGTCAGCAGACGATGATGCAGCAGCTGGGCGGCACGGTCGAGGGTGGCGAGGGCGGCGAGTTCGGCCGCGCCTTTATCGAGGTGAAGCAAAGCTGCGCGCTGTTCGACGGTCTGTGGGAACCGGGCGAGCGGCATCAGGTGTGGATGAGCCATGGCGACAAGGTGACGCAGCTTGCCCCCGGTTTCGACGTGGTCGCGACCAGCGAGGGCGCACCCTACGCCGTGACCGCGAACGAGGCCAAGCGCTTCTATGCCACGCAATTCCATCCCGAAGTCGTGCATACGCCCGATGGCGCAAAACTGCTGTCCAACTTCGTGCGCCATGTCTGCGGCCTGACCGGCGACTGGACGATGGCGGAGTTTCGCGCGGCCAAGATCGCCGACATTCGTGCGCAGGTCGGCGTTGGTCCAAATGGGGGCCGCGTCATCTGCGGCCTGTCGGGCGGCGTGGACAGCGCGGTGGCAGCGGTCCTGATCCACGAAGCGATCGGCGATCAACTGACCTGTGTGTTCGTCGATCATGGCCTGATGCGGCTGGGTGAGGCGGAGCAGGTCGTCACCCTGTTCCGCGAACATTATGGCATCAAACTGGTCCATGTGAACGCCGAAGACCGCTTTCTTGGCGGTCTCGCGGGGCTGACCGACCCGGAAAAGAAGCGCAAGTTCATCGGCGGCGAATTCATCGCCGTGTTCGAGGAGGAAGCCGCGAAGATCGGCGGTGCGGACTATCTGGCGCAGGGGACGCTCTATCCCGACGTCATCGAAAGCGTGTCCTTCACCGGCGGGCCGAGCGTCACGATCAAGAGCCATCACAATGTCGGCGGCCTGCCCGAACGCATGAACATGCAACTGGTCGAGCCGTTGCGCGAACTGTTCAAGGATGAAGTGCGCGTGCTGGGCCGGGAACTGGGCCTGCCGGAAATCTTCGTGGGCCGTCATCCCTTCCCTGGCCCTGGCCTCGCCATCCGCATCCCCGGCGAAGTGACCAAGGAACGCTGCGACATATTGCGCAAGGCGGACGCGGTCTATCTGGAGGAAATCCGCAACGCCGGATTGTATGACGCCATCTGGCAGGCGTTCGCCGTGCTGCTGCCCGTCCGCACCGTCGGCGTGATGGGCGACCACCGCACCTATGACAGCGTATGCGCGGTGCGCGCGGTCACATCGACCGACGGCATGACGGCGGACATCTACCCCTTCGACGCCGCCTTCCTCAGCCGCGTGGCGACCCGCATCATCAACGAGGTCAAGGGCATCAACCGCGTGGTATACGACTATACGTCGAAACCGCCGGGGACGATCGAGTGGGAGTAAAGCCGGAGAGCGAATGTCCGGGGGACATTCGCCGGCTTTACTCGGCTGCGCAAGCAGCCGCACGAGTAGGAGGCATGCCTGACTCACCCTGATCTGGGCCACCCCGTCTACCGGACCATGCCAACCACCATATTCGAACATATGTCGGCCCGCGCGCGGGAGGCAGGTGCGATCAATCTGGGGCAGGGTTTTCCCGAAGGGCCGGGGCCGCGCGCAATGCTGGAGGTGGCGGCGGACGCGCTGCTCACCCGGTCGAGCCAGTATCCGCCGATGGCTGGCCTGCCCGAATTGCGCAGTGCGGTGGCGGATCATTATGCGCGGCATCAGGGGCTGAACCTGACGCCTGCCGAAGTGATCGTCACGTCCGGCGCGACCGAAGCGATCGCCGCCAGCCTGCTGGCGCTGGTCCAGCCGGGCGATGAAGTCATCTTGCTCGCCCCGCTCTACGACGCCTATCTGCCGCTGGTCGAGCGGGCGGGCGGCGTCGCTAAAATCGTGACGCTGACCCCGCCGGAATGGCGCATCGACCGGGCGGCGCTGGAGGCGGTCGTGTCACCGCGCACGCGCTTCGCGCTGATGAACAATCCGGTCAATCCGACTGGCGCAGTGATGCGCGGCGACGAACTGGCGACGATCGCGGCCTTTTGCGTCGCGCACGACCTGATCGCGATCTGTGATGAGGTGTGGGAGCATCTGACCTATGACGGCGGGACGCATCGCCCGCTGATGGCGATGCCCGGCATGCGCGATCGCACCGTCAAGATCGGGTCGGCGGGCAAGATTTTCGCCGTGACCGGGTGGAAGGTCGGCTGGATGTGCGCCGCCCCGCCCATCGCGACGATGCTGGCACGCGCGCATCAGTTCCTGACCTTCACCACGCCGCCCAACCTGCAATGGGCGGTGGCACAGGGGCTGGATTTCCCCGACACATGGTTCACCGACCAGCGCGCGGCGTGTCAGGCGTCGCGCGACCGGCTGGCGCGGGGATTGCGCGCGGCGGGCTATATTGTGCTGGACAGCGGGGCGACATGGTTCCTGTCGATCGACCTGACCGCATCGGGTTTCGCCATGGATGACGTCGCCTTTTGCGAACAGATTATCGAGGAAGCGGGCGTGGCGGCGATCCCCATTTCCGCCTTCTACCCCGTCCCGTCGATCAACCATCTGGTGCGCCTCTGTTTCTGCAAGAGCGACGCGACGCTGGACGAGGCCATCGCACGGCTGGCCGGTTTTCGCGCACGCATGGTTGCGGCAGACGACCAAGCACGCTAGGTTCCCCTTTCGTTCCATAAGGGGTATATATGGACTTCCTGCCGATCCTTTTCGTCCTCGTTGCGCTGCTTATCGGGCTGGCCGCTGGCTGGCTGTTGCGGGGCAAGGCGCTGGGACCGTTGATCGCGGAAAAGGCCGATCTTAGCACGCGGCTGGAGACGGCGAGCGTGCAGCGCAACAGCGCGATCGCCGAACTGGCGGTGGAGAAGGAGCGCGTCGCGCAGGCGGCGGCCCAGGTCGCGCGCATTGATGCAGAACGGCTCGCGGGTATCGCGCGGCTCGACGCTGTGCAGGCGGCTGCGGCGCAGCGGATGGAGGCGATGCAGGCCGAGCGCGAGGCGGCTCTGCGCGAACTAGCATCGCTCAAGTCCGATACGCAGGCGCGGGCCGAAGCGTTCGAGGCGCAGATCGCCGCGCTCAAGGATGCCAAGGCGCAATTGTCCGCGCAGTTCAGCGAAATTGGCGGCAAATTGCTGGGCGAGGCGCAGAAGACCTTCCTCGACCGCGCCGACCAGCGTTTTGCGCAGGCGAACGAAAAGAGCGAGGCGCAACTCAAGACGCTGCTGTCCCCGGTCGAAACCACCCTCAAACGCTATGAAGAAGGATTGCAGCGGGTCGAGAAGGATCGCGTGGGCAGCTATGCCGAACTGCGCGAAGCCGTGGCGCAGGTGCATCTGGGGCAGGGGCAGGTGCGCGACGAAACCGCCAAGCTGGTCAACGCCCTGCGCGCCGCGCCCAAGACGCGGGGGCGCTGGGGCGAACAGCAGTTCAAGAATCTGATCGAGGCAGCGGGCCTGTCGGCCCATGTCGATTTCAGCGAGGAAGTCTCGGTCGCGGTGGAAGCGAACGGGGTCGAGGGCCGCCTGCGCCCCGACTTCATCATCAACCTGCCCGGCGACCAGCAGATGGTGGTGGACGTCAAATGCTCGCTCGTCGCCTATCTCAATGCCGTGGATCAGGTCGATCCCGCGCTGCGCGACGCGCACATGGCCGACCATGCGCGATCCATGCGGACCCACGCCGACGCGCTGGGGCGCAAGGCCTATTGGGAGCAGTTCGAAAAAGCGCCAGATTTCGTCATCATGTATGTACCGGGCGACAATTTCGTCACGGCCGCGCTGGAAGCGGACATGGACCTGTGGGAACGGGCCGCCAGAAACCGGGTCATCATCTGCGGCCCCGCGACCTTCCTGCCGCTCGCCCGCACGCTGGCCAGCCAGTGGCGGCAGGCCAAGTTGCAGGATCAGTCGCGCGAAGTCGCGGAACTGGGCAAACAACTCTACGAACGGCTGGCCGCTGCGGCGGGATCGCTCAAGAAGCTGGGCAACCGGCTGCACGGCGCGGTGGGCGATTATAACAGTTTCGTGGGCAGTTTCGAAAGCCGCGTGCTGGTGACGGGCCGCAAGCTGCGCGACCTCAATATCGACACGGGCGGGAAGGAACTGGAGGAAGCGGCGCCAGTGGACGCGCTGGTCCGCGATCCGGCGTCGGCAGAGGCGCTGCGCGCCTTGCCGGATGCGGTGGAGTGAGGGTTTGGCAGGCTTTGTTACCCGGCGTGGGCCGGGATCTCGGTCCAACGTCTGAACTCGGCCCCGACCTATGCTGGGGAACTGAGACAATCAAACTAGGGCCAGCGAAATAGCAACCCGAACGGATGGAGGTTAGCGATCGCCGGATGGCATAAGCCTAACCAACCCATATTTTACGAAGTAGAAAACTGCGGAAATTCAACGCAGACCTGAAATAAAGTCATTATATCAATATGTTATTGGCACGGTCCAGGTCCAATATCGCAAAAGCTGTGGTGCTCACTCTGGAAATCACAACCGCTTCGCTCAATCCTTGACCGCGCCCGTCGCCGCCCTCACCCCAGCGCGACCCCGCCGAGCCAGTTCCCGCTTCAAATCTTCCGGGCGGGGGGCAACGAGAAAGCCGAAGCTGACCGTGCCTTCCTTCGTTTCGACGACATGGTGCAGCCGGTGGGCCTGAACGATGCGCTTCATATAGGGGGATCGGGCGACATAGCGGTTCTTGACCCGCTGATGCACGATGATGTCGTGGAAGCCCAGATAGATCGCGCCATAGGCAGCGATCCCCGCGCCCATCGCCGTCGCCCATCCGCCCCAGCCCCACTGCACGCCGCCCAGCAGCAGCAGGATGGACGGCAGGGCGAAGATCACGAAATACAGGTCGTTCGCTTCCCAGAAGCCCAGCCGCGCCCGGTGGTGACTGGCGTGCAGGAACCAGCCGGGACCATGCATGACCCAGCGGTGCATGACATAGGCAAACCCCTCCATCGCAGCGACGGTGGCAAGGAAGATCAGCAGGAGAAGTAACAGCGACATGATGGCGATATAGGCGCTCCCGCCGTCCGGCGCGACCCTGTAAACTTATGCCCCAAAGGGCGTGGTCGCCGCGTCCGGCGCGGGCGCCATGTGGACGACGCGCTGGGGGTAGGGAATGGCGATGCCATGGTCGCGGAACAACAGCCACAGGCGGCCCAGCACGTCGGACTTTACATTGCCCACCCCGCCTTCGGGATCGCTGATCCACACCAATATGTCATGATCGACGCGGCTCTCGCCAAATCCCGTCAGCCACACATTGGGCGCTGGCGTGCGCAACACGCGCGGGCTTTCCGTCGCGGCCTGCAACATCAGGCGTTGGGCCAGGTGCAGGTCCGCGTCGAACGATATGCCGATGGGTATGCGGATGCGGACGTTGCGGTCGGAATAGGACCAGTTCTCCACTTCCTGCGTCATCAGATTCTCGTTGGGAATCAGATGCTCCTTGCCATCGCGGGTAATGACGCTGACGGCGCGCACGCCGATCTTGTTCACCCAGCCGAAGCTGTCACCCACGACGATGACGTCGCCCGGCTTGATCGACCGGTCCATCAGCAGGATGATGCCCGCGATCAGATTGCCGAACGTCTTTTGCAGGCCGAAACCCACCGCCAGCCCCAGCGCCCCGGAAAAGACGGCAAAGGCGGTGAGGTCGATGCCGAGCAGATCGACGCCGATGAAGAAGGCCGCGACGATCACCGCGATGGCGGCGAGTTTCTGCGCCAGCAGCTTTTGCGTGGGGTCAAAGCCCTGCGTCTGGCCGATCGAGCGGCTGATGAGGCGATTGGCGAGGCGGACGAGCGCGAACAGCGCGACGCAGGTGGCGGCGATCGACAGCAGGCCGAGCAGGGTGATGCGCCGCTTGCCCAGCGAAATGCCGACCGTATCGAGCATCGCGCCGACGGGGGCCAGCCCGCCGCTGGTGCTCGATACGATGGACAGGAACAGCAGGAGGGTGAGAGGCAGCACCGCCCAGCGCGGAATGGCAAGCGTGCGCAGGGCATGGCTCGCCAGCAGCGCGACCGACAGGCCAAGGCCGATGCCCAGCACCAGATGACCGACCGAAACATAGGGCCAAAACGCAACGGCGATGCCGATCAGCAGGGCGGACAGGGCATAGCGCAGCATCGCGCGCAGGCGCACGCGAAAGGAATCGCCAAGGATAGTGCTATGGGCTTGAAGCCGGGGCGCAAGGACACGGGCGATGCCCGCCGCCGCCAGATGCAATAGCAGCGCGAGGGCGAAGGCCAGCAGCGGATGGACGATGCCACCCTGATCGGGGATGCGATCCAGCAGGGTGGCGATACCCGGCATGGGTCAGGCGCCATCCCGTGCGGCGCGGAATCGCGCAAGACCCGCGTCGAGATCGGCGATCAGGTCGGCGCTATCCTCCAGCCCTATATGCAGGCGGATGGCTGGTCCCGGCGCGTCCCATGTCGTGGCGGTGCGGTAGCGGGCAGGATCAATGGGCAGGGCAAGGCTTTCGAACCCGCCCCAGCTATAGCCGATGCCGAAATGGGCAAGCCCGTCGATCAATGCGGCCCGCGCCGCTTCGTCGCCGCCGTCGAGGATGAAGCTGAACAGGCCAGTCGAGCCGGTGAAATCGCGCCGCCACAGATCATGACCGGAGCAGGCGGGCAGGGCGGGGTGGAGCACGCGGGCGACGCCGGGTTGCGCCTCCAGCCAGCGGGCGATGGCCAATGCGCTGTCCTGATGCTGATGCAACCGCACCCCCAGCGTCCGCAACCCGCGCGAGGCGAGCCAGGCATCGTCCGGGCTGGTCATCTGGCCGAAGAGATAGGCGGTCTGGCGCACCTTGCCGAACCAGTCGGAAGTGGCGGTGACGGACCCCATCATCACGTCGCTATGGCCAACGATATATTTGGTGCAGGCGAGGATCGAGATTTCGACGCCATGGGTCAGCGCCGGGAAATAGAGCGGGGTAGCCCATGTATTGTCGATCAGCGTGACGATACCGCGCGCCCGCGCCATGGCGGCGATGGCGGGCACGTCCTGCACTTCGAACGTCAGGCTGCCGGGACTTTCCATGAATATGGCGCGGATATCGTCCTGCAACAGCCGGTCGATCGCCGACAGGTCGCACGGGTCGTAATAGACGGTATCGACCCCATAGGGGCGCAGCACATGCTCGCAGAAATTGCGCGTCGGATCATAGGCGCTGTCCACCATCGCCAGCCGATCGCCCGGTTTCAGCACCGCCATCAGCGCGCAGCCGATCGCCGCGACGCCGGACGGATAGAGCATCGTCCCCTCCGCCCCCGGCTCCATTTCAGTCAGTGCATCGGCCAGCGACCAGGCGGTCGGTGTGCCCTTGCGCCCGTAGAACAGCCGCTCGTGCGTGCTGCTGCCTGCCGCTGTGCGCAGATGGGCGACATCGTCATAGAGGATGGTGGATGCGCGCCACACTGGCGGGCTGACGATCGCGCCGGGTTGGCCGGGCATACCGGTCCATTCGCTCTTACGCCCAGCCTGCGCCAGCTTTGTCAGCGGCTTGCGATCATCGCCATCGTTCATGCCGGACCCGTCGCCTTGGGCGTGGCGGGATCAATGCCCCATTCCGACCAGCTGCCGTCATAGAGGGTGACGTCGGTCTTGCCGAGCGATTCCAGCCCCGACAGCAGGATGGCGGCAGTGACGCCGCTGCCGCAGGTGGTGATGACCGGACGGTCGAAATCCACGCCTGCATCGACGAACAGGGCGCGCAGTTCCTCCCCCGACTTCATGCTGTGGTCAGGCGCGAACATCGCGGAGGAGGGCAGGTTGAGCGAGCCGGGGATATGGCCCGATGCCATGCCGGGGCGCGGTTCGGCCTCTTCACCTGTGAAGCGTCCCGCGCCGCGCGCGTCCAGCACCTGTTCCGGCGCGGGGGCGTCGAGATTGGTGCGCAGGTCGGCCTTGTCGCGTACCTGACCCGGCGCGCGGCGAGCGATGGCATTGCCGGGGGCGGGCGTGGGCATGCCTGATTGCGTGGGGCGTCCTTCCGCCACCCACTTCGGCAGGCCGCCGTCGAGGATGGCGACCGATGCACCCACGCCATACAGGCGCATCATCCACCATCCGCGTGCGGCGCTGTGCGTGGGGCTGTTGTCATAGACGACGATCCGGCTGTCGGTGTTTAGGCCGAGCGCCTGACAGCGCTGCGTCATCAGTGCGTCGGGGGGCAGCATGCCGGGCGTCGGATCGTCGGGATCGTTGAGAGAGGGCAAGTCCAGATAGGCCGCGCCGGGGATATGGCCTGCCTGAAATTCACCAAGCGGATCGCGCGGGGTGCCGGGCAGGAACAGGCTGGCGTCGAGAATGCGCAGGTCGTGCTGACCCAGTTCGCCTGCGAGCCATTGCGTGGAAACGAATATGGTCATGCTAACCCCTGCCATCTGCGCCAAGCGTTCGTTTTGAAGGAAGGAAGAGGCTTCGACAAGCGCAGCGTCAGGTCGGCGGCAGTTCCGCCACGGCGCGAGCGGCAGCGCGGCGATATTGACGCGCGCCCTGATCGAGGCGGAACGGGGCAAGGCGATCGGCGGGCGGATCCTGCTCCTGCCCCGCGATGAAGGCGCGCCCGGTGCGGCCCTGACCCAGGGCTTGTTCGTCGTCGCCCCAGCGATAGGCGGCGTCGAACGCAGCGAGCGGGATCATCAGGCTACGCTGGCCCATCGCCACCGGCACGATCTGGTCGGGCGACAGGCGCAGTTCGCCGTTCAGGTGCCGGGTCTCGCCGGGTTCGATGGCGGCAGCGGAATGGAGTGGCAGGCCATCCTGCCCGGTGAAAAAGGCGTCCAGCACGGCCTGCTGCTGCGCGCCCGCATTGCCGATGACCCCGCGCACCAATACGTCGCGCGCAGGCTGGTCGCCGCGATTATGCAGGTGGAGCGTGTAGCCGATGGTCAGGCCCATCAACGAATAGCGCGCCTGCGTGACTTCGAGCGCCATGTCGAGCCATGGGCGGTCGGCGGCTGGCGCGGCTTCGGGCTGGGGCGCGATCGGTGGTGTGGCTTCGGGCGCGGGTGGCGGGGCGACGGGCGGCATGGCTGGCGGTGGAGGGGACGCAGCCGGTGCTTCGACAACGGGGGCTTCGTCAACGATGGTCTCGGCGCGACGGCGGCGGGTCAGGAAGAAGGCGGCCAGCGCGATGAGCGCCAATATGCCGCCAACGATCCAGAGCCAGGGCGTCTCGTCAGCTTGCGCCAGGGGTGTGGATTGGGCCGGAGCCGCATCGTCCGATGGGGCGAGGGTGTTGGTGGCCGGTTTGGCCTGCGGTTCGGTCTGCGGTTCTGGCGCAGGTGAAGCGACGGGCGGCGCGGCGGGGGCGCTGTTCGTCGGTTGTGCGGGCGCATCCTCACGCGGCGGTTCCGGCGTGGGCCTCGTCGCCGGGCGTGGGACCGGTCGGCGCGCGGGTGCGTCTGTGGACGTGGGCGGCGTGGTCCGCTGCGTCGGCGCAGGGACAGGCGTCGGCGCGACAGTGGGCGTAACGACCGGGGGCAGTGCGACGACGGGCGGCGTGACCGGCGTGGTTGCGGGCGCGCGGAACACATTCAGTTCCGGACCTTGCTGGCGGGGGTTGGCCGAAGGCGTGCTGGCCGCCGGCGGAGCGATACCGGGGATCGTCTGCTGTGCATCCTGCGCAAAGGCGGGCGAAGCCGCGCCGGACAGCAATGCCGACAGGACAGTGAATAGAGCGGACGAACGATGATACCCCATGCAAAGGGCAAAGGCACAAGCCGGGCTGAACTGCAAGTGAACAATCCGGGCCGATGGTTCAGGACGATGACATGGCCCGTGCAATCGCGTAGGGGATGCGTCATGACCGATACGCCCAATACCCCCCTCCATCTGGGCCAGACGAGCGCCCTGCCTGCCCGGCCCGAAGACGCCGTGCTGGATTATGTCCCCAATCCGCGCCCCGGTCGCCTGTATCTGGTGCGCTTCGCCGCGCCGGAATTTACATCGCTCTGCCCGGTCACGGGCCAGCCCGACTTCGCGCATCTGGTGATCGACTATGCGCCCGGCGACACGATCGTGGAATCCAAGTCGCTCAAGCTGTTCCTGGGGTCGTTCCGCAATCATGCGGGCTTTCATGAGGATTGCACCGTCGGCATCGGCGAACGCCTGTTCGACGAAATGAAGCCGGTGTGGCTGCGCATCGGCGGCTATTGGTATCCGCGTGGCGGCATACCCATCGACGTCTTCTGGCAATCGGGCGCCCCGCCCGCCGACCTGTGGCTACCCACGCAGGATGTGCCGGGTTATCGGGGCCGGGGCTGACAGCAGAATCCTGCCTGTTGCGCAGCGATGGGGAGGATGGTGAGGGGCCGCGGCCTTGGCTCTCCGTCTGGCCTGTGGCCAGCCATCTCCCCTTCCAAGGGAGAGTAATTCGCGACCCGTGATCGCCGTAGTCCGCCTTTATATTCAGTAACCCGCCTCGATCGCCAGCCTGATGCCCTCCGCCCCGCTGCGCGCATTCAGTGCCTTGAGCATCGCTGCGCGGTGCATTTTGACCGTGCGTTCGGTCAGGCCCAGATCCCAGGCGATCTGCTTGTTCAGCTTGCCCGATGCCATCGCGACCAGCACGGCGCGCTGCCGCGCAGTCAGCGCGCCGATGCGCGCCCGCGCATCCGCCGCCCGGCATTCGCGCTGCGTTTCCGGTCCCGCCACCGCCATCTGCGACCCTAAGAAATATTCCAGCGCCCCATCGTCTCCGAAAATCGGCGCGATCATCACCGCGTTGCGGAAAGGCGTGCCGTCCTTGCGATAGTTGAGCAGTTCGATCAACGCAGGTCGCCGTTCCCGCACGCTGGCGCGGATCGCGTCGGTCTGCGCATTGTCGGTATCCGGCCCGGCCAGGAAGCGGCAATTATGGCCGATAATCTCATCCCGGCTATAACCGGTCAGCGTCAGGAACGCGCTATTACATTCGACGATCGGATTGTCGGGCAGCCGCGGGTTGCTCAGGACGGCGGCGACATCACTGTCGGTGATCATGGTGGAAAGGGACATGACAACACTCTGCCTCAAATGCCCTGCCTGCCGCAAGCATCGCTTGATCGGGCCTTGACCGGGCGCGTCATGCGCGCCCGGTCAAAAAGGGTCAGTCAATGAAATTGCCCGCACGGGCGAAACTTTCCACCGGCTTGCGATCGCTGGGCGCTTCACGCGCCGCAAGGGTTTCGGGCAGGACCGACCTGTCGCCCTGACGCCCGATCGCAATCGCTGTCTCGATACGGAACCGCTCCGGCACGGCCAGTTCCGCGCGCGCCTTGTCGAAATCGACGCCCGTCATGGCGTGGCAATGATAGCCCATCCGCGTCGCCTGCAACGCCAGCGTCGCCCAGGCCGCGCCAGCGTCGAAGCTATGGCTGTGCGACGGTTTTAAGTCCTGCGATCCGGGGGCAGCCATAAGCGTGTCGGACAGGACGAAGGCGATCACCCCGGCATTGGCGACCCATGTCTGATTGAACGGCGCGAGCAGACCCAGAAAACGCGACCAGTCGGCATCGTCACGATGGGCGTAGAGAAACCGCCACGGCTGATAATTGAAGGCCGACGCCGCCCATCGCGCGGCGTCGAACATCGTGTCCAGATCCTCCTGCGCTACGGCCGTTCCGTCGAATGCGCGGGGCGACCAACGTTCCAGAAAGAGCGGATCGACCGGGCGGGTGACAGTACGGGCAGAAGCAGTCATGGAATATCCTTGCTGGTTTCAAAGGCGCATTATGACGGCGAGATAAGACCGACTGGTGCGCAGCGCAATATCAGGCGCCGGTCTGGATCACCCATCGCGCATCGCTTTCAAAGCCCATCGCGGTCAATCGTCCACTGGCATAGGCGCCGGTGTCCAGGCCGACGCGATGGATGGCCTGTTCCACATCTTCGCTGATCGTATGGCCATGCACGACGATCTTTTCCAGCGCCTTGCCATGGTTGAGAAATTCGTCGCGCACCCAGCGCAGCGCACTTGTCGATTGTCGCGCGAAGGGCACGCGCGGGCTGACGCCGGCATGGACGAACGCATAGTCGCCGATGACGATCATATCCTCGAACTTTTCGATAAAGGCGCCGTGGTCGGCCGGCACATGCGCCTGCATCAGCGCGTGCAGCGCGGCAGGATCGGCCCCGGCCAGTTGCGCTTCCTCCACGCCGTAACTCAGCATTGTCGCATCGCCACCGATCCGCAGGAAAAAGGACAATGCGCCCTGTTCCCCGGCTAAGGCCTTGAGGAACACTTCCTCATGATTGCCCATCAGGAACCGCACGCCTGCATGGTCGCGCGACAGGTCCAGCAGGCGCTGCACGACCTGTGCGGACTGCGGGCCACGATCGATCAGGTCGCCCAGAAAGATGAGGCTGACCGCGCTGACCGGGCGGGTGCGCTCATCCGCCGCGATCCGGTCGAGCAGATCGTCGAGCAGGTCGAGCCGCCCATGAATGTCCCCCACCGCATAAATACGCTGTCCATCCGGCACCAACCCGCGCGGCGCATCGATCGGCGCGGCGGCAAAAGCGGAAAACAGGCGACGGATCATGATAGGGACAGGATACTTTACGAAGGAATATATGTGCCGGTACAGTGCAAGAACCATCGGGCAGCGACATATATCCCGCTATACCCACGCCCGGCGTGGGCGTTGTCGTGAAACATTCCGCCGGTCAAGTGATGAAGAGGCTGGACCTGTGCAGTCTTGCGCTACTACCACGGTCCTTCGCCGCCAACGGAATCGCATCGTCACGGGGACGAGCGTGGGCATCGCGCTCGCGCCGCAGGATGGCCAGGATGCGACGTGGTTGCTGAAAAATGCCGACCTTGCGCTTAATCGCGCCAAGCATGACGCGCCCCGCAAAGGCAAGTTGGCGTTGCATTTTTTCAGCCTCTCGCAAAATCGCGTCACTGCGTTTCAGGCGCTCTTGCGCTGGAACCACCGAAGGATGTGGCCAGATTCAAGGCTATGTATTCAGCCGACCGATCCCGGCCTGCGAAGGCGAAGCCTTGCTCTACAAGCTGGACGAAAAACGCCACGCCGCCTGATACGAACGATAATGTTGGGAAGGGATTGGCGGAGAGGCAGTCCGTAGTCCGTAGAACCCAGCCGTTCTCATGTGTTCCTAAATCCTTTATATAATAATGGGTTATTTAAATTCGCTTCTTACGCCTTCCTTTCCGTTCTCACCTATTCCCCAAATTTATGATGGGCGATATGATGGGCGTAAAGCTATAGCATTATGTTGGGTAAAATGAGCGGATATAAACCTACCGGGCTGCACCGGGACAAGCGTCTCACGGCGGTTACGGTGCGGACAATCACTAGACCGGGCATGCATGCCGATGGCAACGGACTGTATCTTAAGGTGGATAAAAGCGGAGCTAAGCGCTGGATACAGCGTATCGTCATCAATGATAAGCGTCGAGATATCGGCTTGGGCGGCATTAAAGACGTTAACCTGATACAAGCCCGCGAACGCACCGTGGAGAACCGAAAGCTTGTGAAGGCAGGAACAGACCCCGTAGCAGCAAAAAGGCACTCACGGGCCATCCTTACGTTCAGAGAAGCCGCGCAAGAAGTTCATGACCTAAATAAGCCTACATGGCGCAATCAAAAGCATGGGCAACAATGGCTAAGCAGCCTTGATAAGTTCGCCTTTCCATTCTTCGGTGACAAAAGGGTCAGCGTTATTACCAGCGCCGATGTTCTTTCGGCATTATCGCCGGTATGGAGCAGCCACCCCGAAACAGCCCGGCGCGTAAAACAGCGTATTGGCACGGTCATGAATTGGACCATAGCTAAGGGCTGGCGCACGGATAACCCCGCTGATGCTGTTGCACAGGCCCTCCCAAGGCATGATCGATCAAAAGTCGAGCATCGTAAGGCATTGCCCTACGACAAGGTTGGCGATGCCATTAGAACGATACAGGGCAGCGGCGCTGGCGTTGCTACCAAGCTGGCCTTTGAGTTGCTGGTTCTGACTGCCACTCGGTCGGGCGAAGCCAGAGAAGCGCGGTGGGAAGAGTTCGACATGGAAAAGAAGGTTTGGACGATCCCAGCCAGCCGCATGAAAGCCAAAAAAGAACACAAGATACCCCTGACCGATCGGTGCATGGCAATCTTGGATCAAGCCAAAGCCTTTAAGGTGGATGATGGCATTTACGTCTTCCCTAACAGCCGTGGCGATAAGCCCCTGTCAGATATGACCCTTTCCAAGCTGATGAAGGAGTTGAAGATTCCAGCGGTGCCGCATGGCTTTCGATCGTCATTCAGGGATTGGGCTGGCGAAAGCACAGCGCACCCTAGGGAGGTAATCGAAATGGCGCTGGCGCACTTGATTAAGGATAAGGCGGAAGCAGCCTATGCCCGTTCCGACCTTTTTGAGAAACGCCACGCACTGATGGCTGATTGGGATCGATACTTAATTGCACAATAAATAATCCTATACAAATTCTAATATAATTATTACTTCTATTATTGCTTTATTTAGTATAGCCTTCCGGGCATATCGCGCGTATTGACTTTACCTTTTCATTGAATCTATTCATCCCCCTGCCAACAGACAGGAGGACCATTGTGATTGAAGATCGTTTTTTGCGCCGCTCTGATGTGGAGGCGGCGACCGGCCTTTCGCGGGCTACAATTTATCGGCTCATGTCGGCAGGAGAATTCGTGCGGCCTTATCGCATGGGAAAAAACTCCGTCCGATGGCTTCAATCGGAAGTTCAAGGATGGATGAATGACCGCCCTAAGTCGCGAGGATTCTGGCTTTTAAACATCATGTCCACCACATCTACGAAATTTAATTAAAAGGAGGTAACAATGAATATCAGTCAAAATATAATTGAAAGCCAAAAGCAAAAAATGTTTTACGCTAGAGACGCCGCTGCTAATGACCTTATGGCCATTTCCATCAAGCTTGAAGAATTTCTTCGCGACAGATTTATTAGTGACTTAGAAAAATATGATCTGCGGGATGCTAATAACTGCATCCAAAGGGCAGTTGACCGGATCAAGCCGGTGAGGTCGTTGTCAGACTTGCTAGGCGAATAAGGACATCGCGCTCTACGACCCCTCTACGGGCAAAATATCGTATATTGCTCGTAGGTGGTCGTTGGCATTCCGACCGACATTCTCATTTCTACGCTTCAATCGCTATCAAGCGAAAAGCCATGCCTCTGCCTCCTTGGCATTTTCGAAAAATTCAACCCCGTCCCGATCTGCAATTCGCTGCGCCTGCAACCGCGCCAATGATGAACCACAAACAAAGGCCAGCTTGCGGGATCGAACGTCAGGGGAGGCAAGGAGGGCGGTAAAGCCCCCTGCTACGTCTTGAGCCTGAATCTTCATCCCTATAATGTCCAACATCGTAAGATGGCCCGGCGATCTGATCTTCGACAACGCTTCCCGGTAATCCGCAGCAAAGCGTTGCACGTCATCCCCGTTGAAGAACCCTTCCATCTGAACCCGCATAAGGTTCAGCGATCGGTCAGGGGTAATTTGATAATTGGCTTTCATGTTCATCCTTTTGATGGATGAACCGTCTGGTGCTGCCATGGTTCAATACCGTGAGCTTTGGTTTCCGCGCAGGAATTCTGATCCATGAGCCGGACCAACCATAGGATATTAAATATCAAACCCAGTAATTCCGGGGTATAGTAATTTTGCTCTATATTTATTCTTAAACTTAAATGTCAAATATGGCGAGATAATAAATTTATAAATCTATTTAACCGGTAAACATTCCTAAATATAAGTAAACTAACAACCATTATAGATAGCCGCATAAAATAAGTTAATTAATATATTTGGCTATGAGATTATAATTATCCCGCATAATATCTATTCTAGATAAATCATATAACTCATATATAGAAATAGAACATACTAATAAACTTAGTAAAACATATCACTAGCTGTTTCATCGTTACAAAACATCGATTAAATCTTTCCAACCAATGAAATCCGTCAATTGCTTATAAAGATAGGGATGACTGATTTTGAGATTGGAAAGGACTGATTGAGTTTATGCTATTAGATAGTGATTTTACTTTTATTGAAGATACAGATTTAGCAATTCCTTCTACCAGAATTCCAGAACATTCTGCGGATAGGGCTTTAGCCCCTGCCTTTAAGGCGTTGAACCAAATCATGAAGGATTGTCTTTCATCCCATGGGAAGCCCTTATTCTATGTGGCTCCTATTGCCTGCGGTGGCGGTAAATCGACCTTGGTTCAGCAGCTTCTGAAAAAATGGAAGTTCACCGGCTTCAAAGGAAATGGCAGCGCCATCATAATGCTGTCCACTTTGGCAGAGGTAGACACTTATGTAGTCGGAGCAGAGCTTGAACGGGAAGATTATGCCTGCCTGTCACCTGATCCTAAATATAGCGGGTATGGTAGGGGTCGTGGCAGGGCTAGTGACGCACGGATATTATTCGTCACCCATGAACATGCCCGTAGAAGAATGCTGGAACGCAAAAGTTTTCTGGGGATAGCGGAATATCATTATCAAGGCTCGCCTAGATCGTTGCGGATTTGGGATGAAGGGATCGACCCCGCTGTTCCCATTTCATTTAAATTATCACAGCTAGAAACCTTGCCCGATGTCGTCAGGGTCCGCGATCCTGACCTAGCCAACATGATCGAAGCCATGCGGCTGGACAACGCGGATCGTAAAGACGGGCATGTGTTGTTTGTCCCGGCAGAGATCGGGAAAGCGGCGAGCAAATTCGCGCTCGACCAGAAGGGATGGCTGCAAAAGGCAACCGCAAAAATCCTCGAAGGGCTAGCTCATCTAGCTGGTAGGCAAGCCATCCTTCGGCGCGATAACCACGATGGATTGTTCGTTGTCGGTTCTGGCGCACCTTTGCCAGATGACCTGGCACCACTCATAATTTTGGATGGCTCTGCGAACCTTCGTCCTTCTTATAAACTTTGGTCCAGCCGATCGGACATGGTGCAATTCCTTGATCCAATAGCTGCCGATTATTCATCACTAACGCTGCGGTGGTGGAACAAGGGCGCGAACAACTCGACCTTGAATAGCCCGGTGGAACGCGAGAAGGTTGTTCATGCTGTGACGGATGCCATAAGCAGTAAGCCAGATGAAAATTGGCTTATCATCCATTTTAACAAGGTTGAAGCACGCGGCCCAGATGCCGGTTATAATATCATCGCCGAAATTGAGGATCGGATTCCTTCCAGTGGCAGGGTGCAGTTCCTCAATTGGGGCCGTCACATGGGCAGCAATGCCTATAGGCACATAAAGAATGTCATCATCATTGGATGTCTAAATTACGGCCAGCCGGGCTATGCTGCTTTGCACGCCGTTGCGACGGGAACGCTAGCCCCTATCGACCAGCAGAGCTTAAACTCCATCGCGCGCGGTGAATTTGCTCATCATGTCTATCAGGCAGCGTGTCGGTCCAATCTGCGTAATATTGCCGGTGGTGTCGCTGGTAACGCGACGGTCTACCTCATTGCGCCTGATCGCGCGAACCGACAACCGCTTCTTGAGAAGGCATTTAAAGGCTGCATTATTGAAGCATGGGAACCCATCCCTCCTGCACCAAAGCCTAGAGAGCAATTGGTCATTGAAACAATGTCAAAGCTGTTCGAAGGAAGCAGGATTATAAGCATTAAGCAGCTATATGAAGCATGCGGTGGTAATAATGCGGATTACCTCCGGCGCATTTGGAAGAAGAAATCGGTTATAGATTTTATTGACAGCAAAGGCATTAAGAGACGAGGTAATAAGCTAATGCGTTAATTGATAATATAAGGGCAGATATGCCCTTATATTTCTCCTTTATCAGTATATTATATTATCTAGGATTAGCGATCTAAACCAGCGCTCTTACAATCATTTTTTTCTATGATTTTCCAACGTCGATATTCATCGTGATCTTGGCTCTGCAAAAAGCTCTCACTTACCATTCCAGCTTGAACGCAACGGTCCATTGATGAGCCGGATAGACCTACCATTCGATACTGTTCAACCGCGTCATCTGCGACCTGTCGCTTGATGTTCGCCAAGTCGATCTGGGCTTGTTTATCGATTTCTTGTCGGAAAGAGGTTTGAACGCCACCATGACCGCGCATTTGCTCACCGATCAGCAAAACCCCTACGACAAGCCAAAGCGCCGCGCCGATTTTCCAATTTATTGTGGCCTTACCTTTAACTGACTCTTTCATAACGCCCCCTAAAAAGTTGGAGGCGTAACCCAGCTTAAAGCCGGGTGTTGGAATCCCTGTAGGTCACAAGGCCCTGCGCTTTTGGGCAGAACCTTGGACAGCACGCAGGCACCCGGCCAAGAAAACTTGACCGGCTGACCTATCAAAGGGGATTCCACGCCCCACCGCTTGGGGTTCACCAAGCAGCAAAATCCTCATGGCAAAACAGAGCGGCTACGGCAATGGGAGTCATTACCCCTCCGTCTCCATAAGCAGGCTGCGCGCACCAACTGCGCCAAGCTGCTGATGATCGCGGCCACGCCCATGAGTATCGATCCGTCAAGATTTCCCATTGCGAATCTCCGCTGTCCCGCTCTATGTTCCTGATATGTTCTCATTGTATGCATGTAGGAAAGGAGATTCGTTGTGGGCGTAAAGATGTATCGCTCCGGTGAGGGCCACCTTGCGGTGATCGGCTGATATTTCGAGATGGCACCGGTGCAAGCGCCGGTGTTTGCACCGGTACTAGGGACGGTGCGATGAGTCAGATCACGGTAATTTCAGGCCCGGAGCGGCGGCGGGTATGGACCGACCAGCAGAAGCGTGAGTTGGTCGCGGCTGTTTCGGTGCCCGGCGCGAACGTGGCGGAGATTGCCCGCCGTGCTGATCTTCGGCCGAACCAGATCTACAGATGGCGGCGGCAGATGGGTCAGGCAGCGCAGGGCTTTGCCGAGGTGCAGGTGCAGCCCGATCCAATGCCAGTGATCGGATCGGCGATCATCGTGGAGTTCGAGCGGGCGATCGTACGCATCCCCGCTGGCGCATCACCTGGATTGGTGTCGGCAGTGCTGCGGTCGGTCAAGCCGTGATCCCAGTTCCCTCCGGCGTCCGGATATGGATCGCGACCGGGCATACCGATATGAGGAAGGGCATGCGATCCCTGGCCCTGCAGATACAGCAGAGCTTCAGGCGGGATCCCCATGCCGGTGATCTTTATGTCTTCCGAGGGCGCCGTGGCGACCTGTGCAAGATCCTGTGGCATGATGGCATTGGCATGTCGCTCTATGCCAAGCGCCTGGAGCGCGGGAAGTATATCTGGCCATCGGCTGTAGACGGGGTGGTTGCCATCTCCGCCTCCCAGTTGGCTTGCATGCTGGAGGCGATCGACTGGCGTAATCCGCAAGCAACCTGGCGGCCGACACTGGCCGGATAATCGATGTCGGAGAGCTAAAAAGCTAGAGATTTCGGTGCTTTTCTGCTATGCCTTTGGGCATGGGTGACGCGGCGCAAGCAGAGATCCAGAGCCTTCGCGCGCAGCTTGCCGCTGCCCAGGCGGTCGCCGCTGAAGTGGCCCGGATCAAGGCGATCAACGCAGACCTGGAAGCCCGCAACGCCCTTCTCGAACTGCAGAACGAGAAGATGCGTCGTACCCTTTTTGGCCAGCGATCCGAACGCACGCGCCATCTGCTCGACCAGATGGAGCTGACGTTCGAGGAGTGCGAGACCGCTGCCAGCGAAGACGAGGCGTTGGCCGCGTTGGCGGCAGCGAAGACCAATGTCGCGCCGTTCGAGCGCAAGCGGCCCGCGCGCAAGCCCTTGCCCGAACATCTGCCGCGCGAGCGCGTTGTAATCGCTTCGCCCGATGCCTGCCCCTGCTGCGGCTCGGATCGGCTGTGTAAGCTGGGTGAGGATATCACCGAGACACTTGAGGTCGTGCCGCGCCAGTGGAAGGTGATCCAGACCGTGCGGGAGAAGTTCTCCTGCCGGGATTGTGAGAAGATCACCCAACCGCCAGCGCCGTTCCATGTGACGCCCCGCGGGCTATTTGGCCCCAGCTTCCTGGCGATGCTGCTGTTCGAGAAGTTCGGCGCGCATCAGCCGCTCAACCGCCAGCGTGACCGCTACGCCCGCGAGGGCGTGGAACTGAGCCTTTCGACCCTGGCCGACCAGGTCGGCACCTGCACCGCTGCGCTGATGCCACTCTATCTGTTGATCGAGGCGCATGTCCTGGCCGCAGAGCGACTGCATGGCGACGATACGACGGTGCCAGTGCTGGCGAAGACCAAGACCGATACGGGCCGGATCTGGACCTATGTCCGGGATGATCGACCTTTTGGCGGACCGGCACCGCCAGCGGCGATCTTCCATTATTCCCGTGACCGGCGGGGCGAACATCCTGTGAGCCATCTGCGCAGTTGGAGAGGCATTCTCCAGGCCGATGCCTATGCCGGATATAATGCGCTGTTCCACGCCGACAGACTGTGGATCGGCGTGCAAAAAGGACCCCGTTAGCGGGGTGATCGGCGTCTAAAAGGGACCCCTCATTTCGATGGTTTAAGCAGCCGGCTGGATTTTCAGGCGGCGAGATCGGGATGTTGGTTTTG
>NZ_JBAQOK010000055.1:0-83258 GCF_049304695.1 Sphingobium sp.
CCAAAACCAACATCCCGATCTCGCCGCCTGAAAATCCAGCCGGCTGCTTAAACCATCGAAATGAGGGGTCCCTTTTAGACGCCGATCACCCCGCTAACGGGGTCCTTTTTGCACGCCGATCCACAGCCCTGAGGACACCGATTCGAACGGCCGTGAGCGCGAGGAGGCGAGAAGCAAGCTTGATGGCGATGCTGGATTTCGCCCGATCGACGCATTGCTGGAGGTCTAGAAGCTCAGGGATCGTCGTGAGAGCCGGTTGCCTCCTTCCCCGCCGTGCGGGCTTGAGAGCATCTCGAAGTTCGTCGATTTCCATGATCATCGCCACGGTCACGAGTTGTTCGCCCTTGGCTTTTTTGAAGACCGATCGAACGTAGCCCCGAACCCGCTTGGCGGTTTCAATAGCCCCGCGCGCTTCGATGGACCTTAACGCCCGAAGGATATCACTGCTCTCAATCATACCGATCGGTGTCGATCCGAAAACCGGGTAAAGATCCCGCTCGAAGCGATTGCGGACGCGCGTCGCGTTGGAAAGCGACCAAAGGGGCGCGTGATCCGATAACCATTCGTCGGCCACCCGGCGGAATGTTGCTTCGGCGGCATCCAGTTTCCGCTGCCGCTCTCGCCTTTTCTCCAGAACGGGATCTTTGCCTTCCAAGAGAAGGTCTCTGGCATCGTCACGCGCTACTCGTGCTGCAGCGAGTCCGATCTGAGGGTATCGGCCAAAGCTCAGCAGCCTCTCCTTGCCACCGTGCCGATATCTGAACCGCCATGATTTTGTGCCGGCTGGTGACACCTGCAGAAACAGGCCATGCGCGTCGGTGAGCTTGTAAGTGCGGTCTTTAATTTTTGCGTTCTTGATGTCTGCGATTGTGAGAGTCATTTTTACCCCCAAACCGGCCTACTTTTACCCCCAATTTTACCCCGAGTCGCGCGCAACATTGTGAAACGTCGTGCTACGATCTGAATAAACATCGGCCAATAAACCCTTCAAATTGAAGGGTTTATTGATACCATATGTGCTCTATGAATTGAAGCGTTGGTGGGCCCGGCAGGAATCGAACCCGCAACCTAGCCGTTATGAGCGGCCAGCTCTAACCGTTGAGCTACAGGCCCCACCTGGAACAGCGCGCTGATTAGGCAGCATTACGCTGCTTTGCAAGCCTCCGCGCGCATCGGCACTGCCGCCAGCAACGCGTTTAGACTGGCCGACGTCACGCCGCGCCGCGCCAGATGGGCCAGCACGGCATCCCACCACCTGTAAAAATCGATGCGATCGCCCTCATCGCAGACATAGGGCGTATGCCCCGGCTCCAGCGTCGGCGAATGAAAGCTGAAGTTGAGCACCCGCACACCCTCCTCGATCAGCGCGTCAATCGCTGCGATCGCTTCGCCCACGGGCACGCCTTCAGGCGTCAGCGGCACCCGGCTAAGCATGCGCGCGCGTGACAGCGCCCCTGCCAGCGGCCCCACCGCCTGTGCGGCGCGATACAGTCTCTCGCCGCCTCCGCGCAGCAATCCGACGAATGCCGTGGACAACGGCAATTCCACCAATCCCCGCGTCGGCCCCGCCCAATAGGCATTTTGCGGCAATCCGCAAAAGTCCGGCCCATGCTGGTGACTATAATCGAACCGGCTCCGCACCGAACTGTCCAACCTGAAACCGGCCTCCTCAAGCGCCTGCGCGCTATGCGGTCCTACGCCGTAACGCCCCGCGCGATAAGCAATTGGTCTCTGCCCGAAACGTTCCTCCATCCGGCGACACAGTGCCTCCAGCTTCGCCCGTTCGACGGCCTCAGGCAGGAATCCGACATAACTGTTGGCCGCGCTCACTTCCTCGACATGGGGCGGGTTGACCCACGGGTGCAGATGCGCGCCGATGTCGGCCGCGCCATCGTCGGCCCATTGCCCCATCATCGCCGCCGCTGCGTCGCATTCGATCACCGGATAGTCGGTGACATAGACCGGCTTCACACCGGCCTGCGCAAAATAAGCCTGCCCCCGCGCCATACCCGGCAAAGCGGTCACGCCATGGCCGGTGCGGCTGAACGGCGCATTCCAGTCGAATTCCTCTTCGGTATCGACGAACAGCATGAAACGGGTGCCAAAGGCGGGATCGAGCGCGATCATGTCGCTGGCCAGCGGCGCCGCCAACAAATTGCCGTCATGAACGTTGGAAATTGTCATGCCCCGTCCCTAGCGCGCAATGGTTGCGATAGGGTTGCGCTATCATCCCAGATCGGCGGCATCTTCGACAGGAACTGCTGCGGGAATGGCCAGCATCAGCCGTCCTGTCTCCACGTCCAGACTACCACCGCAAGTCCCCGCCAGACTACGGATCAACCGCAGCGAAAAGCCCAGCCCCAGCAAAGGACCATCTGGCCAGTCCCCATCGGACATGAAACCGGGATCAAGCAGTTGCGCCTCTTCCATATCCATGATGCTGCTTGGCCGATCGATCGCCAGAACAACCCGCCCGCCGCCACCGCCCGGCTGAAACCAGCAAGCCCCGGTAACCCGTTCGCCCGCAGGCGTAACCGAAATCACCGTGCGCAACAGATGCTGCACCATCCGCTCGCCCTGCACCGGATCGATCCGTACCTGCGGCAGATCGGGCGCCATCGATATGTCGATCGGCGCTACGCCGGACCCGGCCTGCTCGCGAAAGCGCGCCATCACCTGTGTCACCAGCAAAGCAGGGTCCAGTAATTGCCCTGCGCTTATCGGTTCACCGCGCGACACCCGCGCCGCCAGATCCAGATCGTCAAATGCCGCCAGCAAATGCCTGGCGTCCAGCGCGATCTTCCCCGCCATGTCGCGATAGGTCACGCCCGCTGCGCCGAAGAGTTCCTGCTCGATAATCTCGGCAAAACCCAATATCGCATTCAACGGCGTGCGCAGTTCATGCACAAGCTGGCGCAGCGAATCCGCCGACAGTCCGGCAATCGCCATCTGCGCGGGATGCCCCGCCACTTCATGCAGATAGGGTCGCCGCGCCTGCCCGCGATAGCCCTGGAACCGGCCCGATGCCGGGTCGAAAAAGGGCGAGGCGGATATGCGCCATTCACCCGCCATGGCTCCGTCAACGATCGTGAACCGGCCATTGCGAAAGCCACTACGCCGCGCGAATGCCCCCGCAACATGGCCGTCCGGCCCGCTCCCGCCCTCCAGCGCGATGTCGCCCAACGCCAGCCCGATCAACGCAGCGCGCGGCCCCTGATCGATCCACACCAACATGCCCGCCACGTCGGTTTCGAATGCAAAGCCATGCGTCGATGCAGCCGCCGGTTTGGCTTGAAGCGCGACGTCCGGCTCGACTTCGGACGCATAATCCTCTTCCGGTGCGGGGACCACCGGAGCCGCGCGCGCGCTGGTAAAGCGCGCGATGCGATCGACCAGATTGCGAATCTGATCCTGATCCCCTGCGCCATCGGGCGTCTCACGCACATCCGGCGCGTCCTTGATCGCCGGATCGGGCGCACATGCGACGTCATTGGCCGCCACCATTTCCGGCGTCAGCAGCATGTCCGCTTCGCCGGTCAGGTCGTCGCGCACGGTCGTCAGCACAAAATCGGATGTACCAAACGCCTCAAGCGCCAACCGCGTCTGCGGCCCCACATCCCGTCGCCCGCGCAGCACACCGCGCGCCGTCGGCGTCAGCCTGGACAGCAATGCCGCCCATGTCGCATCTGGCAAGTGCGCGCGTGCGATGGCGGCAGCGGCAATGGACGGCTTGTCATGCGCAAAAAAGGTAACGAGGCTGGCGGAACGCAAACGCCCGCCCAGTTCCACTACGGTCGCAATCCGCTGCGTTTCCGATAGCTTGGGCCGCAGGCTTTCCAGACGGTCGAGCAGCTTTGCGCTATCCTCCTGCGCCATGGGTTGCCGGTCGGCACGATCCTGCTGCGCCAGCAGATCGACGCATTGCCGCCACGCCGTTACCGCACCCAGTCCGGCACGGTCCTCGGCGGCCAGCACTGTTTGCATCAGATCGTTGAAACGCACCGAAAATCCCCATTCAGCGGCGACCATACCACATTATCTGCTCAAAACGGCAGTGATTATCCCCATCGATAAGCGCTCCTTCGACAAAGGGAAAGGGGCAGTCCACGAACGAATATGACCGTCGCATAGTGGGACAATTGCAATGCACTGAAACATTATTATGATAGGGGGCGAAAACCAGACAGGAAATTATAGAATAATGGCCGGCGCGAATATCGACGACATCGACCTGCAAATCCTTGGCGAATTGCAGGAGGATGGCAGAATGACCAATGTGGAACTGGCCCGCAAAGTCGGCCTGACCGCCCCGCCCTGCCTACGCCGCGTCCGCGCTCTGGAGGAAGCGGGCGCGATCACCTCCTATCATGCCGTGGTGGATCCCGGCATGCTCGGCTACACCATCACCGTATTCGCGATGGTCAGCCTAAAAAGCCAGGCAGAAGCCGATCTGAAAGCCTTTCAGGATCATGTCGCTGGCCTGCCCGAAGTGCGCGAATGTCACATGCTCAACGGCGAAATAGACTTCATTCTCAAAGTCGTAGCGAAAGACCTTCAGAGCTTTCAACAATTCCTGACGTCCAAGCTGACGCCTGCCCCCAACGTGGTCAGCGTCAAGACGTCCCTCACCATCCGCACATCGAAGAACCTGCCCGGCGTCCCCCTACCGTTATAAGATACAAAATCCTGCCCAGCGGGCAGGGCTATAGGACTGGCACCATGCGCGTTCTATTTGTTACCCGGAAGCTGTTCAGCATGACGCAGAAAACTGGCGGGTATCTATATGCGATAATCCTCTCCAGGCGGGAGAGGTGGCAGGCCGAAGGTCAGACGGATGGCTGGCACCCCACATGGTAAGCACCACCCGGCGACCATGTAACGTCCGTTCGCTTCGAGCGAAGTCGAGAAACGCAAGCACAGCGCCCAGCCTCTCGCCTTCGCCCGAACCAAACAGATTACGGTAAGATCGCCTCGCTCCGACTAATCAGGCCGCTTTCTGGCTCTGCTTTGCCACCCAAACCGACCAGAAACCGGCAACGCTTGCCCAGTTTCCGCTCGCCTGCGCCAGCGCCGCCTGCCCATTGGCCAGATCCCCCGACCGAGCCAGCGCCACGCCCAGGCGAGTGTTGACCCGACCGGCATCTACACCACCCTTGGACAGCGCCAGACGATATTGCTCCACTGCCTGCGGGAATTGCGACAGGGCGAAATAACTATCCCCGACTTCCACCGCTTCTTTGCCCGATGACGCTGCCGCCGCCTTCTTCGCCTGTGCGGGTAAAGCGGCCAGTTCCTTCGTCGCCTTGGGCGTCACGCTCTTGAGCAGCGCGCTGGTGATCGGCTGCGTCGTCGTCAGCTTGCCAGCGCTCCGTCCGGCTTCGATCACGGATTTGGCCTCGGCGAAATAGCCCGCCTTCTCTGCCAGTTGGGCATAGGCCTGATAATCCCGCTCGCTGGCCATCGCGCCATTGGCGGCCTGCAGGCGGTACAGATCCAGTTCCAGTTCCTTATCGACCGACGCCGCCGCCAGATAGTTGGTCAGCGCCGAACGCCACTCGCCCCGCTCGCTGGTCTGCAACAGACGCTCGCGATACAACTGGCCTACCTCGTTCCAGTCACCCGCCTGATAGGCCATAGAAATGCTCCGGTCGATCCAGGGCAAAGGCACCGGCTTGCCGGACGCGCGCTGCTGCGCCAGCGCCTGCTGCACGAACACCCGTGCATCCTTGGGCTTGTTCCGGCGCAGCGCGATGTCGGCGCGCAACAATGTCGCATCGACCCCGTCATATCCCAGCGTCCTGGCGTAATCGAGTTGCGCGGTCGCATCGTCATAATTACCCACGACATAGGACAGATAACCCGCGACATAGCGCAAGCGCGGCGCGTCCTTCTTGGGCAGAGCGCTGGTCTTGAACAAATCTGTCAGCGCAATGCGCTGCGCCTGCACGTCGCGCCTGCGCGTCGCCAGTTCGAACCGCAGGCCTGCGACCGTATAGGTTTCGAAATCGTTGGTCGGCACAAGCGCATTGATCCGCGTGCCCGCCGTCGTCACGTCGCCCGACCGCATCGCTGCTTCTGCCTGCGCCAGGTCGGCCCGGAAACTGTCGGACATGGCGATCGGCGGGCCGACATCCAGCTTGGGCTTTTTCGCCGCCATCACCGGCGTGGATAACAGCATCACGGCTGACAGGCCCGCAGGCAGGCCCTTGGATAGAATCGAACGTAGCCGCATGGCCCCCGAAGTCCCTTTAAAAACATGGAATATTCAATGAAAATGCGCCGCCGCCTGCTTTTGCGCGACGGCGCACATCATGATCAGGCGGCCTTGGTGCCCAGATAGGCGATCCACAGGTCGGCGATTTTCTTGCGCGATCCGCCCTGCACCGACTGGAACGCCGCCTTGGCAGCAGCATTGTCGCCGCCCAGCGCCTTGGCGATGCCCATGCGGGTGCTCACTTCGTCCGCGTCGACGCCGCCCTTTTGCTTGGCCAGTTCGAACATGGTGGCTGCCTTGGCATAGTCGCCATAGCCCATATAGGCATCGGCGGTCGCGGCGGCGATCTTGCCGTTCGCGGCCTTCTTCGCATCGGCTTCGGCCGACGGCAGGGACGCCTTGTCGCTCGCGATCTTGGCAACCGCCGCCTGATAGGTTTCTCCGCCCTGGCTGGCGTTCAACACGCCTTTGGACCGGCCCTGATCGATCGATGACTTGACCTCGCCATAAATGCCCAGCTTCGACGCCGTTTCGGCATATTCGATGAAGTCGCCCGCGACAACCAGACCGCCAGAAGCAGCCATCAGGCGCAGCACGTCCAGATTTTCGCGGTTGGAGATATTAGGATTGGCCTGCTGGAACAGGCGGATCAGCGTGCGCAGATTTTCGCCGCTCGGCTGCGCGCTATAGGCCAGCGTAGCCCATTCTGTCACTTCAGGTAGCTTCGCGGTCGCAGCCCGGCTCACGCCGATCTGATACCATTGCGCCGGCACGGCCTGTCCCGCCGCCTTCATCGCTTCGGCACCGGCCTTGAGCGCCGCCAGACCCTGCTGGTTCAACGAACGCTGCGGCTCGACGGACGGATTGGCAGTTCCCGCCTTGCCAAAATAAGCCTGAGCGAGTGTGGGATTGACCGCTTCGGGCTTATACCCTGCGGCCAACGCCGCCTGCGCGCGCTTGATCGCCAGATCGTAATTTTTCGCGCCCATCGCCTGATCGGCGGCAACGGCATTGAACTGACCGGCCTGTTCGGGCGGAGTAAGGCCGCTGTCCAGCATCTGGGTCAGTGCCTCTCCCTGCAAAACCGAATCTTTCGAAGCGATCGAGGTGTTCAGCTTGATCGCGCCGATCTGATATTTGTCGTCGTTCGACGTCGCCTTCGTATCGGCCTCGGCAAGGGCGGCCTTGGCACCTGCAAAATCCTGCGCATCGACAGCCTTCTGCGCCACCTGCAACGACTTGATGACCTCGGGCGACACGTTCAGCTTGGGGCCGGTCGCCTTCTTGGGATCTTCCTTCTTGGCCGCGAACGCAGGCGCGCTGATCGCGCCGCCCGTCATCGCAAGGGCCAGCACCAAAGCTACCTGGGTAACAAAACGCATGATCATCATCTCCTGCTCGCGTCCTGACAGTCGTGCCATGGACGATCCTTCGGGTGTGTAGCGCCGATTAGGGGTCGGCGCGTGAATAGGCATTGAACAAGCCTATATCGGCGGATTTTGCAACTGTCATGTCCCCGCTTCGTTCCATCGCGCGCCGCGACCGTCTTGTGTCCGCACGCGAGCGCGCGTGCGCGCGAGGGGTGACAAATTTGTTTCGCTCGGCTAACGCGAACATCAGACGCATCCCACCTTTCCAAAAAAGAGAATCGCCTTGAACGACGAGACAACCCTCGCCGACCCTTCGGACATCAGCCCCGTCAGCATCGTTGACGAGATGAAGGCGAGCTATCTCGACTATGCCATGTCCGTCATCGTGTCCCGCGCCCTGCCGGACGTGCGCGATGGCCTGAAACCAGTGCATCGCCGCATTCTCTTCTCGGCCCAGGAATCGGGCTTCGTCTACAACCGCCCCTATCGCAAATCGGCGCGTCTCGTCGGTGAGGTCATGGGTAAATATCACCCCCATGGCGACAGTTCGATCTACGACGCGCTGGCCCGCATGACGCAGGACTGGTCGATGCGCGTGCCGCTGATCGACGGTCAGGGCAACTTCGGTTCGATGGACCCCGATCCGCCAGCCGCCATGCGCTACACCGAAGCGCGCCTTGCCAAGGTCGCGACCGCCTTGCTGGACGATCTCGACAAGGACACCGTCGATTTCACGCCCAACTATGACGCATCGGAAAGCGAGCCGCAGGTTCTGCCCGCCCGCTTCCCCAACCTGCTTGTCAACGGCGCAGGCGGCATCGCGGTCGGCATGGCCACGAACATCCCGCCGCATAATCTGGGCGAAGTGCTGCGCGCGTGCCTGGCCTATATCGAAAATCCCGGCATCACGACCGACGAACTGATCGCCATCGTCCCCGGTCCCGATTTCCCCACCGCCCCGCTGATCCTGGGCCAGTCGGGCGCACGCAGCGCCTATCACACCGGTCGCGGCTCGATCATGATGCGCTCGCGCTATGTGATTGAGGAAGGGCGCGGCGCGCGCAATGATGGTCGCCAGTCGATCGTCCTGACCGCCATCCCCTATCAGGTCGGCAAGAACGGCCTTGTCGAAAAAATTGCCGAAGCCGCCAAGGACAAGCGGATCGAAGGCATCAGCGACATTCGCGACGAATCCAGCCGCGAAGGCGTGCGGATCGTCATGGATTTGAAGCGCGACGCGACGCCCGAAGTCGTCCTCAACCAATTGTGGCGCAACACGCCCGCGCAATCGAGCTTCCCGGCCAACATGCTCGCCATTCGCGGTGGCCGCCCCGAACTGCTGGGCCTGCGCGAGATTATCGAGGCCTTCGTCAAGTTCCGCGAAGAGGTCATCACCCGCCGCACCAAGTTCGAACTGAACAAGGCGCGCGACCGCGCCCATATCTTGCTCGGCCTCGTCGTCGCCGTCAGCAACCTCGACGAGATGGTCCGCATCATCCGTGGATCGTCCAGCCCCGCCGAAGCGCGCGAAAAGCTTCTCACCCGCGAATGGCCGATCGGTGAGATCGCCCAATATATCAAGCTGGTCGAAGCGATCGACACGGAAATCAGCGGCGAATTCTACAAGCTGTCGGACATTCAGGTCCGCGCCATCCTCGACCTGCGCCTCCATCGCCTGACTGCGCTCGGCCGCGACGAAATCGGCAAGGAACTGTCCGAACTGGCCGACGCCATCGCCGGTTATCTCGCCATTCTGGGCGATCGGGTCAAACTCTATGCCGTGATGCGCGAAGAGTTCGAAGCGATCGAGCGCGAGTTCGCCACCCCGCGCCTGTCCGAAATCACCGCCGCCGCCGACGGCATCGATGACGAAGACCTGATCGAGCGCGAAGACATGGTCGTAACCGTCACCGTGCAGGGCTATATCAAGCGCACCCCGCTCGAAAGCTTCCGGGCGCAGGCGCGCGGGGGCAAGGGCCGTTCGGGCATGGCGACCAAGGATGAGGACGCGATCACCGAACTGTTCGTCACCTCGACCCACACGCCCGTCCTCTTCTTCTCGACCGCCGGCAAAGTCTATCGCATGAAGGTCTGGCGCCTTCCCGAAGGTGGTCCGGCCACGCGCGGTCGGCCCATGGTCAACCTGCTGCCGCTTGGCCCCGGCGAAACCATTCAGACCGTCCTGCCGCTGCCGGAAAATGAGGATAGCTGGAAGGATCTGCACGTCATGTTCGCCACCGCGAACGGCACCGTGCGCCGCAACAGCATGGATGCCTTCGCCAATGTGCCCAGCAACGGCAAGCTCGCCATGCGCTTCGACGAAGGCAGCGACGATCGTCTGATCGGCGTCGCCATCCTCACCGAAGCCGACGACGTCCTCCTCGCCACGCGTCAGGGCAAGGCGATCCGCTTCGCCGCCACCGACGTGCGCGAATTTCAGAGCCGCACGTCGACCGGCGTGCGCGGCATGTCGTTAAAGGGCGACGACGCCGTCATCTCCCTCTCCATCCTCAAGGGCTTCGACGCCACCCCGGACGAACGCGAAGCCTATCTGCGCGCCGCCCCGTGGAAGGATAATGACGCCGAATCCACGCTCGACGCCGACCGCATGGCCGCCTTCGCGGGCGCGGAACAGTTCATCCTGACTGTCTGCGCCAATGGCTATGGCAAGCTGTCGTCGGCCTATGACTATCGCCGGTCTGGTCGCGGCGGGCTTGGCATCACCAATATCGACAATATCACCCGCAACGGCCCCGTCGTCGCCAGCTTCGCCGCCGCGCATGAAGATCATCTCATGCTCGTCACCGATCAGGCCAAGCTCATTCGCATGGGGCTGGACTCCATGCGCGTCATCGGCCGCAACTCGGCGGGCGTCCGCCTGTTCGATGTCGCCAAGAACGAACATGTCGTCAGCGCCGCCCGGATCGAGGACAACGAAGCCGAAGCCGCCATCGAAAAGGCGATCGAGGACGCCCCGCCCGGCGTAGCCCCCGAAGCCCCCGCCCCCGACGCCACCCCGCCGGGCGACAATGACGACGCATGAGCGACCTCTTCGCCTATAAAATCCTGACGGCGGAGCAATATGCGCAGTTCAAGGCCGACGGCGTGTTCCACGGAGCACCCGTCGATTTGACCGACGGCTATATCCACATGTCCACCCGCGAACAGGCAGCGGAAACCGCCGCCAAGCACTTCGCCGGACAGGACCGCCTGGTAATGGCCATGATCGACCTCGCCGCCGTGCGCGACGCGATCAAATGGGAAGAGTCGCGAGGCGGGGCGCTATTTCCCCACCTCTACGCGCCGCTGCCGATCAGTGCGGTCGCGGGCAAAGTCATCCTGCGGCTGGACGACACTGGACGGCATCTGTTCCCGGCAGGGTTTTGAAGTAGGCAGCAAGCAAGCGCTCGCCCGATCACCGCTCTCCGGCGAAGGCCGGAGTCCAGTCCAGACTATGAGGGTGGCAGCGGACTTAGAGAGTCGGCTTTGCGCCATTGGCGGTCGTTCGACAGCGGCTCGGCCGCGCCTGAAAGCGGACGTGTAAATTGTGGCTGCCTGGAACTTTCAAGGCACGATAGATTATGCTCTCACCGCGCCTCCGCCATCCCAACTGCTTCTAGCAGTGAGGTTGGCTTTAATGCCCGTTCCGTTCGCCAGGCAAATGCGCCGCTGACCATTTTCTCAACTGCATAGCCTCCGGGACATTTGATGACCCGATATTTGGCTTTTCTACGATAAAGTACCGGCTCAGGTTCAAACCGCCAGTCGGGAAGCGATGTTCTAAGATTATTGAGCTTAGCTATGAGCGCGGCTACCGTCTCAAACCGGTCATCACGGCTCACCTTGCAGCACTTCCTTATTACCGAAATCAATTCGGCTGGGCACCAAGGAGGAAGGCTTTTCAGTTCGATCAGTTTGCCCTTTTTAATTTTGTTTTCAATGATCGAGATAGCATATAGCTGATTATCGGGAGCTTCCCGCTTGAAATATTCGACCTTTTCTTTGGCCGTCAGCCAGTCGGTCTCATCGTATGGTAGATACCCGCCTAAAAGCTGATAAAGAACCAGGCCAAGTTGATAAATGTCTCCTCGCTGATAAGCGCGCCCGGAATCGGCCTCTTCCGGCGTGCGATAAAGCAATGAGTGGCGCGAGCCAGTCTGAGCATAGCCATTCTCACCGACGGTCACGACAGATCCGAAATCCCCGATAAGAAAGCGGCCGTCCCCATCACAGAATATATTGGAAGGCTTCAAATCGCGGTGAATGTAGCCTTTCCCATGGATAAAGCTCACACCGCTGGCTACATCCAACATGATATCAACGGCCCGCTTCACGCTAGGTCGTCCGGCTGACATCACATCGTCAAGGTCTCCGCTTTCGCAAAAGGGCGTTATGAAATAGGCATCTTCCGCATCAATTGGCGCGGCATCATCTACTTTCAGAACATGATGATGCGCCAAATCGCTGAGCATCTTGGGCTCAGCGTGCGCACCATCTCCCCAGTAGTAGAATTTTACGACAACCTTGCGATCAAGAATTCTATTTTTACCTATCAGAACAAAGCCGTTACCTCCTTTGACGTTAATTTCATCAAAGTCGATCTTACTCTCTAACTGGTCAACCACTGTACGTACGCTTGACGTCAGCATACTCTTATCTATCGGCATCGATCTATCTCAGACTTTCGCCAGCTTCCAAACAGCCGCCCGATAAGCATCAGCTTGATATTGCTTAACTGACTGCGGAGGTGTCGCGATGTTGCTCTTTTTCACAAAAGCTGCGAGCGTCGGCGGGCTTACGAAGGTGACTTCGGTGCCGGAAAGCTGAAACAACGCCTCGATCTTAAAGGTGATCCCGCCCGCCGCAAGTTGTCCAGTTGCTTGTCGAGATTTAATAATAAAGCCTTCAATTTTATTTTCGTTAGCGAAAGCCTTTATAGCTTTCATCAAGGCATCAAGGGACGCGGCATCCTCATGATCGTTTAGCGCGAGCCTCTTCGTGGTACACTTGAGATGCTCTATATTATCGTCGCTGTCGGAGCAGACTATAGAGAGAATTGCTTCTTTACCTTTTATGTCAACCCCACACATTATCACGGCTTTCACACTCCCTGTCAGACCGGCGCATCTGCCGCCAAAGTACCGGCTCAATCAAGTCGAATATGATGCGTTGTGATGGGTATCACTGTTATCGCACCGCCAATAAACGGCAGGTTTCGGGATTGCGCTCTGTTAGGCCAAAAGGCCGATGATGAAGGCGCATTGCCCACCGTCTCTTTCGAGGCGTACAATCAGCACCTTCTACCGGTGATGGTTTATAGTGGCGGATGTTGGGGATCGAGGTTGGTCGGCAGTCGACACCGGAGGAATGGCAGCTATCACAATGCTGCCGCTCCGAACCTGACATTCGCCTATCGGCCATCTCCCTCCTTCCAAAATAGGATTTCGTCTGATCTACCCTGTCCGGTGGATCACACCCTCCCTCCCCGGCCAACGCCATGCCCAGCGCCCGCCGCGCCGTCGCTTCATGGCCGCGTCACCGCCGCGCACCTGTCGCGTCATCATGACCCGACCGTGACGCCAGTGTCGCGTTCGCGGCGCTTCGCAGGCGCTTTACCGTCGCTTTACGCAGAAATTGCCCGACGACACTGTGAACTTCGGCCAAATCGCCGCTGTGACCTACGCCACCCGCTCCATCCGCGCCACCGTGCCGCCCCGCATCCAATAGATCCATCCGCCCCAGCCGATCCGCCGCGATCCCGCCGCGACGATCTGCACCGCCAGATGCGCCCATGTCACCACGAAGGGCAAAGCCGCATCCCACAGCAACGACCGCCGCGCCGCCCGCCGCTGGTCCGGCTCCAGCACCGCCGCGACAATCAGCGCTCGCATCAGCCCCCGCCCCCATGCCGCGCCATATCCGACCGCGACCGCCGCCCAGCCGCCCCACCCAATCGCCCACAGCCATCCGACCGCCTGCACCGCCACGACCGCCGTAGCGCTTGCCCACATGCCGAAGCTGTTCGTCAAAATATGCCGATATTGCCGCACGCCAAAGCCCAGCAGGCTCCCCATGTCCCCCGCGACCGGCGACGCCACCAGCAAATCGCGCACCGGCCGCAACCGCATCTTCGCCCGCCATCCTGCCAGCCCGATCGCCATGTCGTCTGACAATCGCCCCGCCATCACCGCGTCAAGGTTCAGCCGATCCGCGACTGCCCGCGTCATCGCCATCGCCCCGCCCCACGGCATCGTCGCGCTGGCCGATCGCGGCAAAGTGGCCAACTGCATCTCCACCGCGCCGACAAGCGCCGCCATCCCCGCACCTTCAGGCAACAGCATCCGGTATCCGGTCACGATATCCGCCTTCCCCCGCACCAGCGGAAACAACAGCCGCCCGACCAGCCGCACCGGCGGCACGATGTCCGCATCGATGAACACCAGATACCGGTCCTCCGCCCGCAACGCCCGCAGCGCCGCGCGCAGTTTATGCACCTTCTGCCCCTCATCATCCGCCACGCCCGCTGCGACGACCTGCACCCAGTCCCCCTCCCGCGCCGCAAGAGCGTCCGCCGCCGGGCAAGCCCCCGACGTCGCCAGCACCAGCCGGAACGGCGCGCTCTGCGCCTTCAACCGGGCGATCAAGTCCGCCCCGCCATCCCAATCGTCCCGCACGCTCAGCAGCATGGAGACGCCGCCCGGCGCTTCCTCCTTCCGGTCGGTCGGCACATGCCGCCAATACTGCGCCACCCCCACCAGCGTCAGCGCCTGAAGCAGCAGCCACACCCAAAGCATCACTTCACCCTCTTTACCGTCTCACCGCCTGCTGTATGACTGCCGCGCCATGCTATCCAACCCCTTTCTCTTCGCGCTGCTCCGCTTCCTGCCCGCGCCGGTCGCATCCTGGCTGGGCGGATGGCTCTCCCTGCGCATCGCCCGCCCGCGCATGAAGCTGCGCGACGCCCGCGCCCGCGCCAATCTGGCAATCCTGGCACCAGAACTGCCGGAGGCGGAGCGGGAGGCGATCCTGACTCGCCGCTGGGTGAATGTCGGCCGCACGCTGGCAGAACTCGCCAATGTCGATCGGCTGGTGAACGCCGCCCATGTCTCGGTCGAGGATGCAGCAGGCTATCAGGCGGTGCTGGACGGCCCCCGCCCGCTGCTCGCCTTGTCGCTGCATATCGGCAACTGGGACTTGCTCGCCGCGCATATCAAGGCATCGACCGACCGCCCCGGCCTTGGCGTCTATGCCCCTCCGGAGGATGAAAAGACCGCAGCCCAGCTCAAGAAAGCCCGCGAAAGCTATATGGGCGAAGCCATCACCGGCGACGGCGCGGCGCGCGGCATACTGAAACATCTGACCAGCAATCCGCGTGCCACCCTCTACATCCTGCTGGACGAACGGCGCGACCGGCAGGTCTGGTTCCCCCGTTTCGGACGCGACCTGCCGCCGTCTGGCAACCTGTCCGTCGCGCTGCGCCTTGCCCGCAAAGTGAATGCCCGCTTCCTGCCCTTCTACCTCGCCCGCACGAACGGCCCGCATTTCCGCGTTCACTGGCATGCCCCTCTCGATCCGCAGGAGATGAGCGACGACGCGATCATGGCGGCGGTGGATGCCTATCTTGGCAATGCCGCGATCGTCTATGCCGATCAATGGCTTGCGTTGCATGACATGGACCTGACCCAGGCGGACTAAAGTGCATGAATGCGTTCGATCCTATGCCTTCTACACCCTTTGCGGCTAAGGCCCCTGTGATGTCCCGACTCGCGATCAAAATCTGTGGCCTGTCCACCCCCGACACCGTGGGTGCCGCTGTTCGCGCCGGGGCCAGCCATGTCGGCTTCGTTCACTTCGCCAAAAGCCCCCGCCATGTGGAGGCCGACCAGATTCAGGCGCTCGCTGCCCATGCCGGCGGCACGATCGAGCGGGTCGCAGTGCTGGTCGATCCCACAGACGAGATGCTGGGCGAACTCATCGCCACTGGCGTCCTGACCGCGCTGCAACTTCACGGCGCGGAAAGCCCCCAGCGCGTCGCCGCCATTCGCCAGCGGTTTGGCCTGCCGGTGTGGAAAGCTATTTCCGTCAAGACCCGCGCCGACATCGACGCCGCCAGCGCCTATGCCGGGGCCGCCGACCTGCTGCTGTTCGATGCCAAAACACCGGACGGCGCGGCGCTGCCCGGCGGCATGGGCCTGCGTTTCGACTGGACGCTGCTGCGCGGCCTGAACATCGCCAGCCCATGGGGGCTGTCAGGCGGGCTGTCCCCCGACAACGCCGCCGAAGCCGTCCGAATCACCGGCGCACGCCTTATCGACGTGTCGTCCGGCGTTGAAAGCGCGCCGGGTATCAAGAGTGTGGACAAGATCATGGCCTTCTGCAAAGCGGTGAGCCAATGTTGACGCTGACCAGACCAGCCCCGCGCATCGGACAACGATGGCGCTGATCGCTTCCCCCAACCGAAGCGAATGCCCCATCATTGTCCCGGAAAGACCGACATCATGACTGACACTATCACCTTGCCCAACAGCCTGCGATCGCAGCCCGACGCCAACGGCCATTTCGGCGCATTCGGTGGCCGCTATGTCGCCGAAACGCTGATGCCGCTGATCCTGGAGCTGGAAAAAGTCTATAAAGCCGCGAAGGCCGACCCGACGTTCGAGGAGGAATATGACTATCTTCTCAAACACTATGTCGGCCGCCCCAACCCGCTTTATTATGCAGGCCGTTTGACCGAAGCGCTGCGTGCCGATGCCCCTGCGGGCAAGGGCGCGAAAATCTACCTGAAGCGCGAAGAACTCAACCACACCGGCGCGCACAAGATCAACAATTGCATTGGCCAGGCGCTGCTCGCTCGCCGCATGGGCAAGAAGAAGGTGATCGCTGAAACCGGCGCAGGCCAGCATGGCGTCGCCACCGCGACCGTCGCCGCCCTGTTCGGCATGGAATGCAAGATCTTCATGGGCGCCAAGGATGTCGAACGGCAAAAGCCTAACGTATTCCGCATGAAGCTGCTCGGCGCGGAAGTCATCCCCGTGACCTCCGGCTCTGCCACGCTCAAGGATTCGATGAACGACGCCCTGCGTCACTGGGTCTCGAACGTGACCGATACCTTCTACATCATCGGCACGGCGGCTGGCCCACATCCTTACCCAGAACTGGTGCGCGATTTTCAGTCGATCATCGGCAAGGAAACCCGCGCCCAGATATTGGAAGCAGAAGGGCGTCTGCCCGACATGCTGATCGCGCCAGTCGGTGGTGGCTCCAACGCAATCGGTATGTTTCACCCGTTCCTCGATGATCCCGAAGTCGCGATGGTCGGCGTCGAAGCGGCGGGCGAAGGGCTGCAGGGCAAGCACGCCGCCTCGCTGGCTGGCGGCGCATCCGGCATCCTGCACGGCAACCGCACCTATCTGCTTCAGGACGAAGACGGCCAGATCACCGAAGCGCACAGCATTTCGGCGGGTCTGGACTATCCCGGCATCGGCCCAGAACATAGCTGGCTGCATGAAATCGGTCGCGTCCAGTATAAGCCGATCACCGACGACGAAGCCCTCGCCAGCTTCCAGAAGCTGTCTGCGCTCGAAGGCATCATCCCTGCGCTCGAATCCGCTCACGCCATTGCGGCTGCCGAACAAATCGCGCCGACCATGGACGCCGATCGCATCATCGTCGTGAACCTGTCAGGTCGCGGCGACAAGGACATCTTTACCGTCGCCAACGCGCTGGGAGTGGAGATGTGAGCATGGATATACAGCAGGATCGCCTCGCCACTCGCTTCGCCGCCTGCAAGGCTCAGGGCCGCGCCGCACTCATCACCTTTGTCACTGCGGGCGACCCGGACGTCGCATCGACGCCTGCGATCCTCGACGCGCTGGTTGAGGGCGGCGCGGACATCATCGAACTGGGCATGCCCTTTACCGATCCGATGGCGGACGGGCCGGCAATCGAACTGGCCAATCTGCGCAGCCTGGGTTCGGGCACCAAGACGAAGGACATCTTCGCCCTCGCCGCCGATTTCCGTGCGCGTCATCCCGAAACACCGCTCGTCCTGATGGGCTATGCCAACCCAATGCTGGTACGCGGTGGCGACTGGTTTGCCGACCAGTGCAAAGCCACTGGGGTCGATGGCGTGATCTGCGTCGACCTCCCGCCAGAGGAGGACGCTGAACTCGGCCCTGCCCTGCGCGCGGCGGGCGTCCATTTCGTTCGCCTCGCCACGCCTACAACCGACGCAGCGCGCCTGCCGACCGTGCTGCGCGGCGCAAGCGGTTTCGTCTATTATGTTTCGGTTGCCGGGATCACCGGCAAACAGCAGGCGGCGCAGACTAACATCGAACTCGCCGTCACCAAGCTGAAAGCCGCAACCGACCTGCCCATCGCCGTGGGCTTCGGCGTGCGTACGCCTGACCAGGCCGCCGCGATCGGCCGCATCGCCAACGGCGTGGTCGTCGGTTCAGCCATCGTCGATATTGTCGGTAGCCACGGCAGCGCCGCCGCGCCCTTCGTTCAGCAATTCGTTGCCGCCCTGCGCGGTGCTCTCAACACCCAAATTCGGGAGACCGCCGCATGAGCTGGATCAACCGCGTCCGCAACGCCCTGCCCTTCGTCAAGAAGGAAACCTCCGCCGAAACGCTTTGGCACAAATGCCCGTCCTGTTCGGAAATGATCTTCATCAAGGAGTGGGAGGAGAACCTCTCCGTCTGCCCGCGCTGCGACCATCATGGCCGCATCGGGCCGTCGGAACGATTCGGTCAGATTCTCGACGCCGGTTTCATCCTGCTGCCAACGCCGCAGGTGCAGGAAGACCCGCTCAAGTTCCGCGATTCCAAACGCTATCCTGACCGGATCAAGGCCGCTCGTGCCGCAACCGGCGATCAGGATGCGCTAATCAACGCGCGTGGTGCAATCGACGATGTGCCACTGGTCATGGGCGTGCAGAATTTCGCCTTCATGGGCGGCTCCATGGGCATGGGTGTCGGCGCTGCCTTCATTCAGGGCGTCAATGATGCCATCGCCCACAAATGCCCCTATGTCATTTTCACCGCTGCGGGTGGCGCGCGGATGCAGGAAGGCATTTTGTCGCTGATGCAGATGCCCCGCTCGACAGTAGCGATCCGCAAACTGCATGCCGCTGGCTTGCCTTATATCGTCGTGCTGACCGATCCCACGACCGGCGGCGTCACCGCCAGCTATGCCATGCTGGGCGACGTGCAATTGTCCGAACCCAATGCCCTCATCGGCTTTGCAGGCCAGCGCGTGATCGAAAGCACGATCCGCGAGAAATTGCCCGAAGGGTTCCAGCGCGCCGAATATCTGCTCGACCATGGCATGATCGACATGGTCGTCCACCGCAGCGAACTGCGCGATACGCTGGCCCGTGTCATCGGCTATCTTGCGCCCCGCGTTGCTGCCTGACCCTGCCAATTTCCTGAGCGAGCACCATGGCTGACAACGCCGTTTCGGACGACCCGCAGGTTCAGGCGCAGCTTGACCGGCTTTGGTCTTTGTCCCCCGGAGCGGACATATTGGGGCTGGAGCGGATAGCCAAGCTGATGGAGCGGCTGGGCGATCCGCATCGCGCCCTGCCCCCCGTCTTCCACGTCGCTGGCACCAACGGCAAAGGCTCCACCTGCGCCTTTCTGCGCGCGGCAATGGAGGCGGATGGCAAAAGCGTCCATGTCTTTACCTCCCCCCATCTCGTCCGTTTCAACGAACGCATCCGCATTGCGGGACAGCTTGTCTCCGATGATTTGCTGGCCCGAACGCTCGAACGGGTATTGGACATTGCCGAAGGAATCGGCGCCAGTTTCTTCGAAGTCACGACCGCTGCCGCTTTCCTGCTGTTTGCCGAACATCGTGCAGACGCCTGCATCATCGAAGTCGGCCTTGGCGGACGGCTGGACGCCACCAACATCATTCCCAATCCCGTGATATGCGGGATCGCCCAACTGGGCATTGATCATCAGTCATTTCTGGGCGACACGCTGACAGCCATTGCCATTGAAAAAGCGGGCATTGCCAAGCATGGCGCACCGCTGGTCACACAACGCTACGCGCCATCCCTCTTCCCGGTGATGATGGAAGCAGTCGCCGCCGCCCGCACAAGCTGGATCGGGCAGGGCGATGGATGGGACGCTGCGGCCTATCGCGACCGGCTCCATTATCGCGATGAACAAGGACGGATCGACACGCCGCTTCCCCGACTGGCTGGCGCGCATCAGGTTCAGAACGCCGCTCTCGCTTTCGCCATGTTGCGGCATCAGAGCGCCATACCGATCTCCGAATCCGCGCTGAAGGCCGCACCGCTTTGGGCGCACTGGCCCGCCCGGCTCCAGCGGCTCGACCATGGCCCGCTGCTGGCGCCGTTGCCGGAGGCAACATGCGTCTGGCTTGACGGCGGACATAATGCTGGTGCTGGCGAAGCGATCGGGGCCTTTTTCACCGAAGATCGCCTGGAGGGGCAATCGCTCCAACTGTTGATCGGCATGCTGTCCAACAAGGGTGCGCAAGCCTTCCTCGCGCCGCTTGCGGGTCGGATCGCCCATATCCATGCCCTGCCGGTCCCCGGCCACGACCATCATCACGCCGACCGATTCGCCGCGATTGCAGCCCAATGGGATATCGGCTGCACTGCCCACTCCACACCGACTGCGGCCATTCGCGCCATAGCGGAGCAAGGTGATCCAGTGCCTAAGCTGCTGATTGCAGGCTCGCTCTACTTGGCGGGCGAAATTTTGCGACTGAACGAGCAATTGCCCGATTGATTCTACTTGCGATTGACTCGCAATAGCCTAGGCTGCGTTCATGAGTTCAACGCAGAAGGTGCTTCCTATGGCTTATGGAGAGACATCCCCCCTCGACCTGCCCCGGCCGATTCCGGGCGGTTATGGCAACCGACTATTCCTGTTCGTCATGCGCCGCATGGCGAGCGCCGGGGTCAACGACGCCCATGCCGCTAACGCGATGCTTGGCGCTTTCGGTCGCAGCTACCGCCGCCCGCTAGTGCTGATGCGCGCGATGATGCTGGAACTCGCACGCGCCTCCAGTCGCAAAATTCTGGTCGCTCCCTGCTGCTGCGCGCGCATGACTTCGGACGAAGCGCTGATGATGCAGGCGACGAGCGATGCCTTGCACGATCCGACCACCGCCTTTGAACAGGTCAGTCAACTGCTCGGCAACGATCACGCATTGGGGGCGCTGACCTGTCTTCAGGCCGTGGCGCAGGCCCATCATGACCTGGGCCGCCCGCTTGATCTTTATGCCGAAGGCTGATCCCCCGGATCATTCGCTGCGCTCCCCACGCTGGCGTCGATCAATCCGGCGCGCATCATCATCCAGAACAGAGCAATACCCGGCACGGCCAGAACCGTGGTGAGCAGATAAAAATCGGTATAACCGAACCGTTCGATCATCGTCCCTGCCGTCGTTCCGGTCAAAAACCGTCCGACGATGCTCGCTGCCGCCGAAATCAGCGCATATTGGGCTGCGGTAAAGCGCAGATCGCACAGGGCGGAGAAATAGGCGACCACGGTTACGCCGCCGATGCCGCTGGCGAAATTTTCAAAGCCGATCGCGCCCGCCATGCCCCAATTGCTTTTCCCCAGCGCCGCCAGCGCGGCAAAGCTGAGGTTCGACACGCCCATCAGGATCAGGCTGAGCAGCACCGACCGCTTCATCCCCATGCGCGCATAAAGGATGCCACCGATGAATATCCCGATCAGATAGGCCCAGAAACCTATGCCGATGTCGTAGATCGCAATCTCGTCGTTGCTATATCCCATATCATCGAACAACAGCCGAAAGGTCAGGTTCGCGAGTGTGTCGCCGATCTTGTGCAGCAGGATGAACAGCAGAACGAGAAACGCACCGCGCCGCTGGAAAAACTCAACCAACGGCCCCGCGATCGATTGCCACACTTCGCCCAAGCCGCGCCGTGCGACGGGATCGCGATGTCGCGCCGGTTCGCCCAGGATCAATCCGGTCAACATCGCAGGCAAGGCAAACACTGCACATGCCATGTAAGCGCCCTGCCAGCCAATCCGCGCCGCCAATATCAGCGCCAGCGCGCCTGCAGCAACTGACCCTATGCGCCAGCCATATTGCGACATGCCCGACCCGACACCCAATTGTTCGGGTTTGAGCATTTCGATCCGATAGGCGTCGATCACAATGTCGAACGTCGCGCCCGCCGCGCCCACCAGTATAGCAGCATAGGCAGTCTGAAGCAGGCCGGACGCCGGATCGACCAGCGCCAGATTGACCACAGCCGCCATGACCAGCCCCCCGGCGACGATCAGCCAGGACACGCGCTGTCCCAGTCGTCCGATGACCGGCAACCGCACGCCATCGACAACCCATGCCCACAACCATTTGAGATTATAGACAAGGAATGCCAGCGTGAACGCGGTTACGGCTTTCTTGTCTATGCCGTCCTGCGCCAGCCGCGTGGTCAGTGTCGCGCCGATCATCGCATAGGGGAAGCCCGATGATACGCCCAGAAAGAAGGCTGCGAGCGGTCCTTTCTGCACATAGGGTTTGAGCGCATCGCTCCAGCGGCTGCCCTGTATGGCATCGGTCATGATGGTGCGCGTCCCCTATATTCTGTCGCGCGCCACCATATGGCCTCCTGCCACGCTGGCAAGCGTGCGCTGCGCCGAAACGTTATTCGGTGTTGAAAAGGCTAAGGCCGACCGGCATCCGCGGCCGCCGCCGTGCGCCACGCAGTACGGCGTCGATCACGCCGATCGCCGCGATCAGATCACGGGGCGCATAGGGTTTGGCCAGACATCCCATCGCAATCGCACGGGCATCGATGGGGCAATTACCCGTCACGAAAAGAACCGGCAGCCCTTTGGCATGGGCGTGGCGCGCGACATCGACACCATTTCTCTCACCATGCAAAGCCACGTCGGCGATCACCAGATCGACACCCCCGCCGTCGATGACGACAACCGCATGGTCATATTCGTCCACCGTGGCGGCAATCCTGTATCCGGCCTGCTCCAGCGTATGTTCATTGTCGAACGCGACCAAAGGCTCGTCCTCGACCACCAGAACGCTGTGTATCACCTTGCGGCGCACCTTTCCGACGGCTCCCCCCTTCACCAGTCCGAAAAACATTTGCCAAGTCCGCCCTGTTTCCGCCATGCAATCTGTCAACGCTTCGCTCCGCGCCTGGTTGCCGCAGCGCATCGTTTCGCACGCTCCATCAAGCGGCGGGACGACATATTTTAGCTTATCGCTGACTCTGTACCCAAATGGGGGGAGTCGGCACCCGAAAAAAGGAATTTCGTCTTGGAACCGCCAAAAAAATCAGGGCCGCCGCGTCGGTCCGGCCCCGGTGGTCCCAAACGTCCTGCAGGCCCTGGCAATCACCCTAATGCGCCACGGGACGGCGCCGGACAAAAGCGTAGTGCCGGTCCCCGCCCGACCGAGGGGCGCAGCGGCAAGCCTCGCTTTGCGCAGGCAGACGGTGCGCCCGGTGAGCGTCGTTCGGATCAGAGCCGTGCCGGTCCCGGTCGCTCCGATCAAAGCCGATCCCCACAGTCTCGTTCGGATCAGCCCCGATCAGATCGCGGCCGTTCCGATCATGGCAGGCCCGACCGCGCCCGTTCGACCGACCAACGCACTGGACAGGATGGCCCTGGCAAATCCCGACCAACAGCGGACGGACGGCCCCATGGCAAGACCGGCAGTCCCGGTACGGAACGAAATCGAGCTGACGCGCCCCGCTCGGAGCGCAGCCGTAGCGACACACCTCGCGCTGAACGTAGCAGGCCCGGTGCTGCTCGCCCCGCACCCGACAGGTCCGGTCCAACCCAACCACAGGCCGCCAGAGCGCATGGTGGAAAATCCGGCATCGGGCAGTTCGCGTCCACCGTCGTGGCGACCGGCGACAAACCATGGTCGCGCAAACCCCCGCGCAAGTCGGGCGCTGCATCCGCCACCCCGGCCAATCCGCATCCCGCACGCGCCGCCGCGACCGAAACCGGCAAAGGCGAACCCCAGCGTATTGCCAAATTACTTGCGCGCGCCGGCGTCGCGTCGCGTCGCGAAGTCGAACGGCTGATCGAGGAAGGGCGCGTCACGATCAACGGCATCGCCATCGACACGCCAGCCACCCTGCTGACGTCGCTGCACAGTGTCGCGGTGGATGGCGTCCCGATCATGGCCCCGCCCCCGACGCAACTATTCGTCTTTCACAAGCCGACCGGCTGCCTGACGACGGAGCGCGACCCGGCCGGGCGAGCGACCATCTACGATCGCCTGCCTGCCGACATGCCGCGTGTCATGCCGATCGGGCGGCTGGATATGACCACCGAAGGGCTGCTTCTGCTGACCACCGACGGCGGTTTCAAACGTCAGATGGAACTGCCCTCTTCTGGCGTACCGCGCACCTATCGCGCCCGTGCCTTTGGCGAAGTCAGCCAGCAGCAGCTGGAGGATTTGTTCGACGGCATTGAGATCGAGGGCATTCGCTACGGCCCGATCGAGGCTAATCTGGAACGGCGTACCGGCGCCAATCAGTGGATCGAAATGACCCTGACCGAAGGCAAGAACCGCGAAGTGCGTCGCGTACTCGAACATCTTGGGCTTCAGGTTAATCGCCTGATCCGCACCAGCTATGGCCCCTTCGCGCTCGATGACCTGCCGGTTGGAGCGGTCTCTGAAATTAACGAGCATGATCTCGCCCTCTTCCGCAAGAGCCTGAAAGACAAGCCATGAGGATCATTTCGGGCCAATGGCGTGGCCGCCCCCTGACCGCGCCCAAGGGGGATGTCACTCGCCCCACTGGCGACCGCACCCGCGAAACGCTGTTTTCCATGCTGGTCAGCCGTCTTGGGTCTTTCGAGGGGCTGGCCGTCGGTGATTTTTTTGCCGGATCGGGCGCGCTGGGTTTCGAAGCACTATCGCGCGGGGCCGCGTCCTGCCTGTTCGTGGAGCAGGACAAACCCGCCCTCGATTCCATCCGCGCCAATGGCGAGCGATTGGGCATCAAACCGGATATCCGCCCCTCCAGCGTGCTCGCGCTCGGCAGCATATCCAAACCGCTGGACCTTATCTTCATGGACCCGCCCTATGGCACGGGCGCTGGCCAGGTCGCGCTCGACAAACTGTCCCGGCTGGGTTGGACCAGCGCGGCCACCTGGATCAGCATAGAGACGGATCTGAAAGAGAGTGTCACAGTGAAAGGCTTTGCCATCGATGTCGTCAGAGACGTCGGCAAGGCGCGCCTGACATTGCTGCGCGCGGAGAATTGATGGTGTGAGCGGCCTTGCCCCAAACCGGTTCGACAGGGGCGGCGCACACTATCGATATTCTCTATCTGTGGAGTGAGCCTGATGGGCGAAAGCCGATTCGATGGCCAGTCACCGTGCAAGCGGGTTATGTCTCATAAGCTATGGGCTGACTGCATGGATAGCCGCCAGCCCATATTACCGATTAACGCTTGCGGCCTTTGCGCGCTTCGCTGCGATTGACGCAGCTATCGGTGACGGTGCGCGAACAGACCGGATAGTCTTTTGCCTCCGTAGGTGGAGGCGTGACGTTTCCTCCGACAGTTACCGGATTTGCCGAAGAACCCATCGGCGCAGCCGCGTCTTTGGGCGCACCGGCAGGCGCAGGTGCCATGCCTACATTGTCAGGAACAGGCCCGGCTGGCTGTCCGGCATTGGGGTCCGCAGGCGGTGGCGTGGCCGGTGCGTTACCGGGCGGCGGCGGCGGAGCCATGCCGGGGCCACCATCGGGCGCAGGCGGCGGCGGCATGCTTCCATCGGTAGGTGCGGGCGGCGTAGCTTCAGGGGATGGCATCGCCGCGCCAGGCACCTGGTCGGGCATCGTCTGCGCCGTCGCGACGCCGGAAAGGCCGGTAAAGCTCAACAAGGCAACGCTGGCCAGCATAATGGATTTCATCGGGATCATCCTTCCAAAGATACGTCCCGTTCTATCGTCGGGAGTGGAAGACAAAACCGACACGGCAATGCCCCCGTTCCGGCCATGCCGACGAACCGTTTCTTATGCGCCACCAATGGAAAACCGATCAGGGGCCTTCGGGATAGCGATCGAATGTTGGCAAGGCATGCGCCGTTCCGACCCATGGCGCCGCTTCAGCCATCTGGATTTGCACCTGTGGCGGTAAGGCGGCTGGGTCGTCCAACGTGCCGGTCTGAATATCGATGGAGCCGGGAAAAACGACGGGGTTGGTGTAGAACAGCCCTGTGCCGCATGTGCCGCAGAAATGGCGCGTGGCGTTTGACGATGATTGGTAAAGCTGTGGTGTGCCGCTGATCGTTACCGCTTCTTCCGGGAACAGCGCCCATCCCACCATCGGCGCGCCAGCGCTGCGACGACAATCGGCGCAATGGCACAGCGCGCTATAGGCCGGATCGCCGGTCGCTTCGTAACTGATCGCCCCACATTGGCATTGTCCCGTCACCATCGCCCCGGCTCCTCTTGCATGATTCGCCATTTGTTCTCATAGATGACCGATCACCGCAAGGCCTGCCGATCGCCCGGCCCTTGTTCCCGCCTTTCCCCATGCCTAGTTGTCCAACATGACCCTTCCCGTGCCTTCCCCCGACGATCCACCTTATCTGCGGGGGCTGAATGCCCCGCAACGGGAAGCCGTGCTGACGACGGAGGGACCGGTGCTGGTGCTGGCTGGCGCGGGTACGGGTAAGACGGCGGCGTTGACGGCGCGGCTGGCGCATCTGGTCGCGACCCGGCGGGCCTATCCGTCTGAAATCCTGTCGGTGACTTTCACCAACAAGGCCGCCCGCGAAATGCGCGAGCGGGTGGGCAAGATGATTGGCCCGGCGGTCGAAGGGATGCCATGGCTCGGCACTTTTCACGCCATCGCGGCCAAGATGTTGCGGCGCCACGCCGAACTGGTCGGGCTGCAATCCAATTTCACGATTCTGGATACAGACGACCAGTTGCGGCTGATGAAGCAGTTGATTCAGGCTGAGGGCATCGACGAAAAGCGCTGGCCGGCGCGGCAACTGGGCGGACTGATCGATCAGTGGAAGAATAAGGGGTGGACCCCCGAGGACGTCGGCGCCGGTGAAAGCGAAGGCTATGCCAATGGCAAGGGACAGAAGCTGTACGCCGCCTATCAGGCGCGTTTGCGGGCGGTAAATGCCTGTGACTTCGGCGACCTGCTGCTGCATGTTCTCACGATCCTCAAAAAGCATCGCGACGTGCTGGAGAGCTATCAGCAGCGGTTTCGCTATATATTGGTGGACGAATATCAGGACACCAACTCCAGCCAATATCTGTGGCTGAGGCTGTTGGCGCAGACGCGCAAGAATCTCTGCTGCGTGGGGGATGACGATCAGTCCATCTATTCATGGCGCGGAGCGGAGGTCGCCAATATCCTGCGCTTCGAAAAGGATTTCCCCGGCGCGAAGATCATCCGGCTGGAACAGAATTATCGTTCGACCCCGCACATATTGGGCGCGGCATCCGGGGTGATCGCGGAAAATGGCAATCGTCTGGGCAAGACGCTGTGGACCGATATCGACGTGGGCGAAAAGGTGAAGGTCGTCGGCATCTGGGACGGGCCGGAGGAGGCCCGGCGGGTCGGTGAGGAGATCGAGGCGTATCAGCGCAATGGCGGATCGCTGGACGAGGCCGCGATTCTGGTCCGCGCCCAGCATCAGACGCGCGAGTTCGAGGATCGCTTCATCCAGATCGGCATGCCCTACCGCATCGTCGGCGGCTTTCGCTTTTATGAGCGCGCGGAAATTCGCGATGCGCTGGCCTATCTGCGGCTGGTCAACCAGCCTGCCGACGATCTGGCGTTCGAGCGGATCGTCAATGTCCCCAAACGCGGTTTGGGCGACAAGGCGGTGGAGAAGCTGCATCGACTCGCGCGGGCGGAGGGGATTCCGCTGGCGCTGGCGGCTGCTCGCATTCTCGACACCGACGAGCTGACGCCGCAGGCGCGGCGGTCGCTGGGCAACTTCATCGGCGATCTGGCGCGGTGGCGCGATCGGGCGACGTCATTGCCCCATGCCGAACTGGCGCGGCTGATATTGGACGAGAGCGGCTATACAGCCAGCCTGCAAGCAGAGCGGACGACCGAGAGCGCGGGGCGGCTGGAGAATCTGTCCGAACTGGCCCGCGCGATGGAGGAATATGAGACGCTGGGCGCGTTCCTGGAGCATGTCAGTCTGGTCATGGACAATGAGGCGCAGCAGGAAGAGCGCAAGGTCACGATCATGACGATCCATGCCGCCAAGGGGCTGGAGTTCGACACGACGTTTCTGGTGGGGTGGGAGGAAGGCATCTTCCCGTCACAGCGGGCGCTGGACGAAGGTGGCCTCAACAGTCTGGAGGAAGAGCGGCGACTGGCCTATGTCGCCATCACGCGGGCGCGGAAGAAATGCACGATCCTGCACGCTGCCAATCGGCGCATCTATGGCCAGTGGACCAGTTCCATCCCCTCCCGATTCGTCGGCGAATTGCCACCCGAGCATGTCGAGGAGGAAAGCAGCATGACTGGCGGGGCGTCGCTGTGGCGGGCCAACTGGTCGGAGCGGGACGATCCTTTCGCCAATGTGGCGCGGGGCAGCGGGCGTGGTCCCGGCTGGCAGCGGGCGCAGACGTCCGGGCAATTCAGTCGCGAGCCGGTACGGATCGTGGAAGCGCGGGCTTCGGCGGTGGCGATCGGCAACAAGGGTCGGAGCGATATGCAGGTGGGATTGCGGATATTCCACCAGAAGTTCGGTTATGGAATTGTCGCGGAGATCGAGGGCAACAAGCTGGAGATTGATTTCGAGACAGCAGGTCGCAAGCGGGTGATGGACAGCTTCGTCCAGCCCGCCTGAGGCCCATGCGATTTAGCGAGTGAGCACCACAGGTTTTGCGGAAATGGCGCGCTTTTCCTATGCCATTGTCATGATATTTCAATGACTTGGCGATGTAGGAAAAATAGGAGAAAATCGGAAAATTTGGTGGAGCCTAGCGGGATCGAACCGCTGACCTCCTGCATGCCATGCAGGCGCTCTCCCAGCTGAGCTAAGGCCCCATCCTGTGCGGCGACGTGCGCCGTGTCTTTGCGCTGTGCAGGGCGTGTCATTTGAAGTCGTTTGCGACCTCTTGACACCCCTCGCTTGCGCTCGGGAGTTTTGCCGGAAGCCGTCCCCCGGACGACTTCTTGATCGGCAAAACTGGTGGAGCCTAGCGGGATCGAACCGCTGACCTCCTGCATGCCATGCAGGCGCTCTCCCAGCTGAGCTAAGGCCCCATTCCATAGATGAAACGCCGTTTGGGTCGGCGTTTCGGAGGCGCTGCCATTAAGTGGCAGCAACCCCCTTTGCAACAATAAAATATTTTAAGTGTCGTCGGCGTCGTCATTGCCCGGCGCTTCGACACCAAGGTCGTCGTCGCCGCCCAGATCGACGTCATTGTCCGGCGAATCATCATCCTCGTCCACGTCGAGATCGAGGTCCAGATCGTCATCGACGGTCTCAGCCTCACCATCGGCGGTTTCGATGACCTTCTTGGGCGCTTCTTCATAAGGAAGCGGCTGCTTGGACTTGAGAACCGGTTCGGGTTCCCAGGCAGCGCCGCAGTTGATGCAGGTTACTGGATCGTCCTTACCCAGATCGTAGAAGCGCGTTGCGCATTTTGGGCAGGTCCGTTTCATGCCCCATTCAGCCTTCACCATGGTCCGGCCTGTTCCTTCTTAGATGCTCAAACAGAAATCACGCGGCGCAACACAGGTTGCCCGCGATACGGCGGGTGCCTTGCCATAGGCCAAGCGCGCTGTCAAAAGCCGGGCGCAAATTTTCCCGCCAGACCAGACTGGACCGATCGTGACCGTTTCTGCCGACCTGCCCCGCCCCATGACCTTTTCCGCCGCGTCGGCGCTGTCGGGGAAGGTGACCGTGCCGGGCGACAAGAGCATTTCGCACCGCTCGCTGATGCTGTCGGCGCTGGCCGTGGGCGAAAGCCGGGTCGAAGGGCTGCTGGAAGGCGAAGACGTGCTAGCCACGGCGGCGGCGATGCGGGCGATGGGCGCAGACATCGTGCGCGATGCGGACGGCATATGGCATATTCATGGTGTTGGCGTCGGCGGACTGCTGCAACCGGACATCGCGCTGGACATGGGCAATAGCGGAACATCGACGCGCCTGCTGATGGGATTGCTGGCCAGTCAGGATCTGACGGTGACGTTCGTCGGCGACGCATCCCTGAGCAAGCGGCCGATGGCGCGCGTCACCGAACCGCTGGCGCAGATGGGCGCGAGTTTCACGACCAGCCCCGGCAATCGCCTGCCGCTGACCATGCGGGGCGCTTGTCCGGCGGTGCCGCTGGACTATCGCCTGCCCGTCGCGTCGGCGCAGGTGAAATCGGCGATCCTGCTGGCGGGACTTAATACGCCGGGCATTACGCGCATCGTGGAGCCTGTTCCCACCCGCGACCATAGCGAACGGATGCTGAAAGGGTTTGGCGCGGATTTGAGCGTCGAAACGCAAGCCGACGGCACGCGCATCATCACGCTGGTCGGCGAAGCGGAATTGCAGCCGCAGCAGATCGTGGTGCCGGGCGATCCGTCCTCCGCCGCCTTCCCGATGGTCGCGGCCTTGCTGGTGCCGGGATCGCAGGTGAGGATCGACAATGTCGGGCTGAACGCGACGCGCGCCGGGTTGATCGACCTGCTGCGCGAGATGGGCGGCGACATCGCCATCGTCAACGCGCGCGAAGTCGGCGGGGAGCCGGTGGGCGACCTGATCGTCACGGCGTCTTCGCTGCACGGGGTCGAGCCTGACCCGGCCCGCGCGCCCAGCATGATCGACGAATATCCGATCGCCTTCATTGCCGCCGCACTCGCGCAGGGGCGCAGCGTGTTTCGCGGGCTGGAGGAATTGCGGGTCAAGGAATCGGACCGGATCGCCGCGATGGCCGCTGGGCTGCGCGCGATCGGCGTGAGCGTCGAGGAACTGGACGACGGCATCATCATCGAAGGCAGCGGCGGCGCGCCATTGACGGGCGGCGGGCCGATCGCCACCAAACTGGACCATCGGATCGCGATGAGCTTTGCCGTGGCGGGGCTGGTATCCACGGGCGGCGTCACCATTGACGATATGCGCCCGGTCGCGACCAGCTTTCCGACCTTTACCGCGCTGCTGACGACGATCGGGGCGATGGTATGAGTGCCGGCACGATGGAATGGGATCTGGCCAATATCGTCGGCATGGCTGGCAGCGCGATGATGGTGGCCGCCTATGGATATAGCAATGTGGTCAAGACGATGAACTTCGTCCTGTTCAACCTGCTCAATCTGGTCGGATCACTGTTGCTTATCTGGTCGCTGACCGTGCATTTCAATCTGGCGTCGATGACGCTGGAGATCGTGTGGACGATCATCGCCCTGCTGGGCCTTATCAAGGCGTTGAGGACAAAATCCGCATGATTATCGCCGTCGATGGTCCTGCCGCATCGGGCAAGGGCACCATAGCCAAGGCGCTGGGTCGTCATTACGGCCTGCCCGTGCTGGACACGGGCCTGCTGTATCGCGCGGTGGGCCTGAGCGTATTGAAGCAAGGCGGCGACCCCGATCATCAGGACGATGCGCTGGCGGCCTGTGGTTTTGACGACACGATCCTGGACGATCCGGCGTTGCGTAGCGAGGCGGTCGGCAGCCTCGCGTCGCGCGTGTCCGTGCATCAGTGCGTGCGCGATGCGCTCGTCGCCCGGCAGCGCGATTTTGCGACGCAGCCGGGGGGCGCGATCCTCGACGGGCGGGACATCGGGACGGTGATCGCCCCGGATGCCGACGCCAAGATTTTCGTCACCGCCAGCGTGCATGTGCGGGCCGAGCGCCGCTTTGCCGACGCCCTGTCCCATGGCGCGAACCCGGACATGGACACGCTGATCGCCGACATTCAGGCGCGCGATACCCGCGACATGAGCCGCGACCATGCGCCGCTGAAACAGGCGGATGGCGCGGACTTGCTAGATACCAGCGATTTGACTATAGAAGCGGCCGTCCGGCAGGCTGTTGCGCTTGTGGACGCCCAGCTTGAAGGTCGCTCCAGAAGCTGACCCGTCAAGGCGCTTGGCTTATGCCATGCGCCCTTTTCGCTTTTCAAAGCAGCGCGTTCCCAAGCCTCTAACGTGCGGGATATGTTCAGAATATTCGGTTCTGTGCATGCTTTGGCCAAAGACCATCGGATCCAACCGGTTGGCCAGCAATGATGAGTGAAGGACTACACATGGCCTCTACGGCATTCCCCACGCGCGACGATTTCGCCGCGCTTCTCAATGATTCTCTCGGTGGTGAGGACGGCGGCTTCGAAGGCCGCGTCGTCAAGGGCACCGTTACCGCCATCGAAAACGACCTGGCCGTCATCGACGTAGGTCTGAAGTCCGAAGGCCGCGTGCCGCTGCGCGAATTCGCGATGCCGGGCCAGAAGGCTGACATCAAGGTCGGCGACGAAGTCGAAGTCTATGTCGATCGGGTCGAAAACGCCCATGGCGAAGCCATGCTGTCGCGTGACCGCGCGCGCCGCGAAGCCGCATGGGACAAGCTGGAAGCCGAATTCACCGAAAGCGCGCGCGTCGAAGGCGTCATCTTCGGTCGCGTCAAGGGCGGCTTCACCGTCGATCTGGACGGCGCCGTGGCGTTTCTGCCCGGCAGCCAAGTCGACATTCGCCCCGTGCGCGACGTCACCCCGCTGATGGACATTCCGCAGCCTTTCCAGATCCTGAAAATGGATCGCCGTCGCGGCAACATCGTCGTGTCGCGTCGCGCCATATTGGAAGAAACCCGCGCCGAACAGCGCAGCGGCCTCATCCAGACGCTGGCCGAAGGTCAGATCATCGAAGGCGTGGTCAAGAACATCACCGATTATGGTGCGTTCGTTGATCTGGGCGGCATCGATGGCCTGCTGCATGTCACCGACCTGTCGTACAAGCGCATCAACCACCCTAATGAGATGATCAACATCGGCGACACCGTTCGCGTGCAGATCATCCGCATCAACCGCGACACCCAGCGCATCTCGCTCGGCATGAAGCAGCTGGAAAGCGATCCGTGGGAAGGCGCGAGCGCCAAGTACCCGATCGGTGCCAAGCTGTCGGGCCGCGTCACGAACATCACCGAATATGGTGCGTTCGTCGAGCTGGAGCCGGGCATCGAAGGTCTGGTCCACGTCAGCGAAATGTCCTGGACCAAGAAGAACGTCCATCCCGGCAAGATCGTTTCGACCAGCCAGGAAGTCGAAGTTCTGGTCCTCGAAGTCGATCCCGAAAAGCGCCGCATCTCGCTGGGCCTCAAGCAGGCACAGTCGAACCCATGGGACAGCTTTGCCGAGCGTCACCCGATCGGTTCGACCGTCGAAGGCGAAGTCAAGAATGCGACCGAGTTCGGCCTGTTCATCGGCCTGGACGGCGATGTCGACGGCATGGTCCACATGTCCGACATCGCGTGGGGCATTTCGGGCGAAGACGCGCTGGCGCTGCATCGCAAGGGTGAGGCCGTTTCGGCCGTCGTTCTCGACATCGACGTCGAAAAGGAACGCATCAGCCTTGGCATGAAGCAGCTTGAGCGTGGCGGTCCTGCCGCTGGCGGCACCACGGCTGCTGCTGCTGGCCTGAACAAGAACGCGATCGTTACCGTGACCGTCCTTGAAGTGCGCGACGGCGGTCTGGAAGTCCAGGCTGGCGACGATGGCGCGACCGGCTTCATCAAGCGCAGCGACCTGGGTCGCGATCGTGACGAGCAGCGTTCGGAGCGTTTCCAGACCGGCCAGAAGTTCGATGCCATGATCACTGGCTTCGATCGTGCCAAGAAGCCCACCTTCTCGATCAAGGCGATGCAGATCGCCGAAGAGAAGCAGGCCGTGGCACAATATGGCTCGTCCGACAGCGGCGCGTCGCTGGGCGACATTCTGGGCGAAGCGCTCAAGGCCAAGACCGAAGGCTAAACCCTTCGACCTTATCGCAACGCGGAGGCCCGCCGGACCAGATGGTTCGGCGGGCCTTTGTTTTTATTCCCATATCGAAACGATCTTCGTTGCTCCCTCATTGTCAACGCCTTGCGAAATCTCTATGCAGGTAACAGGCACGGTTGAGGGGCGAAGAACCGATGATCCGTTCGGAACTGATCCAGAAAATGGCCGACGAAAATCCGGGACTGAACCTCCCGGAGGTGGAGCGCATCGTCGATCTGTTTTTTCGGGAAATCGTTGACCGGCTGGCATCAGGTGGCCGGGTCGAACTGCGCGGCTTCGGCGCGTTCACAACGCGCGCCCGTGACGCCCGCACCGGCCGCAATCCCCGCACCGGCGAACAGGTGCCGGTCAGCGCCAAGCGCGTCCCCTATTTCAAGCCGGGCAAGGAAATGCGCGAACGGTTGAATGTGAAGGGCGAAAACTGATCGCGGGCTTGACCCGCTGCGCGCCAGCCGTCAGGGAAACATGATCTGCGGTCATGTGCGGACGTGGCGAAATCGGTAGACGCAGCGGACTTAAAATCCGCCTTCCCCTGGAAATGCGGGTTCAAGTCCCGCCGTCCGCACCATACTGAAATAACACGCTTTTCCGGCGCGCTTCGGCGTGGCCGGGTTTCGTCGTTCCGACAAGCCATTCCGACATTATTCCGACAAGTCAGCATAATGAGACGAGCGGCTGATCGCTCTTCACGTACAATGGGTGCCTTGGGTAACCGCCTTGTGTCGTTCCGAGGCACCTAAGATCTACACCGAGCGAATCGGCCTTTCCAACAATCGCAGCGCCCCGACCGCGGTGTGCTCCATGAGCTCCCCACGCTGCCAAGACTGGCAAGCCGTCCTCTTTCGCTTTGGCCATAATGTAGTCGATATACCCGTCATTCTCCGGTCCAATCGGGTCAGCGGCAGACAGCATTATCTCCGGCTTTGTCGCGCGAAAGGCAAAAAGGTTCATAACTATAATACCGCCGAATCCGTCGCGGCGCGCGAAAGCCTTGCAGCGCTTGATGGTAGGGTCATCGATGACGTCATCGGCGACGGATGGGTTGAGCATGATTATCGGCAGCGAGTGCGCGCTGCTTTGCCACTTGCGAGACAGTGAATACCGGAACAGGCCGCAGTCGGAGAACTTCACAACCTTCTCTATGTCGCTCATCGATCCACTTCCTTCCGCGCTCGCTCGGCGATATGCCGCTGCCTTGCCGTCCCAGCGCTCCGCGCCTTCTCCTGCGTCGCCTTGTTGTATGTCGCCGTCTGTTGCAACGTTCGATGTCCTGAAACCGGCCGGATGTCGTAGATCCCAGCGTCGCCCATCTCGGTCGCTCCGCCATGGCGAAAGCCTGTCATGGTGAATTCCTTGGGTAGTCCAGCCGCCTCGCGAATCGACCGCAGGCGCCGCCCGACCTCGCGCTCGGTGAAACGCTCACCGGTGCGCTCATTGATGACGATATGCCCCTGCCCCCGCTCCATGCGGGCAAGCTCTGCCTCCAATTCAGGATAGAGCAGCGCACCCCGCGCCCGGACATCAGGATCATCGCTATCGGGGTCAGGATCGCCGCGCAGGGGGATAATCTGCGTGTAGCCCGTCTTCCCCTGGCGCATGGCGAACTGCACGCCCGGCTGGTAATCCTCCCAGAAAAAGCCCCGCTCTTCGTCGCCCGGCTCGTTGATGTAGCCGAACACGTCCGACACGCGGCGCAGCAGTTCGAACGAAATCGCTGCAGCGGCAGCCATCGACTGATGCCCCATCTCGCGCGCCTTGGCCCGGAACAGATCATATTCCGCCCGCGTGTTCGCCCGGTTGCCCTTCTTGGCCGTCATCTTGATGCCCATGCGGCTGAACGGGTTCGGGTCTTTCACCCTCTTCGCGCGAATCGCCTCGTTCCACACGCGGCGGCAGACCTGCATGCAATAAGCGCCCTGACGCTCACCCTTCTGCTTGATCAGCAGTCGGTAAAGCGCGTCGGCATGGCTGGCATTGACCTCGACGGCGCGGCGCTGCCCGAACACCGTCGTCTTCAGCTGTACCGATTCCACGATCGCCATCATCTCGCGATAGTCCTCGCGGGTGCGATGGCTGGCTTCCAGAAACCGGACATGGCCGCGATACCAGCCAAACAGGGCCGACACGGTGCCCTCGGCTGGCCTGCCCTGCACACCCGTGCGCCAATCATCCAGCGCAGCATTTAGCATGTCAGCCTTGCCGATCGCGGCAGATAGGTCCGTGCCCAGCGCCTCCGATTCGACCGGGCACTCGCGGCCAAACTTCTCGGCTGGGGGCTTGGCCCAGCTGGGCCGTTCCCAGAAATAGGCCTTGCCGCCCTTCGCGAGCCGTTTCGCGCGCAGGTAGCGCGGCAGGATGATCTTAGCCACCTAAGCCCTCGAATTCGCTATCAATGTCGGTCGATGGCCCTCCGAACAGATTTGCCGTGGCCTTCTCCAGCTGCTCACGCAGATATACGACGGAGCCGTTGCGCCCCACGCGCCGGCCCGTGATCGATCCGGCATGCTCCAGGCGATCGAACATCTTCGGGGCAAGGCCGGTGTAATTCAGTGCCTCGTCGCGGGTGAAAGTGAAGGGCGGCGTGTTGAACGTCACCTGTGGTGCCGGAGCGCCCATTATGCAGCCTGCCTTTCCACGCGCTGGAGATAGTGGCGGATGACGTTGACCGGCATGGAGTTGCCCAGCGCCTTGTAGCGCGGGCCGTCGGCAATGCAGTCCGTCACGATCCTGTCGCCGTCCCTCCACACCGCCCGCCCCTCGATCGCCGCCAGTTCGGCTTCGTCGGCGTCGACGGTGCGCGTGCGGTAGGGGATGGCGGTGAAATGGTCGGGGAAGCCCTGGAGCCGCTCGCACTCGACCGGCATGAGGCGGCGCACTCCGGTTGTCGGCGAAGCGATGGCCGGCGGATGAGCCTTGGCCGAGAGCCCGTGGCAAGGATCTCCCGGCAGAGGGTTAGAGCCATTTTGCGGACTGGTGACCTGCGTCGTATCAAAGGCAACGACGTGCGGCTGGCCCGTCGTCAGGCTGAATGACGATTCCTCGCTGATCCCCATGCCAGCATCGCGCAGCCGCATCCGGCCCTCCGCGTCGGGCGACATGCTCTTCGCCTCACCCGTCCGACCAACGGCATCCGCATGCACGGTATAGGCGATAGCCATCTGCCCGCCTGCGTTCGCATGGCTCTTGGCGTGGCCAATCGCACGCAGCGTCGGGGCGAGATCCGTGGCGGCATCCGCGCCATAGTCCTTCGATGAAAACGCGACCGGCACAAGCGGCGTGCCGCGCCCGGTGCCGTCCTCGCTGACGTCGAAGCCTTCCCCGCGCAGACTGTGGGTGACGAACATACCGCCTCCGCTGTCAATGTGCTGATTATCCAGCCCCAACTTGCTACCAAATGAGGCGGTCAAAGTTGGCGCCGTTTCAGCGATCAATCCGCCATCGCAGTCGAAGTCGGTGCCGAGGCCCCCGCCTCCAGTGCTGCGGCTAGGGATCGTGGGAGCCGCTTGCCCCGGTTCCCGGCGCGGCGGATGATTCCCGTGCAGGCCAGCGCGCTCAAAAAGTACCGCAGCGGGATCGATCCCGTCCACAAAACTTGCGACAAGGATGACACGCGCGCGTCGCTGGGCCAGGCCGAAATATTGAGCGTCCGAAACGCGCCACGCGGCCTTTCCGAAGGGTCCATCAACCATGCCCGCACTAGGCCACCGTCCGCGTTTGAGTGGCGAAATGACGGGGGTATCGCTCCCGACAATTCCTGCCAGGAAACATCCGAAGGGGTTGTCGGCGTGGGAGAGGATGCCGGGGACGTTTTCCCAGAGGAACCCGCGCAGTGATCCGGCGCGTCGAAGAGCATGGACAAGGCGAAGGAACTCCATCGTGAGGTTGCCGCGTGCATCGGCCATGCCGCCGCGCAGGCCCGCGACCGAGAAGGACTGGCATGGGGTGCCCGCGACGAGCCATTGCGGCAGAGTGATGCGCAGGCGGCGCAGGAAGCGCACGCGAATGGCGGTGAAGTCGCCCCATAGGGCTGGGCCACCGCCGTTGCGGGCGCGGCGGGCGTCCTGCGCGCCGTGGCGGTGCGCCATGATGGCGCGGGGCGCGGCCTCGATCTCGGAGGCGAGTGTCCATTGCCAGTGCGGCATGGCGACTTCCGGTGCGCCGATGCCCGAGCAGACGGTTGCGGCGATCATCAGTCCGGCCTCCCGATCATCTCATTATGGACATGCACCAGCGCGCTGATCGTGGTGGACGCCACGTCATTGTCGCCGAAGCTCGCCACCACCGTGCGCTCCTTTGTCTCGTCATCCTGTGCGACAATGTGCAGGCCGTCGGCTGGCCATATCTCGTTTTCCGCCAGGCTTGCCGGGTGACGATGGCTTTCGATCCAACGCAGGTGCCAGTTGGCGGTCAGGGCGTTGATGGCTGCGTTGATCGGGTCAGGCGCTTTCACCGGCACGCCATGTTCGTGGCAGAACTTGCACAGGGCCGGATTGCCTGAGCAGTGGTTGAGTATGCCGGACGCGCTCTTCACCGCGTGGCGCGGCCCCCAGCGGGTGGGCGTCAGGACGAAATCGTCGGTGTCGGTGCCGAACTTGCTCATTGCGGCTCTTCCGCCGGCGTCACGCGCAGATCGATATCGATGCCAAGAGCGCTGCGGAGTGCGGCTGTTGCGATCTCAATGTTTATCGTCGGCGCCGCGTCAGCCTGCACCACCAGTTGCGCCGATAGCGACGGCGTCGCCCAAAGCGCCAGGGGCAGGACGGCTGTCATGGATACCGCACGCTCATCCCGATCGAGCGCGGGCGCGCGCCTAGTTAGCCGGACATCGCCAGCCTTGCTGAATGTCAGCCAGAACGCGAAATGAAAATTGTCGCCTGATTGGTATGCGTGCAGGCTCATCAGAAATCCCCCGGCGCGACCTGCGCGCAGATGATGCCTTCGGCGCGCCACATGGCGACGACGCTGGCGCGATCCTCAAAGATCAGGTCGGGTTTGCCGCGTTCGAGCATCCAGGATCGCTTGAGGCGATAGTCCGCCGTGCGATCGTCGCCTGCGCGCATAATGACTGGCAGTTCCCCCAGCCCGTGATCGCGCAACCATTGCTCGGTCGCGGCACGGCACTTGTCGGAACGGCCGGTCCAGATCTCCAGACGATGCCCGGCGTCGATCAGTGCCGCCGCCGTTGCCTGAATGGGAAAGATGGGCGTGTCCGCGTGGCACTCGGCGTGGAAGGCGTCCCAGTTCTGTTCGGGCCACTCCGCCTCGCCGCTGGTCGGCAGTGCGATATGGTGCAGGCGATGCTCGCAGTCGGCAAGCGTGCCGTCGAGGTCGAAGACGACGAACATCAGGCGGCCTCCCCTTTGCGGAAGCCGCCATCGCTGGTCAGTCCCTGCGCGCGCTTGAACGCCTGCTTTTCGAAGATACGCTTGCGCATTTCCGGGCTGTCGATGCGATCGAACTCGGTGAGGGATGCACCCTTCATGTCGACGTCACGGCGGAAGCAGAACGCGGCCAGGGTGACCATCACACCACCAACTTCCTGCGATGTTTCTCCGACGGGCCGCCCATAGACATAATCCACAACGCGGGACACCTCAGCGGGCGTCATGCCTTCAGCTTGGGCAAGTTCCAGTGCCTCTTCCAGGAACCGCATGATCCGTTCGAGCGGGTCCATGGCGATTTCCTCGCCAAAGACCTCCACCATCCATTTGCCGACAGCGGTCTGGAAGTCGCCCATGTCGCCGCGCAGCTTGCTGGTCAGATCGGTCATTGTTCACTCTCCCGCTGGCACGGGTCGATGTCCGCGCAGTCGCCTGTGCAGACCGGGCACGTGCATTCGTCGCCCGGATCGGATTGATGCGCAGATCGACCGGCCTCGACGGCCGACCTGCTGGGGTGAGGTGACGGCCTTGGGGAGAGGGTCAGGTCGTCCGAGGCTGCCGCCTGCCGTGCGGAGGGGGTCGGCACGGCAGGCGGGATGGGATTGTGCATCAGGGCGCGCATGCGGGTGAGGCGCATCATGGCGATGGCGGCATAATCCAGCATCACTGCGCCCCCGTGATCGCGCCGGTCGCCCGGCACAACATCGCGAGCAACTTGAAGCTGAACAGCAGGATGGCGGCCATGCCCATGCATCCGCCGAACAGGATGATGCGCGACACGGCGGAGCATGCGGGATCAGGGCCGATCGACATGAACGCCCTCCCCCATGAGCAGCGCGGCGATGGCCTTGTCGGCATAGATCTGGAACTCGCGCAAGATCAGGGCGAGCGCGGACAGGCCAGCGAGGGTGATGAGCGCTTGTGCGGCGAGGTGGAGGGCGGCGCTCATGCGACCATCGCCCCGCGGTGCGGCGTCGCGGCCAACCCCTGCCCTGCGGCAGGCTCCAGCTGCTCGGCGGCGGCCAGCATGCGGCTGGCACCATTAATGAGCAGGTCGCGGGCCGCCGCGCTGTCGGTGAGCAGGATCTCGTGCGCTTCGCTGGCGCAGTGGCCCGCGATGTTAATCAGGTCGACGGGGCGCAGCGGGTTCTGCGCCGCGCGATATTCGCCAAGCCGGGACAGCGTCTGCGCGACGGCTGATCCAATATGGTAGCTGGGGATGGTCATGATGATCTCCCCACCGTCTCGCGCGCTGGCCGGATGCCTAGCGGGTCAGGTGATGGAGGTATAAACACCATAATGGTGCTGCCGTGTCAACACCATTATGGTGTCATTCATCCGGCGGGATGTAGTCCAGTTAGAGCTCGTCATCATCGATCGGCGATTCGGCCGTCGGCTCGGGTAGTGTGGGATGCTCGCCGTCCAGCCCGAGCCGGATGACGGCGCCCCACGGCGCGACATCCTGGAAGATCGCCGCCGTCAGCCTGCCGCGCGCGAGATAGGTTCGGATCAGCTGCGCCTGAAACGACTTCACATAGCCGATCTGGACGCCGCGGGCGCTGAACACGGCGACGGCCTGCGGATCGACCGGGTTCTTCGGTTCGGGAATAAGATCGACCGGCTCGCCAGGGGCTGACCAGAGGATCTCCGATCGACGGTTCGACTTATCCTTGTTCGGGTGGTCGGCGCCGACGATGGCTAGGGACAATTGGGGCATTCAATCTAGAACACTTTTTTCCACCAAATGGACCGCTTTGGTTTTTTCGCCCCCGCGATCCATTCATGAAGCTGCTCAAATTCAAGGTAAATTGTATTCGATCCGGTGCGCGATCTAAGGGCGTAAACAAGCGGAGCGGAAGCCGTCCAATATTTTACAATCGTGCCATGGCTAAATCGTTTGATATATTCGAAGTCCATGATGCCGAACTGAATTGAAACCGAAATCAACTCCATGTCATTTAGGACCAATCGAATACTCTCGACTTCCGCAGTTCCTTCAAGGCTTGCGTCTGCCCACTTCACTAGCCCACCTGGATCTTTAGCCAGTGCGATAAACTGCTTGTTGGCATTAATCATATCCTGATCAATGCTAGTTTTCGCTATATGATCCATCGTGGCGCGGCGCCGCGCCATCGCGCGCTGGGTTAAAACCCCCCAAATAGCGATTGCTGCCGCTATCAGCCCTATGCCGGCTGGCAATAAAATGGCCCCCAGCGATGCGCTGGAGGCCGAAGAAAAAAATATGATTGTAGGCAAACTCTTTTAGCCCAGTCCGCCCCAACCGTCTTTGATAAACGAGTGATGCATCATGCTGCTTCTCCCACATTGTCCACCGGGATGGTGGCGCAGAAAGGTGAAAATCGGGTTACGCACCAAGCAATAACGTTCCGACATTTCGTTGGTTCAGGAGATAGCGCGGCGGCCGACGGTTTTCAATGTGTTGTTTTGGCGAGAGAAAATTATAGTGCTGCATTTTCAACGCTTTAAATTCCTTTCCGACAAATTCTCAATCGCGCTCCGTGTTCTGCATCCACCGTCGGCGCGCCGCCGGCCACCCGTTCGGTGATTCGGGTCGGTTAATCAGTGCCTCCGGCCCGACCAAACCACCCGCCCAACAATCCGAACGTCCCGCGCCTCTACGACCTGTTTCTCGTGCATCGGGTTATCGGAAATGACTTCCACCTTGCCGTCGGCGGCTGGCCGGAGCCGCTTCACAGCGCCCGCCCCAAATAACGCGATCGCCCAGATCCGATCCGACATGTTGAGCCGCGTCTGGAGCGTGTCGATCACGAGCATATCGCTGTCGAACAACGTCGGCTGCATGCTGTCGCCCACGCCATTTGCCACCAACAGGCGATGTGCCGGAGCCTGACTGATCGTGCGCAGAAGGTTTGGATCGAAATCCATGGTCCCTTCCTCGATATAGTCGTCCAGGTTCGACCCGTCGCCCATGGCGAAGCCGAGGTTAATCCGTCGCAGGGCGATCGCGCCATCACCGTCGGCCGACCCACGCACCGGCGGATGGTCCGACCGAGCCTCATGGGCAGCACGCTCGCTAGCGCCTTGAGTGATGATGTCAGCCTGCGGCACGCCCAGCGCCCTTGCCGCCTTTTCAATCCACTCGTGCTTTAGGCCTCGCTGGCCCTTTTCCAGCCGCTCTACTTGCTGCGCCGACGTCCCCATACGCCTCGCCAGTTCCGGACGAGACCACCCTTTTGCCTCGCGAAATGCAGCAATGTTATTTTCAAGAGCCATACGCCCTATTGCACCAATATGGTGCTGTCCTCCCATACTCCAATTTGGTGTTGACAATTCTTCGTCAGTGACACCATAATGGTGTTGCAAGGAGTTCATGGCATGACCTTAAAGGAATGGCTGACTGCGAAGGACATTACGGTCTCGCAGTTTGCCAACATCATTTCACGAACGCCGGAGGCGGTGCGCAGATACGTTGTCGGCGAGCGCATTCCTGATCGGGAAACCATGCCCCTGATCGCCGACGCGACAGGCCATAGCGTCACGCCGAACGACTTCTTTGATTTGGGCGCCTCCCCCGCCCTCTGCACCCACTGCGACGCCCGGCTGGATGACATATCCATCCGGGCCTGTTCGTTGATGGACTGCCCCAATGCCCAGAGGGACGCGGCGTGATGAGTGACTGTTGCGATCATGGGAATTCTCTACGCGCAGGCGCGCCCAGCGTGTTGGGCAAGTTGCCCCGTCTTACCCAAAGTTCTTATCGCGAGGCTGTCAGCCAGACGGTCAGCGCGCTCGCCGCGCCGGAAGGCCTGACGGATCAGGACATGGCGGAACTGATCGGCGCGTCCGCCGCGACGGTCGGCAATGCGCGCAACCGGAAGGGCGACCTGTCCCCGCTCCCGCTACTCGGCGTCGGCAAGGCGTTCGGCCCGCAGGCGCTCAACACCATCCTCGCCCTGATCGGCGCAAAGGCGGTGCCGACGGACGCGATCTGCTGCGGCAATGTTTCGCACATCCCTGTGGCGATCGCGCAGGCACTGCCGCTGCTGATCACGCTGCTTGGCGACAATGTGTGCTGCGACGACGACGTGCGCACGCTCGACAAAGCGGGCGCGATCGAAACGATCATCAAGGCGGCTGGCATGCTGGAGCGCCGCCGCAACGAGGTTCGACTGAAAGACGTGACGGTATCCTGAACTGATCGGGCGCAAAGCCCCGGAGAAAATCATGACCTGCGCAACCAGCGCGGCACTGCTCGATAGCAGTTCCGCGAACGCTATTTCCTTGCCTGTCACACCGACCGCCGTCGTGATCGGTGCGGCAACGCTGTATCTGGGTGACAGCTATCAGATCCTGCCGCGTCTTGGCCGGATCGATGTGATTGTCACCGATCCTCCATACCAATTTCGCGCAGAGGGCGGCGGCCACTATCGCGCAGATCGCAAGGGCATGGACCAAATCCTCGCGGAGGAACTAAGCGACGGTTTCGATCACAGCGTCATCAATCCGCTGATGGTCGGATCAGTCGTGGTCTTTTGCCATAATGACCAGTTGCCCAAGCTGCTGACCTATCTGGACGGCAGCTTCGAACGCCAGGCGCTGTGCATCTGGCGCAAGAAGAACCCGCAGCCGGTCGCCAACAAGCATTATCGGCCGGTTTTCGAGTTCTACATCCACGCCTGGAATCGCGGCGCACACCCGCGTGGCACACTGCTCGACCTCGATCGCGAGATCGTGGCGATGGCACCACGCGGCGATGCAAAATTCGGCCATCCCACGGTGAAGCCTGATGCGGTCATGGACAAGATCATCACCAATGTCGCGCCCGGTCTGATCTGTGATCCCTTCATGGGCACCGGATCGACCGGGGTCGCCGCAGTTAAAGCGGGCCGACAGTTCATCGGCATCGAGAAGAACCCCAAGCATTTCGCGACCGCCTGCGCCCGCCTTGCGGCGGCACAGGGGATCGCGCCAGCGGAACAGCAGGGCCGCCCCGAACCCACCCTCACCCTGCCACAAGGAGCAACGCAATGAGTGACACGGCATATCAGCCGGGCGATCCAAACGGGTCGCGCCGGGCAGCAGACGGCGGGCATGTGCCCGGTGCCTGCAGCACATTGGGCGAGTTCGTCCGCTCGCTCGAAGACGGCCAGTTCGATGCCGACTGCTATGAGCAGATCAAGGATCTGTCCGCCTCTCTGGCCGAACACGCCTGGCGCAATGGCGGCAAGGCGAAGGGCAAGGCGACCATCACCCTAGACTTCAACCAAGACGGCGGCGTCACCGAGATCAAGGCCAGCTTCAAGATCGCGAAGCCGGAAGACCGCCGTCCCAAGTCGGTGATGTGGCGGACGGAAGACAACCGCTTCACCCGCACGCAACCCAATCAGCAACAGCTTTTCGGCATCCGCGACGTGAGCGGACAGGCCGAACGCCCCCGCGATTACTGATCCACCACAGGAGTAGAAGACCATGGAAATCGAAGAACTGAAAGGCACCATCGGCGAGGCGCGCGACCTAGTCGAGGACTATATCAAGCCGGAAATCCGCATGATCGAAGAACCGGGCACGGGCATTTCGGTCCCGTTCGTGCTGGTCGGGAACCGCGATCCCCAGCCCATCCCGTCCCGCCATTTCGATGACTATCGCCTGACGCCGATGCGCCGCACCGGCACGGCTGCCCTCACCTCGCTCGATAGCCTGATCGCTCACGCCATCCGCTTCAAGGATGAGGATAGCGCGATTTTCGCCAATGACGATCGCAAGGCCCCCGCCCTGACGGTCGTGCTGGACTATCACCGCATCGGGGCACTGAGCGATCCGCGCTTCGGCCAGCATCGTGCGCAGTTCGCGTTCCCCCTGTCCGACGAGTGGCAGGCGTGGCTCGACCATGACGGCCAGAAGAACGCCATGACCATGGTCGACTTCGCCGAGTTCATCGAAGAACACGTCATCGATGTGCTGCACCTGATCCCCGAGGAAGACGAACTGTCGGAGGATTTGCAGAAGTTTATCAACGCCGGTGGCGGCGAAGCCCTGATCGCCACGCCCCAGCGGCTGGTAGAATTGTCGCGCGGGCTTCAAGTCAATGAAAGCTCGGCGATTCGGGAAGTCCGGCACCTGTCGAGCGGTGAGGCGCAGATCAGCTTCACCTCCGAGCATACGGACGCGACCGGCCAGCCGCTGCGCATCCCCAGCCTGTTCCTGATCGCCATCCCGGTGTTCCGCAACGGGCCGCTTTACCGGATCGCGGCGCGCCTGCGCTATCGCAAGACCCCGGCTGGCGTCGTGTTCTGGTATGACCTGTGGCGCACCGATCGCGTGTTCGACCACGCCTTCAAGGAAGCCTGCCAGCGCACTGAGGTGGAAACCGAATTGCCGCTGTTCTTCGGCAAACCGGAATAACCCGATGAAGCACCGGGGTCATAGTTACCGCAATAGTGTCGCTGGCCGGTCGCTGGAAACGCACGCGGGCATCGGCGGGACGTCCTTCGTGGCGCACATGCGGTGTTCGCGCTGCCCATGCGTCGGCACCCGCAACCTGCGCGCGATTATGCCCCCGGAGCATATTGACCGGAAATTCCTGCAGGCCGGCTGGTCGCTCGATCCGCACACCTGCCCCGATTGCCTGAAACAGGCCAGCCAAGAGAGAAAGACTATGTCGGCAAAGCCTTCGCCTACCGCGATGCGCGCCCAGGCGCAGATGTTCACGATGCTGCAAACCCACTTCGATACCGACAAGGGCGCGTTCGCCAAGGAATGGTCGGACGATCGCGTCGCCACCGAAACCGGGCTGGCCAAAGCGCTGGTGGTCGAGTTTCGCCAGACATGCTTCGGCGAACTGAAAGAACCCGACGAGGTCCGCGCGCTGCGTTCCGACATCAGCGCGCTCGAAACCCTTGCCCGTGAGACGAACGCCAGCTTCGCCGCCGAGATCGCATCACTTCGCACGCGGCTGGCGGCCATCTCGTCGCGCTGGGGTGCCTGACTATGGGCGCCCTCCGTCTGCGCGCGCGCCTGGTCAACGCCATCCGTCGCCGATTCCCACACCCGGCCGTCGTAGCGAAACGCGAGCGCAGCCGTGTGGCGACGAAGGCATCCAGTGACCGGGCCACCGCTGCCCGTGCCGCCGTGTTGGCAAAGGTCGCGCAGATGCGCCGTGAGGTGCAGCTATGAGCCGGACGACCGTTCCCTGCGCCAATGGGTGTGGCGCTGATCTGCGCCCCGACCCGGCACGTAAGACCGGCATGTGCCTGCCCTGCTATCGCAAGCGGCAGCATGAAGTGACACCCAGCCGGGCGGCGAAGATCAGCGCCGCCATGAAGGCCAAGTTTCAAGATCCGGTCTATGCTGAATTGCACCGCCGCCGCACGGGCGAAGGCATCCGCGATGCGATGGCCAATGACGAAGCGTTCCGCCAGCACCGGCAGCAGCTTGGGCGTCAGGTCGGAAACCTCAAACTGGGTTTCAGTAATGAACCGGCTGGGTCGGATGCGCGCATGGCGTCCGGCCGCAAACAGAGCGCGACGAAGCTGCGCCATATTCCCGAGCGATATCGATCGCTCTATCGGCAGCTTGTCGCTTCCAAGGAAATGACGGCGCAGGAAGCCGCGCTGCATTGTCGGGCGAAGGCAGCTGCTGATCGGGCCAAACCCCTCAGCTTTGAAGAGCAGCTTCGTCGGGTTCAGGAAGGCGCGCAGATCGTCCGCAAGTTCAAACCGCGCGCGACCGATCATACGTTTACGCTGGGCGGCGTCGCCACGGGGATGCTCTGATGGCGGCACCATGGTATATAAAGACGCCGCGCAGGTCGGGCAGCCGCGTGTCGAGCGTGACGGCTGGTATGACCGAGCGGCCGGTCCAGCGCGGCGCGATCCGTCTGCTGGCCATGCAGCGCATTGAAGCCGTCGCGGTGCCCAATGGCGCGCACCTTGCGGGCGACAAGCTGGCACGCATCAAGCAGATGGCCGCGTTGCGCAAGGACGGGTTGCGGCCGGGCTTCCCCGATCTGATCCTGTTCGGTCGCCAGCGCCAGCAGGTCGGCTTTATCGAAGTGAAGCGTGAGATCGGTAACGACCTGTCTGACGTTCAGGAAGATTGGCGCGACATTCTTACCGGCTTGGGATTTCCCTGGGCGATGATCCGCCAGCCGGAAGAGGCTTTGGCGGCGGTGCGCGCATGGGGGTGGATACGGTGAGCAAGCGTCCTGCATTTCAGTTCTATCCGGGCGACTGGCGCACCGATCCGGGCCTGAGGCTCTGCTCGTTGCTGTCCCGTGGCCTATGGATCGAGATGATGGCTATCATGCATGAGGGCGAACCTTACGGCCACCTGACCGCGCAGGGCCGCCCGATCTCAGACGAGATGCTGGCGCGCCTGATCGGCGAAAGTCCGGCTTCGGTAAAGCGGGCCATGAAGGATCTGGAGGCGAACGGCGTCTTCTCTCGCACGGATGCGGGCATCATCTACAGCCGCCGCATGGTGCGCGACGAAGAGATCCGCGACGCGCGCGCAGCAGGCGGATCACTCGGCAAGGCCCATGGTGCAAAGGGGGCTTCGCACGGAACTAAGGGGGGTCGCCCGCGCAACGAAAAACCCCCCTTAGTCGATGATGAAAGGGGGGTTATTTTACCCCCCCCTTCTACTTCATCTCCTTCTCCATCTTCAATTGTTGTTGATGATGTTGATGACGCGGGAGCGATCGACGTCGATGAACTGACCGACGAACTGGCGAGAATGGCACGGGTCCGACACGTCGATCCCGGTGCGATTGGCCGTCACATCGATCTGGTTCGGGAATGGATCGACCACGGCGCAACGCCGAACGACATGCGATCCGCCATCCGCGACGGCGTCAACGCTGCGTCCGATCCCATTAACAGCCTCAAATATTTCAGCGGCGCAGTGCGCCTCAAGGTCGCAAAAAGGGAGAATGATCATGGGTCAACTGGCCAGGGTTCAGTCGCGCAGCACAGCGGTGATGGAATTCTCGGAGCCGCCGCTGCCCGACGGGCTGCGCGGCGCTCTGAACAGCAGGCAGAGTGTGCTTGAACTAAAGGTGCCCGGCCCCGTCAGCCGTGCCGCATTGCAGGCCTATGTCGATGGTGCATCTCCCCCGCTTCCTGACGAAGAGGACATCGACACGATCATCGCTGGCCTTGCCATCGCCTTGCCGCGAAAAAAGGACACTGCCCAAACCGATGGTGTGAAACTCGACATTTACGCCACCGCGCTGGCCGATGTTCCTCTTGTCGATCTGCGCGCTGCCGCCGACGCAATGATCAAAACGGCGCGCTTCTTTCCGACTGTCGCCGAGATCCGCGCCGCCGCTTCCAAGGCTGGCGGCCCACGCTCGGCACGCATTGCGCGCGCGCAACTGATGATCATGCGGCACGATCGGGACTGGACGGCGCCTGTCGCGCCCGCCGATGCGGTCGATGTCCGTGGCGCGGTGCGCGAAACGCTGGCGGCGCATCCTTCGAAGCGGTAAGAACAAGAGTAGAACGGGAGCATCAATAAAATGGCACGGCGCAGGGCGGCAGCCCGTAAGATTGACCGGAAAAACAGGGATGTGATTGGCCCGACCCCAGAGCAGCAGGGGCGCGCCACCTATGCACTCGGGGACGTGGTCGACACGCGGCCAGGCGGCAAGGCGATCACGATCGGCAAGGCGTATCGGCGAGAACCGTATTTCGAGGAACTGGCGCGGCGCGAGGCGACCGGGATCAGTGAGGATGATCTGCGGTGCCTGCGCTTCTATCGCAATGCCTTCGAGGCGGCGCAGCGCTCGCCTGTTCGGTCGGTGCTGAACCGTGACTCAGGATCAGGACAGGGTGAGGGTCCAATGCTGGCCACCCTTATGTCTGCGTCGGACCATACATATCTGGAACGCGGCGTCGGCGCGATTGTCAGCACGCTGCGTGCGGTTGCGCTGGACGATAAGAGCTATGCGCAGGTGGCCATGGACAGGTGGGGCAGTCGCGAGCAGCGGTGGATCATCAACGGCGAGCATCGCGTCAAGATCGTTCCGAAGTCAGGGAAGCATGCCGGTGTGGTGCGCGAAGAGTTCTTGCAGGCAGTGGGCAGACTGACGGTCTGTGCCCTGCCCTACATCCGCACAGGATAGGGCTTGCTCGGGGGTGCCAAGTGTGTCACATATCACGGCATAGGAATTGCGTCTAAGACAGACGCTGCTAGCGCACCAAGCGCCTGCCCAACCAGCAGGCACATGCTACGCCCCCATCGTCTAGTGGTTAGGACGCTCCCCTTACACGGTTGAGACGCCGGTTCGAATCCGGCTGGGGCGTGCGCGCTGCGTTCATGTTTTTGGGTAACTTTGCCATCAGTTCCGCTTACCCTCAGCGGAGGCCGCCGGACCAGTGCCGCTTCATGGCGCTAGTCCGGTGTTGCTATTTACCTCCCGTTTGGAGCGTCGCCCCATGAACATCGCAGAAGCGAATGAGACCAGCCTGGTCAGGCCGCGCACGGCCGCTGAGTTTCTCGATAACGTCTACAGCAACACTGCCGATATCATGACTTGCCTTTACCCTGCTGGGTTAGACGACGAGTTGCTGAAGCAGCGATCCGCTCATATTCCGTCCGAGTAGCGATCATGCCCTTGCGACCTATTTCGGCGCTGAGTTGTCCTCGGCGATCGGTGGGTTCGGGCCGCTCATTCATGATGGCCGCCGCTCCATCGTGGCTCGCGTGCATGCTCAACACCATGTCATCGATGAACTTTGCGGGGTCGGGCTTCATAACCGCGATGTGAGCGAGAAGGTCTTCAAGGAGTAATCGGTAGGCGTTAATCGTGTAGCGGCTCTCTTCTGCGAATTCCCTGATCGACTTGAGTTGTTCAACCACCGCCGCCCATTTTTCATTGTCGCTCATGCACTATCCCTCTGATTCGAACGCGGTGACCATACGCGCCGATTTAGATGAATCGCGACATCTAGTTGGAGGCTGGTCATGGCATGGCCCACAACCAGCCGCCACCAGCGCGGCTATGGCACGGCGCACGACAAGATGCGGGCCATGCTGATCCGCATCGTCATCCTGTGCGAGGAATGCACGCGGCAAGGTCGGGCGACGCCCGGCACCATCGCCGACCACATCACGCCGCTGTCACGCGGCGGCACGGGCGAGCGGTCCAACTATCAACTGCTCTGCCAGACCTGCTCAGACGCCAAGACGGCGGCCGACAAGGGTGCGGCGGTCATCAGGGGCAAGGGCATCGGGCGCGATGGTAGGCCGACCAGTCGCGACCATCCATGGAACAGGAGCAAGTGATGTCCGAATCCGTGGAACTTCTGGGCGGGCCATCCGATGGCACTCGCCTGGCTATCAGGCATGGCAACGTCATTCGCATGGCTAGGGCGCAGCCTACGGTGGTGACGCGTGATGATGTTCCACCGCAAGGCTTGTCAATTGATGAAGTCATCTATGAGCGGAGCGCGCGCAACCCGTCGCGCTTCATCTTCCGACCGAGTCAGCGAGACGGTGTCGATTGCGGATGACGCGGCAACGGCGGTGAGCGTGGTGCGCAACAATATTGCGCCACGGCGCATTATCCGAACACGCGCAACATTATAACACCCCCCTATCCAAAAGTTTCAAAGGCCGTCTGGGCTAGGACCGAACGGCCCCTCCGTGCGCACGCAGAGCAATTTTTGAGGGGGGAGGGTTTCGGCGCGACCGCCGGGAGGGCCGTATGGCTGACGTGATCGCGATCGATGGCGGCGACGGCGTTCCGCCCGAGCCGAACTGGCGCACCATTTTCGGTCGCGCTGCCGACCGGCAGACTGCCGCGTCTTACTGGCGCGACATCATCAGCGAGATGCGCAGCGCCGAAAAGCTGGCTGTTGCCAACTCGCATTCGATCAAACGGCTGGTCGTTGCCTATGTCACCTATGACATCAGCGCCCGCGAAGTTCTGAAATCTGGCCCGGTCATCAAGGCCAAGAAAACCGGCGTGCCCACCTAACGTCCGTAGTGCAGTTATTTTTCCCATTATTAATAAGAACTTAGGGGCAGAAATGCCCCTTTTTCGTGCCTCCAAACCAGTCCCCGCATTACCCCGCGAAAACCGCAGAAATCCGCCGTTTTCTCACACCAACCCGCCGCCCATTTACGCATGATTTACGCATGTATTGCGCACAGGAGAAGCCGATGTCAGACCACGAAACCGACCTACTCTATGGCGTTGCAGCCATCGCCGAGCATCTGAAGTTGCGGCCCAAACAGGTCGCGCAGATGCATGACCGGGGACATATCCCGACGTTCAAGATCGGGGGCAAGGTCTGCGCCCGGCGCTCGACCCTCGCCAAACATTTCGAGGCGCAGGAGGCGGCGGCGCGGGCAGTCACGCCGTGATGTCACGCGTGACAGGAGCGTGACCAATGAACAGGCGCGCAGTAGAATGGGCGGCTGGCCAGCGTGTCCCGCGCGCCGCTGATAAGCTGGTCCTATGGGGTCTCGCACACCATGCCGATTTGAAGACGTTCCGCGCGTGGCCCTCGATCGCCGCACTGACTGCCTTCACCGGCATGAACCGCAAGCAGATCATAGCGGGGCTGGACAGGCTGGAAGCATCCGGGCGCATCATAGACACCAAGGAGCGGCAAGGCAGAACGAAGCAGGTCAAGGTCTATTGGGTCGCCGTCGAACAGTGCCCAATCGGGAACCCTTAAACAGTCCCCTATCCTAACACCCTTTCGGCCCGCCAAAGAGTCCCCGATCGGGGACACGGAAGATAGAGTTATACTCTACCGCTGGCGAGCGCCTTCCAACTTACCATCCTATCCAATGCTGAAACATCATCATCGGCCGACCCGTCAGGGGAGGCAAGCAGCGGAGCCGACCCCGACGCCCGGTAGGGCGCAGGAGGGGATCGGCGGTGGCCAGCCGCAAGGTGGCAAGGGAAAGCTGTGCCATCCGGCAACGTCAGGAGACGCGCGCGGGCGCGGGGGTCGGCTGACGCCACCCCTTCGCCAAACAAACGCAACCATCGAAGGAGACAAGACATGGCATGGTCAAAGGAAAGCCGTCACAAGAGAGGCTATGGCGTGGCGCATGACAAAATGCGCGCGCTCCTGATCCGCACGGTCATTCTGTGTGAGGAATGCACCAGACATGATCGCGCTACACCGGGCACGATTGCCGATCATATCGTGCCACTATCGCGCGGCGGCACTGGTTATCGCTCCAATTATCAGCTGCTCTGCAAGCCATGCTCGGACGCCAAGACGCTGGCCGACAAGGGGGCGACAGCGAAGGACGCGGCAGGCGTGGGGCGCGACGGTCGGCCCACCGATCCAAGCCACCCATGGAACCGACGGCGCTGACGCCACCCCCGGCATCGAAAGTTTCAAAGGCCGTCTGGGCTAGGACCGAACGGCCCCTCCGTGTGCGCCGAGAGCAATTTTTCACCCCCCACCCTTTCGGAGAGAAGCCATGCCCCCACCCCCATGCCCGCGCTGTGGCGCTGGCGTCGAACTGAAGCGCCCGCCCCGTCTGGGCGTGCCCGACAAGGTTTACTGCGGTGAAAGATGTCGGGCCGCCGAAGAGAAAAAGCGATGGAAGGCGAAGCGCCGCGCAGACCGCAAAATGATGAAGGAACAGAACGATGGAAATCAGTGAACAGACCGCCGCCGCGATCGAACTTTGCCGCAGAATCAATCGCAGCGCGGCCCGGCAGTATGAAGATCGGGGCATCGAAAAGGCCGACGTGGCAATCGCGGCGATCTATTCGGCGCACGATCTGGCGATGGATTTGCATAACGGCGACCCGCACGCGGCAATCGAATGGATGCGCAACGCGACCGACATCATGGAGCGCACGTTGCTGGAACAGGCGAGGACAACAAATTGAGTGCCGCGCGCAAACTGGCGGCTTTGTCGCCTGAAGCCCGAAAGGCAGCGCTCGCGGCGCTGGGCGAGATCAGCCGGCCAATGACGAAGATCGAAATTGAGGGACGGCTGGTTGATGGGTTTTCGCGTTCGATCAGGCGACCCCTTGCCCGCGCCCTCGCGTCCTTCGACATCATCGTCTTGGAGCGGCGCTCTTAAATATTGACGCCCGGCCCGACCGCGTTCATATCTTGTTCTCGCCACGCACGCTCCGCGCTGCATGACGGTCGCGCCCGGCGATACCGGGACACACTGGCCCCGTATGCTTTCGCGCTGCTGGTGTCCGTGATGCCGATACGCTCCACGCTGTCGGGCCACACCTATCCCCATCGTTGAAGGAGTGTGCCCATGCACCTCAAGGTTGATGCCGCCCATCGACCGCCCCCGATTGCCGATGTTGGCGACGGCGGCGGCTGGCAGTTCGAGACGCGCGCCCTAGCGCCCGACTTCAAGCATTTTGAGGTGCGCTCCCTCGCGTCCTCGAACCCTACGGTCTCGATATTCGACTATATCGGGGATGACGGCAACGGAGGGGGAGTGTCATCCTCGCGCGTCGCCGCCGCCCTGCGCTCGATCGGCGCGAAGCCCTTAACGGTCGAGATCAACTCACCCGGCGGCAACTATTTCGAGGGCGTTGCCATCTACAATTTGCTGCGCCGACACAGTGCGCCCGTCGCCGTGCAGGTGCTGGGCATCGCCGCGTCGGCGGCATCCGTCATCGCCATGGCAGGCGACACGATCGCCATCGCGCATAATGCCGAGATCATGATCCATCAGAGCCGGGGGCTTTTCTACGGCACGGCGGATGAGATGACGAGCGCAACGTCGGTTCTCCAGCGCATCGATCAGGCCATGGCAGACACCTATGCCGCCCGCACGAAGCGCCCTGTTGCTGAGATGGCCGCATGGATGCGCGCCGAAACCTACATGCAGGGGGCCGTTGCTGTAGAGCGCGGCTTTGCCGATACCGTCATGGAGAGGGAGGCACAGCCCCCGGTCTATGCGGATGCCAGCGCCAGCCATCCCCGCGACCCTCAATCCCTAGATCGGATGCTTGCCAAGGCAGGCATGGCGCGCGGGGCGCGGCGCGAGCTGTTCCGCGCGATCAAGGGCGACGCCCCTTCCACCCCAACCCCTGACTTAGCCGCCCGCAACCGCGCGCGGATCGCCGCACTCACGAAAGGACTGTGAAATGAAAACCAATCTCATGCTCGCCACCTGCCTCTCTCATGGCCTGCTGGCCATTCGCGCGGAGGCTCCCGCCAATGACGATGAGGTGCTGACCGCCATCGCCGCACTGCGCGCGGCCACGGATGCCCGGTTCGCGGCGTTGGAGGAAGAGTCCAATCGCGCAGCGGTTATAGCCGCCGCGCGCGCGCTGAATGGGCCGGGCGGCAATGTCGAGGCCGTCGACACGGAATATACCGCCAGCTTCAACTCCTATGCCCGCAGCGGCGCGGCGGAGGCTGATTTGCGTGCCGCCAACAAGACTGGCGACCGCGCAGCCATCCAAGCGGCCCTTTCCGAAGGGACAAATTCGGACGGTGGCTATCTGGCCCCGACCGAATGGGACCGCACTATCAGCCAGGCGCTTGTGTCGGTCAGCCCGATGCGTCGCCTTTCCGATGTCCGAAAGACAAAGGTAGGAGCCTATTCCAAGCTGTGGAAACTGACTGGCCCCGGAACCGGCTGGGTCGGTGAAACCGCTTCGCGTCCGGCCACCGCGACGCCCGGCTTCGCGCAGATCATTTTCGGCCATGGCGAAATTTATGCCAACGCCTTTGCGACGCAGCGCATCTTGGACGATGCAGATATGGATCTGGAAGGCTGGCTGACGGACGAGGTTGATACCGAGTTTGCCAAGCAGGAAGCCATCGCGTTCCTGACCGGCGATGGCGTCAACAAGCCCTATGGTCTGCTGCTTTATGGCACTGGCGGTGCGCACGCGGCGGTTCACCCGGCTGGCGCGATCACTGTCGTTGCGAGCGGCAACGCTACTGGCCTGACCGTCGATGGGCTGATCGACTTCGTTTATGGCTTGGCCGCGCCCTATCGCCAGAACGCCTCTTGGCTCATGAATAGCAACACCGCCGCCTATCTGGCGAAGGTGAAGGACGGACAAGGCAACCTGATCTGGCGCGAAAGCCTAGCGGCTGGCCAACCCTCCACGCTGCTGGGTCGCCCGGTCGAGATTGATGAGAACATGCCGAATATCGCGGCTGGCACCACGCCGATCATCTTCGGGGACTTCAAGGCGGGCTATCTCATCAACGACCGCAAGGGCACCACCCTGCTGCGTGACCCTTATACGGCGAAGCCCTTCGTCGCGTTCTACCTAACCCGGCGTGTCGGCGGGGGTGTGAAAGACCCCAACGCTTTCCGCATCCTGAAAATCGCAGCTGCATAAGGAGCATTGCGCCATGACCACGAAGAAGAACGACACACTCCGCTCGATCGCGGGTGAACCTGTCACGATCATGGAGGCACGCCCGCCTTCCACCGTCACCAGCGACCTGCACCCCGCTCTTGATCCCGGCGCGGAGGCCACGTCCACGGCCACTCAGCGGGCGATCGACATGAACATGCCAGCCGACCGGGCGGGCATTCCCTACTCTGGCGAGGCGCTGGCGGTCACACCTCCAGCCGAGCCGGTGAAACCCGCCTATTCCGGCGAGGGGCTGCTGACGGTTTCGCAAGAGGCGGCGCTGCGCGTTCATGATGACGAAAAGCGCGGGATCAACTGATTTTGCCCATAGGTGAGGCCGCCGTCGAGTGGCCTCACCTCACCGTGAGGAATGTCCCTTGGCTGAAATGACCGAACGTCTGCTATTGCAGGTCGATGCCGCGACCGAGTTGCTGCGCCAGCATCTTTCGCAGGCAGAGCCTTCCCTTGATCGGTTCGAGCGCCGCGCCAAAAAAATGGCGGACAGTGTCGATCGATCCATTGGCGAGATGGGCAAGCGGTTCGGCGTATTCGGCCAGCTTGCGGAAAGCGCCGCCGAACGTGCCCAGAAATCCTTTGAGTCGAGCTTCAACCAAGTACAGCGGATGGCAGCCACGGCTATCCGTGGGCCAACCATCAACGGCAATATCAATCTTGGTGCAGACGACATCCGCGCCGGGGCAGAGGCATCGCAGCAACAGGCTCGTGCGTTCGCACTTATCGAAGATGCCGCACGGAGCGCCGCCGCCCGCATCGGTGACACCAGCGAGGCCACCCGCCTTTTCATCGCCGCCACGAGCGCATCGCGGATCGAGGCTGAACGCAAAGCATCCGCCCTACTGGCGGAGGCGGGGGCGCTGGAGCGAGTCGAGATCGAGTTGCGCCAGAGCGCCGACGCAACCGACCTGTTCGTTACTTCGCACCAGCGCATAGCGCAGGCCGCCGAACTCGAACGACAACTAGCGATCGACACGGCTGCCGCCGCGCGCGAGCAGAAGGCGCTGGCCGCATCGGCTGCCATCCTCCGTGGCGAGTTGGACCCGATGTATATCGCGCAGCAGCGCTTCGGCGCGGAGTTGGATCGCGCCGACGATCTGCTCCGGGCTGGCGTCATCTCGCAGCGCGAATATGCAGCAGCAATCCAGGCATCGCGTGACCGGCTTCAGGCGCACGCCGCTGCGGTTGCGGGCAATGTGCCGATCATTGACGAGGGCAACAGGCGCATCACGTCCGGTGCGGGCGCAATGCGAGCGGCCATGTCTGGCGCTTCTTACCAAGTGCAGGACTTCTTCATTCAGTGGAGCATGGGGGCCAACGTGCTTCAGGCGGCGGTGATCCAAGGCGGCCAGCTGACCGGGCAATTTGCTAATCTAGACGTTCGCACGGGGACCGCGACCTCCAAGGTTGTCGCCTTCGCCCAGTTCATGCAGTCGGGCTATGGTGTCGGCATACAGGCCGCCCTGCTGGTGCTGACGCCTTTTGTCGCGAAGTTGCTCGAAGAGGCTGATGCACAGGAGCAGGCGACGGAGAAGCTGCGGAAGGAAGCAGCGGATACGGTCATTGCCGATTCGGCAAAGAGGAACTTCGCCAATAGCATTGAGGGCGCGACAGCCGCGCTTAGAGATCAGGCGAAGGCGCTGGAGCAGACGGCACGTGCAGATCGTACGGCGGCTGAAAATGCGTTCATCAGCGCACGGGCAACCCGCAATGGGACGATTGCAACGCGAGAGCAGACCGTTGCATATCTGGAGCAGGCAAAGGCGCGGCTGGCCGTCCTATCGACGCCGGGTGCCAGCGACGCACGGCTCGCCCCCGAAAGGGATAAAGCAGCGGCAAATGTCGAACGGTTCGAAGGCGAACTGAAGAAGGCTGAAAAGGCGCTGGCCGAGGCTCAGCGGCAGATGAACGTCTCTGTGGTCGACGTCGCTGCCGAGCGTGCTGCTATTGCGATCGATCCAATCCGCGCTGTCACCAAAGCGTATGACGACCGCATCAGGGCCGTGAAGGAAGAGCAGCGCGAGCAGGCCAAGTTGGGTCGCATCGTCGGCGCGACATCGCTGGCGAAGCTTACCAAACTGGAGCGCGAAAAGGACGACGCGATCAAGAAGGCGCGAGAGGAAGAGAATCGGGCCAACAGAAAACTCAGCCCGTCAGCCAACAACCAGATCGGTCGGGAAATTGACGTTGCGGAGGCGACGCGCATCATCGAGGGCATCGGCGGCCATGTAAATAGCGGCTTGCGCTCTACCGTCAGACAGGCCGAACTCTATGCCGCAAAGCAGGCTGGCACCCACAAGGGTCCAGTGGCCAAGCCCGGCACCAGCGACCACGAGCGCGGCCAGGCGATCGACATCGCTTATGGTCCCGGCATATCTCCAGCCACCATAAAAGCGGCGTTCGCGCGTGAGGGTGTGGCGATCCGCCAGTTGCTGGACGAGCGCGACCAGCGCATTTTCCATGTAGGGTTCGGCAAACGGGGGCCAAGCCAGCAAACCGTCGAAAACAAAGAGGAAGCTGCGCGTCAGCAGGCTATTGCCCGCGACCTTGCATTCAATGAACAGGAACGCGCCGCGAACCGCCGGTTGATCCAAGCCAAGGTCCGTGGGGCAGAGACCGCCGAAGAGCGCGAGAAACTAGCGCTTTCTGACATCAACGAGCAAGCCGACGCCGAAAAGCGTCGTATCGCAGATCAACTTGACGCGAAGAAGCTGACGCAGGCGCAGGCTGATCGACTGGTGGCAATCAACGAGGCGACACGGACTGAGCAGGTCGCGAACGTCGATGCCACTAAGGCCAGCCGCATCCTAGAGCGTCGCTATGTCTTGGACGAAGAGGATCTGGATGCGCGTGTCGCCATGCTGCGCATTTCCGAGGATTTGGCTGTCACGGATGGCGAGCGCCGTCGCGTGTCGCGCGAAATTCTTGAAGCCGAGCAGCAGCTGCGCAGGAAGGCACTTGAACGCATCCGGGCTACGTCACAAGACCCTGAAGCTGTTGCCCGCGCCCAGCGCGACCTCGACCGACTGCCAGAAATTGAGGACGGCGAACGGAGGCAGACGGCACGTCGGACGGCCTCGCCGATAGATCAGTATCGCGATCGACTGCAAGCTGCGGCCGGCGACATTGACACGGCGCTCGAAGATGTCGGCGCGAAAGGTCTGGCATCACTCGAAGATAGTCTTGTCGGCATCATCACGGGGACGGAAAGTGTCGGTTCAGCCTTCAAGAAAATGACGGCCTCGATCCTCTCCGATCTGGCCCGGATTGCCGTTCAACGGGCGATCCTTACTGTCCTGGGTCTCCCCATTCCGGGCCGTGCCGACGGCGGTTCGCTCGCGAACATTCCGGGCCGTGCCGACGGCGGGTCGCTTGGTGGGCGCATCCGAGGGCCAGGAAACGGTCGATCGGACAGCATCCTTGCCCTCCTGTCAGGTGCTGACGGCAAGGCTGTTCGACTGTCCAATCGCGAGTTCATCATGAATGAACGGGCCGTCGATTTCTACGGCCCGGATCTCATGTCTGCTATCAATGCGCGCCAACTTCCTCGGTTTGCCGATGGCGGCGCATTGGGTGGCCCGCGCCTCTCGACGCCTTCGCTTCGCTCGCCGACGCTGCCGAGGCTCAACGAACTGGGACGCGATCGACTTTCCGTTGATGTGAGGGCGAAGGTCGATGCCAGCCCGCTGCTACTCGCCAAAGTCGAGGAAACCACAGTGCGCACCGTGGCGGGTGCCGCCGAGCCTATAATGTCTGGCGCGGAACAGCGGACCATGCGCCGCCTGCGCCGCCGCACTCTACCGGGAGGCTATGCCGGATGATACTCGACCAGTCTCCCGAAGAGATCATCGCCGAAACCATCGAAGGCGAGTTTATAAACAGGTTTGTCGAAGTCGGGTTCACGGCCAGGCAGGTTATTGGCGGGATCGCGCTCGCGGCTGCTCGATTGTCGGCGCTGCATGACCGCCTTTCGGATGAGGGGCCAGCGCCGCACTGATCTGCGCTGCACACGACGATGCGCCCGGCGCTTGCGCAGCGGGGGATCATCGTTCTATTGTGTCGGTGAGTGTAGAAGCTCGGACCAGTGATAGGCCATTCTGTCCCGTTGGCGCGGGATAGGTGACCGAAAGTAGCAGTGTGGATTGGCGTCCACCACTGACCGGACCCTTATGTCCGGGAGTGGGGCGCCACGCAATAGCCTTCGGGTAAAAACGTCCCACCTGTCTCACTGGCAGGCTTCTACCCTCCCGGCACTAAGGCGGACCCTTGGTAATCGGCTGTAGAAGGCCAAAACCAGTGAGACGAAACATGCTTCAGATGAAGATCAAGGCCGGGCGGCGCACAGTCGTTCCCGGCGACCTGCCGTCCATCCTTGGCGCGCAGCGGGCCTATCGCGAGATCGGCGATATGGTCGATGCCCTCATTGCCCAGATGGATATGCTGGCGGGCGACTGCGAGATGGAGGACGGCGACGACGATCATTGCGCCGCTGGCGATGATACGGGCAGCGCCTTGCGTGTCACCCAACACCATGACCCCCGCGACGATGACGATTGCGAAACCTCCTATGCCGAGTGGCACACCCTCCACCCGTCTCGCCGGTCGGCTGGCGCGATCGACGGGCGGATGTTGAACGAGTGGGAGGCCGGTCATGATGACGATGAGGATGATGGCACGTTGGAGGGCAACGGCGACGAACAGGACGGCAATATGGCCGAAGATGACTTCATGCTGCACGCCGGGTCGGGGCCGGGCTGCGACCTTTCCGATCCGGGCGGGCTTGGCTGACATGGAGGCCGATCATCCCCGCCTGTTGGTCGGAGCAGCCGCCATCGCCGCGCACATGCGCGTCACGACGCGGCTGGCCCAGCACATGATTAATCAGCGCACCATTCCGACATTTCGGCGCAACGGCACGCCCATGGCGACCGTGACCGCACTGGAAGAATGGTCCCTGCTTTATCGGCTAGGCAAAATCTGAGTGACGCATGGCCCCAGCCGGAAACCCGCAGAAAACTGCGCCCGGTTGGGGCTTCCTAAAATTCTGTGACACATGAAGGAGGCCGAAATGGCTGCTGTGGCAAAGCGAAAATGGATGGGGCCAGACGGCCGGGAATGCGAGACGTGGGTGGTGCGATGGAAGGATGAAGGCGGTAGGCACCGGCAAAAGTCATTCGATCGCAAAAAAGATGCGGACGCACATCGCTCCCAAGTAGAGATAGAGATGCGCCAGGGCATCCACCGCCCCGAGGCTGACAGGATGTCAGTCGCGGACCTGTGCAGCAAATTCTTGGCGCACAATGAAGATCGCCGAAAGGATGGACGTATCGGTAATGCCCGGATCAAGGACATCGAAACGTCGATCAGGATTCACATCGTTCCCCATATAGGTGCGTTGCGGCTAGCTGATGTTGGGCTTCACCAACTGGAGCAATGGCGCACGTCGATGATGAACGGCGGGAAAATGTCGCCACACACCGCTCGAAAGCACGTTCAGATACTTGGGCAGGCTTTTGAACACGGGCGGCGGCGGCGCTGGCTATTCAGCAGCCCAGTGCCCGACTTGATCCGCGATCTTCACGGAATGCCGAAACGCACCGTCACCCAATTCTCTGTCGACCAAGTGCGGGCCGTCCTGCTCGAACTCCAGCGCGAAAATTACAAGGGCATCCACAAGCGAGCCAATGCATTTTTGCGTTGCGCCGTTCACCTTGCTGCCTTTTGCGGTCTGCGCATCGGCGAGGTTCGCGGCCTGACTGTTGGTGCCATTGATTTCGATCGCAGGATGTTGAAGGTGAAAACCAACCTTACAGATTGGGACGAACTAAAGGGACCAAAGACCGACGCTGGCAAGCGCACAGTTGCGCTGCCCGATCATGTGGCCGCCCTCCTGTCCGCCTACATGGAACGCTACCATATTGCGAACGAGCGCGACCTCATGTTCACGCAAGATGATGGCCGTTCGATCCAGTCGGGCAACTTCCACCGGGGGACGTGGGGGCCGCTACTTTTTCGGGCTGGCATCTCGACAGATAGGCATAAGCCCAGCCATCATTTTCACGCACTTCGCCACTTCGCGGCAAGCTGGTGGATCGCCTGCGGGTGGAGCCTCCCTGACGTCGCAAAGTCACTCGGGCATAGCAAGGTGGATATGACATTGTCTGTCTATACGCACGCTCTTGAAGAGCGAGGACAGGACGTGGAGGCGATGCAGGACACCGCAAATAGGCTCTATATCAGCGGCGCGCCACGCGAAAACTTTACGCATGTGGGTGACATGGGCCGCCAACTATCGGTTATTTCAGCCTAAAATATTGTCCCACCTATAATCCCTGGTGGACCACAATGAGTAATGCAGCCAGCCAGGCGCAGGCGCTGGAAAAGGAATTGTGCGTGTCGCCGCGTGATCGCGGCAGCGGCGCGAAGGTCATCAAGAAGGCCGCGCGGACGACCGGATCGGCGAGGTATCTGAGAGATCGTGGCTAATCGCTTCCTGTCCGAACCGGACCCGACCACCGCCTGGGCCAAGGCCGCGATTGAGGGTAAGCTCTTCACGTCCGGCGAACTGGTCAAATATGCGGCCGAGCGCCACCTGCGCGACATCCGTGACGGTGAAAAGCGCGGCATATTCTGGCGGCCGGAAGAGGCGGCGCATGCGCTCGACTTCCTGCCATCTGTGTTTCAGGTGACGGACGGGCCAAAGGCAGGCGAACCCTTCTATCCGCTGGAGTGGCACACGTTCGTGATGGGCTCGCTGTTCGGCTGGCGCACCGCGACCAATCGCTGGCGGTTCCGGTCGGGCTGGCTGGAAACCGGCAAGGGACAGGCCAAATCGCCGCTAATGGGCGCAATTGGGGTCTATATCATGGGTTGGTGCGACATCGCGCGCGCCCAGTGCTACGCGATCGGCGAGGACAAAAAGACCGCGAACGTGCTGTTCAGGGACGCCGCAGCGATGTGCCGCGCCACAATCCCCGACCACGATGATGGCGAGAGTCTGGAGGCGCTGGGCGAAGTCGTCATTCGCGGAGAACTGGAAAATGCATGGAAGATCGAGCATCCCGACAGCGGCTCATTCTTCCAGCCCATCGCCAGCGGCGAAAGTCTATCCGGCCCTCGCCCCAACTACGTCGCTGGCGATGAAATCCACGAACTGACGGACGAGAATGTTCTTCAGACATGGAAGCGCGGTATCGATAAGGTCGCGGGCAACGCGCTCATGCTGATGGGCACAAACACGCCGGCCACATCGCAGCACGTCGGCACCGCTTATTCGGAGATGTATCAGAAGATCGCGAAGGGCGAGGCGCGCGATGACAGCGCGTTCGCCTTCATCGCCCGCATCGACAAGGGCGACCGCGAAAACGTATTCGAGAATGAGAAGTGCTGGCAGAAGTCGCTCCCGGCACTGGGTGAAACCTTCCCGATCGAGAATATCCGGGAGACTGTGGCGTCTGCGCTGCTGCGCCCCTCCACGAAATCAAGCGTTCTGCGCCTCTATTTTGGCGTGGACACGGCGTCGGCGGACTTTTGGATCGATGAAGAGCGCTGGTCTGCGGTGCAGGGTCCGGTTGATGAGCATGATATGCGCAATAGATTCTGCCGCCTGGCGCTGGATCTGTCGCAAAAAAACGATCTTACCGCTCTCAGCGCCGCGTGGGAACCGATCGGCGAAGAGCCGATCGCGGTCAAAAGCTGGTATTGGACCGTGCAGGACCGCCTCGCCGATCGCGCGGAAGAGGACAAGGCGCCCTATGTCGAATGGGTCGAGGACGGCCACCTCGTCGCGACGCCTGGCGCTACGATCGATTATACCTATGTCGCCATGCAGGTATCACGCCTGAATGCGCAGCAAAATGTGCTGGAGTTGGTGGTTGATCCGGCCTTCATCTCCAGCTTCATGGACGCCTGCGGCGAGGTGGGCCTTGAAGTCTGGCTCTATGGCGGTCCGGACAAGCCGCAAGGGCGCGGCCTAAAAATCATCGCCCACGGGCAGGGCACGCGCATCATTTTCGAGGATCGGCAGCTATGCATGCCGCACTCTATCACCCGCACCGAAGATGCCATCCTCGATCAGCGGATCATCATCGACAATTCGCCGGTCACATATAGCTGCGCGGCGAACGCGGCGATCGATGCCGACGGCCAGGGTAACCGGGCCTTCAACAAGAAGAAATCACGCGGCCGTATCGATGGCATGGTGACGATCGCGATGGCGGTCGGCGCGGCCACCGCCAGCCAGAAGCCGAAAAAGAAATCGGTCTATGCATCGCGCGGTGTTGTGCGGGTCTGACAGGAGGGTGCATGGCATCTCCGGATGAATACAGGCGCGCATCCGGTTACCGCCGGTCCACAAGCGCAGGGGTCACCCAGTCACCGCCTCCATCGATAGGCCACAACGGTGGCCCGAATATGGTCGACCGAACAGGGCCGGTGCAGTCGTGGGAATCGCTGAGTCTGGATAGCCCCCTGTTGACAGAGTTCCTGCGTGAAGGCGCGACCTCTGCCAGCGGCGTGCACGTCAGCGAACTTACCGCGCTACGCAACAGCACATATTTTCGTGGCGAAAACCTGATCGCCAGCGCTATCGGCATGCTGCCCACGTTCCTGATGCGCCGCACTATCGGTGCCGACGGCAAGGAAGTCACGGCCAAGGCAACGGACCATCCGCTATACCGGCTGTTGAAAAAACGGCCGAATAGCTATCAAACAGCGTTCGAGTTCAAAAGCTACATGCAGCAGCTCGCGCTGCGCGATGGCAATGCCTACGGCCTGATCGTGCCGGATTATCGCGGACGGGCCGCGCAAATCGTCCCGCTGGCGCGCGGATCGGTGAAGCCTCTATTGTCCGATGACTGGATTTTGACGTTCGAATATCGTCGTCCGGCTGGCGGCAAGACCATATTGGACGCGCGGCAGGTGTTCCATTTCCGGCATCCGATGACGCGGGATGGCCTCACCGGGCTTAGCCTCCGTGACATCGCACGTGAAACGCTCGGCACAGCTGCCCAGGCGGAACGTGCAGCAGGCAAGATGCTCAAGGGCGGGGTCATGGCCGGCGGCGCGCTCGAAACCGAGAAAGAACTCGGCGACGAGGCAATCCAGTCGCTGCGCGACAGCATGCGCGAACGCCAGATGGATGGCGAACATGCGGGTGAATGGCTGGTGCTGGAGGATGGCCTGAAGGCCAAGCCCTTCATCACCAGTGCCAAGGATGCTCAGTATGACGAACTCCGCAAGCGAACGGTCGAGGATATTGCGCGCTACATGGATGTGCCGCGCCCGTTGCTGATGATGGATGAGACGTCGTGGGGCACCGGCATCGAGCAGCTGGGTCTGTTCTTCGTCACCTACTGCCTGATGAAATGGTTCGTTGCCTGGGAACAGGCGATCGAGCGCTCATGCTTCACACCTGCGGAGCAGGATGCCGACGAACTGTATGTCAAATTCAATGAGGGCGCGCTGCTGCGCGGCTCGCTGAAAGAACAGGCCGAGTTCTTCAAGGCCGCGCTTGGACCGAACCAGGCTTATCGTTCCGTCAATGAGGTGCGTAGCGCCTTCGACCTGAATCCGAAGACTGGCGACGAAACCGGCCCGGACGCCATCCCGCAACCATCTGCCGCCGCCGAATCCGCACCCAAGGAGCCTGTTAATGACCGATAAGCCGCAGGCGACCGGGAAACCGGCTGCCGTTCGAACCCTTAATGGCCGCCCTGCCCCCGGCAAGCCCGCGCCGATCAACGCATCCCCGCTCCGTCCCCGTGGGGTGGCCGGCAAGGTTATGGGTCGCAACCGGCCTGCCGCCCTACCCATGCCCGCGACGCGCGAGGTTTATGCACTGTCGAAACCGAACGTCCTTGACCGGTGGAATGAGGTTGGCGCGGGCGTCCGCGCTGTCGCACGCGGCGACAACGTCATCACGATGTTCGGCGACATCGGCCATGACTGGTGGAGCGACACCGAGATCACGGCGAAGACGGTTACCGCGCAGCTGCGCGCGATCGGCGAGCGTGATGTCGAGGTCCATATCAATTCCGGTGGCGGCGACATGTTCGAGGGCATTGCCATCTTCAATGTGCTGCGCGAACATCCCTATAATGTGACCGTCAAGGTCATGGGCATGGCCGCGTCTGCCGCGTCGGTCATAGCCATGGCAGGCGATACCATCGAGATCGGTGCAGCCAGCTTCTTCATGATCCACAACTGCTGGGTCGGCGCCCAAGGCAATCGGCATGACATGATTGAGGTCGCCGCGTTTCTGGAGCCGTTCGATCGGGCGATGGCCGACACCTATGCGGCGCGCACCGGCTCCACGGTCGATAACGTCGTGAAATGGATGGACGCGGAGACGTGGATGTCGGGATCGGTCGCGCTTGAACGCGGCTTTGCCCAATCCCTGCTGTCGGCCGATCAGGTCACCGTGGATGAGAAGGCCAAGGCCAAGGATCTCGCCATCAACGATTTGCGCGCGATGGAGCTTACGCTGGTCGCCGCCGGACACACGCGCACCGATGCACGGGCGCGTATTAACAAGATCAAGGGCACGCCAGGCGCTGCCCACGATACCGTCGACACGCCGGGCGCTGCCGACAAAGACTTAGTCCTGCCGCTGGCCGGACTCCTTGAAGCGTTCCGCTAGGAGACATCTATCATGAAGTATTCGACCCGATCCGCCTTGATGGCGGTGGCGACCTTGCTCGCCCATCCGTTTCGTGCGCTGGCGGCCAAGCCGCACCTGACCCTTGAGCCGCCGACGCTCGGCGTGATCGCCGCAGCTGGCGGCATCACGGTGCCGCGCGCCCTTGCGACGGCCCGCGTTCGCGCCGACGTGAATGACCCCAAGGCGATGATCGAGCAGATCCAGGCCGCCGTGAAGGAAATGCGCGAGACGAGCGACACTCGGCTTGGTAAGATCGAAAGCAAGGTCGATCCGCTCGACGTCGAGAAATTCGATAAGATCAGCGCCACGGTCACGGACATGGAAGCGGCGCTCAACGCGATCAACGCCAAGATTGCCGCTGCCGCACTCAATGGTGCCCAGCGCGCGCAACCTGTCGATGCCGAATACACCTCGAAGTTCACGGCTTGGGCGCGCGATGGATCGACCGACGTCGATCTGAAGGCGCTTCACCGTCCGGGCCAGCCCCGTGCGGCGATGACCGAGGGCAGTGCGGCCGATGGCGGCTACACCGCACCGGTCGAATGGGATCGCACGATCGAGGGCCGTCTGAAGCTCATTTCGCCGATGCGTCAGAATGCCCGTGTGCAGGTGACGTCGCGCGCCGGCTTCACGAAGCTGTTCACCGATCGCGCGGTTGGTTCCGGCTGGGTCGGCGAAACGGCGTCGCGTCCCGCCACGTCGACGCCGCAGTTCACGGCGCTCGGCTTCGGGCACGGTGAAATCTACGCCAACCCCGCCGCGTCGCAGATGCTGCTGGAAGACAGCGAGATCGACATCGAGGCTTGGCTGGCTGGCGAAGTCGATACCGAGTTCGAGCGTCAGGAATCTATCGCGTTCCTTGCGGGCGACGGTGTCAACAAGCCCTATGGCCTGCTCACCTATGTCACTGGCGCGGCGAACGCGGCGCGTCATCCCTGGGGGGCGATCGAGGTCGTCAATTCGGGCAGCGCCACCCTGTTCACGTCCGATCCGATCATCGATCTGATGTATAAACTGCCCGCAGCCTATGCGCCCGGCGCGAAGTTCTATGCGAACCGCTCGTCGCTCGGCGCACTGCGCAAACTGAAGGACGGCCAGGGCAATTACCTCTGGCAGCCGACCTATGTTGCGGGCCAGCCCTCGACCCTTGGCGGCTACGCCCTCATCGACATGCCCGACATGCCCGTAGTCGGCGCAGGCAATGTCCCCCTGCTGTTCGGCGACATGGAGCGGACCTATCTCATCATCGATCGCCGTGGCACGATGATGCTCCGCGATCCCTACACCAACAAGCCTTACGTCAGCTTCTACACGACCAAGCGTGTCGGCGGGGGCGTTCAGAACCCCGACGCCATGAAGGCGATGAAGATCAGCGCATAATCGACAATCCTCCGGGGCGGCTCGCGCTGCCCCGGTTGATCGAAGCGACGCCGTTCGCGCCGTTTCGATCAACCCAGGAGTTTCCCATGTCCGATCATCTGAAGTTGCTCGACGGCACCGTCGAAGAAATCACCGCCGGCGTCGCCAGTCTCACGCCTGCTGACCGCGCGGCGCTGCTCAAGGCGGAACAGGACGGCAAAAAGCGCAAGGGTGTCATTGCCGTGTTGCAGCCCGGTGATGGTGATGGCGTTGACGGCAGTGCGCCGGCCAATATCCCGCCTGCCACCGATTTCGAGCCGTCGGGCGCTCCCATCCAGACGGTGCCCGATATCGACCCCTCGCATCCGGCCGTTGACGCCGACCCGCGAGCGAACACGACCGTCGATCAGAACCGGATCGACTTCAATGACCCCATCCGCAGTGGCGTTGAGATCGTGTCCGAACAGTTGGGCATGACTGGCCCGGCCGACGTCGACGGCGAATAATGAGTTCGGGGCCGGTTGATCCGGTCCCGATACAGGAGGGCGCATATGGCCATTCCCGTCACATTGGAGGATGCCAAGCGCCAGCTTCGCCTTGAAGTCGATGACGCCAGTCAGGATGACGAAATCCATGGATTCATCGCCGACGCTGCCGCGTGGGTCGAAAAATACACCGGCCATATTCTTGCCGCCTGCGATGTCACCGAGGTGTTTCGCGGCTTCCGGCCGGTCATGTTTCGCGCATGGCCAATCGCTGCCACCGCATTGCCGGGGGTGGCCTACACCAACAGCGATGGCGTCGCCGTCGCGATCCCCGGAGCGCGCATCGATCTGAGTCAGGGACGTGCGCGTATCGCGCCCGGCACCGGTTCGTTCTGGCCGTTCATCGACAGCCAGCAGGTCTTTTCGGTGACGATCCGGGCTGGATATGAGGATGACGACGAGGTTCCGGGCAATCTGCGCCGGGCCATGCTCGTGCTGATCGGTGCCTATGACGCCGATCGAGAGGGCGGTGACATCCTGGCGAAGGCCGAGGCGACCGCCAGCCGCCTGTGCGCATCGTTCAGGCCGCGCTCGGTATGACAGTCGGCAAGGGTTTGGCGAGCCGTCTTCGCGAGAAAATCATCGTTCAGGAGCCAAATACGGTCGACAATGGTCGCGGTGGGCGCAGGGTGCCGGACGGCGAACCCGCGTGGCGTAATGTTGGTGGTCGCATTGCGGCTGAAGTCATACCGCTGCGCGGCGGCGAAGCATTGAGCCTGGGCGTTCAGCGGTCGACGCAACTATATCGGGTGACTATCCGCAAGCCAGCCGCCGCTATCACAACCGCGCACCGATTGATGTGGGGCGGCATTGCCCTCGATATTCGGACTGCCCCGCCGTCGACCGATCGCGTGTCTGTGGTCATGACATGCGAGAGTAAGTCGGGGGCGTCCTGATGGCAAAACAGCGCCTGCGCGGAATTGGGCGTGTCCGCCGCCTCATAAGGCGCTTGCCCGTCGAGATGCGTGGCGAGTTAATTGTTGAGCTGCGCGTAACGGGACGTCGCATCTGGCAAGCGATTAAGGCGCGCACCCCTCGTAACACCGGGGCGCTGGAAGGCGGCATTTCCTATCGCGTCCTTCCGACCTCGCTTCGGCTCCAGATTGGCCTGCTCGGAACGCCGCGTGGCCGGGCCAGACTGTTCTACGGGCGCATTCAAGACCTTGGGCGGCGCGAGCAGGTGGTTCTTGTCCAACGACGACGGCGTGTTGCCGTTTCGACCGGATCTGGCACGACAGCCGCCATCCTCCGCACTTCGCGAGGCCGCAAGGTGCCCGGCGACATCGTGTCTACCTACCGCATGAAGGTGCGCGGGATGGAGGGGAAACGGTTTGTGACGGGCCGTTATCCGGACCTTCGACGCGAACTGCGCGATAATCTGACGGGTATTCTTGCGCGCGTTCTGCTGAAAATTGGGGGTGCCGGTGAGTAAGGCAAAGACAATAGTCGAGGCCGCTTCATTCGAGGCTCTGGACGCAGCCATATCCGCCGCGACGGTGTATCAGGACGCCCCTTCGAATGCATCGGGCGACCTCGTCATTCTCGGCGATCTGCGCAGTTCGGCGCTTCCCGGAAAGGCGCAATCTGACGATCGACGGGTGCAGATCACGATCATCACCCTCGTTTCTGCGGAAGAGCGGGCACCGCTGCTGGCTTTGATGGATCAAGTCGAGGTCGCTCTAGATGGCGTGACGATCGAAAGGGACGGCTGGACGCTCGAATTCACGTTCGAGGACGACGACGCGGTGCTGAGCGAGGATGGCGAGACCTATACGGGCGTGTCCAGCTTTGCGGTTCTCTGCCTCGCGCCCTGACACCCGAATCAAACCACCCGGTCGCGCATCGTCAGCGCCGCCGCAATAGACAGGAGAAGTATCATGGCGAAGAAACTGGGTTCCGACTATCGGCTGTTCGTTCAGTCAGCGACGCCTACCACTTTCAACCAGCCTGCCGGTCAGGGCAATCTAACCATCAACCGGAGCAAGGCGTTTAGTTCGTCGGCTACGAAAGACACCGAAGGCGTCGACACGCAGACTCCTGGCCTGCGCACCTTGTCTATTACGCAGGCAATTGTCCCTGATCTGCCGGATGCGAGCGGCTACACGCGGATGGAGACGCTCGATAAGTCGAACGCGTCGGAGGTTTACCAGATCCGCAAGAAGCCGTTCGCCACGGGCGACGTCGTGTTCGAATGTTTGATGTATACCGCTCTCGACAATACGGGGCTTGAGCAGGGATCGAGCGTGTCGGCGGGCGTGCAGCTTCAGCCAGCGGCGAATCCCACAGTCGACGCGCTGACGTAAGGCGCGGCCATGGCAAAAATCACCATAGCCGGTGTGGAGCACTCCACCCGCCGCCCCGCCGATCTTGACGAGCAGCTTGTCGCGACGACGGGTTGCTCGTCTGTCGAGATCGATCGCATCCTGTCCGCTGGCGCCGACCGGGCCGCGCGCGCGCTTCTGCCGTTCCTTCCAAAGGACGCCCCGGAGCATATCGACCTCGCCCGCGCCATCGCAGATGACCCATCGGCAATCGATGTAATCCGCTCCCTCTATGCCGATCTGCCGACGGCTATGGAGCCAACAAAGGATGGTGGCACCAGTGACTGACGAAACCACACGCCCGGTCGCGCAGGAACGCGGCGAATTAACCCTTTTGCTCGACGGCGCGGACATGGGTTTGCGCCCATCCTACGAGGCCATCCAAGCGATAGAGACGTCGCTTGGACGGGGTCTGGTGGACCTTGCGCGTGACGGCATAGCGGGCAAGCTGTCGATGAGCGAGACGGCGCAGATTGCGACTGAGTGCATCAGGGCATGGGGGCGCGATGTCGAGGACAAGGGCGCGGCTGGCGCGAATGCCGTTCGCATCGCAAAGCTGATCCTCGATAGCGATGGCGGAATTTATGCCGCGCAAAAGACCGTGTCAGCGATGTTGTCGCTGGCCGTCACCGGCGGTTACAATTCGTCGGGGGAACTGAAGCCGTCGATGACGACCGAGATGACGGGATCAGCCCCCGTCGACGGCTGATGGGGGTTGCCGCTGCCACACTCGGGTGGCGGCCGCAGGACTTCTGGCGCGCGACGCCGGTAGAGTTCTGGGATGCGTTCAAAGCATATGAACAGATGAATTGCGTCTCTCGCGAGGCGTGATAAGTTCGGAGGATGAGAGTAGTCATCGCACTTATCGCTGTTACCATCCTCCCTGGATGCTCTGTGTTCGATCAGTTTGCTGACGCAAAAGAAACTGTCCGCCACGAAATGAAAGATCCCGATAGCACGCAATTTCGTGATCTAAAATTCTGTGAAGACTATAAAAGTGTATTCGGACAGGTGAACTCAAAAAATAGCTTTGGTGCATACACCGGGTTCAAAGACTTTGTTGTGATCGACGGTCGCTCTGAAATCGAAGATAAAGATAACTATTCTGCATATCATGAATTTCATCGCTTATGCTTGCCTTCGATGAAACTGCAACCTTACAGCGAAATTATCCCTGACAATTTTGAGACGATGGCTGGCAACACGTCACTGGCATCGCCAGCATCTAATAGCCCAATCGCACCCGTCGATGAGATGGTGCCAGAACATGATGTTCAACCGGTTGAGATACCCGTGTGTGACCGCGAAGACAGTCCAGAGAAGTTCGCGCTCATGAACGAGATCGGCGTGAAGTGTGAGCTCCATTAACGGAATCGTGTCGGGGCAATGCCTCAGATAGATACGCGGCGGCTCGTTTATTATTGTCGCATAATATAAGTGTTCGGGCGGTCCCATGGCCGCCCATTTTTATGGGGGTCATCCATGGCTGAACAGACTGAACGTCTGCTGCTGCAAGTTGACGCTGCCACCGAGTTGCTGCGCCAGCATCTTTCGCAGGCAGAGCCTTCCCTTGATCGGTTCGAGCGCCGCGCCAAAAAAATGGCGGACAGCGTCGATCGCTCCATTGGCGAAATGGGAAAGCGGTTCGGCGCATTCGGCCAACTTGCGGAGAGTGCGGCAGAGCGCGCCCAGAAGTCATTTGAATCGAGCTTCACCCAGGTGCAGCGGATGGCAGCCACGGCGATCCGTGGGCCAACCATCAACGGAAATATCGATCTTGGTGCCGACGACATCCGCGCGGGCGCAGAGGCGGCGCAGCAACAGGCCCGTGCGTTTGCATTGATTGAAGATGCCGCCCGCAGCGCTGCCGCGCGCATCGGTGACACCAGCGAAGCGACCCGGCTTTTCATCGCCGCCACCAGCGCATCGCGGATGGAGGCTGAACGCAAAGCATCGGCTTTGCTGGCGGAAGCAGGGGCGCTGGAGCGCGTCGAGATCGAGTTGCGCCAGAGCGCTGACGCCACCGACCTGTTCATCACGTCGCATCAGCGCATCGCACAGGCCGCCGAACTCGAGCGACAGCTAGCGATCGACACCGCATCCGCATCTCGCGAGCAGAAAGCGCTGGCCGCTTCCGCCACGATCCTGCGTGGCGAACTGGACCCGATGTATATCGCGCAGCAGCGCTTCGACACAGAGTTGGATCGTGCCGACGATCTGCTCAGGGCTGGCGTCATCTCTCAGCGCGAATATGCCGCTGCGATCCAGGTGTCGCGCGACCGACTTCAGGCTCACGCGACCGCCGTGGCGGGCAATGTGCCCATCATAGACGATGGCAATAAACGACTGACTTCCGGCGCCGGCGCATTGCGCGCGGCGATGTCCGGCGCGTCCTATCAGGTGCAGGATTTTTTCATTCAGTGGAGCATGGGGGCCAATGTCATCCAGGCTGCGGTGATCCAGGGCGGCCAGTTGACAGGCCAGTTTGCCAATCTGGATGTGAAGACCGGGACCGTAACCTCCAAGGTTGTCGCCTTCGCCCAATTCATGCAGTCGGGCTATGGTATCGGCATACAGGCCGCCCTGCTCGTTTTGACGCCTTTTGTCGCGAAGTTGCTCGAAGAGGCTGATGCGCAAGATAGCGCAACTGAGAAACTCCGAAAAGCTGCCGCTGAATCCGTCATCGCCGACGCCGCCAAAAAGAGTTACGCCAATAGCATCGAGGGCGTCACGGAAGCTCTCAGAGATCAGGCGAAGGCCCTTGAGCAGGCAGCGCGCGCAGACCGCACTTCCGCCGAAAACGCCAATATCAGCGCCAAGGCCGAACGCGATCGCGCATTGGCGACGCGACAGGCCACACTGGCGTATCTGGAACAGGCGAAGGCTCGTCTAGCAGCCCTATCAACTCCGGGCGCGAGTGATGCCCGCTTGGCAATTCCAAGGGATGAGGCGAAAGCCAATGTTGACCGCTTCGAAGGTGAACTGAAGAAGGCCCAGGCAGGCGTCGCTGAAGCTGAGCGGCAATTGAACCTTTCTCGCGTCGATCTCGCCGCCGAGCAGGCAGCTGTCGCGATCGATCCGATCCGTGCGGTCACCAAACTTTACGACGATCGGATCAACGCCCTCAAAACGCAGCAGCGCGAAGAGGCCAAACTCGGACGTCAGGTCGGCGCGGCGTCGCTGGCCCGCCTTACCCAACTGGAGCGCGAAAAGAAGGCTGCGGTCGATGCAGCACAGGAGCGCGAGCGCCTGTCCAACAAGAAATTAAGCCCGTCCGCCAACAACCAGATCGGTCGGGAAATCGACGTTGCGGAGGCGACGCGCATCATTGAGGGTATCGGGGGCCGCGTAACCAACGGTTTGCGCACCACCGCTCGACAGGCTGAGCTATACGCAGCGAAATTGGCTGGAACGCACAAGGGGCCGGTCGCAAAGCCAGGCACAAGCGACCACGAGCGCGGCCAGGCGATCGACATCGCTTATGGCCCAGGCGTGACCCCAGCCACCATTAAAGCGGCGTTCGCGCGTGAGGGTGTCGCGATCCGCCAGTTGCTGGATGAGCGCGACCAGCGCATTTTCCATGTAGGGTTCGGCAAGCGGGGGCCAAGCCAGCAAACCGTCGAAAACAAAGAGGAAGCCGCGCGTCAGCAGGCCATTGCCCGCGACCTTGCATTCAACGAACAGGAACGCGCCGCGAACCGTCGGTTGATCCGAGCCAAGGTCCGTGGGGCAGAGACCGCCGAAGAGCGCGAGAAACTGGCGCTTTCTGACATCAACGAGCAAGCCGACGCCGAAAAGCGTCGTATCGCAGATCAACTTGACGCGAAGAAGCTGACGCAGGCGCAGGCCAATAGACTGGTCGCAATCAACGAGGCGACACGGCTAGAACTCGTGGGGAATGCCAATGCCTCCCGTGCGACGCGTATTCTCGAACAGCGTTATGCCCTAGCCGAAGAGGATCTTGATGCGCGCATCGCCATGCTGCGCATTTCAGAAGACCTCGCAACCACCGACGGGGAGCGCCGTCGCGTCTCGCGCGAGATATTGGACGCTGAGCAGCAGCTGCGCCGCAAAGCGCTGGAGCGTATTCGGGACACGTCACAAGATCCAGAAGCGGTTGCCCGAGCCCAGCGTGACCTTGGTCGTTTGCCTGAAATCGAAGATGGCGAACGGCGGCAGGAGCAGCGTCGGACGGCCTCGCCGATGGACCAGTATCGCGATCGACTGCGCCGGGCGGCGGGCGACATGGACACCGCGCTTGATTCCGTCAAGGCCAATGGCCTGGCCTCGCTAGAGGATGGACTGGTCGGCATCATATCGGGGACGGAGAATGCTAGCGATGCTTTCAAGCGGATGGCAGCCAGCATCATCGCCGATCTGGCACGCATAGCAATCCAGAAGGCGATCCTTAGTGCCATCGGCGGCAGTTTTCTCGGTTTCGCAGACGGTGGACCGCTGTCCAACGCTCCCGGTTTCGCGGATGGCGGCTCGGCAGGCGGTCGCATCCGAGGGCCAGGAAACGGTCGATCGGACAGCATCCTTGCCCTCCTGTCAGGTGCCGACGGCAAGGCAGTGCGACTGTCCAATCGCGAGTTCATCATGAATGAACGGGCCGTCGATTTCTACGGATCGGATCTCATGTCGGCTATCAATGCACGCCAGCTCCCCCGGTTTGCCGATGGCGGCGCATTGGGCACACCCCGCCTCTCGACATCTCTTCGATCCCCGACGCTGCCGAGGCTCACCGAAATGGGGCGGGATCGACTTTCTGTTGATGTGAGGACGAAGGTCGACGCCAGTCCGCTGCTGCTCGCCAAAGTCGAGGAAACCACGGTGCGCACCGTGGCGGGTGCGGCCGAGCCTATAATGTCTGGCGCGGAACAGCGGACACTAAGCCGCCTGCGTCGCCGCAGTCTGCCGGGAGGCTATGCCGGATGATTGTTGATATTCCGGCCCAGCCGGTGGCGCTGGAAATCCAATGGCGGCTGCGCCAGCCCACGCAAGTAAACCGCAGCGAATTTACCGGTCGGCGCAGGGTAACAATCCTGTCTGCCGCGCCGCGCTGGTCAGCGCAGGTGACAATGCCGCCGATCCAAGGCGAGGACAATATCCTGCCTTGGCGCGCGTTCTTCGTGCGCCTGCAAGGCAAGGCACATAGTTTCCGTCTCATTGCATGCGAGCGCGACCAGACGTCCGCTGGTCCCATCACCGTAAAGGGTGGAGGGCAGGCAGGATCAAGCATCCTGACGCAAGGTTGGGGCGTGGCGGGCGAAAAGCTGAAGGCAGGCCACTTCGCCACGATCAACGATCAACTGTTGCAGCTGACCGCGCCAGTCGTTGCAAACGGCGCGGGAGAAGCCACGCTATCCTTTGGCCCTTATATCCGTTTTAACCCGGCCAATGCAGCGCCGGTAGAAGTTCGCCGCCCCTACGCGCTTATGTCGCTGTCGGACGAAGAGGCCGGCTGGATCGCTGGCAAGGGACAGGCATACACCGTCAACTTTGCTTGCGAGGAAAGTTTCTGATGGCGACGCGCCCGGACGCTGCTGCGCAAGGCGCACTAGAAGCCGATGTTCGGCGGCCAGTCACGTTCTGCTATCTCGATGTTGCAGGCGAGCCGATCCGCGTTACAGACGCCCCGTATAGCTTCACCTTCGCAGGCACCGGTGACAGCGATCTCGACGGCTTCACTTTTGAAGCTGTGGACCCTCGCATGGTGTCTGTCGGCGTGGTGAAGAACAAAGAAGCCGGCGCCGACACGCTCACGCTAGAATTGTCCGGGCTGGCGGGCGTAGATGACGAAACCATGACCTTGTTCGGCGATCGGAGCAAATGGGTGGGTCGCGATGCCCGTCTCTGGAAGGCGATGCTGCACCCTATCGATCTGAACCGAATTGGCGGCATGTGGTGCTATTATACCGGCTATATGTCGGTGCCGAGGATAGTGGGCGATGCATCAAGCCAGGTCATCCAACTCGACATAGAAACATATCTCGCTTTTTTCGGGCGGGCATCGAACCGCACCTATCTCGACCAGCAGCGATACGACGCTGGCGACCTGTCCGCGCAGCTGGCGATTGCCACCGCGAACGGCGCTGGCAATCCCGGCTAGACCCAGGAGTTTTTCATGCATCGTCTGCCCGATTGGGATGCGCGGCTCGCTGCGTATCTCGAACCCTTGCGCACGCGCCCCTTTGCATGGGGAAGGTATGACTGCTGCCTGTTCGCCGCTGGCGCGGTGATGGCGATGACCGGCGTGGACCCAATGCCGGAGTTCCGCGGTCGCTATTCGACGCCGATCGGTTCGCTGCGCGCTCTGACCCGCTATGGCGCGGGCGCGCTCGACGCGACGCTGGACACGAAGTTCGAACGTATAGTGGCCAACCTCGCCCAACGTGGCGACATTGTGATGTCGGGCGCTGCACTGGGTATCAATTTCGGAGATTTCCTGATCGCCGTCGGATCGGAGCAGGCGCGCGAAGGGCTTGTGCGGATTGATCGCGCGGACTGGGTCGATCCCCTCGCTTGGCGCGTGGCATATTAAACGATGGCAAAGGTCATCAAAACGGCGGCGCTGGTTGTCGGTGCCGTCGCCCTTGTCGCGACCGGCGTCGGTGCAATCGGCCTCGCAGGTATAGCCGGGGCAGCAACCGTTGCTGGGATTTCCGCATCGACGCTTTTCCTCGTCGCGGGCGGCCTATCGGTCGCAGGAGCGCTACTAACTAAGCAACCTTCGGTCCCGTCCTCGATGAGCGACAGGCTCAACGCGACCATTGATCCGAAAGCGTTTCGCAAGACATGGTTGGGATCGACTGCCGGTCCAGTCGATGTCCGCTATGTCGAATGGTTCGGAAACGATCAGGAGCGATGCGGCTGGATCGTGGCGCATGCCAGCCACGCGATCGAGGGCGTGGACGAGATATGGTTCGATGACGAACTGGCGTGGACGGCTGCGGGCGGCACGCAGGGAAAGTATAACGGCTATTTCTGGGTTCGATACCAGACGTTGGAAGGTAGCGCCGCCAACGTCACTTCGTTCGGATCGGGCAAATGGAACGGATCTCACCGTCTGACCGGCTGCGCTTGGTCGCTGTTCGAATTTAAGGTGACCGGCAACAGCAAGAAGGCGGAAAGTCCTTTTTCCGGCGGTTTGCCAAGCCGAATTACCATTATCGGGCGGGGCGGGAAGCTCTATGATCCCCGGCGCGATAGCACGGTCCCAGGCGGCTTCGGCCCCATGCGCGTCGATGAACAATCCACCTGGCGCTATGTGGCCGACGACGGCGCGACGATCGGCGAAAATCTGGCGCTGCACGCGCTGCGCGTGGTCTTGGGCTGGCGGATCAACGGCATATTGGCCACCGGCACCGGCGTTCCGGGCAGGAAGATCAATCTTGCGAGCTGGATCACTGCGGCGAACCTGTGCGACGAACAGGTAAACCGCTCGGCGGGCGGCACCGAGCCGCGCTATCATGGCGCGGGTGTCATTTCCGAGGGCGATGACGTGTCGAGCGTACTCGACATGCTGTGCGCAGCCTGTTGCGGCCGGTTCACCGACACGAACGGGCGTCTGGGGTTTGCGATATCGCATAACGATCTTGCGACGATTGCTACCGACGACGGGCTGAATGATGACGACGTGATCGGGCAATTCAGCTGGGATCCCGATCCTGGCACCGACGTGCCCAATGTCGTGTCGGGCAAATATACCGACCCGTCGAACGCATCGCTATACCAGCTTGTGCCCTACCCTGACGTGCGCATCGATTCCGCTGATGGGATCGAGCGGCCGCAGACGATTGATCTGGCATGGGTCGAAAGTCCCAGCCAGGCGCAGCGCGTGTGTAAACAGGTGCTGCAGCGAGCGCAGTATAACCGGATGTTCCGGTCGACGTTCGACATCCGCGCGTGGAAATATGGCGTCGGACAGGTGTTCCCTTTCACCTTTGCGCCGCTCGGCTTCATCCGGGTGCCGTTCCGCGTGATCGAGCAGGATATTGGGCCAAACGGCACATGCCTGATGGCACTGCGGTTCGAGACACAGGCGGTGTTTGCATGGGACGCCGACGATGCAGCCCCCGTCCAAGCGGCTGCGCCAATCATTTACGACACGCGCAACAGCCCTTTGATCCGTGGCATTGCCGAAGCTGGCGGCACGGCGGCATGGTCTGGAGTCTATGGCGAAGGCAAGCCGCAGGACAATGCGGACGTCACGGGCGAAAACACCGCGAAGGACACGGTGAGCGTGTCAGGCAAGCCTGCGGCGGAAGTCGTATCGGACGCCGAAATCCACGCCATGGGCATCCTCACCCTCAATGCCCGTCAGGATGATCTGGTGCAGATTGTGGGTGCCGCTGCCTTTGTCGACGGTCAGCCAGTCAGCACGACGTTCCTGAACTTCCGCCGCGATCAGACCGACGTAAATAGCGCGCTGGCCTCCACCCTCGACCTGATCGCTGCCAAGAACGCGGACGGCACCGCCGTTATCATGAACCTCCAAACGGTCATGGCCTCGCCAACGCAGACAATGGCGCAGAAGTTCTCCGAGTTGGCCGCGATCGGGACGATGGACGACGGCTCGACCGTCAAGGCGACCGTGCAGTTCCTTCAGGAAGTGTTCGTCGGCGACGGCCAAAGCTATTCCAAGACGATCCTGCGATCGGACGTGAACGGCGTTTTCGGCGCTTTCTCCATCCTTGCCGATGGGGTCACGCGGCGTTCAACCATGGCCTTCATCGCCAACGAGTTCTACTTTGTCGATCAGAACGGCGGCAACCCGACCCGGCCCCTGACCTATGTAGGCGCTCAGAACGGCGAACCGGCACGGTGGGAGTTTGGCGCTGACATTTATGCCAAGCGCATCGTCGCCGACGTGATCGAGACGAAGAACATCAAGGCAAATCAGGTCACCGGCAAAACCTATTTCCAGCAAAGTTGGGGGAATGGGATAGACATCGGCCAGATCGGACCATCCGGCACGAAAGTGTGGGCGACCTTCGGCGGGGCGACACCGGTGCAGGTGTCGCCGCAAGGTCTGACGATCCCTCTAGGCACCGATGTAGAAATTGATTTCTTCGTCAATATGCAGCGCACCGGTAGCGACAATGACCGCGTCTGGTTCCGCTTGCGCCGCGAAAGCGCGAAGACTGGCAGCGCGATCATTGGCGATACGATGCGGGCAGGAATGAGCAACTTCCCGACCGTGGTCTCTTGGCCGTGGGTCGATAAGGTGCCTGTCGAAGACCAGTATCTCTACACGATCGAAGCCTACCGCGATGAGGGTGGTGGCACGTATTTCAGCGCCAAACTCATCTGTAGCACCGGCAAGCGATAGGATCGACTATGAGCCAGCTTTCCGAACTGCTTGACCGCCTCTCCACATTGGTGGGCCGCTTTAGCCTCCGCTTTTACCAATGGGTCAACATCGTCACCGGCGGCGTCGACGGCGGGCCGAACGGCGACGGCTATTATCCTTTCTCCGACATGGGCGACAACACGGTGCTGGTCCCCAGCATGCGCCTGATCGAGACGATCGCCGGTGCGCCGAGTGTCCCCGAAGCACCTATGGATGGCAAGGCATACATCCGGCGAAACGGGGCATGGGTGGCCTTCACCATACAGGATAACGGCGGGGTCGATCCCGAATTTCCGCCCGAGCCGCCCATGAAGTTCGTCGGTAACGAGATCACCGAATATACAGCGCCCGGAACACGCGGCCAGAAATTCCAAGTCATCGGGCCGATCCCCCGCAAGTTCTGGAATACGCAGCTCGGCTCGTTAGACGGTGAGCCAGGGTGGATCCGTTTGGAGGTTCGTGAAAACGAGCGTCGTCCAGAAGATCTCGATCACCCGGTCGATCGCGTCGGCCTGGATGGCTACATCAACACGGTCGACAGCGACGCCACCACGACGATCGAGTTTTCGTATATTCGTGGGCCGAACACGATTTCTACCGGCTATCAGTGGCTGAATTTGTTCGAATTCCGCACGCTGCTTTACGCAGGCGACTTCGGCACGGCTGGCTTCCTGGCGATGTTCCTGGAGCGCAGCACCGGCTACTTCGTCATCCACGACAAGACCCCGACGTTCAATGAGGACGGGGTGATGATCAACACCACGACGGGGGTGCTGCATGCGGTCCCCGCCTTTCCTGAATGGGTACGGCAGGAGTTCAAGATTGTCGTCAAAGAGGGGACAACTGACGGGTTCATTCAGATTTGGCAGAATGGCATTCAGATCGTCAATAAAGTCGGGCAGGTCGGCTATCAGCGACCGGCCTATATGCAGTTTCGCATCTATCGTGGGACGCGGCCTGAGACGGCGATCACCTTCACGAAGATCAAGTCGATCGAGAGCGTTTCGCCTTTCGTCCCATGGGTCGATATCGCCGACACCTTCCCCGGCGTGAAGCTGCCCAGCATCTATAAGCTGGTGAAAGCCGGGACCGGAACGTCCAAAGTCACTGTCGGCAACAACGTGCTGAAGATCGAAAGCGGCCCGACCCCCGGAGAGGCATCGCGGATTGTGCGGCGCGTGATCGGAGCCGTGAACAACGGTATCGTCCGCTACCGCGTCGAGATCGACTATACGGCCACACAGAACGGCAAGGTCGCGGCGCTGGCGCGCATTGTGCCCGATGGCACCGGCACGATCGCGCCGATGCCGGTGCCGGGCGGCGATCCGGTCATGGTTGAGGTCGGCCTCACCAGCGCCAGCCCGAACGCCATGGCCGTCCTCGAATTTACGGTGCCGCCCGAAGTGCGCGCGCCGCATCTGCATTTTGAAGGGCCGTCGGGCGAAAATCGCTCGGTCGATATTCGCGCGATCCGCATCATCGACGTCTCGAACACCCCGGCGTCGGCCATCCGAAATTCTTCCGGGGGCTATGTTCGCAACGCCTCTGGCGGCCACATTCTAAGGTAGGATCATTATGCCTGATACACTTCTCTCGGAGGAACTGGCCGCCGCTGGCCTGATCGCAAGCGAACTCGTCAGGACTGACGCGCTGGATACCCGGCTGCTGGAATATACAAAGACGGTTGATCTGCCGTCTGGTGGCAGCGGAGGTGGTGGGTCCGCCCCCACATTTCTGCGCTACGCATCAGTCGGTCGCAGCCTGCCCGATAGCGCGGCCAACACCGGCACGCCGATTGAGATCATGGCGCGGGCTACCGACTTCGCTCGCTATGACCTTAAGCGGCCCCGTCCAGTTTTCGGTATCGGCTGGTATGTAAATAACGCTGGCGCGGAAGTTGCCCTGCCTGGCACCTTCGAAATCACCGCCTCAATCGAATATCCGATCAGCACGTTCCGCCAGCTAAAATTTGGTGGTCAGGTCAAGGGCAGCTACCAAGGTGGCGACATCGCTATCCCGGACGAACTGACGGCGGATCTGGCGATCCCGGCAGGCGAGCCATTCGCGGTGAAGTTCTGGCTCAAGTCGCCGGGCGGCTATGTCTATGACAATAGCTATTCGGCGGTGGCGGGCGATACTTTCAACATCGGCCAAGGAGTCACCACACCTGACCTGACGATGACGACCCAGTCCGGCGGTTCGTCGCAATCTGGAGTAGGTCTCACCCATCTGGGAGTGATCGACAACATTGCCCAGGAAGCCGACCTGGACATCGGCGACCATAATTGCGCCGGAGACGACAAGGAAGAACGCGACATCAATGGGGCTTTCGGCGTCCTCGCTCGCATGACGCGAGGCAAGTTCGGCGGGATCAACGCAGGCCGCAGCGGCACAACCGCCACCCAGTTCACAGCCGCCAATCGGCCACGCACGATCGCGCTGGCGCAATATGCGAGCCGTCTCAAATGCATATTGGGCCAGCTGGATTGTAAGAACGGCCTGACCGCTGCGGCTGTTGCTACCGAGTTGGTCCGCATCCGCAATCTGTTTCCCGACCGGAAATTCTATCTGGGAACCGTCCCCCCGATACAGGATGGCCCTGGCACGACCTTCCTTGCCCAGGACGGCAGTGATCAGGTGGCCAACGTGAACAACGGGCAGGTCTCTGCGCTGTGTGGCCTGATCCGGGCGGGCCTGGTCACAAACTCACGACCAGCCATCAACGGTGTACTCGATTTTCGCACGGTGCTCGAAAATCCCTACGACCCGACGAAGTGGCGGACTTACGGTTCGCCCGACGGCCTTAATATGAAGCCATTCCTGTTTAAGCTGGCCGCCGCGACCTGCCCCGGTCGGGAACTGGTGCTTTAATGAGCGGCCGAAGGGGTGGACATGCCTGAACCAAAAATAATCGACGATGCGGTGCAGGCGGCGGCGGGCGGCGGCACCATGGGGGCCGTGTTCTTCTTCCTGCGCTGGACATGGATGCAGGTGACGGGACGGGCCGATCGCAAGCAAATGCTGATCGACGCGCAGGAGGCCAAGGTCGATCGCGAATGGGAGACAATCCGCGAAGAACTGAAAGCAGAGCGGCAGGCCGACAAGCTGCGTGTCGATCGGATCGAACGGCAGAATCAGGCGCTGCGTTTCGCGTTCCATCATGTTGCTGCCGCGCTGATCAGGATCGATCCGCAGAACCCGGCCATCACGCAGGCGGAGCAGATGCTTGCCACTGCCTTCCCAGTCGATTTCCGGCTGCTGGCTGAACAGGCGGAAAGCGCAATAAGTGCGGTGCCGATCGACGGATGATGCGGCCTAAAGACTGACCAATGCGGGCGCTTTCGCGCCCTTTTTCATGGGAGTTTGACATGAACACGAAAGACCCTGCGTGGCTGCTGGCCGCGCGGGCGCTCCTTGGCACGCGCGAAGCGGCCGGGGGTGCCAACAACGCGTCTATTCTCAGCTGGGCGAAGACCTTGGGCGCGAAGGTGCTAGGCATGGTCTATAATGCTGACAGCGTGCCCTGGTGCGGCCTGTTCGTGGCGCACTCGTTGCGCGACGGAGGCGTCGATCTTTCAGAAATGTATGTCGCCGTTCGAGCGAAAGCATGGGCGACCTGGGGCGCGGCGATTGCAGCCGACCGCCTGGCACCCGGCGCGATTCTTGTGTTCGACCGGGAGGGCGGCGGACACGTCGCTTTCTATGTCGGTGAGGACGCCAGCCACTATCATGTTTTGGGCGGCAATCAGGGCGACTGCGTCA
>NZ_JBAQOK010000056.1:0-2228 GCF_049304695.1 Sphingobium sp.
CGAAAGCTCCTCGGTACTCATACGCAACACCGCCATGCTCAATACCTCCGAACAGCCGGAGGGCACGGTAGCCCAAGTGAGACATCTCTACTTTGCGCAACTGTGACATTTGAACGTTGCTGCTACACCAGCGCAGTGCGATAATAATAGGTATGTTAAATTGTTTAGGAGCGTGCCCTGTATGGTGACGACATCACATTTCGGAACAATGTAGATGTTCGAATTCCCGGCACCTTTCGCCCCAGGGGATTTGAGTGAATGGAAATCTACCGGCGAGGCGTCACGACAATGTCTATGGGTCAATCGCTTGATATTTTCGACCGCCAAGTTTCTTTTGGCGAAAAGGGCGGATCGAAACTTATCAATCGCGTAGCCGTCACAAGCAAACACAGCATGCATCAATGGGGACCGTGCGCGGGCCGCAGAACGGTCTGTGGAGTAAGTATTCACAGTGATGTAAAACTTTGAATAATATTGAAAATATGGAACTTCGATCATATACGTGAGGATATTGGATGTCGCCTTCGGTTGTATCGCCCTCCCGCAACCATCTGAAATTGCGATACCCCACCGGAGGTCGCAGCCTTCGAAGAACCCTCCCTCGAGGCGGGTTTTTTGCGTTCCACCGCAATCGCAAGGATGCCCGCCAGATCGCCGCGCACGTCGATCTTGAGTTCGCCACCTTCTGGCACCAATAGGATCGCCTCTATGAGCGAACGGATGACCTCCGCCGACTCGAAGCGCTTGTTCTCGTCATCATGCTCCAGGGCCTGATAGAGATTGTCGAGTTGAGCCCGATAATGGTGCGCCATGTTGGGATGGAGCAGGGGAGGGGGCTCCTGGGCCTGGGCGAGGTCGCGCTCCAGTTCTTTCTTGCGCGCTTCCAATCCAACCATCTTCGCGTTGATCTTGTCTGCGGCGCCGCCGCGCAGAATCAGGTTAACCAGCATATCAAGGTCCCGGTCGATTTTGGCAATCTCTGCCCGCGCCGCTGTGATAGCAGCGCCAGCGTCGCCCCTCATGCGGTTCATCTCCCTGGTGAACTCGGCGCAAAATTCAGCGAACAGGGCCGGGTCCATCAAATGATGGCGCAACGCATGAAGCACGCGCCCTTCCAGACGGTCGCGTCGAATATTGAGGCGGTTGTCACATGTACCCTTATTCCGGGCTGCCGAGCAGCCCAGCATCATCGCTGAAATCATCGAATATCCGCCGCCGCAGCAACCGCATTGCAACAGGCCGGACAGGAGATATTTCTGGCGGCGGCGATCGCGGAAGTTTGCGGAGCCTACTGCTGGATTTAATTGATTCACCTGGCAGGATTTTTGCCGTTCCTTGGCATGCTGCCAGAGAGCCTCATCGATGAGGCGCAGTTCAGGTACGTCCTGAATGATCCATTCGGAATGTGGATTGGGCCGAGCTTGTCGTTTTCCTGTATCGGGATCCTTGATGAAACGTTGCCGGTTCCAGATCAATTTTCCGATATAAAGCTCATTGTTGAGGATGCCGGTGCCGCGCTTGGGATTGCCATTTATGGTGCTAAAGCCCCAGGTGCCACCGGTTGGTGCCTCGATGCCCTCTTTATTCAGCTCGGTTGCTATCCGTTTGGCCGATTTGCCAGCGACATAGTCGCGAAAGATGCGCTGGATGACGCTTGCCTGTGCGTCATTGATGGAGCGGTCGCCGCGGATCAGTTCGCCGTTGGCATCGAGCCGTTTGACGACGTCATAGCCATAGCTGTTACCACCGCCCGACTTGCCTTGCTCGACACGGCCGCGCTGGCCACGCCGCGTCTTGTCGGCGAGATCTTTCAGAAACAGGGCGTTCATCGTACCTTTAAGGCCGATATGCAGATGGGTGATCTCGCCTTCGGACAGGGTGACCATCTTGACGTCGCCATAGGCCATGCGCTTGAACAGCCCGGCAATATCCTCCTGATCGCGCGACAGGCGATCCATGGCCTCGGCCAGCACGAAGTCGAAGCGGCCGCGATTGGCGTCTGCAATCAGCGCCTGAATGCCGGGACGCAGCAACGAAGCGCCTGAAATGGCATGATCGGTATATTCCTCGACAATCTGCCAGCCCTGCTTTTCGGCATGGAGGTGTGGATCGGCGTGCAAAAAGGACCCCGTTAGCGGGGTGATCGGCGTCTAAAAGGGACCCCTCATTTCGATGGTTTAAGCAGCCGGCTGGATTTTCAGGCGGCGAGATCGGGATGTTGGTTTTGG
>NZ_JBAQOK010000057.1:0-4811 GCF_049304695.1 Sphingobium sp.
GCATATCAGCCTGACCGGCGATTACCTCTGGGAACAGGCAAGGCGACTTCCCGCAGGTGAATTCCACCCACTCAACGAGCCAATGGCGCGGTTGAAGCGTGTTGCGTAGCCGATGTTCCGCTTATGCCCGAGAAATCGTTGTCTGGCGCACGAACCTTGAGGTAACGCCATCCCGTCGAACTTTCCGACGCAACACCGGCTGCCCTGCATCATCGACGCCATGAAGCTGAAAAACGTTCTTGGCGATGTCGAGGCCAATCGTGGTAATCTGCATCCGGACGGCTCCTTCCCGTTGATGGTCGCTGACAGCATCATCCTGGCACGAATCGATGCCGCTGGGTCAGGGGCCGTCCACCTCATCAAGCTTCCTGCTGGAGTGGAGGCTAGCAGGAATGGCCAGACCTTATTCAAACGACTTGCGGGAGCGTGTGGCGAAGTTCGTCGCGTCAGGCCGAACGGTTCGTGAGGCGGCTGGTGTCTTTCGGGTAAGCGTGTCGAGCGCGGTGAGATGGTCTCAGCGTTGGCGCGGGACGGGCACCGCGGCATCGCGGCCGAGGATTGGCCGACCAGGTCGGCTGCTAGCATCCGAGCAGTCATGGCTTTTGGGCCGACTGGCCGAGCAGCCGGACCTGACGGTACGGGCATTGGCGATCGAGCTGCGCGAGCGGGGATACCGCACGATCAGTCACAACACGGTTTGGGCGCTGCTGCACTCGGCCGGTTTCAGCTTAAAAAAAAACGCTATTCGCCGACGAGCAGTTGAGGCCGTCGATCGCCCGACGGCGCGAGCAGTGGAAGAAGTATCAGCACCTGCTTGAAGCCAAACGACTCGTTTTCATCGACGAGACTTGGGCCAAGACGAACATGACGCCGATCCGGGGCTGGTGCCGGCGCGGCCAGAAGCTGGTGGCGCGGGCGCCCTTCGGCAAATGGCGCACCCTCACCTTCATCGCGGCGCTTCGGCATGACCGGATCGATGCACCCTGCGTTCTCGATGGGCCGATAAACGGGGAGATCTTTACCGCTTGGGTCGAGCAGTTCCTGGTGCCGACACTTAAGCCTGGCGACATCGTCATCATGGACAATCTGGGCAGCCACAAAGGCGCTGCAGTCCGCAAGGCGCTCCGCTCCGCTGGGGCCAAGCTGTTCTTCCTGCCAGCCTACAGCCCGGACCTGAACCCGATCGAGCAGGTCTTCGCGAAGCTCAAGCTCCTGCTCCGCAAGGCCGCTGAGCGATCGGTCGAAGCCACATGGCGTCGGATCGGATCCCTCCTCGACGCATTCCCTCCAGCCGAATGCGCAAGCTACCTGCGAAACTCCGGATATGCTTCAATATGAGCAGGACAGACTCTAGCTCTCTCCACCGGACAGCCTGTCCGGTATATCGACCCCGCCACTTTTGAGGTTATCGGCACCGGCGAGTTGCTCAAGCGCTGCGACCGCAGCTGAGCTGCGCGCCGCCCTTTGCCGGTTTTCTCGGCGAACCAACTCTTCATAGCGACAGAGCGGGACCGAATCCGAGGCCTCGCTCATGCGCCGAACCCCTTCTCCAGACCAGCAATCAGATCGTCTAAATGCTCAAGCCCAATTGAAAGCCGTAGCAGGCCATCGTTGATGCCGGCCATTTGTCGCGCCTCAACGCCCATGTCGGCATGCGTCATCGTCGCCGGATGAGAGATGAGGCTTTCGACGCCTCCCAGCGATTCTGCGAGCGTAAAGGTGCCGATCGCGGTGATAAAGCGGCCCACCGCCTCGACCCCGCCTTCGAGCTCAAAGCTCAACATGGCGCCGAAACCGTGCTGTTGAGATGTGGCAATGACATGGCCTGGGTGGGAGGCGAGGCCGGGATAGTGCACAGCGCACACTCGGGCGTGCTGCTCCAGATATTTGGCAATCATGCCTGCGGTCCGCTGCTGCCGCTCAATACGTGGGAACAGCGTCCTCAATCCTCGTAACGTCAGCCACGCATCAAAGGGGGCGCCCGTCACCCCTACGACGTTCGCCCAGACAGCGAGCTTCAGGTATTCGTCGGCATCGGCCGTGATGACAGCGCCGCCGATCACGTCCGAATGGCCGTTGAGATACTTGGTGGTGGAGTGGATTACATAATCCGCCCCGAGTGTGAGCGGCCGTTGCAGCGCTGGCGAGAGGAAGGTGTTATCGACTGCAACTCGCGCGCCGGCGGCCTTGGCGAGCGCGCAGATCCCGCGAATATCGACAACGCGCATCAGCGGATTGCTCGGGGTCTCCACCAAGACTAGCGCCGGCTTGTCGGAGAAGGCAACGGCGAGCGCATCCCCATCCGATTGATCGATAAATGTTACCCGGAATTGCCGTTTTGCGGCTCGCGCCAGCAGGAGGCGGCGGGTTCCGCCGTAGCAGTCGTGAGGTGCCAACACGAGATCGTCGGAATCAATCTGCGCCAGAAGCAGATCGACAGCGGCCATGCCGCTTGCCGTAATGACCGCACCCGCGCCATGTTCGAGGCGAGCAAGCGCTTCGGCGAGCATCGCCCGCGTCGGGTTTCCCGCGCGACCATAATCAAATTCGCGCGGCTGCTCAAAGCCCTCGAAAGTGAAGGTGCTTGTCAGATAGATCGGCGGAGCCACCGCCCCAAATGCCGCATCGGTTGCCACGCCGTACGTTGCGGCAATCGTCTCGGGTGCTTGTTCTTTCGTCATCAGGGCCTCTTATACGCCGCGGATCGCACGATAAAGCCAATCAACGATCCAGGCTGTGGGCTTGCGCCACCGATGGGCCCGCTACCGGAATTTGGCCATCAGCCGTCCAACTGCGCCGGCTTCAGCTGTAAGATTGCGATTGTACGCGAGCGGCATGCGCGGGCTTTTCCAGCGCAGCGCGTCCATGATCCCGGCCAGATCCTCGCCGCTCGCGAACAGATCCTGGTTGAGCCCGATCCGCGTCGAATGCGCGCTGATCCCCTTGAGCAGCCGCGCCAGATCATCCGCGGTCAGATCGGGCAGAGCGCCACGATCGAACGCCCGCTGGATCATCGATCGATAGATTGGGCCGATGGACGCGGGATGAAGCGCCACGGTGCCGAGGTCATACTCGACCCGTGCCGGTAGCGCCGGCTTCGACAGGGTCTTGCGCAGATCCCACGTCTCTCGCCCTGAGATGCTGTCGATCGGCCGACCCCGCACGGCAGCGCGGGCCTTGTAGCGCCGCACCTGCACCCGCCGGAACAGCGGCCCTGCGGTGATCCCGGCCGCCTCGGTCCAGGCCGCGATCGCCGCGACGGTGCGCGGGCTCAGAAACGCGGTTGCCCCCTCCCCGTCCTGATCGCCTTTGCTGCGCAAGATCTGCAGCAGACGCGCCTCGGGGTCGATCGCCTCCTCGATATGTTCGACCGCGACCGCCACCAGCTCGGAGGCCCGCAGCCCGGTGTCGTAAGCCGTCGACAGCAGCGCCCGATCACGCAGGCCCGGCAGATCGTCTCCGCAACTCTCGAGCAAGGCGCGGATGTTGAGCCCGCGCGCCTTGTCGCGCTCGACGTCGCGTACCGGACCTTTGAACCGTAAGGGCCGCGCCTGCTTTTGTGCCGCCCCCTTCTCGCGGCGGACCGCCTGCAGCCGCAGCTTGACCAATGGGGCGGGCGTCGGATCCTTCAGATCGAGCAGCTGGTGGATCTTGGCGATCGACGCCTTGTAGCGGGAGAGCGACGCTGGCCGGCTCCCCTTCCCCGCCCGGGCATCGAGATAATCGGCCACGGTCTCGGCCGTTGCCGGCAGCGCAATCCGGTTGGAGCGCCGGCACCAGGCATCGAATGCTTCGACATCGGATTTTAGAGCGCGGATGCTGTGCGGCGACGAGGCGGCTTGGTACGCTGCGATCAGCGCCTCGTTGACGGTGATACGCTCGCCGGCGCGCATCTGCACGATCGTCCAGGCAAGGTCGACCGGGGCCCTGACAGCCGGCAGGTCCGCCTCCGACGGCGCTACAGCGGTTTTCGGCCCTTCCCGGGCAGTTTCGGTGCCCATGATGCGCCACGCTCCTCAACGTCGCTTGTAGCTTATCTTATAAAGAGGCGTCAATTCCGCTTATATGATAACTGCAATTATCGCAGGTCGATATTTCAGGAGCAACAGCATGGTAGACGCTAGGGCTACTTTGGGGATATGTTGAACGCCATGCCTGCTGCCATCCCGGACCTCTCAGAGCCAATCTGGACTTCCAGGCTGGTCGCCCGTCTGGAACGGGCGGCGGCGGCGATAGGCCGCCTCGATGCCCGTGTTTCTGCCAGTCCTGCCGCAGCGCCATGGCAGCGACGCGCCACCTGGACCGGCTATACCACAGCGCTGCAGGTGCAGGGCGCCGAGATTGACGAAATTGATATTTTCGGCCGGGAATGCGCCGTCAATCTTCCCGGCCGCCCGCCGATGCCGACCAATCTGGACGATCGTGATGCGCTTCCGATTTGGCAGCGGCAATTAGCCCAGCGCGAATCCCGTTATTGGCGAGACGAGCTCGCGATCTCAACGGACGTCCCAAAAGATTGGAGCCGGCGGCCAGCCCTCCTCCGCGCGCTTGAGATTACGGCCCGGCGCGCCCGCGCAGACAGCACGATCACGCCGTGGCTTGCCGTCCCCGGGCTCCTGCGATCGATGATGATAACCCAGGCCGTGCTGCCGTGCCTGACCATTGGCGACAAGGCGCTTCGCCTCTCGCCGCGCGACACGCAGGCCATCGTCCTGCGTAACCTCCGGTCGCTTACCGATCGGGCGGAAGAGGGGCTGGTCAGGCTCCAGGCGCTCGAGGAAGACCGTTTACGCGCCGCCGCAGCCCTCCAT
>NZ_JBAQOK010000058.1:0-2737 GCF_049304695.1 Sphingobium sp.
GGGCCCGGTGCCAATCGTGAGCCCGTTTTTCCATCATATCGGGGGGCAACCACCCCTGTCAGCTATATCAAAAAGCTGATGCCCGGGACGAATCGCGCCGCGATTATCCCATGTTTTGTGCCGGTCATCTATCTCATTATGCCACCTTAGCTTCGAACGCGAGTGGGCTGATACCGCCTAGATATGAATGACGGCGGCGGGTGTTGTAGAAGCCATTGATGTACTGGAAGATGCCAGCTTCCGCCTGACGCCGCGTTGGCCAGCTCTGCCGCCAGATGAGTTCCGCCTTCAGGGATTTGAAGAAGGTCTCGACGGAGGCGTTGTCATAACAATTTCCCTTGCCGCTCATCGATGGACGCAGGCCATAGGCCTGCAGCTTTTTCTGATAGTCGTAAGAACAATATTGGCTGCCGCGATCCGAATGGAAAAGGCAGCCTTCTGGAGGCTGGCGCAGGCGCACCGCCATATCCAGCGCCCTGATCGCCAGATCCTTCTTCATCCTGTCGCTGACAGCCCAACCCACGACACGTCGGCTATGCAGGTCGAGGATGACGGCAAGGTAAAGCCAGCCTTCTGAGGTCCAGATATATGTGATGTCGCCCGCCCATTTACGGTTGGGCGCATCGGCGGCGAAGTCGCCGTCCAGCCAGTTCGCTGCGACCCCCAGGCGATGATGGCTATCCGTTGTCACCTTGTGCCTGCGGGTGCGGACAGGCTTGATCCCGTTGATCTTCATCAGCCGACCGACCCGGCGCTCGCCAACGGCGAGGCCGACCTCCTTGAGTTCCATTGTCATCCTCGGACGACCATAGTTGCCAAGGCTGAGGCGATACTGTTCCCGGAGATGGGCCAGCACTTTCATATCCGTGCGCGCACGTTGGCTGATCGGTCGCGAGCGCCAGGAACGATAGCCGCGCTCACTGACAAGCATGACACGGCAGAGCAGTTCGACGGGCCAACGGTGCCGCCAGCTATGCACAAATGCGAACTTCACGGCCTTTGGCTCGCGAAGAACTGCGTGGCCTTCCTAAGAAACAGCCATATCAGGCTCCGTAGGCATTTCGTGCAGGATGAAGCCGAAGGCCTTGGCTCGGCGCTGCAGATTTCCGATCACCCGGCTGCGGTAGCGTTCCTCATATTGTGAGGCGCCGGGATCATGATACGCCATGCCATGGCGCAGGCTGTTGTAGAACAGCACCGCGATTTTGCGTGCGGTTGCGGTGACCGCTTTTGCTTTTCCAGCGCGCGCCGACAGCCTCCGATAAAAGGCACCTAGGGCGGTGTCGCTGCGGCCAATGGTCGTTGCGGCCAGGCGCAGGAGTGCAGCTGCGCGGCTTGAGGAGCGTCGGGTTTTGGAAGACAGCAATTTGCCGCCCGATATCTTGTTGCCTGGCGCCAAGCACAACCAGGACGTAAAGTGCTTGGAACTGGGCCATGCGGCAAGATCGGTCCCGCACTCGCCAACCAGCTTGAGCGCGAGCGATGGGCCGATTCCGTGGATCTGCGTCAGGTCTACTCCCAGCACGCGATAGAGCGCTGACCGGACCTCAAAGTCGGGCGTGTTCACCTGCTGCCTTTTGGTTCGGACTTTTGGCAGCTGGCGAACATCATACCCCTCGTCGATTTCGAGCGCCTTGAGCGCGACCTCAAGCTTTCGATCACATTCGAGAATTTTGGTTTGGTAGAAGTCGAACAGGGCCAGGGATTGGCCAAGCGCGAAGATATGCTCGTCCCGCCAGTTTCCCGATAATGCCGCACAAATGGTCTCAATAGTCGCATGACAGCGGACGTCGCGCATTTGCGCCAGCGTATTGGGCGTACGTTCGCCGCTCACAATGGCCCTGATGATCCGCATGCCCGTCACGCCGGTGATGTCGGAGACGACGTGATGGAGTTGCACATTCATTTCCATCAGCGCCTTCTGCATGTGCTGAATATGTGAGGCGGCATATTCGATCAGTCGCTCGCGCTGCCGCAGATAGGCACGCATGGTCGCCACGCCCGCCTCGGGACGGAAACTCCCCCGCAGCAGCCCGTAGCTGTGCAGGCGTTGCAACCATGCAGCGTCGCTGACGTCGGTTTTGCGACCCGGTACATTCTTGGCATATCGCGCATTGACCAGGATCACCTCAAAGCCATGTCCTTCAAGCACTTCATAGGCCGGTATCCAATAAACACCGGTCGATTCCATCGCGACAGTCGTGACGCCATATGTCTTGAACCAGCGGGCCATATCATGGAGATCGCCGGTGAATGTGCCAAACGCTCGTACCGGATTATCATCGGCGTTCGGATTTATGGCCGCCATATGCATGGTCGATCCGATGTCGATGGCAGCGGCGCGTGGATTGACCATAGACAACGCGCCGGATTTTGATCGTTCCATTCCAAGTCCTCCTTTAAAACAGGAGGGTATGGGCGATGCTAAACGTCATCTTCCTAACCGGGATCACCGCAGAACGGCGTCACCACTCTCAAGTACGCAAACACCCACGGGCCACGTTTTTTAACGGGGTATCAAGCCTCCAATAAGCCATCGGCCGCGACCCTCCCGACCGCACCATAGCACGACCCGTTTCTACCGCGCACAGGCGGGCTCAGCCGGCGGCGGTTTTTTAGTACTTCCCTCTCCTCCCGCAGCACACGGTTCTCAAGGCGAAGGCGTTCATTCTCACGTGCCAGATCTGCCTGCGGCGCTGAAACCAGATCACTGGGTCGATACCGCGATACCCACTTG